>JAIMAY010000063.1 GCA_023511725.1 Alicyclobacillus sp.
TGGTGCACCGGTCTGAAGAGCAGCAGACGGTGGTTACGCCCGTGACCCTGCTGTTGGTCCTCGCGTTCTACGCCAGTATGGTGGTGCTCATCCAACCGAACAGCACCTGGGCGGTCATCGTATCCTTCGTTCCACTCTGCACGCCAATCGCGATGTTTGCGCGGGTGGCGTTGACACACGTCCCGGCTTGGCAGGTTGCCGTTTCCATTGCAGGAGACATGCTGGTGATCTGGCTGTTGATCTGGGCCGGTGCCACCGTGTACAAACGGTATGCGCTGCACACGTCAGGCCAATCTGGTTGGAAGCTGCTGTTGCACAGAGGGACGGTGGGGTAAAAGGTCTGCAGACCTTCTGCCAGGAAGGCTCGCCATCATGGAAATGAACACCAGAGTGCGGCAGGGTAAGCTGCTGGCAGGGGAAGTTGCTGTTCTCCATGGGCGGGCCCATATCCCTTGGCCTCTTCTCCCACTCTAAGAACATCGCGACAATCTCTCGAACAAGGGCGCCGTCTGCCGCATTGGATACCGCGGCGCTGCGGGCGAATCGACGAGACAATCTCGCTGCAAGGAGATTGTGCAATCGTGGCGAATTTCCTCTTGGACACTCGTTCCGGCTGCAGTGGTGGCGATAAGCGCCTTGTGCCTTGGCAGCCTGACCCATCCGAGTCAGAACGCCTTTCTTGACAGATCATATCCGCACCAGAACAGGAGGAAGCTTCGGGTGTTGAACATACGGGACGCATGTACACCCCGACGTGAAATCATCCAAGGCACCCTGAACTTGGAGGTATTCACCGCGTCGCTCCGGCCGGTGCTCGACTTCTATCAAACAGGGGAACGTCGGCTTGACGACGTCTATCTCGATGCCACGAGGTTTTTCCGTGAGGCCACCTATCCCACGCGCGGGCTCCTCACGGTGTTGCGCCAGACGTTCCAGCGGCTGCGCGGGGACATGACGGTGCCCGCCATCCAGCGGCTCGAAACGGGTTTTGGCGGGGGCAAGACGCATACCTTGATTGCGTGCACTCATGTTGCGTATCAGGGCCGGAATTTAGAGCAGCTCTTGGATCATTCCTTGTTTCAGCACGCGGACGGTCAGACGAGGGACGCCTTGATTCGTTCACTTCCAGAACCGGGGTCGATCACGGTGGTGGGCGTGGCCGGGGATGAGATTCCGGTGCACAAACCGCAGGGCACGGACTTGATGCCCTACACGCTGTGGGGGGAAATCGCCCGGCAGGTGGGCGGCGACGAACTGTACCTCGCGCTGGGCGAGGAGGCGACCTCGTTCGCGGCACCAGGAAATACGTATTTCGATCGCGTTTTCGGCGGCCGCAAGGTACTGCTGATGCTCGACGAGCTCGCCCAGTACGCGGCGCGGCTGGAGGCGGCCCGACCCGATGGGGCAGCGCAGCTTGCGGCGTTCCTGATGAGCCTGCATGGGTATGCGCGCACTCACGAGGGGATCGCCATACTGCTGACACTGGCGAGCTCCAGCGACGCGTTTGCGCGGCAGACGGAGATGTTGAAAAAGCAATTGGGTGCGGTCGCCGGGCGCGATATGACGGAGGATGAGGTGCTGACCATCGCGGAGCGGGCTCAAAAGAGCGCAAGCAGCGTGACTGCGCGGGATGCTGTCGCCGTGACGCCGGTAGACCAAAGCGAATTGACGGCCGTGTTGGGCAAGCGCCTGTTTGAAGAGATCGACAGGCGCGCCGCGGAGCAGGTCGCAGATGCGTACATGGACATGTACAGCAAGAATTTGCAGATGCTCCCGGCGGACAAGGTGCCGTCGATGCGGGAACGAATGGTCAACACGTATCCGTTCCATCCGACCTTCGTGGAGTTCCTCAACAATAAGCTGGCCGAGGCGGAGAACTTCCAGAAGACGCGCGGCGTGCTGCGAGTGCTGTCGTTGGTGGTGCGCAACCTGTGGTCGGGCGCATTCGAGGCGCCGATGATCCACGTTTGCCATGTAGATATGAGATCGCGCGAAATTGTGGACGAGATCCTGGGGCGCACAGGCAGTGCAGACTTGCACATCATCCTGCACGCTGACATTGGAAGCGCGCAATCCAGCCGGCTCGAGGGCGGTATGAGCAATGCGGAGCTGCTGGACAGGGAATGGATGAGCAAGATTCCAGCGGTCCGCCCTGCGGGCGGCGGGATATCAGCGGTGCCGGTCCACGAGATGACCTGGAAGACGGTGTTCCTGAACAGCCTGGTGGGGCGGCATGAGGGCATCACATCCAACGTGTTCGGCGTGACGGAGGCGGAAGCCATCCTGCAGACGGCCTATCCGGGGCTGGCGCCGTACAACGTCCGGCAGGCGCTGGAGGCCATCCGTGAGAACGCATACTACCTTCGCTTTGAGCAGGGCAAGTATTTTGCCAGCGAAGAACCCACCATCAACAGCGTGCTGGCACGCATTCGGCAGTCGCTCCCCGTCGGGCAGGTGGAGGGCCGCCTGGATGATTTGGTGCAGCGCGTGATTCAGGATAAGAGCGGTTTGTTCAAGGTGGTGCCCAATGTCGATGCGCCCGAGCAGGTGCCGGATGAGCCGGACCAGCTGGTGCTCGGCATCGTATCGCTGTGGGCTGACGCACTCGATGTGGATCAGATCTTCACCTTTACTGCCGATGGGCGCCCGCGGCAGTTCCAGAATCACGTGTATCTGCTCATTCCCAACACAGTGCGCCCGAAGGGGCGTGCGGTCGAGCTCCTTCCTGATCAGCAGGCGCAGGAGGCCAGGGCCCGCCTGCTGGATCTCGCTCGCCACGTGATGGCGATGGACACCTTGGCGCGCCAGCCCGAAAACTACGGCGTGAATCCGCGTTATCTGCAGGCGCAGGATTTTACGCAGCGCAGGAAAGAGCGGGAGCAGGCGCTGCAGCGCGCCGTCGTGGCGGCGTACCGGTACCTGGCGCTGCCCACACGGCAGGGCCCCCAGTCGGTGCAGCTGTCGGCTTCTTCCGGGGCCGATAGCGGCGGGGCGGTGTTGAATTTGGTTCGCGAGCAGCTCCTGACGGCGGGCAAGCTTGTGCCTGCCAACGCCGTGACCAAGGAAACGGTCGTTGCGCTGCGCGACCTCATCTTCGCCGACGGCGCGGATTTGGTGATGATTGACCAACTGGCGCAACGGGCGAAAACCAACCGGTCTTGGCCAGTGTTTGAGACGAAAGGGCTCTTGGAGCAGCTCATTCGGCATGGTGTGGATATCGGGCAGTGGTGCGTCTTCATGGAGCGCAATACGACAGAGACGCACCATGTGGACCTGTACTATACACACTACAAGGATTACCCGGATCAGCCGCTGCCCTTGAGCGCGGAGTTGATGACCGGGGGCTATGGCATCGTGACGTTCCAAGGAGCAATCCAACGGGGTTGGCTCAAGCCCAAGGTGGATCTGTACGCCATCGCGACGCAGGTGATCCAGCAATCGCCCTGCCTCCGGCTGTCCGACTTGAGGGATCAGGTGTGGACCGCGATCGCTCGTCAAACGTCGAATCCCGCCGAAGTGGTGCGGGAAGGCAGCGTCGAGGCCGTTGTCCAACAGCTTCTTCGATCCGGCCAGATTTGGGCATACGAGGGCACCCCGGAGCAAATGGAGAAGCCCACCAAACTGTGGACCGCCCAGCACGCCCTGTATACACCATGGCCCGATCACGTGCTCATCACCCCATCGGAAGCGAGGCGGCGGGGGTGGGACGGTGACGGGAAGGTCGACCCACCGTCGCCACCGGTCACCATCGCTGGTCATGACGCTCTGACCAAGCTCTGGCCTGAGCTGCCACGCATCGAAAGCATCTATATGCGCGGGGGCAAATGCAGAATCGAGCGTTTGGAGCTGGTGGACCTGGTGGGGCCAGGTGCCAGCCGGGTGACCGTGACGTTTCATGAACTGGATCCAGACGCCCTCAAGAGCCTTGGGGCCACGTTCCAGCACCTGCGCGAGGTCTTCGAGGTGGACGAGGAGTCGGATGTGGATATGCGCCTCGAGCGGCAGGAGGACTGTCCGTTCTATCAGAGGCTCAAGGAACTCGGTCTGGTGCGTGAGGTGAGGCTGTGAAGGCGACGGGGTTTGAGAATTTGGAGGCGCAGTCGCGTTACGCGACGCAGATTGCGCCGTTGGTGCGGCATATGCCCTGGGTACTGCGCGTCACAGAGTACAAGGACAAGCCGGTACCGGTGCTCGTCATCAAGGAGCGCGTGCAGACCTGGGACAACGAGCTGGACGGCAAGGTGCCGCGGGTTCATACCACCCTGCGCGACAGGGGCGTGCTGTACGGCCCGGCCCTGTGGCGCTGCCGCCCCGTGCTGCGCCGGATCCTCGCCGAGGTCAAGGATGAGGCGGGTATTCCACTCGAACTTCACCGGTTCATCGCGGACAGGCGCATCTCGTTCCGCGGAAATCTGCCACTGGATGCGGAAGCCGGCGAGAAGCTCGCACTGCTCTTCAAGCTGCAGGAGCGCGTGGCCGATATGGATCGGGTGGAGCTCATGGCATGGCGCATTGAGCGGTGCACGGCCGAAGAGGCCGGGTACTGGTGGACGCGGATCACCCAATTCAGCGAGGCGGCCAACCGCTGGGCCCAGGCTGGGCTGCGTCTGCTTTTGGGCGGCCAGCCGGGCGATCCGGCCGTGCTGGAGATGCTTCAGCAACTTCGACGGTAGACGTGTGAATGGAGGGCTTACATGTCAACAACAGTTACAACGCACGACAGGCGATTGATAGAAGCCGGCTTTCCGTGCCACCAGGTGGGGGCGGAAACACAGCGGGAGCGAGGTGCGAGTTCGTCGCTGCCGCCGCTCTACTTTCTTCATGTGTGGTGGGCGCGGCGGCCGCTGACGCCGAGCCGGGCGGCCATTTTAGGGTCGCTCCTTCCTGCAGATACGGACCCCGAGTGGTTTCTGCGCCAGCTTGGCATTGAGAAGGTCCAGGCAATAGTGAACGACGAGCCGTGGACGTTAACGGGGGCCCTTCGCGATCGTATAGAATTTGATGGTGCGCAGGAATGGGTCGTGGTGGACTCCGCGATTCTCAGGGCACTTCACAGAGAACAAGAGCGACGGCAGAAGAATCGCGCCATCATTGACCGAATTCGACAGGCTGATCCCCAGTTAGGCCAGCACCCAGTTGTCATCCGGTGGGAGGCCGAGTCTCAACCGTTGCCGGAGCCGTTTCCCCATGAGGGTACCCGGCTCGCGGTCCGGCGGGTGGCTGCCGACCCCGCTCATGTCAATGAGAGGATCGAGTTCGCAAAATCTGCACGCGTTCAGGAGATTATGGGTTCGGTCCTAAAGTGGGATCCCGAGGACTCATACGGGTACAATCGAGCTTTTACAAAGGCCCCGGAACCAGCCGCGAACCCATTTGTAGTTTTGGATCCGACTGCTGGTGGGGGATCCATTCCTTTCGAAGCATTACGCCTTGGGCATCATGTCATAGCAAACGACCTCAACCCTGTCGCGGCCGTTGTTCTACACGCCACCTTAGATTACCCCGGGCAATTTGGACCTGCCCTGGTAAATGACATCGAATCCTGGGGACGGCGGTTGGTACAGGCTGTATCCGACAAAATGGCCGATGTTACACCGTTCAGCCCACTTCCCGAAAGCGAAGTAGAGGCGCTGAAGGCCCATTGCGCTAGTTATCCAGACGTTGCCGAGGAGTTTCTCGGTCCAGAACATGATCAAATTGGATTGTTGTATTGCCGCCAGGTGACCTGCCCGAACTGCGGCGGCGAGGCGCCGCTGTTGAACACTTGTTGGCTGTCTAAGGAAGGCGACAAGTGGGCGGTCCGGATCGTCACGGACGGTCGTCCGCGCGGCGGTACGGTGCGATTTGAGACGTACCGGGTGAAGG
>JAIMAY010000064.1 GCA_023511725.1 Alicyclobacillus sp.
GCGGCCCCACGGAGTGGCGTGGTACTGTCCCGCCACGAGCCTACATTCCATACCAATCACAACGGCCGCCTCCTCTCGCCTCCGTCACCGTTTCCGATATGTGACGGTAAAACCCCCGTCATCGCCAAAGGTACCTTCCGCGGCCAGTTTCCGGATGAGCTCCGGCAACAGCGCTTCCAGCTCGTCGAGTTCCGGCACCTGCCAGCCTTCGGGCTGCGTGACGCGGAGCGCTGTGCACCTGAGGTCGCAGGCCGTGCGAAGCCGCAACCCGTCACGGAGGAAGCGTCGAATCTTGAACAGGGCGAATGCCACGAGGAAATCCTCCGCCAAACCGCTCAACCCGAAGCTGCGGATCTGCGCGAGATCCAGGTTGAAATAGGCGGTCATCCGACGTGCCACGTACTCCTCACGATGAAACGGGACATTCCCAAAGCCCTCGCGGGTGCTGCCGCTCGGGTCCACACGGTCATTCTTTACACCACCGCTCTGAGCGACGTGGACATCCTCCGCCTCGATGAATGCGGAGAGCGCTCGAGGCAGACGCAGGCGGCCGCCAGCCAAGGTCTGCTTGGCAAAAAACACACCGTGCAGAACAGCGTTTGTATCGTGTCGAAAGAGCCATGCCGCCAACTTGCGTGTGTCCACCACGCCACCGTCACCGATCACCTCGGCCTGAAGACTTTGCACCACCGGGCTATCCTTGGTCTCGATGATGTAGGGTGAATTCGTGCGGTGCGCTTCGAGCACCGAGTTTGTCAACGGCTTTCCCTTCTCGTCTAACACGCGCACCAGGGGTAGCCCGCGAAGGGGCGGCACCCAGTCATCCTCGGCCTGGTCCCAGCACACGGTTTCGAGACGGTTGGCCATGCTCTGGGCGGATTCCACAAGCAACATCCGATGGTGGCCGTCCGGAGCGTCGTACTCAGCGGCGCCCAGATCCGGAAAGCCGGTAGGCTGAAAACGAGTGCCCTGCAGCGGCGTGAGATCTGCTTCGATTAAGAGACGAGGCACATGGGACAGCGCAGCAAAGTCCATTGTAGAAACTCTCCTCTCGTCACAAGTAGATTCCATATGGTGCACGTCAAACCGGCCCAAGAGTGATATTCAGGGCGTGATGGCCGTCGTTGGTGTCTCCTCCGCGCGTTCTTGTTCCGGCGGCTCAAGCACGCGCCGCGCCAGGATGCGAACCTGTGAAGCCGAAATGGGTACGAGGCATGCGGCCAACAAGCGCCGGGAGTCGAGTCCGGCCGGATCCATTCCTCGAAACACAGGCGCCAACCCGGAAGCGAACAAGCGACGTTCAGCCATCTGTACGGCGACCTTGCACTGCCGTGCGTCACCGGATGCTAGAGCACGGAGCACATTTTGCGGAAGCGGCACGCGAATGTCTGGACCTGCTTGCGGCAGCTTGCCCAGGACAGCATTGGGCACGAACAGCAATTTCAGCACCGCGTACGACCAAGGTAGCCACTCCGATACCGTGCCAGCGGGCTCTGGACTGCGCCACGACCTGAACACCTCCCGTGAGGAGGTCAGCGCCAACAGCCCCAGCAGCAGCTCTTGAACGCGATCATCGTCGGTTTGACCGTACAGAAAACGCAGCACGTGATGGAATGGAACGGCAACCTGGCCGCCGAATGGTTTGTCGACCTCGCGCTCTGCCCGCTCCGCGTCGAGTGCGCGGCGAAGCGCGAATGCCGTGAGGTTGCGCAGCAGATCCGCTTGGCGCCACACCTGATGCGGATGCTCCGTTTCACTCCACGCGTCCGGCTGGTGCGGACGCACCGGCGATACGTAGCTCCTCAGGGCCGGCATGTCCGGGGCGTCGAGTGATGCGAGACCCACTGCCACAGCGAACTCACTGGATCCATCCCACGCGTGCGTCAACCAACCGCTTGAGCGCAGCGCGAGAGGCGGGAGTGACTCCCGGACATCCGCTCGATCCGCCAGTAGGCGTTCCAGTTTGCCCAACTCCCGGATCAACATTTGTACGCGTACAGCACCACCGTGCTGGGTGAGTTGCCATACGGCCTCGTTGATGCGCCGATGCGCGCTTTCCAGCGCCTGACCAGCGCTCCTCGCGGCTCTCGCCAACTGGTCTAGCCAACCGCCGCGGCTAAGGTCATCCACCAAATCCGCCTCAACACGGCGGCGCACGTGCATCCGACCCAAGGGCACGGCGAGGTAGGATCGGCCATTTCGCATTGAAAAGCTGTACCGTTGATAGCTCTCGATCCCGCGGTCAACCCCAAGCTTCGCACATGCCCGCGCAAAATCAAGACCGTTCCGTGCGGCACGCAACCCCACCTGCGCCCGACCTTCCCGAAACACGGCCGTGACCTCCGCGTAGCGCGCGGGACGACGCCATAAGGGCAGCCACATCTCCGCCCTTGAGGTCTGTGCCTCATCGTCGGAAACGCTGCCATGACCAACGGAAGCCGCCTCCACCGTGAACGGATAGCTGAGCACGGACCGGCCATGGCTGCCGAGACGCCGCGTCGCATGAGCGGCGAATGCGAGTGAACCTTCCAACATCAGAATGTAATCCCACGGATTGACCTTGGCATCCCCGCGGACACCCGTGGTAGAGTTCGGACCCCCAGCCGCTCCCGGATAAAATTGGCCTATGGAATCCGACGTCAGGCGTTGGGTGATGTCGCTGAACAGGGCGGCTGCCAACAGCTCTGTGCCGGAGGATGCTGGCTTGCCTGTGCCGAGGTCAAACAGGCTTTGCAAACGCAAAATGAAATTGACGGTAAATTCCATATTCCCGTCATTTCCACCCGTTCCGAGGATGGGCGGATAGCTCTGCCCTTCCGTCGTCAGCACCACCACCGCGTCCAACCACTCGACGGCTACGTCGGGAAGCTCATTACGAAACGCCGTAATCAGAGCTGTTTTTCGCTCGTCCTTGGGCGGCTCAGAGATACCGAGGCGGCTCAACAGCCGCTGCGTCTCCCGAATCACTGTGCGATACGGTGAGAACCGTTCCGCCGTCGCCTCAGAAAGTGCCGACACAGCGTTGAATGCGGAGGTCTTGTGTGCATAAAACCCGCTTCCCGCATTCCACGGTGCCACGATGGGCGTCGGCCGATAATCGCATGCAAAGAAACGCAGCAGACCATCGCGATCCAGTTTGGAATCGAGCCAAAACGTTTCCTGGTCCCACCACCCGCGGGCTTCTGGATCCACCTGCTCGGAGACCAGCCGCAGAACCGCAAGACCCTTCAGATATGAAGCGATAGGGACCGGCGCGACTCCCGTGAGTTGCACTTCAGGCATGGGACAGCGGCACCTCCTTCTCCGATGCACGCCAGTCGGCGATGCGAACGAGAGTCTCCAGATACGCCAACCGGAACGGGCCCAGATCTTCCAAGAGGCGCGTGATCCCCAGCACCCAACTGTCCACCGTGGCCCCGTCCTGTCGCTCGTCCCCCAACTGCATGCACGACAGGTCCAACACGCAGCGGGGAAGGACCGTGCCGTCCGGAAGCGTCACATCAGGAAGCTCATCGCCCTGCCATACGCCGCGTGCGAACAGGATCCCCATGTCCGGAACCGTCTCCGTCGGTACCGATTGAATCTGCACGCGCACCTTGCCGTGGTGCGCTGCTATCAGATAGGCCACCAGACGACGCGACGGATCATTGCGTTCCTCAACGGGCACATCCTGCAGGTACGCGAGCGCCGACGCCAACTCGTGTCGAAAGCCTCGAGAGCTTCGTTTCATCTGACGGATCTCCACGGTCACCACGGGGACCTTACCCGAGGACCCCGATTTGGCCAGTAGCGGCCTGTCTTCCACGGCTTGGACAGCGCCCGGATTCTCTGCCTCCGCACCGTCTTGCATCACCGTTGCCAGACGCGCTTGAAACAGTGGGTGAGCCTTGCCACGGTCATGCTGCCGGGCTGCCTCTTGCACCAGTGGCATGAAGGTCCCGAGTTCGGCTAGACCCGCCAGCTCTTCGGCAAGAAGCTGCGCCTCCCGCCAGGCATCCATCAGGTGCACCCCCAGTTCCACCGGCGATGCCACGACTTGGGCGTTGTCTTCGTCAGCGTCATGTTGATCTTCGGCGAAGGTCCGCATCGCGGTTGGGGGCGGCACTTCGGGAACGGGATCCCACGAGTTCGGCGCAAATCCGAGATCTGGACGGTAGCCGCCCTGATCCGCACGCAGCAGCACCCATTGCCCGGAAAACAGGCGTGTCCTGTCGAGTTCACGCCAGCGCCCCATCAGGGGATCCCACGTCCAAGCAGAGCGCGTCGCGCCCTTCTGCTTGGAAGCCAAGTACTCGCGCAGCATGGCAATGGAGACCCGACACGCCTCATCGGGATGCGGCCGCGCGAGGTCCGCTGGCGGTTCGTCACCCTCCCAACGGCGCCACCACACGGTCACATCCGTGTCCGCGGCGTCACGAACGTACGGCGAGATGTCGATATCGGCACCACTCATGTCCGGCGTGGTATCGAACAGCGCCAGCAGGTCCCGCCGCCGTAGAACCTGCGCGGGCAGCATGTCCTCCTCGACCGGCGGTAAGTTCACTGGACCCACATCGGTCAGAGCGCGCAATCGCGTCCTGGCCGCCGCCAGCTCCTCCGGGCTATAGGGTGTTGCGCACATTGCGTCATCCGCTAGATTCACCCAGTGCACGGCGGGTTCGCGAGCCATACCGTTTCGGTTGCAGCGCCCGAAGCGTTGCACGAGGGCAGGCCAGGGAGCCAATTCCGTGATGAGGACCTCCGCAGACAGGTCCAGCCCGGCCTCGACCGCCTGTGTGGCCACCAAGATGGCGTCCTGTTGCTCTAACGACTTCAGTTCGGTATCGAGCTGCTGCCGGTCGACCGCGCGGAATCTGCTGTGGACCAGGCGAATGATGGGCGCCGCGTGGATAGCTCGCAGCCGCTCAGCCACCTGTTGAGCACGCGCCACCCGGTTGACGACAACGAGTGTCAACACCCCCTGTGCGCGGTGGACCTTCACGTACTCCGCCAATCGCTCAACATAACTGCCCGGCTTCTTCGCGTCCTCCGCCGTCAGGATCAGACCACTCTCCTGGAGCGGTTTTGGCGCGTTCAACCGGAGTTCGAGTTGCCTCGCGTCGTCGGCGTCTAGTTCCAGGACGACGGCGCGCTCGGCCAGCGGACGATGATCCACCGTCGCCAACCACTCCGGACGAATTGTCGCGGATACCCACACGGTGTGCGAGGGCCCGAATGTGCCGAACATCTGTCGAAAGGCCGCCAACTGCGAGGTTGTGGCCAGCCCGTTGCCGAAAAGCTGCGGCTCGTCCACCACCCAGAGGACATCATTGTTGACCAGCGCAAAGTGCATCGGCCACCGGTAACGGCTAATCCCGTAACCGCGGCCCAGCGCGCGCGACAGCAGTTGGTCCTGCGTGCCGACGAGGATCTGACGCTGTGCGGGCCACACCTCCCAACCTTCCGCGAGTGCGCCGCCCATCAGAACATGCACGGGCACGTCTGCCGCGAGGTCCAAATTCTTCAGCCACTCGCGAATCACGCTGGCCGTTTGCCGCACCAGTGATCTCTGCGGTAGACAATAGATGAGACGGTGCGGGGTCATCTGGCGAACAGCGGGATGGGCAAACAGGGACTTCCACAGCCACGCCATCACGACGGCGGCTGTCTTGCCAGAGCCGGTCGGCACCCGCACGATGTCGGGCCACTCGGCATCCGTAGCCAGGCGCCGCTGGTACGCGTAAGGCGCATGACCCGTGGCACGCCGAAAAACATCGTCAAAGGTCACGGATGGCGTAGACATCCTCCTCCTTCACGGAATCTTCCGTCGTAGATGAGTGTAACCCCTGGCGGGACACATCGTGTCACCCCCGGGCGTACACGT
>JAIMAY010000065.1 GCA_023511725.1 Alicyclobacillus sp.
GAAAGAGGTGCCGGGGTGGTCAACTTTTTGGTTGTCAATGTACCCCCACGTGGTCAACTTTTACGTTAGCAAACACACGGCTTCCGCCTTCGACTTCGCCTCGGCTTCCAGCGCAGCCAATGAAGGCCGTCAGGTTGCGGCATGTCTCAATGTCATCCTGGTGTGCAATGCAGGGGAAGTGCCTGCTTATACGAAATTTTTGCATAGCGTTGCGCGATTCTTGACACCTGCTTCTCATACATTTCACATTCGTTCGCTAGTATACGAGATGCAAGCAGTAATTGGCCAAGGAGGGGAAGAGATGAAGATGAATAGGAACCAAGCGTTTGCAACCGCCGTCGTCCTGTCGATGGCTGCTGCGATTGTCGCATCGCAGGTGACGAGTGTCGCGCTGCCTAGGCGCTCGGTGGCGCTGGCGAGTCCCGATGCGCAGGACACCTCGGCTGCGGCGAAATTCGGTACCGCGACGCCCATCAAGCATGTCGTCGTGATCTTTGATGAGAACGTATCATTTGATCATTACTTCGGCACGTATCCGCACGCTGCGAATCCGCCGGGCGAGCCGGCATTTAAGCCGACGCCGAACACGCCGACAGTCAACGGTCTGATGGGAGCGCTGCTGACCAACAATCCGAACGGCGTCAACCCACGGCGATTGGACCGCACGCAGGCCGTCACGGCGGACATGGATCACGGGTATACGTCTGAACAGAAGGCGATGGATGGCGGCCTGATGGACCAATATGTGAAGTGGGGCGGGCGGGGTTCTGAGATCGTCATGGATTACTACGACGGCAATACCGTCACGGCGCTCTGGAACTACGCTCAGCGCGG
This sequence comes from Alicyclobacillus sp., assembly GCA_023511725.1. GTDB lineage: Bacteria > Bacillota > Bacilli > Alicyclobacillales > Alicyclobacillaceae > JAIMAY01. Next base: position 835 of record JAIMAY010000065.1, read on the forward strand.
TGCGCTCAATGACAACTCCTTCAGCACCACATTCGGACCGTCCACCCCGGGCGCGTTGAACCTGATCTCCGGCCAGACGCATGGTGCAATTCCGTACACCGCCAGTGTGACGCAGCACGGGGCCCCGGTGGCGGGTGGCAGTATCCCTGGCAAGGTGGACAACGGTACACTCCATACTGATCTGGATCCCTACTATGACACGGCATCGAGCGGGCAGACGGTGGCCATGACCGGTCGCAACATCGGGGATCTGCTGAATGCCAAGGGCATCTCCTGGGGCTGGTTTGAGGGCGGCTTCCGCAATGTGAAAGAGCAGCACGACAACATCGCCGGGAGCAGCTCGGTAGATTACATCCCTCATCACGAGCCCTTCCAATACTATCAATCGACAGCCAACCCGAATCACCTGCCACCCTCTTCGCCAGCGAAAATTGGCTTTACGGACCAGGCCAACCATCAGTACGACCTCACCGACTTCTGGACGGCGGCATTTGCCGGGAACCTGCCGGCAGTAAGTTTTCTTAAGGCGCCGGCGTACGAGGACGGGCATCCAGGGTATTCGGACCCGCTGGACGAGCAAACCTGGTTGGTGAACACGGTGAACCTGCTGGAGTCCTTACCCAGCTGGAAGGACACGGCCATCATCATCTGCTACGACGATTCCGATGGCTGGTACGATCACGTCATGCCTCCGATTGTAAATCCCTCCAACGATCCAAACAACGATGCCCTATTAGGTCAATCGGCGGGTGCGCCGAAACCGGGGGCGTATCTGGATCGGGCGGGGTATGGCCCGCGCATGCCTCTGCTGATCCTGTCGCCCTATGCCAAGCAGAACTTCGTGGACCACACGCTGACGGATCAAACGTCTGTGTTGCGCTTTATCGAGGATAATTGGGGGCTGGGCCGGATCGGCGATCAATCGATGGACCAATACGCGGGCACTTTGGCCAACATGTTTGACTTCTCGGCGCCGCCGCATTGGCAGCCCTTCTACCTGAATCCGCAGACTGGCGAGCCTGTCTCGGCCGGTCAGGCGAAGCAAACGTCGGCTGCGTATCTCAAGCAACTATACGCCGATGCCGGTGTGGCCGAGCCGCCCTACGTTCGGCCATAAGGGGAGAGGCCTCGGTCATGAACGCTTCTCGATATGGAAAGAATTCCATGTTTGGCTTGGCCGCCGCCGTCATGGTGGCGGCCGGTTTCGGGGGGCAGTTGATGGGGCGGTTCGCGAACGCGTCGGCCAGCGTTGCCGAGGAGAGCGCTTCGCACTTGAACTTACGCGAGGTGGCTCGAGAAAATGCCCTCGCTGAGCAGATGTTGGAGGAGCAGGCGCTCCAGCCAACGATATTGCCGGATGGTACGAAGGTGTTCACGCTCACGGCGCAGCCGGTGACGTGGACACCGTATCCCGGCAAGACGCTCACGATGTGGGGTTACAACGGACAGGTTCCCGGTCCGCTGTTGCGGTTGCACGTGGGGGACCGGGTGGAGGTTATCGTGCACAACCATCTTCCGGAGACAACCACGGTGCATTGGCACGGCCTGTCCGTGCCTAATGCCATGGACGGGGTGCCCAATGCTCCAGAACCTCCTATTCCCCCGGGTGGGACGTTTGTCTACAAGTTTGTCGTGACGTCGGAAATGGAGGGCACCCACTGGTACCACAGTCACTATGATGACGACACCCAGGTCGAGGCAGGTCTGTATGGACCCATCATCGTGGAGTCGGCGCAGCCCGCCATACCCAATTCCATGGACCGACTACTGGTGCTCGGTGCCACGAAGGTCGACGGGGTGGATGCGGAAAACGCCTTCTTCTTCAACGGTCGGTCGTATCCATACACGCCCACCCTCGTGGTCCATCGCGGCCAGACCGTGCGTCTGCGCCTCGTCAATGCGTGTGCCGAATCCTATCACGCCATCACGCTCGACGGCAACGATCTAACGCTGCTCGCGGAAGATGGCAATCCCCTTTCGTCGCCTCAGACGGTGAGTGTCGTATCGCTTGCCCCGAGTGAGACGGTGGATGTGGCATTCACGCCACGGCAGCCCGGAAAGTTCCTGCTGTACGATACCGTGGCCAGCAGCCTCACGAATCCGGATGACAACCAGCACGGACTGGGAGGCATGGTGGCTCAAGTGGAGGTTCGGTAGCGCAATGCGGTGGATGCGAAAGCCAAGTAAACGATGGCGGTTAACCGCTCTCGTCATGGTCGTAGTGGCCGCCGCCCTCCTTGGTGCACGCGAAGCGGCACGTGTACAGGGCGGGACGGGAGCGGCCGGAGTGGACGGTGGAGCTTCGCACGGAGGGTCCGGATCGGCCATCGGCCTGAACCAGACGTACTGCGGAGCGGGGGTGCTGGGCGTCACGGATGCGCCAACCGATGCCATCTCGGCCGCGTCCCGGGATCAGCAAGACCAGACGGCTGTGGCTCTGATGCACGAACAGACCATGCCGCCGACGCTCCTCCCGGGAGGGATCAAGGAGTTCATACTCACCGCCGAACCCGTCATCTGGCACCTCTATCTGGACAAAAACGTACATGCGTGGGGTTACAACGGTCAGGTGCCCGGACCCTTGATCCGATTGCGTGTGGGGGACACGGTACGGATCGTGCTGCGCAATCGACTCCCGGTGCCGACCACCCTGCACTTGCAGGGTCTCGACATCTCCCCTGGCCTCCAAGGTGTACCCGGCATCTCGCAGCGCCCCGCGCCACCGGGCGGGTCCGCCGTCTATCAATTCCGCGTTACCACCGAGATGGTGGGCACGCACGCGTACTTCAGCGACGCGCAGCGCGACCTGCAGATCGACGCCGGGCTTCACGGCGTCCTCATCGTCGATTGGGCTTCCAGCACGGCGCAGTCACCTCACGCGGTGGATGCGCTGTTCGAGATCGGTGCGTTCAAGGTAGATGCCTCGCCGATGGAGAATGTCTTCACGCTGGACGGTAAACCCGCACCCGAAGCACCGCAACTCACGGTGCACATAGGTGATCTTGTGCGTCTTCGTTTGGTGAACAACAGCGCGGAGTGCTATCACGCTATGCATTTGCACGGTGGCACGTTCTGGCTGGTAGACGAGGACGGGCATCCCCTGAAACATCCTCTCGAAATGAACGTGATCAGCTTGGCGCCCGCGGAGACTGCGGATATTGAGTTCGTGGCCCGCAACCCTGGAACCTGGATGTTCCACTGCCATATCATGGACCACATGATGAATCCCGACGACAACGTCGACGATATGGGCGGGCTGGTGACGTATATCCATATCGAGGGATGAATAGGTGCGTGAGGGGGATGGCATGAGGCCGCCCAGGGTGTGATGCACATCACGGATGGCTGGGCGGGGTTTCGATACAGTGGGCGGTGGACCCACACTTCACAGGAGGTGAGCGTCGATGAGCGAATTCGCCTACACAGTTCGTGCCACGGAGTATCCGCCGGATATGAAGCATCATGTGATCTTCGAGACGTTTGACAAACTGGGACCCGGCCGGGCCATGCTCCTGGTGAATGATCATGATCCGGTTCCGCTGCGGTACCAGTTTGAGCTGGAGCGTCCCGGTCAGTTCTCCTGGGACTATATCGAACGGGGTCCGGAGGTCTTTCAGGTGCGAATTGGCCGGGTGGGAAAATGAGTCTCATGGTCCGCTGGCTTCCGGTCGGGCACATTGCGCACGGCTACCGGCGCGTATTCCTGCTGAAGGCAGACGGTCGAATCTGGCACGTTGTTGTGCTCGTGCCGATGCCGTACGAGACGGTCTACCACGTCCGGGAGCGGGCTGGAAGCACACCTCCGTCTGACCCGTCCCTGTGGTGGGGGCTGGCGGTTATCCGGCGACTTTTGGCGGACGGCATGTTGATGTACCCGGGAAACCCCGACGTGGCGGATGACGGCTTTGTTCAGTTGCGGCCGCCGCTGCCGGCGGATGCGGACTTGTTGCCGCTCGACGAGTTCGAACAGGTTGCCGGCCAAGGTTATTACACCGTGCAGTTCGCGGGGGAGGGGCATGCGGCGTGGCACATGTCGAAGTCGTGAATCCCACCACCTTGCGGATCCATTTCAACAGACCCCGCAGGACGACGGGCGAGAGATAGTCAGCTTGTTGCACCACAGACGCTGCGTGCAGCGCCGCGCCGGACGAGATCCCGACGAGGATGCCCTCCTCGCGAGCCAGTTTCCGGGCCGCTGCGAACGCGTCTTCGTTCGACACTTGGACCACTTCATCACAGATGGATGTGTTGAGCACATCCGGAACAAATCCGGCGCCGATGCCCTGGATTTTGTGGGGGCCGGGTTTGCCGCCAGAGAGCACCGGGGAATCGGCAGGTTCCACCGCGATGGCTTGAAAGCTCGGCTTGCGCGCCTTGATGACCTCGGCGACGCCGGTGATGGTACCCCTGTGCCCACGCCGCTGATCAGAATGTCTACCCGGCCATCAGTGTCCTCCCATATCTCTTCTGCCGTCGTTTTGCGATGGGCCTCCGGATTGGCCGGATTCTTGAACTGTTGCGGCATAAACGCGTTCGGAGTGGTCTCCAGAAGCTCCTGCGCTTTTTCGATGGCGCGTTGGAGCCGGACCAACGGCGTACGCCCGATGAGCTCCGTGATGTGGTTGGCGATTTTGGGTCTTGGTGCATACGGCATTTGAACACATCCTTTCGCCTAGCCTTGATGGCCTCCGAAAGTACGCTTGACCATCCGGCACGTATGTTCCTCTTCCAGTATAATTGGCCAAGCTCGAATTTTAAATAAACCAATCGGATTAGTATATTTAACCCACATTTCGCGCCCGTTTGTCGGGCGCGCATCATTTTTGCTCAAGTTTGACAGTAAACGC
>JAIMAY010000004.1 GCA_023511725.1 Alicyclobacillus sp.
CAGTTGTCGCCTATAATGAGGGTGCAGTGAGCCACTTGTCCATGCGTTGGTGGGTGAGGTTCGCGAAATTTGCCCGCCAAGCCTTGAGTGGCAAGGGCTGAGAGAGGAACCGTCGATCCGCGGGATCGTCCCGCGGCCCCGTTGAAGCTGGGGAGCGGTGCTCGCGGTCGAACGCGAGCGGTGGTGTCGATCCGCGGGATCGTCCCGCGGCCCCGTTGAAGCGCTACGCTTATACTGGACAACGGCGCGCCGCTGCATAGTCGATCCGCGGGATCGTCCCGCGGCCCCGTTGAAGCTCATAGCATGAGCGGCATGACGGATGCGCAGAAGGCCGCGTCGATCCGCGGGATCGTCCCGCGGCCCCGTTGAAGCGGCGCTTCCGCCACACGGTATTGCACACCGTCCCGCTCCGTCGATCCGCGGGATCGTCCCGCGGCCCCGTTGAAGCACTGGACACGTCATCGTAAAGAAGCTCCGAAGGTGGTGTCGATCCGCGGGATCGTCCCGCGGCCCCGTTGAAGCGTTGGTGAGGACTGCCGCACTTCCAGCGTTGATCGGTCGATCCGCGGGATCGTCCCGCGGCCCCGTTGAAGCACCGCAGTAGTCTGGGTCAATGCCATGTTCTTCCAAGTCGATCCGCGGGATCGTCCCGCGGCCCCGTTGAAGCTCTGTAGCCATCTGCACCAGGTCCTCCAGCGAGTAGTCGATCCGCGGGATCGTCCCGCGGCCCCGTTGAAGCTCTACGTTCGCACAGACGTTGCCTTCGAGCGGTTTGCGGTCGATCCGCGGGATCGTCCCGCGGCCCCGTTGAAGCTCGTCCGTCCGGCGTGGCAACGGGCGTATCAGCGAGTCGATCCGCGGGATCGTCCCGCGGCCCCGTTGAAGCTTGACCCGGACGTGCCGGTCGAAAACGACGAGTACGTCGATCCGCGGGATCGTCCCGCGGCCCCGTTGAAGCCCGTCATATCGGATGGCCGGTGTCGCCGCTGCGGAGTCGATCCGCGGGATCGTCCCGCGGCCCCGTTGAAGCTTTGCGTATCTTGCAGGCGTCAAAATAGAGAGCCAAGTCGATCCGCGGGATCGTCCCGCGGCCCCGTTGAAGCAATCGCGGCCTCCCGCACCAGTCAACCTCCCTGCGTGTCGATCCGCGGGATCGTCCCGCGGCCCCGTTGAAGCGTTATGACGGGGGTAACGGTAGAGGTGACAAGAGCGTCGATCCGCGGGATCGTCCCGCGGCCCCGTTGAAGCGAGCCGCACCGGCTCATGTACTGGCCCAGCACCAGCAGTCGATCCGCGGGATCGTCCCGCGGCCCCGTTGAAGCCCCAGCAGATTCACAACAACCTCGGATTCCAGTCGCGTCGATCCGCGGGATCGTCCCGCGGCCCCGTTGAAGCGTAAAAGCACAAGAAAAAGGAATTCGTAAAAGCAAAGTCGATCCGCGGGATCGTCCCGCGGCCCCGTTGAAGCTTGTACTGGACCAGGCACAAGAAAGAACCGCCGAGTCGATCCGCGGGATCGTCCCGCGGCCCCGTTGAAGCCGCATGTCGTTCATGATAGCTCTCTTGGCGAGGAGTCGATCCGCGGGATCGTCCCGCGGCCCCGTTGAAGCTTGGTACGGACGCAGTTGAAGTGGCATCCCGTGTTCGTCGATCCGCGGGATCGTCCCGCGGCCCCGTTGAAGCTTAAATTCGATCGAACTGATATTCTCATACGGGAAGACGTCGATCCGCGGGATCGTCCCGCGGCCCCGTTGAAGCGCAGGGTAGCCTCGCTCAGCGTCGTCGTGACGGTGGTCGATCCGCGGGATCGTCCCGCGGCCCCGTTGAAGCCCGATGTTGTTCCATGGCGTTCGTGGTCTTGCCCGCGTCGATCCGCGGGATCGTCCCGCGGCCCCGTTGAAGCCGCTTCGCCTAATCCTTGCTCGGCAACCCATTGTGTAAGTCGATCTGCGGGATCGTCCCGCGGCCCCGTTGAAGCAACTCAATCGTAACGCTGCGCCGGAGAGCAGTATTTCGGTCGATCCGCGGGATCGTCCCGCGGCCCCGTTGAAGCTTGGGGCGAACCAGAAGCGCCGACAATCCATCCTCGTCGATCCGCGGGATCGTCCCGCGGCCCCGTTGAAGCATGTAGTAGTACATGGTATCATCCTCCCATCGCCGCCGTCGATCCGCGGGATCGTCCCGCGGCCCCGTTGAAGCGCAGGCACCGACCCACCGGGCATGTCACCGCTCAGTCGATCCGCGGGATCGTCCCGCGGCCCCGTTGAAGCCGGTGGCACTATGGCAACGCTATGCCAGTCCGGTGTGGAGTCGATCCGCGGGATCGTCCTGCGGCCCTGTTAACGTGGAGCGGCTTTGGAGCAATCCATCGCCGGGACTCGGTCGTGGGAGCCGGCGATTGATTCTATATGGGCGCAACAAGGTCAAGCGCCACCGGATGACACAAGCACAAATTGTACGGGTCTTCCGGGCTATAGGGCTCATGACTGTCAGCGGTTATGGGCGAGGGCTATAACAGCGCGAGGTGAAGAGCATCGGCAGGCCTCATGGGGGAACACGGTACGTACGGTTTGATAGGAAGGGCGCTGGCACGATAGCGTCCATTTGCTCAGTCAAACGTCTGCTTCTCCAGTCAGGTATCTCGGCGGCAGTGGCGGGTTTGTGGACGGAGTTGGAGGAGGTGGAGGGGGGACGGACCCGCCACCGCTGTGCGTTTTGTAGGTGTTTCAGGGAGCTGGCACGCCCCCTGAGACCCAGCGGGAGGAGGCGAGCTGGGGCGGCGACACGCCTAAAGGAAGAATCCTCGTCACGACGTACATTCGCAATTTCGCCGAAACCCTGTGTCAACAATTCGCATCACGTGTACGTCGCATGAGCTGGAGGGCCCCGACGTTGGCGGGATTGACAAGTCCTCATCCCTTCGGTACGATGACGGCGGAGTGAGGCGAGCCAAGGTTCCCATTCCAGACTATCAGACGTTGATGTTGCCATGGTTGAGGCTGGCAGCGGACAGCCAGGAGCACGTCTGCGGCGGGTGACGAAAGGAAGGGCTGGCGTGTCCACGCATCGCGCGGGGGTTCGTAAGGGGCTTTGGATAGAGGGGATTTCCGTCCTGTGGATGGCCGTGGAGGCCGGCGTGGCGTTCGCCAGCGGGATGGCCGCGCACTCCTTGGCCTTGGTGGCGCTCGGTGCGGACAGCGTCATTGAATGGATTGCCGGAGTGGTCCTGCTGGGGCGGCTGTGGGTCGAAGCGGCAGGCGCGAAACGTGACCGGGTGGAGCGCGCCGAACGGATGGCATCGTGGACTGTCGGCGTTGCTCTGTTGTTGTTGGCGGCGTACATCGTGATCGCATCAGTCCATAAACTCTGGACCCACCAGGGCGCCGAGTCGAGTCCGCTGGGGCTGGCACTGGCCGTCGTCTCCGGACTCCTCATGCCGATCCTGTCCCGGGCCAAGATTCGGATCGGAACGGAGATTGGCAGCAGCGCGCTGCGGGCGGACGGCGCCTGCAGCATCGTGTGTGCCTACATGGCGTGGACCGTCTTGGCTGGCGTTGTCGCCACGACGCTGTTCGGTTGGTGGTGGACGGATTCTGCCGCCGCCATCGCGTTGGTCTATTTTGTCGCGAAAGAAGGGTGGGAGGCCATCGAAGAGGCCCGTGGCGAATCGTGTGGATGCGGGTGCGGATGTGGTGGCGACGAGCCCTCTGGGGATGGCGGGGGCCACTGCGACTGAAGCTGGGTGGGGTGTTCAGTGATGAAAAAGAGGTGTTCGACTTCTCTTCGAACACCTGCGATGCCCATCCGTTTCAAATCCGGGAGACGACCAACAGAAGTGCCGCCAATAATGCACAGGCTGCACCTGTTCCAAAGGCGGCCAAGGGGCCAAAGGCCTGCCCCAAGGCGCCTGCCATCAGACTGGCCGGAAGTGTGGCTAGCCCGGTTAAGGCGTTGTAGGTCCCCATCGCCATCCCCCGTTGCCCGGCGGGAACCAAGTCGGCGATATACGCCCTCGGAATCCCTTCAGTGGTCGCATAGTAAAGTCCATAAATGACAAAAAGAACCCAAATCCAAGCGCTGCTACGCGCCATGCCAAAGCCGAGATAAATCGCGGCGAAGATCAGGTAGCCCAACACCAGGACCTTGCGTCTCCCGATGCGATCCGACAGCACTCCCGCCGGCACGGCAAACACGCTGAAGGTCACATTGAAGGTAAAGTAGGCGAGCGCAACCAGTCGACTGGCCATCCCCACGTCCTGTGCCCGAAGCACCAAGAACGCATCCGACGAGTTCCCCAGAGCGAACAGGGTGGCGATGAGCCAAACCGGTCCAGGAAGCGGATGGCCAACACCTGTCCCCACGTGGCCGTGAGGGCGAACAGCGGTTTGATGAGATTCGAGAATCCGTACCCAGCCAGCATCAAAGGCTTTCGGCGGCCGATTCGGTCGGAGATCCACCCGGAGAACAGTTTCAAGATGCTCGCTGTACTCTCCGCGATTCCTTCGATCACTCCAATCTCTGCCACCTGCACGTGCAACACGGTGGTCAGGAACAGCGGAAGTGCCGGGACAATCATTTGGCTCGAGAGATCCGTCAACAGGCTGACCATCCCGGTGATGAAGACAATTGGATGGAGTCCTGCAATTTTCGCTTGGCTTTGCTCTCTGCGCGCCACCGGTACACCTCACTCATGCGGACGTTGGTGTCGAACAAATCATACCCCACCTTTAAGTACTGCTCGAGCCCGGGCCAACCGACCGACCCAACGACGGCGCCAACGCCGCGGCGAAGCCAGCGAGCGACTCGCCTTCCCAGACGCGAATGCGGTGCAGAGCGTACGGGCCCTGTGTGGCCTGGGCGTAACCAGGTAGCTCGGTGAAGGCCAGCAGGTAGCCGTCCGCCTTCAGGTCGGCCTCGACGGTGGCGTTGAAACGCCCGCTCGGGTAGCAGAAGTACAGCACCGGATGGTGCAGGTGCGCCGAGAGAGTCTGGGCGGAGTCCACGAGCTCCGTCTGCACGGTGGAGGGTGGGGCGGAGGCGAGATCGAGATGGTGGACGGTGTGGGATTCCACGTCGATGAGAGCGCTTGCCTCCATCTGCGCCAGCTCGGACCATGAGAGCATCTGCAGTCGACCGTGATGGCCGACGGCGCCGGAGATCATGAAGATGGTGGCGGGAAAGTGATAACGTTCCAGCACCGGGAAGGCGCTGGTGTACACGCTCTCGTAACCGTCGTCGAAGGTGAGGACCACAGGGCGCGGCGGCAGGGTGTAGCCGCGATAGAACGCGGCGTACAGTTGGCCGAGGTTGATGGGGTGGAAGCCGTGATCGTGCAACCACTGCATTTCGGCGGCAAATTGGCCGGGCGCCATGCCGAGGCTGTTGCCGGGCAGGTATGAGACGGCATGATACATGAGCACGGGGACCTCGACATGGCGATTGAGCGTCACGATGTGCGTCCGCGCGTACGCATCGGGTGAGGCGTGCCAACCCGTGGGCGTGACCATGGAAGACGTAGGCGTGGTGTGATGGACGTCGGCGATGGGCGGCGTGTGCCCAGGCGTATTGGATCTGGGCGGCGTAGTTTGCTCGGGTGTCGCGCAGCCGGCCGCGATGGCGGCTGCCACGATGGCGGATGCTGCGGCAAGCCATGCGGTCCGAGACTGTCTGCGGCGGCGTTGCATGATGCATCGACCTCCTGCGAAGCGGCCGTGAGTGGCATTATCCCTACCGATGCTACCACGGCCACCGGGGAGAGGAAAGAGACTTCATCACCATGGGCCACACGTTTCTCACGAGGAAATCCCCACGGTCGGTCATCCACCACGTTCTGTTGCGGCCTTTGACTTGAAATGACACCAAAAGGTGTCCTATGATGGACATGACACCCATCGGTGTCGAATCAGCCGAGGGACAGGAGGGGGTGGGAGGTGCGCGATGTGTATCATGCCATCGCGGACCCGACGCGCCGTCAATTGATGCGGATGTTGGCACAGGCGGGAGAGTTGCCTCTGCACGAGATGACGCGTCACTTTCGCATGGGCCGTACGGCCGTCTCAAAGCACCTGGCGGTGCTGAGGGATGCTGGGTTGGTGCGGGATCGGAAGGCGGGGAGGGAAACCCTGTACCGCCTCAACGCGGAGCCCCTGCAAGAGGTCCAAGCGTGGCTGTCCTTTTACGAAAGGTTTTGGCAACCTCGCATTCAAGCGTTGCAGCAATGGTTGGAGGAGGAGCCCCTGTTGAAGAAACTCGAGCTGGATTTCCACTTTCAAAGCCCCATCGAGAAGGTGTGGTTTGCGCTGACGGACTCCGCCACGCTCTCGAAGTGGATGATGTTCAAGGAGAACAACTTCAAGCCGGTCGTGGGTCATCGCTTCTATCTCAAAATGGAGGCGGTGGGCGACTGGAACGGCGTCGTGGAGGGCGAAGTGCTGGAAGTGGACGAGCCGCACCGCTTGTCGTACACGTGGGAGAGCCTCGGCGAGAAGAACACCGTGACGTGGACGTTGACCGAGGAAGCGGACGGATCGACAAGTGTACACTTTGAACAGGCCAACATCAGCTCGGACCAGGCGTTGACCGGGGCGAAGTATGGTTGGCAGGGCATGGCGAAGCAGTTGGAGGGTGTGCTCGCGGAGCTGTGATGCGGTGGCGCGGTGCAACGCCTAATCTCGTGGAGCAAAGCGAAAGGGAGCCGGGCACGCGTGGCCAGGCTCCCTTCACCGCGGGGCGTGTCACCGATGAACGATGGCGCTGGCTCATCCAGCCTCACGCCACACCGCACATCTCAGCCTTCGTCGTCCTCGTCCTCCGCGTACTCCGCATTGTACGCTTCCACGACGCGCTGCCACTCCGCGTCATCCTCGATGTCGGCGAGGATCATCTCGTCGCCTTCCTCGCCTTCGATCCGGAAGATCACGCCTTCCTCAACGTCCTCATCGATGGGCAGCAGAATCGCGTAGTCCTTCCCGTCCACGGAGAGGACCTCGCCGAGGACAAAGTTGTGCTCGTTGCCCTCTTCATCTTCCAACACGATGATCTCGTCGTCGAACTCATCGTGATCATGGTCATGCACATGCTCGTCGGCCATGTCCAAAATCCACCCTTCCTCCAGCCAGGCGAAATAACTTGGCAATCATACCACGCTCGTGGCAATGTGTCAATCCACGTGCCGGGCGGCCTCGTCGGCGGGGCGCCAATCCGCGCGGCAGGCGCTGCCTTCGGGCTCGTCGGCATGGCCGGCGGTCAGGACCTGCGCAATCCGCCCCGTGACCGCCTGCAGCAGGTCATTGACGGCCGCCTGCGCCTCCTGAAACGCCTTGACTTCCGGTATCTTCTCCAACTTGCCCAGGAGGGATTCGGATTCGGCCACGAGGTGCTTATAGTAAGCCTCGGGCACCCGCCTGGCCTGGAAGTCGGCAATCTCCTCCTGAAGTTCGCGAAGCTTTCGGATCATGGCCGTGGCCTGCGCGTTGGCGTTCATCCGCGCTTCCGCTTCACGGTACCGGGCAATCTCGGGGCACTGCAGCAGCAGTTCCGCGAGTTCCTCCGCCTGTGCCCACAGTTCGTTCCGATCTACCATGTCATCCTCCCCAACATACGCAGAACAGGGCCGCAGGGGCCCTGTTCGCTTCGGCTGTGCCCTTACTGAGCGAGCGGCGATCCGCCATCCGGATGCGCGACCTCGTCATGGCCGTGCAGGTGGTGCAGTTCGTTGAAGCGCTTGAACGGCTCTGTCGGCGCGTTCTCAATCTTGTCGCCAATCACCCCGAGAACGATGGCGAGGATCACGAGGACGCCCAGCAGCGGGTATGACTTCAGGCACAGGCCGACGATGCACAGCAGGAACAACAGCCCGAACAAGACATATCGAATGCCGAGCGTCTTTCGCATGCGTGCCCGCTCCTTCCCAGATGCGGAGTCGGAAAACTCCTGCTTTCATTATAACCAAACAGCGTTCGATCCGGCCAGCCACTTTCCGGCGCGCCCGGTTGATCCCCGCCCGCCACCACGGTATGCTAACATTAAGAGAGTTTCGAGCGGGGAGGGGGATGGGTTGTGTCGAATGGCGTGATCGGCATGATTGTGGCGGCGCTGGCCACCATTTGGATGCTGGTGGTGTGCGCATCGGAGACCAAGGAGAACTTTGACCGGGCGCTGGCCAAGGAGATGGGTGAGGAGGAGCCGGAACAGCTTCATCATCCCTCCGTGCATGCGTGAGCGGCGTTGGGCGGTGAGTGAACGGGAGGGGTTGGCATGGCGGAGACGCGCGGGATCGCGCGTTTTTCCTTTCCCAAGGCGAGTGCGCGGGCGTTTCTCTTCGAGAACGCCCCGCTGTTGCTTCTGCGCTGGGCCAGGGACGATGTGAAGATGCTGTTTTTGATCCGGGACCAGCGCGGGGATGAGCTGGTGCTGGATCATCCGGGGGAGATGTTCACGGACAGGGTGTTGTCCATCGTGGACGGCATCTTCCACATCCGGCTCAGCGACGACGATGGCTCCGCGCGCGATTACACGCTCGGCAGCTACTTCGAGGCCGGCAAACGGTTTTACGGCGCCTATTACGCGGAGGATGCGGAGCAACCGGATGTGGTCCTGTTTCGTATCGACGGCGAGCCTCCGGAATGCACCCTTGCAGTGCCCGACGAAGAGGAGTATCAGCGGGCGGCGGCCGCTTTCGTGGAGCAACACCGCGATTGGATGGATATTCAGCGCGTGAATGAGGAAGGTTGAGCTGGGTTGGGCACTGATGAGCCCACGCACTGGTGGGAAGACGGCGATGAGGCGACGGGCGCCATCACGGCGCGCATGAAAAATCCCCGCCCGATGGGCGGGGATGGGGTGCCGCGTCACAGATGCGCCAGCAGAAACCGCGAGAATTCGTCCGCTTCCGCTTCATCCTGAATGCCGAACGCCTCCATCAGGTAGGGGACGTTGGCCGCATCCTCGTCGCTCAGGATGGCCGTGCGTCCGTTCTGAATAACGCACACCAGCCGCTTGCCGTAAAAGTGACTCGTCTCCGTGATGGCCACGTCATACCGCGCATGTTCACCAGCGCAGCCGATGAAGCGCGTGCGCGTGTTCTCCGTCTCGTCGTACAGCACCCACCAATCCTGCATGTCGCACCTCACCAAAACCGCCGCTCATCGGCCGCCATATCGAGCATCGTCAGTTGTCGCAGTTCCTCGGTGGCCCGCATGAACGTCTCTCTATCGCGCGCATCGAGCGCCTGGTCAATGATCTGCCGCAACTCTTCCTTCCGCGCCGCACGCTGCTGGACTTCCTCCAGCACCTGCACCACCTCTTGCGGTACGCGCAAATCCGGCAGGTTGACGAACAGATACAGCGTGCTCTCGTTTTTTTGGAAGAAGCCTTGCAACAGTTCAAGGATTTCCTTGGGCTGACTGGCTTTTTGCACGCCGCCCCCCACCGGGATGCGGGCAATCATCCCATGCCGCCCGATGATCAACAGCGGCACATTCTCCAGCACAATGTGCGTCATTTCAATCTGATGGTGCCTGGCGGCAAGAAAGTCGATGATGGTCTCTGCGCCGGCGGGCAGGATTTTTGTCTTGAGAAACAGGAGTTCCTCTTTCGTCACCATACCGACATCCCTCCTCGCGTCCGGACTCGGTGAGCACCGTGCCTCGGGTTCTGCCGCGGCGGCGGCGACGGCTGACAGGCCGCCTGTGACGAGGTGACGGGATGTGCCATCTGTGCTTCCAACATTCTATGTTGCTTGCAAGCCAGGGTTGCGGGCTCGGCGGGACAAGTCCCACGAGAGTTAACACACCCCACCCTACGCCACTCATTTTACCAAAATTCACGACCCGACACTAGGTGAATTTCGCTCCAGTGTCGAGAGACCAGGCCGTATCAGGTGTGAGCATTCTATGAACAATTTTGGCCACATTCCGGACGGACTTTTCAGGCACGGCCTAGGCATGATACCATCAGGGCAGGGAAGACGCGGAAGGGTGTGAACGTTGTGAAAAAGGCGCTGATCGTGCTCGACGTGCAGGAGGACTTTCTGAAGAATATCCTCGACTACATCGCGCCGCTTTGCCAACGCTACCTGAATGAGCATGGCGACGAGTACGACGCCATCATCCTCACGCAATGGGTGTACGAGGATCTGGGAGGCCGGCGCACCCTGCTCCTGTCGCATCCGAAGGCGCAGGTGGTGGAGAAGACCACGTACTCCGCCTTCAATGAGCAGACGCGTCAGATCCTCGAAAGCGCTGGCATCGAGGAGGTTCACATCGCCGGCGTCGATTCGGAGATGAGCGTGCTGGCGACCATGTTTGCCCTGGTGGACGCGGGGTATCACGTCAAGGTGCTGGAGCGGTTGTGCACGGGGTATCATGGTCTGAACTGGGAAGCCATGCGCATTGCGCGCAAGGTGGTGGGGGACTCCAACGTGGTCCCGGTCGGAGGCGGCCCGGTGTACTTCTGATTTGCCGGATCATCCCGCTGCCGACAGGCTTTTTCGTGCTGGCCCCGCCTTCCCGCGGCCATACTAGCCGCAAGGGAGGGCGAGACCATGGGCGACTGGGTGTACTTCGCGGGCCTGTACGACTCCAAGTTTGAAGCGTACTGCGCGGTCATGTGGGTCGAGGCGGACGAACGCATCCGGGGCGCCGTGGCACCGGAGGAGGTTCAGGTGTACCGCACCCGTCGCGGCAAGTACGGCGTACGGTTTCGCCGGCCCGTTCTGCAGTAGTGCCATGTGCATCGGACGCCGCGCGTGGCACTGTTCATAGGATCCCGCGGGCGGGCGCACGGACTGGCGAAGGCGCCCGCCCCCGGCGTTTTATTGCACGAAGTTCTCCTCGGTATCCTCCGACGCTGGAGCCGATTTGCGCCGGCCCCGGCTGCTGCCGTCGGCGCCGACGGCTTCCACAGCGGCCTTGAGGTCTTCGGCGGCGCGGATCAGCACGCGTTCAATGGATTTCGCGTCGCCGCCTGCGCTTTTGCCGTCCTCCGCGTCCGCACGGCGGCTTCTGCCCGCGCTCCCCTCGTCACCGGCGCCCGCTGCTTTTCGTCCCTGCGACGGGCGACCTGCATCCTCCGCCGTGCTGTGGCGCCCCGCAGACCTGGCTGCGTTCTGATCTCGCTCGTCTCCGGCCTTTTGATTCCATCCGCCCTTCATCGCCTCGGGCGCCGCGCTACTCGCCACGGCCTGCATCTCACCGGGTTTCCCCGCGCTGGCCTGGGCGGATTCTTGCTGCATCCCGGCCCCGCGCTGCGCCGACGCCTGTCCACCCTCGCTCGTCTGCGGTTGCGGCAGCGACTTCACCCCCGCGGCGTACATCAGCGGGCAAAAGCCCGTCACGCCTTCCGCAATTTTCATCGCACCGAATGACAGCAGCGCGGCCTTGGCGATCCCGCTCCCACGTCCCCGCCGCATACCCAGCGCGGCCCCGACGGCGAGGATGCCGCTGGCCAAGCGAATATACCTGTCGACGACGCCGATATTCGATTGCATACCATGCCCTCCCTGCATCAGGTGCCCTTCGCCGCTAGTGTGTCCCGCTGCGGGCGCACTATGATGGTCTGGCGCAGGTTGCGGTATGATGAGAGCGACAATGCGCCGAAATGGGTGGTGATGGAGGGGCGTGCGCGCAGCGACAAGCGGCGGTGCGGGGAGCGGAATGAGCCAGTAGAGCAGGATCCACACATGGGGCGGGATCGACAACTTTACCGGGGTCGGACCGTTTGACTTTGACTTTCGTTGACTTTTTCGATCCGATGCTGCATACTGGAATCAGCATCACCATGCATGCTCATGCACAGGCGAAAGGAGTGCAGATCATGTCGCTCATCCCGTATGTCATCGAGCAAACGTCGCGCGGTGAGCGCAGTTACGACATCTACTCTCGGCTGCTCAAGGACAGGATTATTTTCCTTGGCATGCCCATCGATGACCAGGTGGCCAACGTCGTGGTGGCGCAGTTGCTGTTCCTGGCGGCGGAGGACCCGGACAAGGACATTCAGATGTACATCAACAGCCCGGGCGGTTCCGTCACGGCGGCCCTGGCCATCTACGATACGATGCAGCACATCAAGCCGGATGTATCGACGATGTGCGTGGGTCTCGCGGCGAGCATGGCCTCCATCCTGCTGGCCGGCGGCGCCAAGGGGAAGCGGTTTGCGCTGCCCAACTCGGAGGTGCTGATCCACCAGCCGTGGACGGGCGGCATCCGCGGGCAGGCGTCGGACATCCAGATCCACGCCAAGCACATCATCGACACGCGCCGCCGCTTGAACGAGATCCTGAGCAAGCACACGGGTCAGCCGTTCGAGAAGGTGGAGCGGGATACGGACAGGGACTTCTGGATGACGGCCGACGAGGCAAAGGCGTACGGCATCATCGACGAGGTGCTGCGGCGTTGAGCGCGGACGCGGACGGCGAGAAGGTGCGTGTGCGGCCTCGGCGCACAGCCCTAGGATGAGAGAGGACACCCAGACATGACCGACATACAAAACAGATCCACGGATGCCATCGATCACGCCCGGCACACCCCCATGGCAGCCCCCGACGCCGCGCTGCGCGACGAGGGTATGCAGCCGGACCCGGATGTGTTGGCGCAGGTGGCAAGCGAGGCAGCGGCGCGTGGGCCGCTGCCCTTCTCGCGTTTCATGGACATCGCTTTGTATGGCCCCGCCGGGTATTACACCCGCCATGCCCGCATCGGCGCGGCAGGCGATTTCGTTACCGCCGCGGCTGTGCCCGCCTTCGCGGACACGATGGCACGCTGGGTCGACAGGCAGTGGCGGGCACTGGGCCAGCCCGAGGTGCTTCAGGTGGTGGAGATTGGCGCTGGCGAGGGGACGCTGGCGGCTGAGCTTACGAGTCGGCTCGCGGCGTGGCGGCAAGGCCAGGGCGGACGGCCGGAGATCCGGTTCGTCATCCTGGAGACGTCGGAGATGCTGGCGCACAGGCAGAGGGACAAACTCGCCGGCGCGCCGCTGCCGGTGACCTGGGGAGCGCCTGATGCCGCTCTCGATACCACCCTCATCGCCAACGAGGTCCTGGATGCGCTGCCTGTCGAGCGCGTCCGGCGCATGCCCGACGGCCGCTGGGAGTGGGCGCTGGTGGCAGTGGGGGAGGCCGGTATGGAGCTGAGTTGGGACGTGGCACCGCCCGAGATTGCGGAGCTCTGCGAAACCTGGCTTCCCATCCCGCCCGGCACCACGGCCGAACTGTGTCCCGTCTATCCGTCGTGGTTCGAGTCGGCGCGCGCGTGGGGCCGGCGCATCCGCGCGGTGTGGTTGGACTACGGTATCACGCGGGCTGAGTGGGAGAGCGGCGTTCGCCCCGAAGGCACGCTGCGCGCGTTCCTCCGCCACACCCTGGTCCATCCCGTCCTCGCCGCTGGTCGTTGCGACATCACGGCCGACGTGCACTGGGATTGGGCGATGGCAGCGGCTGAAGCCGTAGGTTGGCGTGTGCTCGGGCTGCGGTCGCAGGGCGCCTTCCTTATAGCCCACGGCATCCTCGAGAGCCTCGTGCAGCCTGGGCTGCCCGATACGGAGCGCGTGACACGCACCGCAGCCGTGAAAACCCTCATCCTGCCAGGCGGCATGGGCGAACGCTTCTCCGCGCTCGAGTTGGCGTGGGATGGTGGGGCGTGATCAGCCGGAGGTGCGGCTGCGCCTGCGGGGTGCGGCATCGGGCCGCACCAGTTATCATGATGAACAGACGGACGCCGGGCTTGGTCCCGGTTCGACGGAAGGGTGACGCGCGTGCTGAGGCGCTTGGCGATAGCGTGCATGTTTGCGGGGGTCGGCTTTTTGGCGCTCGGGCTGCGCTTTCTGTACGAGCACCACATGCTGGGCTGAGCAGGCGAGGGCCCGGAAGCGCGTGCGGCCGCTTGACGCCGGGCCTCGGTTGGTGGAAGAGGAGTGGTACCAGACGGGCGGCATGCACCGCCCTTTTTTGTTTGGACGGGTCGGCGCTGCGGCGGCCCCGGCGGAGCGAATAAGCGGGTCTTTCCACCTTATGTGGCGCTGCGGCGGTTTCGGCGGGGCGGATAAGCGGGTTTTTCCGCCTTATGCGGCGCTGCGGCGGCTTCGGCGGGGCGGATAAGCGGGTTTTTCCGCCTTATGCGGCGCTGCGGCGGCTTCGGCGGGGCGGATAAGCCGGTTTTTCCGCCTTATGCGGCGCCATGGCACCTGGCCCCGCCCCGGTCGGGGGCGTGATCGAACAAATGTGTCACTTTGGGCGGCCGCGCGCCAAATGTGACATACTAATTCTTTATCCCCTGCCGTATGATGTGTTACAATAGGGCCGCAGAGATGATGCAGTTCGGTGCCCTGCGCTGGCAGCGGCGAACGAATCCGGAAAAGAGGGGCGTTCGACGAATGACAACTCGTGTGGCTATCAACGGTTTCGGCAGGATCGGCAGGATGGTGTTCCGGCGCGCGGCGGAGATGCCGGATGTGGAAGTGGTGGCGGTCAACGGCACGGCGGATCCGGAAACACTGGCGCACCTCCTGAAGTACGATTCGATTCACGGGACGTGGGATCAGTCGGTGGAGGTGACGGACGGCGGATGGATGCTGGGGAACCGGTTCATTCGGCTGTTCTCCACGCGGGACCCGCACGAGTTGCCGTGGGGCGAGCTGGGTGTCGATGTGGTGATTGAGGCGACCGGCAAATTTCGCACGCGCGAGACGGCGGGTGTGCACCTGGCGCAGGGGGCGCAACGGGTGATCATCACGGCGCCGGCGAAGAGCGAAGCTGACGCGGACTTGACGGTTGTGATGGGTGTGAACGAGGAACAGTTCAATCCAGATCAGCACTTCATCATCAGCGGAGCATCGTGCACGACGAACTGCCTCGGCCC
Organism: Alicyclobacillus sp.; assembly: GCA_023511725.1. GTDB lineage: Bacteria > Bacillota > Bacilli > Alicyclobacillales > Alicyclobacillaceae > JAIMAY01. Next base: position 14,853 of record JAIMAY010000004.1, read on the forward strand.
GGTGGTGAAGGTGCTGCACGAGGCGTTCGGCATTGAAAGCGGGCTCGTGACGACGGTGCACGCGTATACCAACGACCAGCGGAACCTCGACAATCCGCACAAGGACCTGCGGCGGGCGCGTGCCTGCGGGCAGTCCATTATCCCGACGACAACGGGTGCGGCCAAGGCCATCGGCCTCGTCATCCCCGAGCTTCGCGGTAAGCTCAACGGTCTCGCGCTGCGGGTGCCGACGCCGAATGTGTCCATCGTGGACCTGGTGGCGCAGACCGAGCGGCCGGTCACGCGCGAAGCGGTGAACGATGCGCTGCGGCGGTTTGCGGAGGGTCCGCTGGCGCACGTGCTGGGCTACACGGAGGAGCCGCTGGTGTCCGTCGATTTCAACGGGGACGAAAGGTCCGCCATCGTCGACGGCGCCTCCACGATGACCCTCGGCGATCACTCGCTCAAAGTCCTCGCCTGGTACGACAACGAGTGGGGCTACTCCTGCCGCATTGTCGATCTCGCCTCCCACATCGGCCGCACCGTCACCGCGCGCCGTCAGGGTGGCTCGCGCCGCGATGCGTCGGCCGGCACCGAGCGCGCGCTGGCCTCGCGCCGCACGATGGAGGCGCAGACCGCGGCCGACGGCGCCGTGCTGTCGCGCTGAGCCCAGCCGCGCGGCGCGGGTTGGCGCGGGGGGGGGGCGGCCGCACGGACGCACGGACGGGTGCCCTCGCCTCGTTTGCTCGCCCCGCCGGCTGCGTCTCGGCGCTGGATAAGGCGAAAAAACCGCCTTATTCGCGTCGGTGGGGGCGCGATCGCGCTGGATAAGGCGAAAAAACCGTCTTATTCGCCCCGCCGGCTGCGCCTCGGCGCTGGATAAGGCGAAAAAACCGCCTTATTGGCCCCGCCGAAGCCGCCGCTGCGCCGGATAAGGCGAAAAAACCGCCTTATTCGCGCCGCCACCGCGCGCCCTGTCACCGCGCACCCTGCCTAGGCCGTCGCCTCCGCGCCGCCGCCCCGCCGAAGCAGCCGTCGCGCCCCGGCATCGCCATCGTTCCGCCCATCCTGCCCGCGCCCGATCCGGCCCCTCAGCCGGCTCGGGCGCTTTCCTTGTGTCCGCCACCCGACTTTTGTAAGCTAATACGGAAAGGAGGGGGCGTCGTGGAACTGTACTTCGACACGGCGGCGACGACACCGCTGCTGCCGGAGGTGCGCGAGGCCATCGCGGAGGTCCTCGACGTGTACGGGAATCCGTCGTCGCTGCACCGCAAGGGCATGGAGGCGGAGGAGCGGTTAACGCGGGCGAGATCGGCCGTGATCCGCTGTCTCGGCGTGCAGGATGGGCGCGTGGTGTTCACCGGCGGTGGCTCGGAGGCCAACAACCTGGCCATCTTCGGCACGGTGCGGCGGTTCGCGCAGCGCGGGCGGCACGTGGTGACGACGCGCATCGAGCACCCGTCGGTGTTGGAGGCGTTCCGCGCCCTCGAGCGGCAGGGTTGGTCGGTGACGTATGTGGCGCCGGATGCGGACGGTGTGGTGCCGGCGGAACGTGTGCTGGCCGCGGTGCGCGACGATACCGTGCTCGTCAGCATGATGCACGTCAACAACGAGACCGGCGCGATTCAGCCGGTGGAAGCTGTGGGGGCGGCGTTGCGGGATAGGCCCACCGTCATCTTCCATGTGGACGGCATCCAGGCGTTCGGCAAGATCCCGGCGTGCGCAGCGCGCGCAGGGGCGGACCTGTACACGGTGTCCGGGCACAAAATTGGCGCGCCCAAAGGCGTCGGTGCACTGTGGCTGCGGCCGGGGCTGGACATTGAGCCCCTCGTGTACGGTGGGGGCCAGGAGTTCGGGCTGAGGTCGGGGACGGAGAACGTGATGGGCATCCATGCGCTGGGCGTCGCGGCGGAGCGGGCGGCCGCCGAGGTGGAGACGGCGTGGACGCAGGTGCAGGCGCTGTGCGATCAGCTGCTGGCCGGGCTGCAGGAGGTGCCGAACATTGTGCTGCGCCGGCCGCGTCAGGCATCGCCTTACATCGTCGGCGTCAGCTTCCCCGGCTTGCGCGGCGAAGTGCTGGTGCATGCCTTCGAGCAGGAGGGGCTGTATGTGTCCACCGGCTCCGCCTGTTCCACGCGCGGCGGACATGCCCGCGGTAGCCATGTACTCGAGGCGATGGGCTGGTCCGACGAGGAGCGCACCGGTTCCGTGCGCATCTCCCTCGCGCGCTGGCACACCGCGGCGGACGTGGAAGCGGCGCTGGCTGTGATGCGCAGACAGGTGACATGGCTGTACGAACTGCTCGGTCCTGCAACACCATCGCGCGGGCGCGCTCGGCGCAGAGGCTGAGCGTAGAGAGAGAGGGCGAAGATGGGTCAGATCATCGCGAGATACGGCGAGATCAGCCTGAAAGGGCAGAATCGGTCCGAATTCGAGAAGGTCCTGGTGCAGAACATGCGCAGGGCCGTCTCACCGTGGCCAGGGGTGCACGTGGCGAGGGGGCAGGGGCGGATTGTCATTGAGACCGGAGATCACCCGGTCGATCCCGTCCTCACCGCGCTCTCCCGCGTCTTTGGCATCGTCTCGCTGAGTCCCGTGCGCAGCGCGGGTCTCAGCGAAGAGGCCATCGGCGCGGAGGCGGTCGCCTTGGTGCAGGAGGCGCTGGCCAGCGGCGAGATGCCGCGGCGGACGTTCAAGGTGGAGGTGCGCCGCGCCAATAAACGCTTCCCCATCCCATCGCCGGAGTTGGCGAGACGCCTGGGCGGCGTCATCCTCAAATCCGTGCCGGGCCTGCACGTCGACGTGCATCACCCGGATCTGACGGTGAACGTCGAGGTGCGGGACGTCGAGGCGTTTGTCTATGGCAGGACTGTCCCCGGGTTGGGCGGGTTGCCGGTGGGCGTGAGTGGGAAGGTGGGGCTGCTGCTCTCGGGCGGGATCGACAGCCCGGTAGCAGGTTGGCTCGCGATGAAGCGCGGCGCGCAGGTGGAGGCCATCCATTTCCACAGCTACCCATTCACCAGTGAGCGTGCGCTGCAGAAGGTGGAATCCCTGGCACAGGTGCTCGCCGATTGGGGCGGTCGGGTGGTGCTGCACGTCGTGCATTTTACGGAGGTCCAGACGGAGATCCGCAAGCACTGCCCGGAACCGCTCACCATCACCATCATGCGCCGCATGATGATGCGGATTGCCACGGACATCGCCAGGCAGCGGGGGCTGTTGGCGATTGTCACGGGGGAAAGCCTGGGTCAGGTGGCCAGCCAGACGCTGGAGAGCATGTACACCATCGGCAGTGTCACGCGCCTGCCCATCCTTCGGCCGTTGGTGGCGGAGGACAAAGTGGACATCATCCGGCGCGCGCGCCAGATTGGCACGTATGACATCTCCATCCTGCCCTATGAGGACTGCTGCACGGTGTTTGTGCCGAAAAACCCGCGGACGCGGCCGAAGCCGGACGAAGCCGAGGCCGCCGAGACGCACCTCGATGTGGAGGCGCTCACCGCCAGTGCCGTGAAGCGGACGGAGATGAAGGTTTTTCACGCGCGCCGCGGGGTTGAGCGTTCCCTCTCCGGCACACCCTAAACCGCGAAAGGGTGTGGTGGAAATGCGGTGGTTGGTGCGCCTGATCCGCGGCGGCATCACCCTGTATGGATATTGGTCGCTGTTTCGCAATCGGCGTTGGCTGGCCATGCTGGTGGCGGCCTGGCGCCTGTGGCGGCGGCGCCCGCTGCGCGACGCGCGGCGGCGTGCTCAGTGGCTGTTCGTCACCGCCGGCGAGCCGGCCATCTACCGGCGGCGGGGTGTGCGCCGGATTGGCAGTCGTTAGCGTTCCGTGACGGCAGCGGCCTTTCCGCTGTCGCTGGTGGGCCTGGCCGCCACACGCCGTGAGCGAGCGGGTGTATACGCGGTGGCCTCGCTTTGGCGCGATGTTCCAAATTTGTGTACAGGCCGAGTATAGTTCCTTGCGTAAACGGGCATAACATAACTAGTTTCCGCCTCTTCCCAGCGGGGGAGGGGCCAGGATGTCCGTGAAAGCGAGGGAAACAGTACTGTGACGCGGCAAAACGTACGGACCATGCGGCAGGATGCGTGGACCGCGGAGGATGACCAGATTCTCGCGGAGGTCGTGCTCAAGCATATCCGCGATGGCAGCACGCAACTTGCCGGATTCAACGAGGCCAGCCGGCGCCTGGGCCGAACCGCGGCGGCCTGCGGCTTCCGCTGGAACGCCTTCGTGCGCAAGCAGTACAAGCCCGCCATCGAGGTGGCCAAAGAGGAACGCAAGGAGCGTAAGTCGCAGAAGGTGCAGGCGCAGCTGGAGGGGGGCGATTATGATCACCCCACCGCCACGCTGATGAACTGGGCGCAGGTGCTGCGGTTTTTGCGCCAGGAGAAAAACACCGCGCAGATGTGGGCGTCGCGCTGGCGGCAAGCGGAGCGTCAGTGCGCCGAGTGGAAGGATAAGTTCGAGAAGCTCGACAAGGAGTACCGCAAGCTGAAGGAGGACCACGACCAGCTGGTGCGCGATCACGCCCAGATTGTGGCGGACTACCGCAAGCTGGTGGAGATTGTCGAACGGGCGCGCAAAGCTGCATTTTTGCCGGAGACGGATCCCGAGGCCGGATTCATGTACCGGATAGACGAGTATGGGACGCTGGATCGGATTCAACCCGGTGAGGCCATGTCGCAAGCGGAGTGACGCTCGCGACGGACGCACGCTGCACAAACAGCCCCAGGCATACGCTGGGGCTGTTTTTTACGCCCCAGGCGCCACGACGGACGCGGGGCGAGCTGTCTTCACCGCACAGGAAGCATCCGGAGGGCGTTGATCACGGCGTCCACACGTAGGGGTTCTGGCCTCGGTCGCGCATGGGATCATACTTCACAGGCCGAAACCCGAGTTTGAGGAAGAACTCGTGCGCCCCGCAGCGCACATTGGTCTTGATGGGTTTGCCGAGCGACTGCGCGTATTGCACCAGCGCACGTCCGTAGCCGCGCCCTTTATAGCCGGGGAGCACCTCCAGCTTCCACAGTTCGAAGTGGTCTCGCGGTGGGTCAAAATACCGGTCAAAGCGCGCTTCCACGGGATACAGGCTCATCCGTGCAATCAATCGGCCATCCTCATAGATGCCGTAAAACGGGGAATCGCTGTCGTTCTCGATGAGGTTGGCCTGCAGGTCCTCCAGCATCGACAGTTCCTCGAGGCCATTCTCGCGGAACTTTTTGAACTCCTCGAGCGTGCGGTAATTGATCTTCAGCCTTTCGACCGTCGCCACGGCAGATCCACCTTCCGTCCTGGGTGCACTCGTGATCACTTTCCATGTTAGCATGATTGCGCCCATCTTCGCCGCATGATCCCACTTCGCCCGAGTCACACTACGACGGGCAGGTGACGCATGTGACGATGGGGAGAAACCATGCGGCCAGGGGGCGCTTCGCCCGGCTGCGCCGCTGCGCCGCCACAATCTGCGCCGTTGTCAGCCTGAGCCTTCTCACCGCAGGCTGCTTTGACCGCCAGGAACTCGAGCAGCAGGCATTCGTAACATCCATCGCCATCGACAAGGCGCCAGACGGTATGGTGGACTGCACCTTCCGCATCGCGCTTCCGGTCAACACCGCCGGAGGGTCGTCGAGCACCGGGAAGGATCCACAGGCGGGAACCACGCCGGTCACCTACCGCGCCCGGAGCATCACGGAGGCGATGGCACTGGCCAACACCAGCGTCGAGCGCGTGCTGACGTTCACGCATCTGACCTCCGTGCTGATTGGCGAGGACCTGGCGCGGGAGGGAATCAGCCAACAGCTGCAACCGCTGGTGCGCTACCGAGAGTTCCGGAGAACCGTGATGTTGGCCATCGCCAAGGGCAAGGCGCGCGACTTTCTCCTTTCGGATCAGCCGATGCTCGAGCGATCCCCCGCGCGCATGGCCGACGCCCTGGTCCAGGTGGGAGACTCCTCCGGCCTTATCCCCGGTGATAGGCTGCACGACTTTCTCACCGCCCTCGAGAATCCGCACGAGGACCCGGTGGCTTCGCTGGTCGCCGTCAACGCCGCCGTACAGCAGGATCCCCAGGGTAAGAGCGGGATCCAAGGGGACAATGTCTCGTACGACGCGGGCAGCATCCGTCGGGCCGGGGGCAATCCCGTGGAATGGGCGGGGACGGCCGTGTTCCAGGGCGATAAGCTGGTGGGTTACCTCAATGCCCGTGAGACCATCCTGCTGCAACTGTTGCGCGGGCGGCTGCGCCGCACCAAGCTGGAGTTCCCGGACCCCCAGGATCCGACCAAAACCGTGGGGCTCATCCTCCGACGCGAGCGCTCGCCCCAATACGACATTCGCCTCAGCGACCCGCTGCGCGTCACCGTGCGGGTGCCTCTGGATGTGGATCTGACCTCTACCGAGGTGAAGACGGACTACACGCTGCCGGGCAACCGGGAATACCTGGAACGCCAACTCACGCACATGATGGAGCAGGAGATGGAGGCTCTTCTCATCAAACTGGAGCGGCAGTACCGGGCGGATGTGGTGCCCATCTCGCGCCAGGGACGTCCGAAGTTCGCCACATACCAGCAATTCGCGGCCTACCGATGGGAGGAAAAGCTGCCGGATGCGCAGTACCAAGTCCAGCCGGACCTTCATATCCGCCGCTTCGGCGTGCAGTTCGGGCCTGTGCAAAACCGCGCTGGCAACCTCCCCGCCGGCAACATTTCCGCCGAGTCCTCCGGCAATGCGGTGCAAAGGTGACGCGCTTTGGGGCGCGTGCTGGTTGCGCCGCCTCTCGGTCGCGTTCACCAGAATTCCTCCCACTCCCATCCCCACGACGGACGGGCCTGGGTTGGGCGCTGCGCGGGCGCCCCCGCAGCCGCGGAATTCTGCGGTGGTGGCGCACTGTTCGCGCTGTGGCCGTTCGCCGCGGGCGCCTCGGGCAGAGGCTCGGCTGTCTGCGGCGGCGACGCGGTACGGCCGGATTGCACCGCGGGTTGATCTCCGTCTCCGTTGCCGGCCTGCGCGCTCTGGCCGGCGTTTTTACCCCCGATACCCTGCAACTGCTCCGCCATCGCTTTGCTCAGCCATGCCACGATGGTGCCGAACAGCGGGTGTTTGACCCACTGCAGCAACCCACTCCCGTCGATCTCGCCCGATTTCCCGAGCCCCCCAATCCCCTGGCGGATGGCCGCGGACACGGCGATGACGAGCCGCAGGTAATCTGCGGTGGACAAGCCGAAGGCGTGGGCCTCGCGGCGCAGGGAGCGCAGCAACGAGGGCGGGATACGGGTGGCCGCTGTGCTCTCCTCCGCCTTCTGAGCTGGTTTGCGTGGCTTTCCGCCTGTGCCCGGTGGGCGGCCGCCGTGTCCTTGGCGCTGGCGGCCACGTCTCGCTGCCACGTCCGTCACCGCCTTTCATAGCATGGAATGCATGCGGTGCGGAGGGTGTGACAACGGCCCGCGCAAACCTTTGCGACGGTGAGGGCTCAGATCACCAGCCCGCCGTTGGGGCTGATGACCTGGCCGGTCAGATAGGACGCGGTGGGGGAGGCGAGAAACAGCACGCACTGCGCCACATCCTCGGGCTCGCCCAACCGGCCCACCGGCGTCTCTTCGCGGAGGACGGCTCTGGCCTCGTCACTCAGATTCGCCGTCATGTCGGTTTCAATCGCCCCCGGCGCCACGGCGTTGACCGTGATCCCGGATCTCGCCACCTCTTTCGCCAGTGCCTTGGTGAAGGCAATCAGCCCGCCTTTGCTGGCCGAATAGGCCACTTCGCAGGACCCGCCGGCGATGCCCCAGATGGAGGAGATGTTGATGATGCGGCCGTAGTGCTCGCGGATCATGTGGGGCAGGACCGCGCGCGTGCACAGAAACGGCGCCGTCAGGTTGTGATCCAAGAGCGTCCGCCATTCATCCAGGGTGGTGTCCACCAACAGCCCTGTTTTCGCAATGCCGGCATTGTTGACCAGGATCCGTGGCGGACCGAGCTTGGCCGCCTCCGACACCAGCCGCTCGGCCGCTTCCGGCTGGGTGACGTCGGCCTGCACGGCCAGCGCCCGGCTTCCTAGTTGCTGGCAGAGCGCCACCACCTCTGCGGCGGCCGTTTCCGCCTGCTTGTAGTTGACGATCACGATGGCCCCCGCCCGCGCCAGCGCCAGCGCGATGGCCCGGCCGATGCCGCGCGATGCACCGGTGACAATGGCGACCTGACCGTACAGGGGCCGGGTGGTGGAGTAGGTTTGCAGCGTCATTTGAGCGTCGTCCCTTCTCTCATAGGAGGCAACCGATCCTGCCCATCTCTGAAAGTCCATCCCCGAATTGTAGCATACGCCGGATCCGCCCGCACGCGTCATTGTGGGGAGCGGCGGCCATCCAGGGGCTCCGCGCTCGCGCGCGCGCCGCGATGCGCCGCGGCTCTCGGTTCTCTCATTTTTGCAAAGAGGCCGCCAAACTGGTACGCTTGTGGCAGTACACGGCGCCTTCGCGCGGCGTGGTGCGGGATGGGGAGGGATGCGTGTGTTTCGCAAGGTGCTGATTGCGAATCGGGGCGAGATTGCCCGGCGGATCATCCGCACCTGCAGGCGTCTCGGCATCGCGACGGTAGCTGTCTATTCTGACGCCGACGTGAAAGCGCTTCACGTTCGAGAGGCGGATGAGGCGGTGCGGATTGGTCCACCGCCGGTGGCTCAGAGTTACCTGCAGGTGGAGGCCATCGTCCAGGCCGCCCGGGAGACGGGCGCGGAGGCGGTGCATCCAGGCTACGGCCTGCTCAGTGAGAACGCGGCTTTCGCCCAGGCGGTGCGGGATGCGGGGCTCATGTTCATCGGGCCGTCGCCAGAGGCCATCGCGGCCATGGGAAGCAAGACCGCGGCTCGCCGGACGGTGCAGGCCGCGGGTGTACCGGTGGTGCCAGGCAGCGAGGGCGCGGTGCCGGATGTGGCGGAGGCGCTGGCGATGGCCGAGCGCATCGGCTATCCGGTGATGTTGAAGGCGTCGTATGGCGGGGGCGGCATTGGCATGCAGGTGGTCCGAACACCGGCCGAGCTCGAGCGGGCGTTCGCCTCCAATTCGCAGCGGGCCAAGGCGTACTTCGGCAACGGCGAGATGTTCCTCGAGAAGCGCATTGAGCGGCCGCGTCACATCGAGATCCAGGTGCTGTTCGACAGCCACGGGCATGGTGTGTACCTGTGGGAGCGCGAGTGCTCCGTACAGCGCCGGCATCAGAAGGTGGTCGAGGAAGCGCCTTCGTCCTTTGTCGATGAAGACCTGCGGCGGCGAATGGGCGAGGCGGCGTTGGCGGTGGCGCGTGCCATCGGCTACGAGAACGCCGGTACACTGGAGTTCTTGGTGGATGCCGAGAAAAACTTCTACTTCCTCGAGATGAACACCCGGCTTCAGGTGGAGCACCCGGTGACGGAGATGATCACCGGCCTTGATCTGGTGGAGTGGCAGCTGCGCGTGGCCGCGGGCGAGCCGCTCGGCTTCCGGCAGGATGAGATTCGCCGCGAGGGACACGCCATCGAGTGTCGCGTGTACGCGGAGGACCCGGAGAAGATGTTGCCTTCTCCGGGCACCATCACCAAGCTGGTGCTGCCGGAAGGACCGGGCGTGCGCAACGATGTGGGGGTCGAGAGCGGGTCAGAGGTGACCCCGTTCTATGACCCGATGGTGGGCAAACTGATTGCGTACGGGCGCGACAGGCAGGAGGCCATCGCGCGCATGCGCGAGGCGCTCGACGCGTACGTGATTGAGGGCATCCGCAACAACCTGCCCCTGCTTCGGCGGATCCTGGCTTCACCGGCGTTTGCGGCCGGGGATACCACCACGGACTTCATCGAAAACTTACTCGCAGCCAAATGAGGAGGATGAGACATGGCATTGGTGACGGCAAGCATGGCGGGAACGGTGCTGCAGGTGCTGGTGGCGCCTGGGCAGACGGTCGAGGTCGGACAGGATGTGGTCGTTCTGGAGTCGATGAAGATGGAGGTTCCGGTGCAGGCCGATACCAGCGGGGTCGTGGTGGCCGTCCGCGTGCAGCCGGGGGACTTCGTGAATGAGGGAGATCCACTGCTTGACCTCGAGTGACGGTTCGCACGGGCCCGCGAAGGGAGAGGAGAGCGTGGCGGAGCGAGTCTGGTTGCGCGAGGTGGGCCCGCGCGACGGTTTGCAGAACGAGAGCGTATCCGTACCCACCGACGTCAAGGTGGAACTGGTGGAGCGTCTCGCCGACGCGGGGCTCACCTCGATAGAGGTGTCATCGTTCGTGCATCCCAAGTGGATCCCGCAACTGGCCGACGCGGATGAAGTGTTCGCGCGGATTCGCCGGTGTCCCGGCGTCGAGTACAGCGCGCTGGTCCCCAATGAACGCGGGCTCGAGCGTGCCCTGAAGGCGCGGGTGGATGCCGTGCACGTGTTCATGTCCGCCAGCGAGTCGCACAATCGCAAGAACATCAACAAATCCATTGACGAGACGTATCCCGTGCTGCAGCCGGTGATCCAACAGGCGCACGCGGCCGGCCTGCCCGTCCGCGCCTATGTGTCCACGGTGTTTGGCTGCCCATACGAGGGCCGCGTGCCCATCGAGCAGGTGCTGCGCGTGGTGGATAAGCTGCTGGAGCTGGGGGCGGACGAGGTCTCTCTGGGGGACACCATCGGCGTCGCGGTGCCGACGCAGGTGACCGCGGTGGTGGAAGCGGTGGCGCGGCGCGCGCCGCTGGATCGGATCTCGCTCCACTTCCACGACACGCGCGGGATGGCGGCGGCCAACGTCTACGCGGGTTGGCTGGCGGGGATCCGGCACTTCGACGGTTCCATCGGTGGGCTGGGCGGTTGCCCCTACGCGCCTGGGGCCACCGGCAACGTGGCCACGGATGACCTGCTCTATCTGTTCCACGGCATGGGCGTGGAGACGGGTGTGGATGCCGACAGGCTGCAGGAGACGGCGGCCTGGCTCGAGGAGAAGCTGGGTAAGCCGCTGCCAAGCCATGCGCGGCAGGTGGCGAGATCGGCCTGCGCGGGTTGATGACGGAGGAGGATGGCAGAGGCGATGGCGGACCACAGGTTACAAGAGATTCGCGAGCGCGTGCTGGCCGGAGGCGCGCCCAAGTACCATGAGAAAAATGCCGCGGAGGGCAAGCTGTTTGTGCGCGAACGGTTGCGTCTCCTGTTTGACGATGACATCGAGGTGGAGGACGGTCTGTTCGCCAACTGCATGGCGGAGGATCTGCCGGCGGACGGCGTGGTGACGGGCATCGGCCGGATTCACGGGCGCCCCGTGGCGGTGATGGCGAACGACAGCACCGTCAAGGCCGGAAGCTGGGGCGCGCGCACGGTGGAAAAGATCCTGCGCATCCAGGAGACGGCGGAGAAGATGCGCATCCCGCTGGTGTACCTGGTGGATTCAGCGGGAGCAAGGATCACGGACCAGGTGGAGATGTTCCCGGGCCGGCGCGGCGCGGGTCGCATCTTCTACAATCAGGTGCGCTTGTCGGGGATGATCCCGCAGGTATGCGTGCTGTTCGGGCCATCGGCGGCGGGTGGCGCCTACATCCCCGCCTTCTGCGACGTGGTCATCATGGTCGAGAAGAACGCCAGCATGTATCTCGGCTCGCCGCGGATGGCGGAGATGGTGATAGGCGAGAAGGTGACGCTCGAGGAGATGGGCGGTGCGCGCATGCACTGCACGGTCAGCGGCTGCGGGGATCTGCTGGTGCCCGACGAGCGGTCGGCCATCGAAGCGGCGCGTCAGTATCTCAGCTACTTCCCGAGTTCCTATGAGGAGTTGCCGCCGGCAGGTCCGGCGAAGGAGCCGGCGCCGTACGAGGGGCGCATCGCTGACCTCATTCCCGAGAATCAGAACGCGCCGTTCAACATGCATGATCTGATCATGCGTTTGATAGACGAGGGCAGCTGGTTTGAGATCAAGCGGCTGTTCGCTCAGGAGTTGATCACCGGCCTGGCGCGCATCGACGGCCGCGTGGTGGGCATCATCGCCAATCAGCCGCGCGTCAAAGGTGGCGTGCTGTTCGTCGACTCGGCGGACAAGGCAGCGCGTTTCATCACCCTCTGCGATGCGTTTCACATCCCGCTCGTGTTTTTGGCCGATGTGCCGGGCTTCATGATTGGTACGAAGGTCGAGCGGCAGGGCATCATCCGCCACGGCGCGAAGATGATTGCGGCGGTGTCGGAGGCGACGGTGCCGAAGATCTCCGTGATCGTCCGCAAGGCGTACGGCGCGGGGTTGTACGCGATGGCCGGCCCGGCGTTCGAGCCCGATGTGTGCCTGGCGCTGCCCACGGCGCAGATTGCTGTGATGGGGCCGGAGGCCGCGGTGAACGCGGTCTACAGCAACAAGATTCAGGCGCTGCCCGAGGACCAGCGCGCCGCGTTCGTGGAGGAGAAGCGGGCCGAGTACCGGCGCGACATCGACATCTACCGGCTGGCGTCGGAACTTGTGGTGGATGGCATTGTCGAGCCGGATCTGCTTCGATCCGAATTGATCCGGCGGCTGCGCGCCTACGACCGCAAGCAACTGGCGTTCGGTCGCCGTAAGCATCCGGTGTATCCGGTCTGACGGCGCGGTGCGCAGCGACGGGTGTATCTGTACGCGGATAGACGAGGCCGCCGGTACGTCCCACGGCGGCCTCGCTTTACTCCCATTTCCTGAGCATGTATGATGGTCCTGGCCGGATTCGGTACAGGAGGAGCTGGTGGCATGAACTGTACGGTGCGATCGGCCAGTACGGGCAACGCGTTGTCCGATGCGCACTCGTTTTCATTCGCCTCCGTGGCCGCGCTCTACGAGGGGCTCGATCCGGCGCGCCTGGAGACGTACCGAATGCGGGCGCAGTTGCTGACGGACAGTCATTCGGTGGCGCACCGCGCGGCGCTGGTGGCCGGGCTGCGCCCTTACCTGCAGCAGCACGGCGCGTCCGAGGCGTCGCTGCAGGCTCTGGAGCGACTGGCGGCACCGGATGCATTGGCCGTGGTCACCGGCCAGCAGGCCGGGCTCTTCACCGGCCCGCTGTACGCCGTGCACAAGGCGCTCACCGCCATCGGCGTCGCGCGGCGGCTGGAGCAGTTCCTGAGCCGCCCGGTGGTTCCCGTGTTTTGGATTGCTTCCGAGGACCACGACTGGCATGAGGTGAATCACGCCTGGCTGCTGGATGCGGAAGACCGCCCGGCGCGAGTCGCGCTGAACCTCCAGCCTCCCCACCACCAGATGGTTGGGCGCACGCCCCTGCCGGCGGCCGAGATCCGGCGCGTGCTGGGGGAGGCGTGGCGCATCGTCCCGGACGGTGTGGGCAAACGCGATGCGTTTGATCTGCTCGAGACCGCCGCGGTGCCGGACGGTTCGCTGGCGGACTGGTTCGCCGGGCTCATGCTGCGCTGGTTCGCCGAGGACGGGCTGGTGGTCCTGGACCCGTGCCTGCCCGAAGTGCGCGCGTTGGTTCGCCCGGTGTGGACGCACGCGCTGGCGCATGTCGATGAGGTGCAGGCGGCGCTCGAGGAAGCGTACCAGGCCGTCGAGGCGGCGGGTCATGCGCCGCAGGTGGTGCGCGATCCGCTCCACACCACGGTCTTCTACGTTCAGGACGGACGTCGCTATGTGCTCGAGCGTGCGGGCGAAGGCCGGTTGCGCGCGCGCGGTCTGGGTTTGGAGGCGCCTGTCCGCGAGTGGATTGCGCGTGCCGAGGCGGAACCTGCTGCATTTTCGTCCAATGTGCTGCTGCGGCCGGTGGTGCAGGATACGCTGCTGCCGACGCTCGCATATGTGGGCGGCCCGGCGGAGATTGCCTATCACGCGCTGGCCCGCGGCGTCTTCCGGGCGCATGGGCGAACGCTTGTGCCGCTGATTCATCGTCAGCGCATGGTGCTGTATCCGCCGCATCTGCAGCGGCTCCTCAAGCAGCACGATTTGACGCCGGAGGCGCTGGAGCGCCCCGTCGACTGGGAGCAGCGGCTCGCGGCGGAAGCCGGCGGCGACGTGCTGGCGCAAGAGTTTGCGGAATATCGCCAATCCGCCATCCGCCGCTGGGAGGCATGGGCGGCGGCCCATGCCGACCTGGGTCCGCAGGTGATGGCGATGGCTCGCCGCCACGCGGAGACGGAGGCCGCGTCGCTGCTGCGCCTGGAGCGCAAGGTGCGACGGCTGTTGCTGCAACGGCAGGCCGCGCGGCTGGCGCAGTTGCAACGGATCGACGGATGGCTATGGACGGGCGGCCAAGCCCAGGAACGAAGGCTCTCGCCGGTGAGCGTATGCAGCGCCTGCGGCATGAGCTGGCTGCGGGAAGCACCGCGGTGGGGCGATGTGGAGCACCCGGCGCCGATTTTCCACCTGATGCTGTGAGTTCCCGCCCCCGCTGTGGCGGGGATGCGGCTGCGAAACTTTGCGAATCGGAACTCATGCTGCGCTCTCTTGACGCGACGCGTCGAGAGAGCGCTTTTTCTTGCGCATCTTCGCACAAAAAATTTTTCGTTTTCCCCGCGTGGGCCGGCAGGAGATCCTTTTTGGGGGGCGAAATGCATGAACAGTGGTGGTGAGTGGGGCAAAGTGGGGTAGAATGGGGCGGAAGGTGGTGAGGCCGCGTGTTCATGGGCGAGTTCCAGCACACCCTCGACGACAAGGGGCGCCTGACCATTCCTGTCAAGTTTCGCGAGGGACTGGGTTCGCCGTTCGTCATGACGCGCGGCTTGGACCGATGCCTGTTCGTATACCCCATGTCGGAGTGGGAGAGTCTGGAGAACAAACTCAAAGCTCTGCCCCTCACGCGGGCGGACGCGAGATCGTTCGTGCGCTTCTTTTTCTCCGGTGCGACCGAGTGCGAGTTGGACAAGCAGGGGCGTGTGCTGATCCCGGCCACGCTTCGGGATTATGCACGGCTCGAGCGTGATTGTGTTGTCCTCGGGGTGTCGAACCGGGTCGAAATCTGGAGTGAGAGCGAGTGGCGAAGCTATTCGGACCAGGCGGCGGAATCCTTCGCCGAGATTGCGGAGAAGCTCGTCGACCTCTCGCTGTAACGCTCACCCATGGAGGCGATCCCGCTGTTTTCCCACACCACCGTGCTGCTCAACGAGACCATCGCCTTGGTCGCGCCCCACGCGGGCGGCCTGTACATCGACTGCACGTTGGGCGGCGGCGGCCACAGCGAGCGTCTGCTCGAGGCGTCCGCCCCGGACGGCCGGGTGCTCGGCGTGGATCAAGACCCCGCCGCGCTGGAGCATGCGACACAGCGCCTGGCGCGCTTCGGGGCGCGCTTCACAGCGGTCCGGGGCAACTTCCGCCGGATTGGGGAGCTGGCGCCGGCACACGGCTTTGCGGCGGTGGACGGGATCATCTTTGATCTCGGTGTCTCATCGCCACAGCTCGACGAGGCGGAGCGCGGATTCAGCTATCGCCATGACGCGCCGCTCGATATGCGGATGGACCCGTCCATCACGGTTACGGCTCGAGACCTCATCCACCAACTCGACGAAGAGGCGCTGGCCGACATCCTTTACCGTTACGGGGAAGAGCGGTTCAGCCGACGCATTGCCCGCGCCATCGTGGAGCGGCGCAGGCAGCGGCTCATCGAGACCACGGGTCAGTTGGCGGAGTTGGTCAAATCCGCCATCCCTGCGCCGGCGCGGCGCAGCGGGCCGCATCCGGCACGCCGCACCTTTCAAGCGTTAAGAATTGCCGTCAACGATGAACTGGGTGCGCTGGAAGAGGCGCTTCACGGCGCGTTCCGGCTGTTGAAGAGCGGTGGGCGCATGGCGGTGATCACGTTCCACTCGCTCGAGGACAGGATTGTCAAAAGCACGTTTAGCGATTGGGCCAAGGGCTGCATCTGCCCGCCCGATTTTCCCGAATGCCGCTGCGGCAGAACACCGCAGGCGAGGCTTCTTGTGAAAAAACCGGTCACCGCAGGCGAGGCGGAACTCGCGACCAACCCGCGCGCAAGGTCCGCCAAGCTGCGCGCCGTTGAAAAGCTAGCCCCATCCTCAGGAGGGAATGCGTGATGTTGGCCACCAAATCCTCCACAGCCGAAAAGCTTCATGTCCGCGCGACCGGCGCGCAGCGACAGACCCTGCCGTCCGCATCGCCGCAGCGTCACCCAGCGCAGACCCAACACGCCTGGACGCGGCGGGACAAGCTCACGGTCGGCGTGAGCTTCGCCGTGTGCGTGGCCGTGTTATGGTTCCTGGCCGCACAGGCGGCGGCCATGTGGCGCCTCAACGATCAGGTGAGTCAGTTGCAGCGCCAGATTCGCACGGCGCAGGCGCAGAACGTCCAGCTGACCACGCAGGTGGATCAACTCTCTCAACCCTCTCGAATTCTTGACATTGCCCTGAACAAGCTGCATATGCGTTACGCGCAGCCCATCTCCATTTCGCAGGAATCCCGTCCGTGACGGAGGTTGGCGATGAAACGCATCTCTCCAAAGCAGCGGCCCAGCCGCCACCGTCGCCGCCTCCTGGTCTTGCAGGCCGCCCTCTGGGTGGGGCTCGGCGCCGTGGCGGTGCGACTCCAATTTGTGCAGGCCGTGTTTGGCCCGAGGCTGGTCTCGGCGGCAGATAAGACGCAGGTTCGGACCATCACGGTGCAGGCCCCGCGCGGTAGTCTGCTCGACGCGCATGGCAACCCCTTGGCGTACGACGTGCAGGCGTACTGGGTGGATATCCACGTCGGCCGGTTTGCCGACAAGCAGGCGCTGGCCGCGGCGCTCGCCGGGCCCCTCGGCACCGTACAGGATACGGTGGCGAAGACGCTGGCCGCGGGCAGCACCTGGGTGCGCTGGCCCCACCCGGTGATGGAAACGCAGCGAACGCAGATCACGCAGGCCATCCAGAAACTCGCACCAACGGACGACGTCGGCCAAGATGTGACTTTCACGCCGACGCAAGAGCGGATCTATCCCAACGGAGACTTTGCATCGAACACGCTCGGGTACGTGGACGCCACGGGACGTGGCCAGGCTGGGTTGGAGTTGGAATATGACAACGTGCTCCGCGGCAAGGACGGCAAGCTGCAGGAGGAGGTCGAGGCTGACGGCACGCCCGTCGTGAACAGTGAGCAGGTCATTGAGACTCCCAAGCCGGGCGACGATGTGCAACTCACCCTCGACAGCACCATCCAGGGCTTCGTCGAGCATGAGATGGACAACCTTGTGAATCAGTATCATCCGGACCACGCGGCCATCATCGTGATGAACCCCAAGACGGGGGCCATCCTCGGTATCGCCAGCCGCCCATCCTTTGACCCTAATCACTATGCGCAGGCGAGCCCCGAGGCGCTGTCGACCAACTGGGCCGTCAACACCGCGTTTGAGCCTGGGTCGACGTTCAAAGTGATGGTATTGGCGGCGGCCCTCGCCACGGGCACCATCACCCTCAACGACACCTTCACCTCCGGGCACCTGACCGTGGCGGGTCACCAGATCAGCGATTGGAATGGGCGCGGCTGGGGCGTCATCAATTTCCGGCAGGCGCTCGAATACTCGAGCAACGTGGGCTTCGCGACCATCGCGCTGAAACTGGGCTGGGATAAGCTGCTGCACTACATGCAGGTGTTCGGCTATCTGAACAAAACGGGCGTGGATCTGCCGGCGGAGGCAAGTTCCATCATCTTCCCGCCGTCGGAGCGCGGCCCTCTGCAGCTCGCGACCAGCGGTTTCGGGCAGGGCATCGCGGTGACGCCGCTGCAGCAGATGGCGGCCATCGCCGCTATCGCCAACGGCGGCAAGCTGATGAGGCCGTACCTTGCGCAGGCCATCTTGGATCCCACGACGGGCAAACCGGTGCGCACCTTCGGACCCACCGTGGTCAACCCGCAGGTCGTGCCGCCGGACGTCGTCAAACAGGTGAACGACACCCTCATCCTGGACGTCTCGAAGGGTATCGACGGCCAGGGCTACATCCCGGGTTACGACGTGGCGGGTAAGACGGGTACCGCTCAGGCGGTCGATCCGACCACAGGCCGCTACTACAGCAACCGCTTCATCGTGTCGTTCATCGGCTATGCGCCAGGTTGGGACCCGCAGGTCGAGGTGTACGTCACGCTGTATTGGCCGAAGACGGCGGCCAGCAATCAGTGGGGCAGCACGGTGGCGACACCCGCTGCCCGTGACATCCTGAAGGAGTGCCTGGAGTACTATCACATCTCGCCGCGGCCAACGAACGAGACGCCGCCCAAGACAGCGCCCCAGGATCCGCCGGCCGTCACGGTGCAGCCGGGATCTGCAGCGTATGTCGAGACGCCGAACGTCAAGGGGATGTCGCTGGCGCAGGCCAAGGCGAGCCTTGAGAAGCTCGGCCTGCGGGTAAGCGTCAGCGGCAGCAGCACCGTGCAGACACAGTGGCCCGTTGCGGGCGTGCAGGTGCCGAAGGGCTCGACGGTGTACCTGTACGCGCCGATCGGCCACGGCCATCCCATCATGCCGGACCTGACGGGCGCGTCGATGCGCGACGCGACCAACCTGCTGGCGGCCATCGGTCTCAGTTTGGAGGCGGTCGGCGATGGCTACGCGGTATCGCAATCCATTCCGCCAGGCACGGTGGTGGCCCCGGGGACGCGTGTGCGGGTCCAGTTCTCGCCAGACGTCGCAGGTGCCTCGTCGGCTGGGAGCGGGAGTGGGTCAGCCGGAAGCGGCGTCGGGAACGGCACCGGCTGAGGCCATCTGAACCTGCCGCCGTTACTTCTACGCGGGGGATTGTCCGCATAGGATGGTCTCGAGACAAGCGTGGAGGTGACGGCGGTGCGCGTCACGCGAGGCATGATGCGTCGGCGGTTGGTGGCGCTGCTCGGGATCCTGTTGCTCGCCATCTCGGCTCTGGTCGGCCGTCTCGCCTACATCCAGGTGCTGCTTTCGCCCTGGCTGTCGGACCAGGCGCAGGCGCTGTGGAGCCGGAGCATCCCGCTGCAGGGCACGCGCGGCACCATCTACGATGCCACCGGTCAGAAGCTGGTGTACACGGCGAGCGCTCCGTCTGTGATTGCCACGCCGGCACAGATCAAGGATAAACCGGGGACGGCGGCCAAGTTGGCGGCGGTGCTCGGCATGCCCGCGGACCAGATTCTCCAGCTGCTCAACAAGCGGGTGTCCATGGTGTACATTCAGCCTGCGGGCCGGCGTATCACGGACCAGCAGGCGGCGCAGATCCGCGCGCTGAACCTGCCGGGCGTCTATCTCACGGAAGAGGGCAAACGCGTCTATCCCTACGGTACGCTGGCGGCTCAGGTGCTGGGCATCACGGGGGCGGACAACCAGGGGATCACCGGCCTTGAGAAGCAGTACGACGACGTGCTGTCCGGCGAACCCGGGGCCATCACCTTCTACGCGAAGGCGAATGGCGAGCAGATGCCCGGACTCGGCCAGTCGTACATACCTCCGGTGGATGGGCTGGATCTGCAGCTCACCATCGACGTGCACATTCAACAGTTTGTGGAGCGCGAGATTGAACAGGCGGTGGCCGAGTACAACCCGGATCACGTGACTGCCATCGTGGCCGACCCGAAGACCGGCGCCATCCTGGCGATGGCCAACTATCCGACATTTGATCCCGCCAATTGGAAACAGTACCCGTCCTCCACGTACAACCAGAATCTGGCCATCTGGCAGACGTTCGAGCCGGGCTCCACGTTCAAGATTGTCACCCTCTCCGCGGCCCTGCAGGAAGGCAAAGTGACGCTCAGTGACAAGTTTTACGATCCCGGCTACTACGAGGTGGCCGGCCACCGCATCCGCTGCTGGAAGGCGGGCGGGCACGGATCGCAGACCTTCCTGAACGTTGTCGAAAACTCCTGCAACCCCGGCTTCATCGCGCTCGGGGAGCGCCTCGGCAAGCAGGCGCTGTTCGATTACATCCGCAAGTTCGGGTTCGGCCAGAAGACGGGGATTGACCTGCCGGGCGAAGGCACGGGGATCCTGTTTCCGCTGAGCAAGGTGGGGCCACTGGAGCTGGCGACGACGGCCTTCGGCCAGGGCGTGTCGGTGACCCCCATTCAGCAGGTGATGGCGGTGTCGGCGGTGGCCAACGGCGGCCTGCTGATGAAGCCGTACGTGGTCCAGGCGTACATCAACCACGACACGGAGCAGGTTGTGCACGAGGTCCAGCCGACGGTGGTCCGCCGCGTCATCTCGCCGCAGACGGCCGCCACGGTTCGGCAGGCGCTGGAGAGCGTAGTGGCGCGCGGCTCCGGGACGGGCGCGTATCAAGCGGGCTACCGAGTGGCCGGGAAGACCGGCACGGCGCAGGTCGCCGAAAACGGTCGCTACTCGGGCAGCCATTACATCGTGTCGTTCATCGGTATGGCCCCGGCCGACAATCCGCGCCTCGTTGCGTACGTGGCCATCGACTATCCGCGCCCGCGCAACGGTGCGCCGGTGTTCGGCGGCGTCATTGCCGCACCCATTGTCGGCCGCATCCTGGCGGATAGTCTGCAGTACTTGGGTGTCCCGCCGCAGTCGGGAGGACTGCCTAAAAAGCAGAAGTGGAACGACATCCCGCAGGTGCAGGTGCCGAATTTTGTAGGGATGACGATTGGCGATGCGCAGCGCGCAGCCATTCAAAGCACCGCGCAGCTGCAGACGCAGGTCGTGGGCACGGGCAAATACGTGGTCTGGCAGGCGCCGGCCGCCGGCACCCAGGTACCCAGCGGTTCGACCATCCGCCTGTACCTCGGCGACAGTCCGGTGCCGCAGCCCCAGGCGGGGGGTTCAGGCGGCGGCACCGGTGGCCAGGGTGGCGGCGCAAGCAGTTCAGGCGGCGGCGCGGGCAATTCGTCAGCCGGCAGTACGGGTGGATAAAACTTGTGATCCCCCGTACTTCTCTGTACAGTGAAGACGTGCCGAGGGGAGAGCTGCGGCCGGATGCACGGGGCATCCGGCCGCTTGCGGGAGGAAGAAACCTTGAAACTATCGCAATTGGCGGCCGCACTGTTGAAACATCGAGCGGCTGGAGCAAACGAGGATCCAGAGATCACGGGCGTCACCGCCGATTCGCGGAAGGCGACGGCGGGTTGCCTGTTCATCGCCATCCGCGGCCACACGGTGGATGGGCACGATTTCGCAGTGCAGGCCGTGGAGCGCGGCGCTGTCGCGGTGCTGGCAGAGCGGGAGCTGCCAATCCCGGTGCCGCAATTGGTGGTTCCCGATTCGCGCCTCGCGTCCGCCATCGTCGCGGATGTGTTCCATCGGCATCCGTCGCGGGATCTGAACGTGATCGGCGTGACCGGGACCAATGGGAAAACCACCACCACGCATCTCATCCGACACGTGCTGGAGGTGTCCGGCCGACCCTCCGGACTGATTGGCACACTGGGCGTGAGGATGGGCGACACCCTGCTGGAAGGGGTGAACACCACGCCGGAGGCGGTGGAACTGCACGCGACGCTGGCGCAGATGCGGGATCAGGGGCTGTCTCACTGTGTGATGGAGGTCTCGTCGCATGCGCTTGAACTTCGCCGGGTGGCGGGGATCCGCTTCCGCACCGCGGTGTTCACCAATCTCACGCAGGATCATCTGGATTTTCACGGGACGATGGAGCGGTACCGTGCCGCCAAAGGCAAGCTGTTCTCACGGCTGGGCAACGCCTACGGGGACACGGTGGCGGAGATGTCATACGCCGTGGTGAACGCGGACGATGAAGCGGGGAGCTTCATGGCCGAACAATCCGTGATGGAGACCGTCACCTACGGTATCCACGCCAAGGCCGACGTGCGCGCGGAGGACGTGGAACTCTCTGCCTCCGGTTGCCGGTTCCGCGCTCGGACGTTCGCCGGCGACGCGGACGTGCGCCTGCGCCTGACGGGGCGCTTCAACGTCTACAACGCCCTGGCCGCCCTGGCTGCCGCCATCATCGAGGGGATCCCTGTGGAGGAGGCGGCTCGCGCGCTCGGCGAGGTGCCGGGTATTCCCGGACGGCTGGAGGCGGTGGATGCCGGGCAGCCGTTCGCGGTGCTCGTCGACTACGCGCACACGCCCGACAGCCTGGAGAACGCGCTGCGCACCGTTCGGGAGTTTGCGCAGGGCCGGGTGATCACCGTGATAGGCTGCGGCGGCGACCGAGATGCGGGCAAACGCCCCATCATGGCGCGTACCGCCGTCACATGGAGTCATCACGTTCTCTTCACCAGCGACAACCCCCGCACGGAGGATCCGGAGAAGATCCTGGATGACATGATCCGCGGCGTGGAGGGCATGGCGGGTCATTGGGAGCGCATTGCGGACCGGCGGGCGGCCATCGCGCGGGCTATCGACCTGGCCCAGCCAGGGGATGTGGTGCTACTCGCCGGCAAGGGGCACGAGACGTACCAGATCATCGGCCGCACCAAGTATCCGTTCGATGACCGGCAGGTGGCGCGCGAGGCCATTCTGCAGCGGTTCGGCCGGGGGGAGGGGTGAGCCGTGGACCTGCAGGCACTGCTCCTGACCGCGGGCGCGGCATTCGTCATCGGCGTGCTGCTGGGCCCGGTCTTCATCCCCATCCTGCACCGGCTCAAGTTCGGGCAGAGCATCCGCGAGGAAGGACCCCAGCACCATCAGAAGAAGGCGGGTACGCCGACGATGGGCGGCATCATCATCGTCCTCGCGGTGTTGGTGGCGATGTTGAAGTTTGCCATGACGAGCATGGAGATCTGCGTGCTCCTGTTCGCCATGCTCGCATTCGGCGCGGTCGGTTTCGCCGATGACTTCATCAAGGTTGTGAAGAAGCGGAACCTTGGCCTGCGGCCCGGTCAAAAACTGTTCTGGCAGGCGGCGGCGACGGTCATCCTGTTTGGTCTCTTGTGGTGGCTGTGGCGCGGCGACATGGACGCCTTCCGCGTGGCGGTACCGTTCACGTCGTGGGCGCTGCCGCTGGGCAGCCTGTATGTTCTGTTTCTGCTCTTGGTGCTGCTGGCCACCACGAACGCGGTCAACCTGACGGATGGCTTGGATGGCCTGTTGGCGGGGACGGCGGCCATCGTGTTCTCGGCGTACGCCTTCTATGCGCTGTATCACACCGCGTATGATGTGGCGCTGTTCTGCGCGGCGATGGTGGGGGCGCTGCTGGCCTTTCTGGTGTTCAACCGCCATCCCGCGCGGGTGTTCATGGGCGATACGGGGTCGTTGGCCATCGGCGGCGCGCTGGCGCTGGTCGCGGTACTGACCCACAGCGAACTCGGACTCATTCTGTTTGGTCTCGTGTTTGTGGTAGAGGCGTTGAGTGTCATCGTTCAGGTCTTTTCCTTTCAAGTCTTCGGCCGGCGCGTATTTCGCATGAGCCCGCTGCACCACCACTTTGAGCTCGGCGGCTGGTCAGAGTGGGAGGTTGTGCTGCTGTTCTGGATGGCCGCCTTTCTCACCGCATACGGTACACTCGCCCTCCTGACGCACCACGGTTGAGGCATCCGGCGCGGCCGGGGCACGATTGGCATCCCCCGGCCGCTTATGCTTACATAGATCACATGACAATGGTCGGCGGCCGTGCGGCCGGCGAGTCAGGGGGCGACGGCATGAGGTTTCAACCGGGCGACAAGGTGCTGGTGATGGGGTTGGCGCGCAGCGGCGAGGCGGCGGCGCGCCTTTTGCTGCGTCGCGGCGCACGCGTGGTGGTCAATGACGGGCGCGAGCGCGGAACGGAGGAACCCGCGGCCGATGCGCTGGCCGCGCTCGGCGCCGAGGTGGTGTTCGGCGGCCATCCGCTGTCGCTGTTGGACCCGCCTCCGGCGTTCATCGTCAAGAACCCGGGCATCCCGTACTCCGTCCCACTGCTGCAGGAGGCGCTGCGGCGCGGGATTCCGGTGTACACCGAGATCGAACTCGCGTCGTGGTTCACAACCGCGCCTATCTATGCCATCACGGGTTCCAACGGGAAGACGACAACCACCACGCTCGTGGGGGAGATGCTTGCGGAGGCCGGCCTGGACCCCGTGGTGGCGGGCAACATCGGTCGCGTGTTCTCGGGCCTCGTGGAGAGCATTCGGCCGGAGCAGCCTGTGGTGCTGGAGGTCTCGAGCTTCCAGTTGCTCGGCACGGAATCCTTTCACCCGCGCGGCGCGGCCTTCCTGAACTTGTATCCGGCGCATCTCGATTACCACGGGACGCTCGAGGCGTACGCGGAGGCCAAGTGGCGTCTGTTCCGCAACATGGGACCGGGGGACACCGCCGTGCTCAACTATGACCAGGCGCGCATCCGCGATGCGGCGTCGCGGGTGAAGGCCCGCATCCTGTGGTTCAGCCGGCAGACGCCCGTGCCCGAGGGTACCTTTCTCCGCGACGGCCGGCTCTGGCTGCGGAGGGACGGACGGGAGGAGGCGGTGTTGCCGGTGCACGCCGTGGCACTCCGCGGTGAGCACAACCTGGAGAACGCCCTCGCGGCGACGGCGCTGGCGGTCACGGCGGGCGCCAGCCTCGATGCGGTGCGAGAGGTGCTCACGCGCTTTCGCGGGATGGAGCATCGGCTCGAGTTCGTGCGCCGCGTCGGGGGCGTGGATTACTACAACGATTCCAAGGCCACCAATCCTGAGGCGGCGCTTCGCGCGCTGCGCGCCTTCCAGAGCCCGCTCGTGTGGATCGGCGGCGGGCTGGATAGGGGCGACGACTTCTCCGTGCTGATGCCGGATCTTGCCGCGAGGGCTCGCGCCGCCGTCGTGCTCGGGCAGGCGGCGGAGCGGTTGGCCAAGGTGTGTGAACAGCATGGGATCCAAACGGTGCGCGTCGCCAATCTGGAGGAAGCCGTGCATGCCGCCCGGCGCCTGGCGGAACCGGGGGACACGGTGTTGCTCTCTCCTGCCTGCGCCAGTTGGGATATGTTCCCGTCGTTCGAGGTGCGTGGGCGAATGTTCAAGGACGTGGTGCATACACTGTAGCGTCCCGGCGCGGACAGGTCCCCTTCGGCTGTGCCGCGTTCGGTGCACCACGGCTTGAAGGGAGGAGGGCCCGCGTGACTCTGTCGCAGCGACGACCGGACTTCGTGCTGCTGGCGGTGACGCTGTTCCTGCTCGTGCTGGGCGTGGTCATGGTGCACAGCGCGAGCTCGGCGCTCTCACTGAAAACGTTCGGGGATGCCTATTACTTCGCCAAACGGCAGGTGCTCTGGGCTTGTCTCGGGCTGGTGCTGATGTACCTCGCTTCGCGCTACGATTACCATAGGCTTCGCCGCTTCGCTCCCGGTTTTCTGGTGGTCAGCTTCGCGCTCTTGGTGCTGGTCTTGATCCCGGGGGTGGGGCGTAATGTCAACGGATCGCAGGCGTGGATTGGCATTGGCTCGTTCGGTGTGCAGCCGTCCGAGTTCATGAAGCTGGCCCTCATCCTGTTTCTCGCCCACTATCTGGCCGACAGCGGCGATAGGATGCGATCCTTCACGCGAGGCTTTCTTCCGCCCCTGCTGCTGGCGCTCACCGCGGTGGGGCTCATCATGCTCGAGCCCGATCTCGGCCAGAGCGTCGTCATCATGGGCGTCGCGGTGGTGCTTTTGTTCACGGCCGGCGCCAATCTGCAGCATCTCCTGTTGCTGTTTGGCGCGGGGGTTGCAGGCTTCGCGGCGATGGTGGCGATGGCGCCCTACCGGATGGCGCGTATCACCGCGTTCCTCAACCCGTGGGCGGATCCGCTTGGCAAGGGGTATCAGATCATCCAGTCGCTGTACGCCCTCGGGTCCGGCGGACTGCTCGGCCTGGGCCTCGGCCAGAGCCGGCAAAAGTATCTGTACCTGCCTGAACCGCAGACCGACTTTGTCTACTCCATCATCGGCGAGGAACTGGGCTTCCTCGGCGCCGCCGCCGTGCTGGTGTTGCTTGCGGTCATCGTGTGGCGCGGTCTGCGCACGGCGCTGTATGCGCCCGATGAATTCGGCTCGTTGCTGGCCGCGGGGATCACGGGGATGATTGGGATCCAGGCGCTGATCAACATCGGCGTGGTGACCGGTTCCATCCCAGCCACCGGCGTGACGCTGCCGTTCATCAGCTACGGAGGTTCATCGCTGACGCTGATGCTGACCAGTGTTGGCGTATTGCTCAACATTTCGCGTCAGGCCGTGTTTCCCGCACGCTGACGCAGCGGAGGTTGCGGTGCATGCGAATTGTGCTGACGGGAGGCGGTACGGGTGGCCACATTTACCCGGGGCTGACCCTCTGGCGCAAGCTCAAGGAGGTGCGGCCGGACGCGCGGGTGTTGTACATCGGCACGGATGGGGGGCTCGAGCGCGGCATCGTGGAGCGGGCCGGCCTGCCGTTCACAGCCATTCGCGCCGCCGGGCTGAAGCGGGAACTCAGCCTGGCCGCGTTGCGGACGGCGTGGATCACCGGGATAGGCTATGTCCAGGCGCTCGGTGCCCTGCGCCAATTCCGGCCGGATGTGGTGGTGGGCACCGGGGGCTATGTGACGCTGCCGGTGGTCCTCGCGGCCCGCACCCTGCGTATTCCGGCCGTGGTGTGGGAAGCGAATGCTCGGCCGGGCCTTACGAACCGCCTGTGCGCGCGGCGCGCCTGGGCGGTCGCCGTCTCGTTTGACGACAGCCGGCGCTGGTTCCGTCGGGCTCGTCGCGTGGTGTACACGGGCAATCCGCGCGCCAGCGAGGTCCTGCTGGTGAGACCGGAGGAGATGGAGCGCGCCAGGTCCGCCTACGGCCTCAGCTCCGGCCGTCGCCTGGTGGTGGCGTTCATGGGTAGCCGCGGCGCCGAGACGGTGAACGAGGTACTGGCGGCGCTGGTGCCCCGGTTTGCCGCGAGCGATGGCCTTCAGTTCATCTTCATCACCGGCGAAGCGCACTACAACGACATTGCCTCGCGCTTTACTGGCCTGCCGCGGCATGTGCGCATTGTGCCGTTTGTGCACGACATGCCGGCGCTCCTGCCGTTGGCCGATCTCGTCATCACCCGCGCCGGCGGCGCCACGCTGGCGGAGATCTGCGCGTTCGGGTTGGCTTCCATCCTGATCCCGTCGCCGTACGTCACCGACAACCACCAGGAGGAGAACGCACGCCGGCTGGTGGAGCGGGGTGCGGCGCGCATGGTGCGCGAGGCCGACCTGACGGCGGACGGCCTGTGGGCACAGATCCAGGAGGTCTTGCAGCCGCCGGTGCGCGACGCTCTGCGCGAACAGGCGCACCGCATGGCCACGCCGCACGCCGTGGACGACCTGTGCAAACTGGTGCTGGAGGCGGCGGAGAGTCGTCGCGGCTGACCGCGAGCGCCGGTGCTTGCACCCATTCCGGGCAGGTGTCATAGGATGCCGTACGGACCTGGGCGCGCAGACGGCACAGGATGCCGTGAGCGCGAAACCGATGCAGCCGACGAAACAGAGGAGGAGCCGGATGGATCCACGCATGCAGCAGCGTGTGGCGGCGGTGTTCGCCGCCCATGGCGTCACCGAGATCCGTTGGAATGAGCCGATGGCGCGGCACACCACGTGGCGGGTGGGCGGGCCCGCCGACGTGTTTGTGGTGCCCCAATCCGTGGACGAGATTGCCGGCGCCTTGCGGGCGGCCGGTGAACTGGGTCTGCCGTGGACGGTGGTGGGACGCGGTTCGAATATGCTGGTCCTCGATGGCGGCATCCGCGGTCTCGTCCTGAAGCTGGCGGACCCCGTCGGATGGATTGAGGTCGACGGACACCGGCTTGTCGCCGGGGGCGGCCGTTCCTTCGTCTCCGCGGCGCATGTGGCCATCCGGCACGGTCTGTCCGGTCTCGAGTTTGCCACCGGGATTCCGGGCAGTGTGGGCGGTGCCGTGATGATGAACGCCGGCGCGCATGGCGGCGAGGTCAAGGATATCCTCGCCTGGGCGGACGTGATGGACGGACGGGGGGAGATCCGGCGCCTGGCCCGCGCGGACCTGCGCTTCGCGTATCGCTACAGTCGGCTCAAGGATGAGCCCGGTGTGGTGATCGCCGCAGCCTTTGATCTCGAACCGGGCGACAGGGAGGAGATGCTGAGCCGGGTCCGGGCGTGGTCCATGCGGCGCGCCTCCACGCAGCCGCTGTCGCAGCCCAACTGCGGGTCGGTCTTTCGCAACCCGGAGGGGACCCATGCCGGTCGCCTGATTGAGGAGGCCGGCCTCAAGGGGTTGACCATCGGCGGCGCGCAGGTGAGTCCCAAGCACGCCAACTTCATCGTCAATCTCGGCCATGCCCGCGCCTCCGACATCCTCATGCTGATCCGGCGCGTCCAGGAAACCGTGCGAGAACGATTCGGGATCGAACTCGAAACTGAGGTGAGGATTGTGGGAGAACCCCTGCCCGCCTCAGGGGGGTGACAGCACTGGACGCGTTTGAAATTCGCGGCGGCAGACCCCTGTCCGGCAGTGTTCGTGTGTACGGTGCGAAGAATGCCGCCCTGCCCATCCTGGCGGCAACCGTCATGGTGGAAGGCACGTGCATCATCGACGGTGTGCCGGCGCTCGAGGACGTGCGCGTGATGATTGAAATCCTGCGCGCCCTCGGGGCGGGGGTGGAGCAGGATGGAGAACGGATTGTGGTCGATGCGGCGTCGATTGCTCATACGGATGTGCCGGCGGACCTGATGGCGCGGATGCGGTCCTCCATCTTTCTGATGGGACCGCTGATTGCCCGCTTCGGTGAGGTGCGCGTATCGCGGCCGGGGGGGTGCGTGATTGGCCAGCGGCCCATCGATTTTCACCTGCGCGGGCTGCGCCAGCTGGGTGCCGCGATTGAGGAGCGGCACGGCTTCATCCGCTGCACGGCAAGGCGCCTGACGGGCGAGACCATCACGCTGGATTTCCCGAGCGTGGGCGCGACGGAGAACCTGATGATGGCCGCCGCGCTTGCCGACGGTGTGACGCGGATTGAAAACGCCGCGCGCGAACCGGAGATTGTGGACCTGGCGCGCTTTCTCAACGCCTGCGGGGCTCAGGTGAAAGGCGCCGGCGAGGACACCATCGTGATTCGCGGCGTGCATCATCTGCATGGGGCGGCGCACCGGATCATACCGGATCGGATTGTCGCCGGCACCATCGCGCTGGCCGCCGCGGCGACGGGGGGTTCGGTGTGCTTGGAGGGGGCCCCGACGGCGTATCTGGGCGCTGTCCTGAGCAAGCTGCGCGAAGCCGGCGCGCGCGTGGAGGTCAGCGGTGACGCGCTGTGGGTACGTGCGGAGGATGGCTATCGCGCCGTCGACATGGTGACGGCGCCGTATCCGGGATTCCCCACGGACCTTCAGGCGCCGTTCATGGCATGGATGACGATGGCGCGCGGGACCAGCGTGATCCGGGAGAACGTGTTTGAGGCCCGGTTCCGGCATGTGGATGAACTTCTGCGGATGGGAGCCGACATCACGGTGGATCTGCGGACCGCGGTGGTGCGGGGCGTCCCGGCGCTGTCCGGCGCCGAGGTGACGGCCTCAGACCTGCGCGGCGGCGCGGCCCTGGTCCTGGCGGGGCTGATGGCGGAAGGTGTCACGCGCGTGTATGGGCTTCATCACATCGACCGCGGCTATCAGGACCTGGAGCTGTATCTGCGCGATCTCGGTGCGGACATCATCCGCATCCAGAGCGGCGAAGACGGTTGAGAAACCTTGGTTCGAGGCGGGACGGCACCGTTCGTCCTGCCTTTTTTATGTTTTCCGGGGAATAGCCATGGTATAATACCGTCGCAAACGCAGACGGCGATGGAGGGGACATCCGGGTTGGCGAACGCGACCACGCCGGGCTCCCGGCGCACGCGTCCGAGGCGGCGCATGCGTGTGTGGATGGCCGGCTTCTTTGCAGTGATCGGCCTTGTGGTGGTGCTTGAATCGCCGCTGACGCGCGTCCGCCAGATCCAGGTGGACGGCAACACCACCATTCCGGCAGCGCGTTTGATAGCGGACAGCGGCCTTACGCCCGGCCTCAGCCTGTGGCAGATCAATCGGGCGGCTGTCGAGGCGGCGGTCACTTCCAAGGAACCGTTCGTCCAGTCGGTGGACGTGCAGGTGAACGCCTGGTCGCGCACGGTCACGCTGCACGTGCACGAGAAGCAGATTGCCGCCGTCTACACGACGAATGGCGAGTTCTTTCGCCTGCTCAGCGATGGCACCGTGTACGACGAGTTGTCGATGCCGAGCGGCGTCAGCGGCCCCATCCTGACGACGGCCCCGGCGGTGCGAGCGACGGTGGGCAAGGTGCTGCCGCACCCGTACGCGTCCGTGGTTTGCGCGCAACTGGCCAAGGCTGATCCAGAAATGCTCGTGGATGTCTCCGAGATCCATGTGGATGACAGCGGCATCGCCGTGCTGTATCTCGACAATCGCTTCCAGGCGAAGCTGCGGGCCAGTCAGTTGAGCCAGCTCTTGCCCAAGCTCCACGATGCCGTTGCGTACTTTATCGATAAGGGCTATCCGCCGGGTGTCATCGACATGACCGGCAATCCGCCTTATCAATACACACCGTTTGCCACCGGCAAAGGGGGCTCCTCGTGATGCACGCCGAGCGCAGGACACGCATACCCTGGGCCCTGCCCTTCACCGTGGTCACCCTGATCCTCGGCTTCATGCTGGGGCTGCAGTACCGCCTGACCTCAGGCACCCGCGTACCGGCTGTTGCCACGTCGGACCAAGAGGCTGAGCGGCTGCAGAACGAGTACAACGCGCTGAGTGCGCAGGGACAGGCGTTGCAGAAGGAACTGGCACAACTGAATGGACAACTGGCCACGTACGAGAAGCAGACGGCCGGGTCCAATGCCAGTTTGCAGGCCGTTCAACAGCGTCTTGAACAGGAGCGCATCCTCGCGGGCACCACACCGGTGACCGGGCCGGGGGTGACGGTGACGCTCATGGACGGGTTGTCGACGGGCACGAACACGATGGACGTGTTGACGCACGACTGGGATGTCCGCAGCGTCATCAATGAGTTGTTCACAGCCGGCGCTGAGGCGGTGGCCATCAACAATGTCCGCGTGGTGGCGACCACGGGGGTGTTCTGCATCGGGCCGGTGGTCAAGGTGAACGACGACCGGTTGGCCCCTCCGTATGTGATCCAGGCCATCGGGGACCCGAAGACGCTCAAGGCCACGCTTGACATGCAGGGCGGGGTGCTGGACATGCTTCGGGCGCGCGGTGTGCGCGTGACCGAGCCGCAGATTGTACAGACGCTGACGCTCCCGGCCTTCACGGGGACCGTGCAGACGACGGATCAGACCGGGTGAGGGAGGAATGGGTATGTCGACACAACGCGCCTTCATCTGGTCGCTGACCGGCGTCTGTGCTCTCGTCGGCTTTATGCTGACGGTCGAGCTGTCGTCTCATATCAAGCCGCAGCCGACATCCGGGACATTGGCCAGCTATCTGGATCTGCGCTCGGAGATAGACGAACAACAAGAGGAGAATCGACTGCTCACCGAGCAGATTGCCAAGGCCAAGGCGCAGATTGCCCAGTATCAGGCGGCGCAGACGAATCAAGCCGATCTCGAGGCCGCGCTGCGCCATGACGAGCAGCAGACGGCGGCCGCGGCGGGGCTGACGCCCGTGACGGGGCCCGGGATCGAGATCAAGATCCAGGATGATCCCCTGCTCACGCCGGTGGGGTCGGCGGCGCAGGACTTCCAGGAACGGGCGGATGTGTGGATCTCAGAAGTCGTCAATGACCTGTTTGCGAACGGCGCTACCGCCATCAGCATCAATGATCAGCGCCTCGTGACCACCTCATCCATCCGCTGGATTCAAGGGCTCAACTCGCTGCCGGAACTGCAGGTGAACACCGTGCCCGTGGCCCAACCGTACATCATTCGGGCGGTGGGCGACGTGGACCACATGCTGGCGGAACTCACGCTGAAAGACTGGCAGGCCAATTTCAACATCATGCAGGAGGACTTTATCGTCACGGCCCACCGCAGTGCGAACGGCGTCACGGTGCCGGCGTACCAGGGACCGTTGCCGGGGAAATGGGCGAAGGAGGCGACGAGTAAGTGATCTGGTTGCCGGTACTGGGACTGATCATCGGGGCGGCCATTGGCTTTATCGCGAACGTCAACATCCCGGTGGCCTATTCGAGCTATCTGTCGATTGCCATTCTGGCGGCACTGGACACCGTGCTGGGCGGTGTGCGGGCGAGCCTGGAGAAGTCCTTCGACGCCACCGTGTTTCTCTCCGGATTCTTCTTCAACACGCTGCTCGCCGCGCTGCTCGCCTACATTGGAGAGCAACTCGGCGTGGACCTGTACCTGGCGGCGGTGGTGGCGTTTGGCGTGCGCCTGTTCCAGAACATCGCCATCGTGCGGCGGGTGGTGTTCGGCCGGATTGGCAAGCGTCACGGAAAGGAAGCCGAGCGGGCGGAGGTCGAGGCGTGACGCCACGGTCGACAGCGATGGCGGTGGTTGTCGAGGCGGCGGAAAAGTACGCCGCGGATCGCAGAAAAAGGTGAAAAAAGTTTGCCGGCAGAAAGAGGATTTAGGCCGGAAGCTGTGGAAATACACTCGGAAGACAACGTGCGCCAGGGCGTGATGCAGGGGGTGCCACACGTTTGGCCAAAGGGGAATACATCGTCAGCTTGGACATCGGCACATCCAGGGTGCGAGCCATCATCGGCGAGTTCACCGGGAACAGCGTGAACATCATCGGCGTCGGATCCGCGCATGGTGAGGGTATTCGGCACGGGTCCATCGTGGATATAGACCTGACCGTGGAATCCATTCGCGAGGCGGTGGAGGAAGCCGAGCGGATGGTAGGCATTCACATCGGCTCCGCGTATGTGGGGATTGCCGGCAACCACATTCAACTGGAGAGCAGCCACGGGGTGGTGGCCATTGCGTCGCCCGACCGGGAGGTTGGGGACGAGGACATCGAGCGTGTGCTGCAGGGAGCGCGCGTGGTGGCGCTGCCGCCCGAGCGCGAGATCATCGATGTGGTGGCAAAGGAGTTCATCGTCGACGGCCTGCGGGGCATCACGGACCCTCGGGGCATGCTCGGCGTGCGGCTGGAAGTCGAAGCCTACCTCATCACCGGCAGCCGCACGGCCATCCACAACGTTGTGCGCTGCGTCGAGAAGGCCGGCATCGAGGTGGCCAACCTGGTGCTGATGCCGATGGCGGCCAGCACCGTGGCACTGTCGCAGGATGAGAAGAAGTTGGGCGTGGCGCTGGTCGACATCGGCGCCGGCGCCACATCCGTGTCGGTGTTCGACAGGGGCGTGCTGGTGGGCACGCGCGTGATCCCGATGGGCGGGGACTACGTGACGCACGACATCGCCATCGGCTTGCGCACACAGACGTCGTTCGCGGAGCAGATCAAGCTTCGCTACGGCTGCGCGCTGACCCGTGCCGCCTCTGAGGAGGAGCGCTTCACGGTGCCGCGCATCGGGGGTCAGCAGGAGGTGGAGTACACCCAGTACGACCTGGCCACCATCATCGAACCGCGGATGCAGGAAATCTTCTCGCTCGTGCGAAAAGAAATAGAAGAGATGGGTTACGGGCACGGGCTGCCGAGCGGTTACGTTCTGCACGGCGGTGTCATGTCCACGCGCGGGGCGACCGAATTGGCGGCGGAGGAATTGCAGGCTCCGGTGCGCGTGGCCATCCCGGAATTCATCGGTGTGCGGGAGCCCGGCTACGTCAATGGTGTGGGCATCATTGTGCACGCTGCGCGGACAAGCCTGCGCGGCGGGGCGTATGAACCGTCCGTCCACGCGCGGGGCGGGGGCCGCACAGGTGCTGGATTGTTCGCGCGGGTGAAGGATTGGCTGCGGGACTTCATCTGATGGAGCGCAGGAACGAGGCTCGCAGCCGGCGGCCCCGCCTCTCGCTGAAGAGCTGCGCACGAGACGTCACGAGGAGGAACCACGATGCTGGAGTTTGACATGGAACACGAAACGCTCGCGCGAATCAAGGTCGTCGGTGTCGGTGGCGGCGGATGCAACGCGGTGAACCGCATGATTGAATCGGGCATCAAGGGCGTGGAGTTCATTGTCGTGAATACGGATGCGCAGGCGCTCGCCCTCTCGCGTGCTGAAACGCGGCTGCAGATTGGCGAGAAGCTCACGCGCGGGCTGGGGGCCGGGGCCAATCCCGAGATCGGCAAGAAGGCCGCGGAAGAAAGCCGTGAGATGATCACCAACGCGCTCAAGGGCGCGGACATGGTGTTCGTCACGGCGGGGATGGGTGGCGGTACGGGTACCGGCGCTGCGCCCATCATTGCCGAGATTGCGAAGGAACTCGGCGCACTCACCGTCGGCGTGGTGACCAAACCTTTCCGGTTTGAACAGCGCCGGCGCATGCAGCAGGCGGAGATGGGCATCGCCAACCTCAAGGAGAAAGTCGACACGCTCATCGTCATTCCGAATGATCGGCTGCTGGAAGTGGTCGACCGCAGCACCTCCATGCTCGATGCCTTCCGGGAAGCCGACAACGTGTTGCGGCAGGGTGTATCAGGCATCTCCGACCTCATTGCGGTGCCGGGCCTCATCAACGTGGACTTTGCGGACGTCAAGGCCATCATGACAGAACGCGGTTCCGCGCTCATGGGCATCGGTGTCGCCAGCGGGGAAAACCGCGCCACCGAGGCGGCTAAGAAGGCCATCTGCAGCCCGCTGTTGGAGAC
Source organism: Alicyclobacillus sp. (assembly GCA_023511725.1). Classification (GTDB taxonomy): domain Bacteria; phylum Bacillota; class Bacilli; order Alicyclobacillales; family Alicyclobacillaceae; genus JAIMAY01. The sequence goes on from JAIMAY010000004.1 coordinate 49,304, forward strand.
GTCCATCGACGGCGCGCGCGGCGTGCTGATGCATATTGCGGGAGGCACCAACCTCAGCCTGTGGGAGGTCAATGAGGCTGCGGATATTGTCTCTTCCGCCGCGGATCCGGATGTCAACATGATCTTCGGCGCGGTCATCAATCCGGAACTCGAGGATCAGGTGCTGGTCACCGTGATTGCCACAGGATTCGAGGCCACGGCTCAGTCACAGTCCCAACCTGGTCCGGTGCGGAGGATTGAACCTGTCAGCCACAGCTCGCGGCAGGAGGTGGCCGCAGCGCACGAGACGCCTGTTCGTCCGCGCGGTCCCATCTACGAGGACATGCCTGCCAACGTGAGTAATCCGCTTGAGATCCCCACCTTCCTACGCAAGCGCGACGGCCGCTTCCGTACGCGGTGACGTCTCGCGGTGCCTCCTGTCCTTTCGTCGCACGTTGGATGGTACCATACAGTTTGTGGGCCCGCCGGGGATCGGCGGGCCTCTTCGCATGAGTCCCGTCTCCCTGCCCGAGCCCCACTCGCGCCTCCGCAGGTCGACCCACACCGCCAAAACAAGTCTTGTTTCCCAAGCAAGTTTCGACAGGCTTTGTAATAGACATGTACTATACTGTGCCCAAACGCGATTCGGGGTGGTCCCATGCCGGTCGTCTACATCGATGTGGTGTGGCTCGTCAATCTCGTCATGGACGCAGCCCTCCTCTGGACGACCTGCTGGCTTCTGGGGCGCAGACGGCGTCTGCTTCGCATTGGCGGCGGTGCCTTGCTGGGTTCCCTGTATGCCCTGCTGGTGTTTGTTCCGCCCTTGGCCCTGCTCACCACCTGGCCCGGCAAGGCGTTGGTGTCGCTAATGATGGTTATGCTGGCGGTGCCCTGGAAGAATGCTTGGGACCTCGCACGGGTCGCGGCCACGTTCTACTTGGTCGCCTGCGTGTGTGCCGGTGCGGCCATCGCGTTGCAATTTGCCATTCCCGGGGTATCGGTGGCCGGTGGCGTCATCTCGCCTCGGGGCCATCTGCTGGTATGGACGACGGTGGGCACCATCGCGCTGATGGTGGCCATCCCGACCGGGGCGGCGCTGGTGCGGAGCGCCGTGGGCAGCATCCGCAGGCAGCGTCAGCGTCAGTCGCTGATTCTCCGGATCCGCGCGCATATCGCCGGCCATACCGTGGAATGCGCGGGGCTCGTCGACACCGGAAACCAGTTGCGCGATCCGTTGTCTCGACGGCCCGTCCATCTCATCGATGCTGGGCTGGCCGCGATGTGGTTTCCTCCCTCGGCACGCCCGTTGCTGGAGGAGGGGCGATGGGAGGAGTTGGCGTCCGCGGCGGACGCTGACCTGGCACGCCGTCTGACGTTTGTTCCCTATCGTGGTGCGGGAGGTGGAAGTCAGCTTGCACTGGCCATCCGGCCCGACCTCGTCGAGGTGTTGACGGAGGACGGATGGCGAGCGGCGCCGCCGTGCCTGTTGGCGCTGCATCCCGGAAACCTGGCGCACGACGGTACCTTTCAGGCCATCTTGCACACCGAAGCTGTAACGGGAGTGGACGGGGATGACAGAGAACACCGCGCCGAGACGGCATCTTCTGTGGCGGCTGCGCCTGAAACTGTGGTGGATGCGCATTCGCATCCGCTTGGCGGGCGGGGCTGAAGAGGTCCATTATGTCGGCGGGAGTGAGTCCCTGCCGCCTCCACTGAGCAAGGAAGAGGAAGCGTATCTGATCAGCCGACTGCCCGACGATGAGGCGGCACGCTCCATGCTCATAGAGCGAAATCTGCGGCTGGTGGTCTACATCGCCCGCAAGTTTGAGAATACCGGCGTGCACATCGAAGACCTGGTGTCCATCGGCACCATCGGGCTGATCAAAGCGGTGAATACGTTTGATCCGAAGAAGAAGATCAAGCTCGCCACGTATGCTTCGCGCTGCATCGAAAACGAGATCCTGATGTTTTTGCGGCGGAACAACAAGGTTCGGGCGGAGGTCTCCTTTGACGAGCCGCTGAATGTGGACTGGGACGGCAATGAATTGCTGCTGTCCGACGTGCTCGGCACGGATGCCGACGCCGCTTACAAGAGCCTCGAGGAGGAGGTGGACCGCACCCTGTTGCGGGCTGCGCTCGACAAACTGAATGAGCGCGAGCGCAAGATCATGGAGCTCCGCTTTGGCCTTGGCGGGGGTGAGGAGATGACGCAGAAGGATGTGGCGGATCTGCTCGGCATCTCCCAGTCGTACATCTCCCGCCTGGAAAAACGAATTCTCAAGCGCTTGCGGCGCGAGTTCAGCCGCATGGTTTGAAGGATCTGGATGGTTGCGCCTCGCGATGGCGGTCCCGGCGGGCGTGGGTGACCCGTACCGGGACTGCATAGTTTTACCCCCCTCGGAAATACTGTTGACGAATTCCTGCGGCCGGCTAACCGTCCCGGACTGACCGGGACCCACTCAGCCGCTCTCCCTGGACGCGCAGGATGGCCACGGCAGCTTGGGGGGAACTGCATGAGGCGCAACAAGGTGGAGATTTGCGGCGTCAACACCTCACAATTGCCGGTGTTGACCAACGCCGAGATGCGGGATTTGTTCCAGCGATTGCGCGCAGGAGATCTGTCTGCTCGCGAGAAGCTGGTGAACGGTAATCTGCGTTTGGTGCTTTCCGTCATACAGCGATTCAACAACCGCGGCGAGCACGTCGACGACCTGTTCCAGGTCGGATGCATCGGACTCATGAAGGCGATTGATAATTTCGATCTCAGCCAGAACGTGCGCTTTTCCACATACGCGGTACCCATGATTGTCGGCGAGATTCGGCGTTATCTGCGCGATAACAATCCCATCCGCGTCAGCCGGTCGCTCCGCGACATCGCCTACAAAGCGCTTCAGGTTCGCGATCAACTCACCAACGAAAACCTCCGTGAACCCACGATTCAAGAGATTTCGGAACACATGGATGTACCCAAGGAGGAAGTGGTGTTCGCGCTCGACGCCATCCAGGATCCGGTCTCGCTGTTTGAGCCCATCTACAACGATGGTGGTGACCCCATTTACGTCATGGACCAGATCCACGACGATAAGAACCTGGACAGCAACTGGGTGGAGGGCATCGCTATTCGCGAGGCGATGTCCCGCCTTTCCGAGCGCGAGAAAAAAATCCTGTCGATGCGGTTTTACGAAGGGAAAACGCAGATGGAGGTGGCCGAAGAGATTGGCATCTCGCAGGCGCAGGTGTCGCGTTTGGAGAAGGCGGCGATTCACCGGATGCAGAAGCACATCGAGCCGTGATGGGCCAGTCGTACGCTTTACACCTTTGTCCCAGGAGCGTATTCCGTCCCGCCGCGCATATAGATGATACAAGAGCCGCCGTGACAGGGCAGACGAGGCCAGGCAGGAAGGCGGGATGGAAATGCGCATTTCCGACCTGCAGGCGAAGGACGTCGTGAACATCGGCGACGGCAAACGGCTGGGGACCATCGGCGATCTCGATGTGGACCTCGACACCGGCCTCATTCGCGCCATCATCATTGCCGGCCAGACGCGCTGGTTTGGCATCCTGGGCGGCGGCCAGGAAGTCGTGGTGCCCTGGAACCAGATTGTTCGGATTGGACACGATGTGATCCTCGTCGATCTGCGGCCCGTTTCCGACACGGGCTACTACCTGCCGCCAGGCAGCGGTAAGTCAGGAACAGGCGGTTACTGAAGCGCCCGCCCGGTCTGCGACCGGGCCTTTTTCGTGTCTGGGGGCGTCGCGACCGGCGGACATGGTATGATCTAGGTCAGCGAACCTCATGCTCAGAAACGTTGAGGGGACGGAGGGCTGCGTTATGCGCACAACATGGATCGGCGGTGCGGGTGACCCCGTATGGCTGAAGCCTTGGTCTGCCTGGCCGTGGCTGGAAGCTGTGAGCAGCGGTCGCTTGGGCGGCGTCAGCACGGGCCCGTACGCCTCGCTCAATGTCGGCCTGCATGTCGGGGATGATCCTGCGGCTGTCATGACCAACCGAGCGCGCTGTGCCGCCTATCTCGGGTCGGATGTTGGCCGCTGGGTGTTCGCGGAGCAGGTTCATGGGCGCAGCATCGCGGTGGTCACTCAGGCGCACGCCGGGGCCGGGGTATCCTCTTCACCGCTGCCAGGTGTGGACGCGTTGGTGACGGCAGAGCCGGGCGTTGTGCTGGCCATCCAAACCGCGGATTGCGTGCCGGTGCTGTTGGCGGATGTCAGGCAGCGCGTCGTTGCGGTGGTGCACTCTGGCTGGCGGGGCACCGTGCTCGGCATCACCGGGGAGACGGTTCGCACCATGCAGGCGCAGTTCGGTACACAGCCGGAGGATCTGTATGCGTGGCTGGGCCCGTCTATCCGGCGGTGTTGCTACGAGGTGGATGAACGCGTGGCGCAGCCGATGCGAGAGCGCTGGGGAGAGGGCGTGCTGTGGGCACGTGTGGGCCATCCAGGGAAGTGGTGGCTGTCGCTCCAGACCGCCATTCGACGCGATCTAATGGACGCGGGTGTGCCCACCGCCCAGATCAGAGACTGCGGAGAATGCACGGCGTGCCGCACGCCGCACTTCTTCTCGCATCGTGCGGAGGCCGGGCGAACCGGGCGGCAACTGACGGCCGTCCGCATCCGTGACGGGATGGGATGACGAGCAGGAGACCGTCTCCGGCGTGTGGAATGATGACAGGGGAGCCGCGGGAGGAGGCGGTGCCGTGGATCGTGCAATGTGGTGGACGGCGCAGATAGCGCAGGTTCGCGACGAAATAAAGGGTGCCTGTCGGCGCGCTGGACGCGCGGCGGATGAGGTGCGGTTGGTCGGTGTCACCAAGACGCTCGCGCCGGAGGCTGTGGTGGACCTGATTCGAACCGGGCTTCGCGATGTGGGAGAGAACCGTTGGCAGCAGGCCCGCCCCAAGCTCGCGCAACCTGGCGCCGACACTCTCACTTGGCATTTCATCGGTCATCTTCAATCCAACAAGGTGCGCCCGGTGGTGCGACATTTCGATTGGATCCACTCGGTGGATTCGGAGGCTTTGGGGCGCCTGATCAGCGACGAGGCGGTGCGGCAAGAGCGCACCATCCACGTCTTGGTGCAGGTGAACATCGCCCGTGAGCCGCAGAAATCGGGCGTGGCGCCGGAACAGACCCGGCCGCTGCTTGAGACGCTTGCGGCATGTCCAGGGCTGAGGCTCGAGGGGCTGATGACGATGGCACCGGCGGCGTCAAATCCAGAGGACGTTCGCTGGGTGTTCCGCGCGCTTCGCGAATTGCGCGATGAGATGGAGCGGCAGACAGGGATTCCCCTGCCGGAGTTGTCGATGGGCATGTCGGGCGATTTCGTACCCGCCGTGGAGGAGGGCGCCACGATGGTGCGCATCGGCCGGCGGTTGTTCCCGCCCATGCCTGGGGAGGACGACGTGGTGTCATGAATGTCTCGGAGTGGATGCTCGACGGTATCCAGGCGCTGCTGATGGCGTACACGTACCTGCTGCTCGCGATGGTCATCATCTACTGGCTGCCCGATGTGGCGGACACCCGCGTGGGCTGGTGGATCACTCGCCTGACCGAGCCGTATCTGGGTTTGTTTCGCCGCTTCATTCCTCCCCTGCGCTGGCGCGGCCTCGTGGTGGACTGGTCCGTGCTGGTCGCCATGCTCGTCTACCTCTTCATTCAGCAGGGCGTGGTCGCCGTGTTGGCCATGCTCGTCCACGGGGGGCCCGCATGAGACTGCACGGACTTCGCCTGCTTCCTGAAGAGACGGCGTGGCTGCGCCGGGCGGAGGAGCTTGCGCAGCGCGCTGACGCGCGCGGCTACCCGGTACTGACCGACTTTCTCACGCCGCGCGAGCGGATGATTGCCGAAGCCGTGGCGGCGGACGTGGGCGTTTTCACGGCGGCATGGGGTGGTCACGAGGAGGCCGAGCGCCAGCGCCTGATCCTGCAGTCCTGGGAGGGGGAGCCGGACGCGGAGGCATTCGAGATCGACGTGTTGGGTGTGACCGTGTCGGACGGAGCACCCTTGTCCCACGGCGCGGTGTTGGGGAGCGTGCTTGGGCTGGGCGTGGAACGACGCCGGGTGGGCGATATCGCCGTGCTCGGACCGCGCGCCTGGATGGCCGTCTGCCGGGGCACGAGCGACTTCGTGCTGGGTTCGCTTCGCCGCGTGGGGCGCAGAGAAGTCGCGTTGGAACGGCTCGCCCCCGCAAAAGTCGGCGGCGTGGACGGGGAGACGTGGACCTGGCCCAAGCCGCGTTGGGAGCCGTCCGAGGTCACCGTACCGTCGCTGCGGCTGGATGCGGTGGTGGCCCACGCGTGTCACTGGCCGCGCGCCGACGCGCAGCGGGCTGTGGCGAACGGGTCGGTGTCGGTCAATCATGTGCCCATCACGGCCCCCGACCACGAGGTTCAGGAAGGTGACCTCCTGTCCGTTCGCGGGTTCGGCCGGGTTCGGGTGGAGGAGGTCCAGGGCGCCACGCGCAAGGCCCGGCTCCGCCTGCGGCTCGGCATCATCCGCTCGCGTGGGTGAGCGGGCGGCAGGAGTTCGGGCGAGATCGTCGAATAACAAACCACCAGCATTTGCTGTATGGAGAAGCAGGTGCGAGTCCTCGCCTGTCGATACATGCATTCCCACATGGAGGTGCGCGGTATGCCGCTTTCACCGCTGGATATTCACAACAAGGAGTTCAGTCGTGCGTTCCGGGGCTATGATGAGGACGAAGTGGATGATTTCCTGGAACGCGTGATCCAGGACTACGAAGGACTTATCCGTCAGAACAAGGAACTCGAAGAGAAGATTGAGCAGCTGGAGGAGCGGCTCCGTCACTTTCAGAATCTCGAGGAGAGCCTCAGCAAATCCATCATCGTGGCGCAGGAGACGGCCGAGGAAGTGAAGGCCAACGCGCGCAAGGAAGCGCAGCTCATCATCAAAGAGGCGGAGAAGAACGCCGACCGGATCATCAGCGAGGCGCTCAACAAGTCGCGCAAGATTGCGCTGGAGGTGGAGGAGATCCAAAAGCAGGCGGCCATCTTCCGCGCGCGCTTCCGGTCGCTGATCCAGGCCCAGTTGGAAATGCTGGAATCCGGTGATTGGGAGCGGTTTGACGCCGAGATCACACTGCCAGAGCAGACGCTGCAGAGCGGGTCCTGACGATGGCACGGGGGCCGGTACACCGGCCCCCGTCGTGTCGGGAAACGCCTCAGACCACGCGAACCGCGATGTAGAGCACGATGCCTGCGAGCAGCGCCGCGAAAAAGTAGGGAGACGCGCTCAGTGTGATCTGAAGCCAGAATTTCGCGATGAAGCTTGCCACCAGCCAGATGGCCCCTATCCAAATCAGCGCCAGAGACATCAGGTGAAGCCACGTCCTACGCACTGAGCCACGCCACCTTGGTTCGTTTGTCTCTCATCTTAACTCATTCTCGTCCCCGCACCACCCATGCTGGAACCCTGTTCTTGACAGTCTCATGACAGCCCAGGAATGCGCGCCGCAAGCCGCGGTGACACTAGCCGCGGGGGGCGAATGCCATGCGCGACGCGAGGGAAAGAGCCCACGATTTTTTCATGGCGGAGATGGAGCGCCTCGCCTCACACCTCGAACAGGTCAACTTTGGGGCGTACGTGGATCTGTTGCAACGGCCCATCCGCCTCGCCTTTCTCAACTGGCTCGGCGGCCTGTTCCGGGGTATCGGCATCGGCGTGGGGTTCACCCTGGTGGCGAGCGCCATCATCTTGGTGTTGGAATGGGTGGCTGTGTTGAATCTGCCCGTGATTGGCAAATACATCGCCGAGATTGTGCGCATGGTGCAGGCTGAGCTCCACACGCCGACCGTCTGACGGCGGTGCGAAGGACAAGGGGGAGATGGCGCTGAACCGCTCGAAGACTGAAGCATACAGAAAGCGTCTGGAAGAGCTCCGCCAGCACTTGCAGGCGCGGCTGGAGCAGAACGGACAGTTTGGCCTGGACGATTCGATGCGCGATGAACTGGGCGAATTGTCTCTGGTGGACAATCACCCGGCGGATACGGGCGACGAGCTGTTCGAGCGCGGCAAGGACCTGGCGCTGCGGGACGCGCTGAAGATCCGGCTGCAGGAGATTGACCGGGCTCTGGCCGCCGTGGAGGCGGGGACGTACGGAGTGTGTCAATCGTGCGGCAGACCCATCCCGGAAGAGCGCCTGGAGGCGTATCCGATGGCCGTACGCTGCGTCAAATGCCAGCAGCAATCGGAGGCGCTGGATCCGATGCGGGACAGGCCGGTCGAAGAGGAGGTCCTGTGGCCTTCGTTCGGACGCACCTTCCGGGATGATGATCCGGAAGAGGTGGTCGCCTTCGACGGCGAGGACGCCTGGCAGGCCGTCGCCCGTTACAATGAGCGAAGTGGGTATTTTCACGACTATGAGCAGATGGAGATGGATGATAACGAGGGCATCGTGGACCGGATGGACGCTGTATCGAATGAGCAGTATCGGGATCAGTTGCCATGAGTGGTTCACCGCCGGCACGCTTTGGTAAGATAGACGGGCAAGCGTTCGCCGGGGGGCAGGAACATGTGGGTTTACCTGTGCGCGGCCATCGTCTACGCCGCGGATCAGTGGATCAAGTGGGTGGTGCGGTCGCATTTGGCGCTCGGCCAAATCATCCCCATCGCGCCACCGTATGTTGTGCTCACGTACATTCGCAACCCGGGCGCGGCGTGGGGCGTGCTGCCTGGCGCGCGCGGGTTTCTGGTGCTGGTGGCGCTCGTCGTGGCGGCCATCGTGGTGTTTGTGGAGCGCACGCGTCATCCCGGCCGCACGATGCAGGTGGCGTTGGGGCTGGTGCTCGGCGGGGCGCTCGGTAACCTGACCGACCGTATCCTCCATGGAACGGTGGTGGACTACGTCTACCTCGCCTTCATCCACTTTCCCGTCTTCAACCTGGCGGATGTCGCGATTGACGCGGGGGCCATCCTGCTGCTGTGGTGCTTGGGCAGGCAATCCGGTGCCTCGCGGCGCATGGAGCGCAGCGCCAACGCCGAGGGGGAAGGAAAGGATGGTGGCCCGTGACGGCCATCCATGAGCGGCTGCAAACGGAATCGGAAGCGGCCGGCCAGCGGCTCGACCGGTGGCTCACCGATGCGCTGCAGGAACTGGATTACCCCGTCTCGCGCAGCCAGGTGCAGCGCTGGATTGACGAAGGCTACATCACGGGTCCCAGACCTCGACTGAAGGCATCCGACCCTGTCGAACCGGGCGAGTGGTACGAGGTCACCGTGCCGGCACCGGAGCCGGTGAAATTGGCGGCGGAACAGATTCCGCTGGACATCGTGTACGAGGACGACGATGTGGTGGTGGTCAATAAACCGCGCGGCATGGTCGTACACCCGGGGGCGGGGCATGACCGCGGGACGGTGATCAACGCTCTGCTCGGCCGCGGCACGCCGCTGTCCGCGCTGGGCGGAACCTGGCGGCCGGGGGTGGTGCACCGGATCGACAAAGATACGTCGGGTCTGGTGATGTTTGCGAAGACGGATGCCGCCTACCACGCTTTGACCGCGCAACTTCACGAACACAGCGTGGAACGCGTGTACGAGGCCATCGCGCACGGCGTGATGACCCATGATGTGGGTACCATAGATGCACCGGTGGGCCGGGACCCGCGCCACCGCCAGCGAATGGCGGTGACGGCGAGTGGCAAGCGGGCGGTGACACACTTCCGTGTGGTGGAGCGGTTTGCTGCTTACACCCATGTGGAACTGCGGCTGGAGACCGGACGGACCCACCAGATCCGCTTGCACCTCGCCTATATCGGGCACCCGCTGGCGGGCGATCCGGTCTACGGCCGCCGCCACACCCTCCCCATCGAGGGTCAGGCGCTGCACGCCGGCGTGCTGGGGTTCACACATCCGCGGGGCGGAGAGCGGCTTCGTTTTGAGGCGCCGCTGCCGGAGGACATGGCGGGGTTGCTGCAGGGGCTGCGCACCGGCATCTACGGTTGACACGCCCGCCTGGCCCTGATACAGTTATTGCGACAAGTGAATCTGAGCACTGCCTTTAAACCAGTCCCGTGAGATTGGTAAGGAGTCGGTTCGGTATCAGCCCGCGGCATGCTTGGGCATGGCATGTGTGCGCTGGGCGTGCCATACCAAGAAGCGGCTGCTTCCTCACGGAGGCGGCCGCTTTTCTTATGCGGACGCGGGCGCCGGGACGGTGGAAGGGAAGGAGCCGGAGGGGGACCCGATGGAGCGTAAAGGACAACTGATGGATGCGGCGGCGATGCGAAGATCCCTGACACGCATGGCGCACGAAGTGGTGGAACGCAACAAGGGACTCGACGGCGTGGTGCTCGTGGGGATCCTGACGCGCGGCGCGCTGCTCGCCGAGCGGATGGCCGACAAGCTGGCGGAGATTGAAGGCGTGCGCCCGCCCGTGCATGCGCTGGACGCGCGTCCGTACCGGGATGATCTGGAGCGGCCGCGTCAACTCCAGCCGGTGGAAGGGCTGGACGTACACGACAAAACGGTGGTGCTGGTCGACGACGTCCTCTACACCGGGCGCACCGTGCGAGCCGCGATGGAAGCGGTGATGGCGTCGGGCAGGGCGCGCAGGATTGAGCTGGCGGTGCTGGTCGACAGGGGCCATCGAGAATTGCCAATCCGGCCCGATTTCGTCGGTAAGAACGTGCCCACCGCGCGGGACGAGGAGATTCAGGTCCGGATGCGGGAGGTGGACGGAGAAGATGCGGTCTTCATTGTCGGATGAGCAGAGGCCCGGGCTGGCGACGGCGACGCCGCCGGTGCGGCACGTGCTGTCGGTGCGGGACCTGCCACGCTGGTGGATGGAGCAGCTGATGGCGAAGGCGGAGTGGCTGCGGAGTTTGCCGAGGTCCGCCGTCGGTCAGCGGTTGAGTGGCAAAATTGTTGGCACCCTTTTCTATGAACCCTCCACGCGCACGCGCCTCTCGTTCGAGGCCGCGGTCGCTCGCCTGGGCGGGACGGCGCTCGGTGCGGAGAACGCGCTCGAGCATTCCTCGGCCAAGAAGGGTGAGACGCTGCGGGACGTGTTGCGCGTCGTGGGGGTATACACCGATGCCATCATCGTCCGCCATCACCTGCCCGATGAGCTGGAGGCGGCGGCCGAGTGGAGCCCGGTGCCGGTGATCAGCGCCGGCACAGGCAGCGGCGAGCATCCGACGCAGGCGCTGCTGGATCTGTACACCATCCGGCGGGAGTTCGGGCGGATTGACGGTTTGACAGTGTGTGTCATGGGTGACCTCAAGTACGGGCGAACGGTGCATTCACTGCTGCGTGCGCTCACTCGGTTCGAGGGCATCGACGTGATCCTGGTGCACCCGGAGGCGCTCGGGTTGCCGGAGGCGTTGGCGCGGGAACTCGCCGCCGCGGGGCTGCGGATGCGCCGGGAGGTGTCGCTCGAAGCGGCGCTGTCCGCCGCGGACGTCATCTACCAGACGCGGATTCAGCAGGAGCGGCTGCGCTCGGCTGAGGAGGCGAAGGAGGCGGGGGCCCTGCACATCCTGCCTGGTCATCTTCGGTGGATGAAACCCCATGCGCGGATCCTGCACCCGCTTCCACGAGTGGACGAGATCCATCCTGATGTGGATGTGGATCCTCGCGCGGCCTACTTCCGCCAGGTAGAGAACGGGCTCTACCTGCGCATGGCGCTGCTGGACGAACTGATAGGAGACCACGGTGGGGAGGTTGCGCGGTGAAGCTTCGGATTGACGGGGGAAGACTGCTGGATCTCACCGACGGTTCGCTGACACCCGCCTCGGTATTGGTGGACGCGGTGCGCGGGGTGGTGGTGGCCATCGGTACGGACCTGCCGGAGGCGGACCTGGTGATCTCGCTGCGGGGCGAGGTGCTGTTGCCGGGGTTCATTGACGTGCATGTCCATCTGCGCGATCCCGGCTTCGAAGCGAAGGAAACCCTCGCCACGGGCACGCGCGCGGCCGCGGCGGGCGGCTACACGCAGGTGGCGTGCATGCCCAACACGAAACCGCCGCTCGACACGCCGGAGCGCGTACGGGATGTCCAGCTGCGCGCCCAGGGTCTGGCGGCGCGCGTGCATCCGGTGGCGTGCATCACCCAAGGTCAGGCGGGTGAGGCGCTGACCGACTTCGAGGCGCTCAGAGCCGCGGGCGCCATCGCGTTGTCGGATGATGGGCGGGGCGTTCAGCACAGCGGGCTCATGCGCGAGGCGTTGGCCCGCGCTGCGCGGGCCGGCCTGCCCGTGGCCATCCACGCGGAGGATGAGGCACTGTCCGGTGGCGGTGCACTGGACCCGGCGGCTGCCCGGCGCCTGGGGGTCTCCGCCAGCGCCCCCGAGGCGGAGACGGCGATGATTGCGCGCGACCTGGTGCTGGCGGAGGCGACGGGGGCGCATCTGCACGTGTGCCATGTGAGCACCGCAACGGCGGTGTCCCTGATCCGCTGGGCGAAGGCGCGCGGGATTCGGGTGACAGCCGAGGTCACGCCGCATCACCTGCTGTTGGATGAGGGCGTGATCGACCGGCCGGACGCGGTGTTCAAGGTGAATCCACCGCTGCGCACGGCGCAGGACCGGGAAGCATGCTTGGCGGGCTTTCTGGATGGAACACTCGACCTGGTGGCGACGGACCACGCGCCGCATACCGCGGAGGAGAAGGCGCGGGGGCTCAGCGAGGCACCGTTCGGCATGGTCGGGCTGGAAACCGCGTTTCCTCTGCTGTACACCCACCTCGTCGAGACGGGGCGCATGCGCCTGGAGCAGTTGGTGCGCCGGATGTCCACGGACCCGGCGCGACACTTCGGCCTCGGCGGCGGCGTTCTCCGGCCCGGCGGTCGCGCGGACATCACGGCGGTGGACCTGGAGCACACCCGTCGCGTGGACCCGGCGACGTTTCACTCGAAGGGACGCAACACCCCGTTCGCGGGTTGGCCGCTGCGTGGTTGGCCGGTGCTGACGATATGCGAGGGCCGCGTGACGCACACGGCGGCGTACGAGATGACACAGGGGGAGGCACGGCGATGAACACGAGACAGGGCGCGCGATGTGCGCGCCTGGTGCTGGAGAATGGCGCGGTCTTCACGGGCACGGCCTTCGGCGCCGAAGGTGAATCCTTCGGCGAGGTCGTGTTCAACACGGGCATGACCGGCTACCAGGAGATCCTCACGGATCCCTCCTATCATGGGCAGATTGTGACGATGACCTATCCGCTGATAGGGAACTACGGCATCAATGTGGACGACGCCGAGTCGCGCCGCCCGTACGTGTACGGTTTTGTGGTGCGCGAGTATGCGGAGGTGCCCAGTCACCACAAGAGCGTCGAGACGCTCGATGCGTATCTGAAACGCCACGGCATCATCGGCATCAGCGGCGTGGACACGCGCAAACTCACGAAGATGATCCGCGAGCGCGGCACGATGAAGGCGGTGCTGACGACACTGGACACGCCAATCGAGGTGCTGCGTGAGAAACTGGCGCAGCCACTGCCGACGGACCACATTGATCACGTCACCACGCCGGTCATCTATCGCTGCCCGGGCGACGGGCACCGCGTGGTGTTCATGGACTTCGGGGCCAAGCAGGGGACGCTGCGGGCGCTGCTCAGCCGGCGCTGCGACGTGATTGTGGTCCCGGCCCGTACGAGCGCAGAGGAGATCCTGGCCTGGCGGCCGCACGGCGTCATGCTCTCCAACGGTCCGGGGGACCCGATGGACGTTCCCTACGCCATTGACACCGTTGCGCAGCTCTTGGGCAAGGTGCCAATGTTCGGGATCTGCCTCGGCCATCAGTTGATGGCGTTGGCCTGCGGTGCGCGGACGGAGAAGATGCGGTTCGGCCATCGCGGGGTCAACCACCCGGTGAAGGACCTGCGCACAGGGCGGATCCACATCACGTCGCAGAACCACGGTTACATGGTGAGTGAAGCGTCGCTGGCGGGGACCGACCTGATCCTCACGCACGTCAACCAAAACGACGGGACGGTGGAGGGGCTGGCGCATGCTCGCTATCCCGCGTTCTGCGTGCAATACCATCCCGAGGCGCGGCCCGGTCCCGATGATTCGGACGGCCTGTTCGACGAGTTCATCCGCCTGATGGACGACTACTGGGAAGGGAGATGGACGCCGCATGCCAAAGCGAACTGATCTGAAGAAGATCATGGTCATCGGCAGCGGTCCGATTGTCATCGGCCAGGCCGCGGAGTTCGATTACGCAGGCACGCAGGCGTGCCAAGCCCTGCGCGAGGAAGGGTATGAGGTGGTGCTGGTCAACTCCAACCCGGCGACCATCATGACCGACCTGGACATCGCGGACAAGGTATACGTGGAACCGCTGACCCCCGAGTTTGTGGCGCAGATCATCCGCAAGGAGCGACCCGATGGCCTGCTCGGCACGCTCGGTGGCCAGACCGGCCTGAACATGGCGGTGAAGCTGTGGGAGATGGGCGTACTGCAGGAGAACGGCGTGGAGCTTTTAGGCACGCCGCTCGACGCCATCCGCAAGGCCGAGGACCGCGAGTTGTTCCGCAACCTGATGCGCGAGTTGGGTGAGCCGGTGCCGGAGAGCGCCATCGTCACCAACATGGAGGAGGCGCGGCGGTTTGCGGACGAGATAGGCTTCCCCATCATCATCCGCCCCGCCTATACGTTGGGCGGTACCGGCGGCGGCATTGCGCGCAACTGGGAGGAGTACGAGGAGATTGTCGATCTCGGCCTCACCCTCTCGCCCATCCACCAGGTGCTCGTGGAGCGGAGCATCGCCGGCTTCAAGGAGATTGAGTATGAGGTGATGCGCGACGGTGCTGACAACGCCATCGTGGTGTGCAACATGGAGAACGTGGACCCTGTGGGCATCCACACCGGCGACAGCATCGTGGTCGCACCCAGTCAGACGCTGTCGGACCAGGACTACCAGCGTCTGCGCTCGGCAAGCCTGCGCATCATCCGCGCCCTGGGCATTCAGGGTGGGTGCAACGTGCAGTTGGCGCTGGACCCGCTCAGCGACAGGTACTACGTGATTGAGGTCAACCCGCGCGTCAGCCGCTCCAGCGCGCTCGCGTCCAAGGCGACGGGTTATCCTATCGCCAAGGTGGCGGCCAAGGTCGCGGTGGGCTATCGCCTGGACGAGATCCGCAACCCCGTCACCGGGGAGACGTATGCTGCGTTTGAACCGGCGCTGGACTATGTGGTGACCAAGATCCCGCGCTGGCCGTTCGACAAGTTCCAGAGCGCCAACCGGCGGCTCGGCACGCAGATGAAAGCCACCGGCGAGGTGATGGCCATCGGCCGCTCGTTCGAGGAGTCGCTGATGAAGGCCATCCGGTCGCTGGAGGTGGGGCTGGATTCCCTCTGGCACGCGAAGGCGGCGCGTTGGACGGATGCCGAGATTGAGCAGCGATTGGTGGAAGCGGACGACGAGCGCTTGTGGGTGGTGGCCGAGGCGTTGCGGCGCGGTTGGACGGTGGAGCAGCTGTACGAGCGCACCCGCATTGACCGGTGGTTTTTGGTGAAGCTCGCCGGCCTCGTCGAGGTCGAACGCGCGCTGCAGGACGCCCGTCGTAGGCACGGCGCGTGGGAGGCGCTGGCGCAGCAGGAGGCTGCACTGCTCGAGCAGGCGAAGCGCATGGGCTTCCCCGACACCGCCATCGCCCGGCTGGTCGGCGCCTCGGTGGAGGATGTGCGCCGCTGGCGCGCACGGCAGGGGCTGCGCCCCGTCTACAAGATGGTGGACACGTGCGCGGGAGAGTTCGCGGCGGCCACGCCGTACTACTACTCCACCTACGAGGAGGAGGACGAGGCCGCCGTGGGACACGGGCGCAAACTGGTGGTGTTCGGCTCGGGTCCCATTCGCATTGGTCAGGGCATCGAGTTCGACTACTGCTCGGTGCATGCGGTCTGGGCGCTGCGGCGCGCGGGGTATGAGGCGGTGATCATCAACAACAACCCGGAGACGGTGTCGACGGACTTCAACACGTCGGATCGGCTGTACTTCGAGCCGCTTCACGTGGAGGATGTGCTGCACGTGATTGAGCGCGAGCAGCCGGATGGCGTGATTGTCCAGTTCGGGGGTCAGACCGCCATCAACCTGGCGGGCCCGCTGGCCAGGCTCGGGATTCCCATCTGGGGAACGGCGATGGAGGATATCGACAGGGCGGAGGACCGCGAGAAATTCGACGCGCTCTTGGCCGATCTCGACATCCCTCGCCCCGCCGGCTGCTCGGTGACGTCGGTGGAGGCGGCGTTCGACGCGGCACGGCGCATCGGCTACCCGGTGTTGGTCCGTCCCTCGTATGTGCTGGGCGGGCGCGCGATGCAGATCATCCACTCGGACGAGGAGCTCGCCACCTACATGGAGGAGGCCGTCGAGGTCTCGCAGAGCCACCCGGTGCTGATTGACCGGTACATCCTTGGTACGGAGGTCGAGGTGGAC
The DNA here is from genome assembly GCA_023511725.1 of Alicyclobacillus sp. GTDB lineage: Bacteria > Bacillota > Bacilli > Alicyclobacillales > Alicyclobacillaceae > JAIMAY01. The sequence goes on from JAIMAY010000004.1 coordinate 65,694, forward strand.
GCCATCTCCGATGGGGAGACGGTGGTCATCCCGGGCATCATGGAGCACATCGAGCGCGCAGGCGTGCACTCGGGCGACTCCATCGCCGTCTATCCGACCCAGTCCATCCCTGCCGACGTCAAGGCGCGCATCGTCGACTACACGGTCCGCCTGGCGCGGGGACTGCGTGTGAAAGGTCTCATCAACATCCAGTTTGTCGTCCAGGGCGACGACGTCTATGTGCTCGAGGTCAACCCGCGTTCATCCCGCACGGTGCCGTTCCTGTCCAAGGTGACAGGTGTCAACATGGTGGAATTGGCGATGCACGCCGTACTGGGTGGGCGCCTGGCGGATCTCGGCTGGCAGACGGGCCTGCTGCCGGAAGCCGACCTGGTCTCCGTAAAGGTGCCCGTCTTCTCCTTTGCCAAACTGCGCCGCGTCGACATCACCCTGGGACCGGAGATGAAGTCCACCGGCGAGGTGATGGGGACGGAGCGCACTTACGCCAAGGCTCTGTACAAGGGTCTGCTGGCGGCGGGAACCGTGGTGCCCACGTACGGGACGGTGCTGGCGACCATCGCCGACAAGGATAAGGAGGAGGCGTGGCCGATTCTGCGCGGGTTCGCGGAACTGGGCTTTCGCATCGCGGCCACCGAGGGCACCGCTCGCTTTCTGCGGCAGCGCGGTCTCGAGGTGACCATCGTCAACAAATTGGCGCAGGGTACGCCCAATCTCGCCGATGACATCCGCGAGGGGCGCATTCAGTTGGTCATCAACACGCTCACGAAGGGCCGCGAACCGGAGCGCGACGGTTTTCGCATCCGCCGGACCGCCGTGGAGCACGGCGTGCCGTGTCTGACCTCGTTGGACACGGCGGCGTCGCTGCTGGAGGCGCTGGCCACGATTCGCTTCACAACGATGCCGCTCGCGCAGCGCACATGGACGACGGAGGAAACGGGACGTGAACGCTTCGCATCTGCACCTCGTCGAGCAACTGTCTGACCGGAAGTATGACGCCGTGCGCCGCCGCACCTACATCGCACTCGATGTGCCGGACTGGGCGGCGGCGGAGGCGCTCGTTGAAGAGTTCGGATCGGCCGTCGACGGCTACAAAGTGGGGCTGGAGCTGTTTTACGCCGCCGGCGAAGCTGCGGTACAACGCCTCGTGGATCAGGGCAAGCGCGTGTTCCTGGACCTGAAGTTGCACGACATTCCCAACACCGTTCGAGGCGGCATCCAATCCCTGATGCGCCTGGGCGTGGAGATGGTGAATGTCCACGCGCTCGCCGGCACGGCCGCGCTGCAGGCCGCGCTGGACGCCGCCAGCGGCGTGGAGCAACGGCCGCTGCTGATTGCCGTCACCGTCCTGACCAGCCTCAGCGCAGCTGATCTGACGAGGATGGGCATTCCGTGTACACCGCAGGATTTGGTCGTGTCCTTGGCACAACTGGCCATGCAGGCGGGGATGGATGGTGTGGTCGCTTCGGCCAAGGAGATCCGCCTCATTCGCAGCATGGCGCCGGCTCAGTTCGAGATTGTGGTGCCGGGCACTCGGCCCGCCGGCGCAGCGAGCGATGATCAGGCCCGCTCGCTGACGCCCGGAGAGGCGATGCTAGAGGGAGCGACGCGCTTGGTGCTGGGTCGTGCGGTGACGCGCGGGCGCGATGCGCTGGAACGGCTGCAGGCGCTGGGGCGGATTTGGGAGGAGATGCTCGCCGCAGGCGCGGCGGCCGAGACGGAGAGAGGAGGCATCGCGCCATGAGGCAAGCCGCATCGAATGCGTCCGTGGCGGGCGTCGCCCGGGATGTGGCGCGTGGTTTGCTCGCCGTGCGGGCTGTGGAGATTCGCCCGGACAATCCCTTCCTGTGGGCATCCGGCTGGCACTCTCCCATGTATTGCGACAACCGATTGATCTGGAGTCACCCCGTCCTGCGCGAACAGGTGCTGCGCGGGCTGACGCAGTTGCTGATGGAGCGGGCGCCGGGCGTCGAACTGCTGGCGGGGTGTGCCACCGCGGGGATTCCCCATGCGGCCATGTTGGCGGATCGGCTGCATCTGCCCCTGGTCTACGTGCGCAGCAAGGCGAAGGACCACGGGAAGGGGCGGCGTGTCGAAGGGCGCGTGTTGCCTGGACAGCGCGTGGTCGTTGTGGAGGACACGCTCTCCACCGGCGGCTCGGCGTTTGACGCTGCGGAGGCCGTGCGTGCCGAGGGTGGGGACGTGATTGGCGTGTTGGCGGTCTTCTCGTATGAGTTTGACCGCATGCGGGAACGCAGTGCGGCCAGCGGGATTCCCGCGTGGGCGCTGGTGGATTACGAGACGCTCATTCAGGCGGCCGTGGAAACGGGCTACGTTCGAGAGGATCAGGTGTCGCTCCTGCGCGAGTGGCGGCGCGCGCCGGACCAGTGGAGTGGTGCGCCGAGCAGGTGATCCGCAATTCCCAATGCGGGGGACTTTTCTGAACGGACGAATCCCGCTAAAGTAGAGAGTGGATGGCCCAGCGGGAGGTGCGTAGGATGAGTCGCTTCACGGGAACATTCCTGCTTTGCGCCGTGCTCATCATCGGCGGATTGATCCTGCTCATCGTCGGCAAGAACTTCGTCCAGTTCCTCGGTCTTGTGGCCTTTATCTTGGCCGTGTTGATTGCGGGAGGCGTGGAGATCAGCGAGAAGTACAACGCGTCCTCGGGCGCCTGACCATCGCGGCCAGGACGTGCGCAACAAGGCCGCCGGCGGCTCAGCCGGCGGCCTGCGTCATTTCACGGCCTCATCACCGCGCGGGGTGACGGTATCATTCGACGTCGGGGTTGACATCGTTGGCGCTCGCCCAGGTGGCTTTGGTGCGCTGGAACGAACCGCCCACCCAGACGTAGCCGTCCTGAATCTTATAGTAATACAGATCCAGCGGCCGAGGTGCCGGAGAGGAATCGGTCGGCACCCCATAGATGTTGTACATACTGTTATGGCAAGGGCACATGAACCATGACTGGCCGTTGTTGTACTGAGGGGCCACCGACTTACCGTTCTTTTCGGAGCCATTCACGTGGCATCCAAGATGGGTGCAGGTGTGCGACATGATCATCAATTTCTTGTTGTACTTGATGACGAAGACATCGTTGGGCTTGGTCTGCGAGTTCCAGGCGTCGTCGATGTGCTGCTCAAATGTCACGTGCGTGGGCAGCTGATCATTGAAGTCGCTGACCTTCCAGTTGGTCTTGCTGAAACTCGCGTTGCCGGCGCGATGAACCGGATCAAACGCGCTGATCACCAACGGGCCCGCGACCAAGGTGCCCATGAAGGCACCGGTACCGCCGAGCACGTAGGTCAGAAACTGACGCCTCGTCAACCCGCCTGAGTCCTGCAGCGGGACACCTGGGCCGGTTTGGGACTGAAGGGGCGAAGCTTCCCGGTTTTCCATCGGATGCATCCTCCTCGCGGTCGCCAATCTGCCGGGCAGGTGCACGTCCGAGCCGGTCGTGTACCCGCATCCCCATCCGGAAGCCTCCCTTGCCTGTGGAGGTCCTGCGACAGATCTCTGAATCCGTGCGATAATGCAGCGATTGCCGCAACTCTACCTTCTATCATAACATAGAAGACCGTGGCATGCAGCCACGGCCTTGCCGGATAAACCTTTGGCGAAATGATGACAATTTGAACGAGCATCCGTGCTGCGCTATCAGAGCCAGCCGCGCCAGCGCATCGCTTCGGCGAACGGCCGGATCCCCACCATGTAGGCCGCGAGGCGGGTCGACACCTGATAGCGGCGGGCCGTCTTGAGGATGTTGTGGACGGCGTTCACCATCATCCGCTCGAGGCGGGAGTTGACCTCGTCCTCGGTCCAGTACCAGCCCTGGTTGTTCTGCACCCATTCGAAGTACGACACCGTCACACCGCCAGCGTTGGCGAGCACATCAGGGACCACGAGGATGCCGCGTTCCTCCAGAATGGCGTCCGCCATCGGCGTGGTCGGGCCGTTGGCCGCTTCCACAATCAGCTTGGCCTGGATATCCCGAGCGTTGTGCTCCGTGATCTGATTCTCGAGCGCCGCCGGGATCAGGATGTCGCACGGCTTGACCAGCAACTCCTCGTTGCTGATGACGTGGCTGAAGTTGGTGGTGACCACGCCGAACGAGTCGCGCTTGTCAAACAGGTCCGGAATGTCGAGTCCATTCTCATTGTATAGCGCACCGTTGGCGTCGCTGATGCCCACCACCTTGACGCCCATCTCATGGAGGATCCTGGCCACGTTGCTGCCGACATTACCGAAGCCCTGCACAATCACGCGGGCTTCTTTGAGGTCTATTCCGGCCTGCGCTGCCGCCTCCCGCGTCGCAACCACGACGCCGAGCGCGGTCGCCTGCTCACGTCCCTGCGATCCGCCCAGCACCAGCGGCTTGCCGGTGATAAAGTTGGGCGAGTCGTACTCGCGAATGCGGCTGTATTCGTCATACATCCACGCCATGACCTGCGGATTCGTGTAGACGTCGGGCGCGGGGATGTCCTTGGCCGGGCCGACAATCTGGCTCACGGCCCGTACATAACCGCGGGCGAGGCGTTCCTGTTCGTGGATGGAGAGTTTACGGGGATCACAGACAATCCCGCCCTTTGCGCCGCCGTAGGGCAACCCGAAGATGCCGCATTTGATGCTCATCCATATGGACAGGGCTTTGACCTCATCCAGCGTCACATCGGGGTGGAACCGGATACCGCCTTTCGTCGGGCCGATGGCGTCGTTGTGCTGAGCTCGATAGCCCGTAAAGACCTCGGTGTGGCCATCATCCATGCGCACAGGGATGCGGACGGTCAGTACGCGGATGGGCTCTTTCAACAACTCGTAGACGGTGTCCGAATAACCGAGCCGTGTCAGTGCAGCATGAATCGCCTCTTGCGTGTTTTTCAGCACGTCTTCACCGGGCGCCGGCATATTGGCACCGGCCGCGAGGCGTTTGCTGACTTTCGTGCTCATCGTGTCACGTCCCTCTTTTGCAGGATCCGGGTCATGTTTTCATGTTCCCCGTACCATAATAGAACAGTCGGTGGAGCTTGAAAAGACGAGCCTGCAGACCGAAGCTGAGAAAGCGAGGAAGGCCAGTGCGCATGTTCCAGCGGTGGAATGGGAGAGGGTGGCGCGAGCAGGCGGAACGCGTGTGCTCGTCCTGGACGTTCCATCTGTTCCTGTCCGGGGCCGTCGTCACCCTGGTGTTCCTGTGGGCCCCGCCGCTCTTCTCCGGGGATACGGATACGGCGCGGAACTATCTGAACACCATCGTCTCGTCGCTGTCCACCATTCTGGCGTTATGTATCTCCATCATCCTGGTGGCTATACAACTCACCGCCAGCAACTACACCCACCGCGTGCTGGATTTTTTCATGCGCTTACCGTACAACGCCTCGCTGTTTCTTGTATACCTGGTGACCATCATTCACAGCTTTGTGTTGATGGCGAAGATCCGGGATCCCCTTCGCGATCCGCTGCCCGCCTCCCTTCGTCCGGAGATGTCCGCGGATCTGGTCCTGGTCATCATCTGCTTCTTCAGCCTGCTGATGTATATGTACGCGGTGGTGCAACTGCTGAAACCGGAACGTATCATCAAGCTGATCCTGCGCGACTATGACCGGGCGTTGGCCCACGGCCGGTGGCGCGCCGCATTGGAGAACGTCGAGCAGATCTGCGACATCGCCAAGCGCGCGGCTTCGTTCAGCGACTCGGTGACGGGCACGCGCTGTGTGCGCGCCATGCTGTACATCGCGTCGCATCTCCCGCTGCCCGCCGATGCGGATCAGGCTCTGCTGGACGTGCATCAGAGCGTCGTGGACCAGTGGGTTGAAATCGTCGGTGTGGCGGTCAAGGAGCGGGAAACCGGGCTGCTCTACAGTGTGCTGAGTGCGCTCCGGGACCAGGGCCGTCTGTACATCGCGGGGGGCGCGTGGGCGGCGGCCGTGACCGTGATTCGAGCGTATCGGCATCTTGTGTTCGCCCATCTGCTGAGTGAGGGGCAGACGTTCTATGTGGAGCACGTGGCAGATAGGCTCTTGGATCTGGCTGCTCGCGCGGTTCGGTGTGGTGAACGGGGGGAGATGTTCGCCATCCGGACGCTCGATGTGGTGCGCTCGGTGGGGGAGCGCGCCATGCGCTCGGACCCCGGCGCTTTGTCGGGCCTCGCCGAGCATCTGTTGACATCGCGCGCGCTGGCGGAGATCTGGATGGTCGCGTCCCCATCGAGCCGGGAACGCGTGACGGACATCTACTTTCAATTGTGGAAAGTCTTCGCCGCGGCGGCGCCGCTGTCGGACGCCGCGCGCTGGGCGCAGTGGTGGCGGCAAACGATGGAGGACCCGGCCGTGCTGCGCGACGGGCAGCTGCTCGCTGTTCAACTGGCGCTTCACGTCGGCCGGCCGGATGTCGCGGACACTCTGCGTTATGTCTGGCATGAGGGGGTGCGCCCCGGTGCGGCGGCCAGCCTCACCGCGGGCGTGATGGCTCGGCGGCAGTTGTTCGATGGCTGGCCCGCTCCTGCCGGCGCTCGCGAGCCTCAGGGCTCGTCCTGACCAGGCTCGGCTGAGGCAGGTGTATCCGCGCGGCGCGGGCGATGGCGGCGCTCCAGGATCTGTTCGATCCGGGACCGGTCCGGGGTCACGTACAGCGTCCGCTGTCCCTCGTACAACACCTGGCCCGGCCGAGCCCCGCGCGCCTTCCAGACGTTGCGGATCAGCGTGTGGTCAACGGCGACGCGGCTCGAGTCGCGCCCCTTGCTGAACCATGCCGCCAGCAGTGCGGCTTCCTCCAGGGTGCTGTCCGGCACCGCTTTCCCTTCCGTGGAGATCACCACGTGACTGCCCGGCATGTCCTTCACGTGCAGCCACACGTCGTGCGGCTGACTGGCGCGAAGGGTGAGACGGTCATTCTGCACATTGTTGCGCCCGACGCGGATGATGAAGCCATCCGAACTCTCGTAGGCGTCCGGCTGCGCGGCATCGCGCCGGCGCCCACCGGTCGTGGATGAGCCTTTGCGTGATCTGGGCTCCGTCCAGAAGCCCTGTTGCGCCAATTCCCGCGCAATCAGTTCCAGGTCCGCGGTGCCGGCGTCCCGGAGCTGTACCAACACGCTTTCCAGGTACGCCAGGTCCGCCTCGGCCTGCGCGCGCTCCTCAGCCAACACCGGCAGCGCCCGCTTGCGCCGGCTGCTGAGGCGAAAGTAGCGCTGCGCGTTTTCGATGGGGGTGAGGGCGGGATCGAGCGGGATGCGGATGGGCCGCATCTCATCGTAGTAGTTGGGCAGCACGGCCTCCGTTTGGCCCTTCTCCAGCTGATGCGCGTAGGTGGTGAGAAGCTCGCCCTGGATGCGCAGCAGCTCGTGACCTTCGCTCTCCCGCTCCGCCTCGTCCAGCTTGGCCAACTTGCCGCGCAGCCGGTCGATGTGGGCCTGAACGGCCTGTTCCAGTTGCCGTTTGCGCCGAGACTCCAGCATGTGCTCGGCCTGCTCGCTGTACAGTCGATCCAGTGCCTCGTCGAGCGAAACAAGCAATTCGCGGCGCGGCAGGTGAGTGAGTGTGAACGGCGCCGCCGCCAGCGGCCGGCCCAGTTCATCCAGACCCAGGCTCGGCGTTTCTGCGCCGTTCAGCACGGCTGCGTACAACTCACGGATGGCCTCGCGGAGCGCCTCGGGCGCCAGGGAGCCGGCTCTGGCCATAACCTCGGCGGCCGTCACCGGCCCCATCCCCGCCACCCTCTGGGCGAGGGCGAGCCGCCGCTTCGCGGCCGGAACGCCCGGCAAGTCCAGCTGCGCCAGGTCATCCGCGGTGACCTCATCCCAGGCCAGGCGTCGCTGCGGCGGTGGGGGCGTAAACGGCGAGCCAGGCAGAATGGGCCGCACGCGGCTCATGTCCGGCGTGACGTGCACGATGGCGTCGATCACGCGCACCGGCGCACCCTCTCCATCGCCTTCGCACAACATCAGGTTGCTGTGCTTGCCCATCATCTCCAGCACCAGCACGTACTCCCGCAGGTCCCCGAGTTCATCCACGCGTTCGATCACGATGTGCAGCGCGCGTTCCCACGCCGGCTGCCGCACATCGCGGATGCGGCCGCCCTCCAGACGACGCCGCAGCAACATGCAGAACATGGGAGCTTCCGGTGGGTTTTCGGGGCGTGCATGCACCAGCCGGTGCGCCCTGGCGAACTGCCGGTGCGCCGATAGCATGAGCCGGTGCACGCCCTGGGGGGTCCGAACGCTCACGGTGATCTCGCGCTCACTGGGCTGATGAATCTTTTCGATTCGCGCTTGGCGGTACACCTCCGCCCACACGCGGCGGAGTGCAGCCACGGTCAAACCATCCATCGTCTATCCTCTCTCTCGGCTTTTTCCGGACTCGTCCTGCACATGGGACATATTCGCAGGGCGTACAGGCATAGAGATTACGAGACAAGTTGCAGAAGGGGTGGCTCTTGTGGAGAAACCATGGCATGCGCTGTCCGCTGCCGATTGCCTGCAGAGCTTGGAAACCAGCCCCTCCGGCCTGACTGCCGACGAGGTTCAGGAACGTCGGCGCAGCCACGGGGCCAACCAGCTCATCGAAGGCAACAAGGTATCGCTGCTCACCATCTTCTTCAACCAGTTCCGCGATTTCATGACCATCGTGCTGGTGGTGGCGACCCTCATCTCCGGTCTCTTGGGGGAGTACGCGGACGCCATCACCATCATCGCCATCATCATTTTGAACGGAATTCTCGGTTTCGTCCAGGAAGTGCGGGCGGAGCGCTCGCTCGCTGCACTCAAGGAATTGACGGCGCCGATGGCACGCGTGCGGCGGGATGGCCGTGTCCAGTCGATCCCGGCCCGCGAACTGGTGCCTGGTGACATCATTCTCCTCGAGGGTGGCGACCGAGTTCCAGCGGATGCGCGCCTCGTCAGCGCATACGGGCTGGATGTGGAGGAGTCAGCGCTCACCGGTGAGTCCGTCCCGGTGCACAAACAGGCCAACGTCTACGTGGATCCCACGGCGCCATTGGGCGACCGCCGCAACATGGTGTACATGGGCACACTGGTGACGCGCGGCAAGGCGGAGGCGGTCGTGACCGCGACCGGCATGGCGACGGAAATGGGCAAGATTGCAGATCTGATGCAGCAGTCCGAGGAGCAGTTGACGCCGCTGCAACGGCGCCTGGACCAACTTGGACGGATCCTGGTGTGGCTCTCACTGGGGATCACGTTGCTCGTCGTGGTCGCGGGCGTACTGCACGGGCAGCCGCTGTACCAGATGTTCCTAGCCGGTGTGAGTCTGGCTGTGGCCGCCATTCCGGAGGGTCTGCCGGCTATCGTCACCATTGCCCTGGCCCTGGGTGTGCAGCGCATGATCAAGCGCAATGCCATTGTTCGCAAGCTCCCGTCGGTGGAGACACTCGGTTGCGCATCGGTCATCTGCTCGGACAAAACCGGCACCCTCACGCAAAACCGCATGACGGTCCAGCGGGTCTGGGTCGACGGGGAATGGTACCGTGTCACCGGCGCTGGTTATGATCCGCTGGGGGAGTTTCTGTTCGATGAACGGCCTGTGCAGCCGCTGCGGCGGGCGGGGTTGCGGCGGGTGATAGAGATTGGCGCGCTGTGCAATAACGCTGTGCTCGCAGAAACCGAGGAGGGTGAGGGCGGGCGCCGGTTTGTGGTGCAGGGCGATCCGACCGAGGGCGCTCTGCTCGTGATGGCGCGCAAGGCGCACTTTGAGGTGGAGGGTTACGAACGCATTGACGAGATTCCGTTCGATTCGGAGCGCAAATTGATGAGCGTGCTGGTCAAGACCCCGGACGGTGAAGTGTTGCTGCTGGTCAAGGGCGCGCCGGATGTACTGCTGGAGCGGTCGACGCAGGTGTACACCGGTGGCCGTCCGGAGCCGCTGTCGGCCAGCCTGAAAAAGCGCATCTTGGTGGCGAACGAGCAGATGGCCGCCGCCGCGCTTCGCAACCTCGCCTTCGGCTTTCGGCGCTTCCCCAGCGTGGAAGCGGCGAAATCCGAGAGAGATCCCGAGCGTCAGCTGGTGTTCGTGGGCATGGTCGGGATGATGGATCCGCCTCGCGAAGAGGTGTACGAAGCGATACAGAAGTGCCACCGTGCCGGCATTCGCACCGTCATGATCACGGGGGACCACCGGGAAACCGCTATCGCCATCGCGCGTCAGCTCGACATGCTGCCCGAGAAAGGGCGCGTGCTGACCGGGCCGGAGATGGATGCCATGACCGATGAGGACCTCAGCCGCATCGTGGACCAGGTCTACGTGTACGCCCGCGTGTCGCCGGAACACAAGCTCCGCATCGTGCGCGCGCTGCAGGCGCGGGGAGAAATTGTGGCGATGACGGGCGACGGTGTGAACGATGCGCCCGCCATCAAGCAGGCGGATATCGGAATTGCCATGGGGCAGAACGGGACGGACGTGGCCAAGGAGGCCTCCGCGCTGGTGCTGGCCGACGACAACTTCGCCACCATCGTCGCGGCAGTCGAGGAAGGGCGCGGCATCTACGATAACATCCGCAAATTCATCCGCTATCTCCTCGCGTCCAATGTCGGTGAGATTGTCACCATGTTCGTCGCCATGCTGGCGGGCATGCCGCTGCCTCTGACACCCATCCAGATCCTTTGGGTCAATCTGGTGACGGATGGGCTGCCCGCCATCGCGCTCGGGGTGGATCCTGCCGAGCGGGACATCATGGACAGGCCGCCGCGTCCGGTCAACGAGGGTATCTTCGCGCGCGGCCTGGGCGTGAAGATCCTCAGCCGCGGTATCCTCATCGGCGTCGCCACGCTGGCGGTCTTCCTGTGGGCGCTGCGGACGGCGCCTGGTGACCTGAAGCGGGCGCAGACGATGGCCTACACGACGCTGACGCTCGCCCAATTCATCCTGGTGTTCGATTGCCGCAGCGTCGAAGGCGGTATCCTGAAGCGCAATCTGTTCGAGAACATCTGGCTGTGGCTGGCGGTGCTGTCGTCGGTGGCGTTGTTCTTGGTCACGTTGTATCTACCGCCGGTGGCGCGCCTGTTCGGCACCACACCGCTCGCGGGGATGGACTGGGTGATTGCACTGGTGGCCGCGGCGTTGCCCACCTTCTTGTTGTCGGTTCGGCGTGCGGGTCGCAAGGCGCTGCGCCCCAAGGCGACGCCGGTGCGCGCGCGCTGAGGCGGGATCGGCAGCATCGTCATCGACCCTCCGGCCGGTGTGGACGGTACGTCCGTGCACGCCGGCCGTTTTTGTGCGCCTGCACACGGTGGCGCCCGAGGCCGTGCGAGCGCGTGCGGAGAAGCGTGGCGAAGCTAACTTGTGTTATCCGCCGCTGCTGCGCTACAATGGTCTCACTTATGGAGGCGGCACACCATGGCACCGAGAAGCATGACCGGCTTCGGCCAGGCCGAGGCTGCGGCGGGTCCCGTTCGAGTGCGGGTCGAGATGCGGTCGGTCAACCATCGGTTTTCGGAGTTCAGCATCCGGCTGCCGAGGGACTGGTCGGCGCTTGAACCCGCGGTACGGCAGCGGCTTGCGGAACGCATCTCGCGCGGGCGGGTGGATGTCAGCGTGCAGGCCGACTGGACGGGCCTTCCCGGGCGCATTGCGGTCGATTGGGCTCTGTTCGATGAGTTGGTGTCCGTGGCACGCGAGGCGGCAAGGCGCCTGAAGCCCGGCGACGATGCGCGACCAGCGGTCATGGAACTGCTGCAATTTCCCGGCGTGGTGACCGTGCAAACGGATACCGCGGCGGACGAGCTCACGGATGTACTGTGGTCCGCCGTGGATCAAGCGCTGGACATGCTCTTGTCGATGCGAGAGCGAGAAGGCGCAAGGCTGGCCCGCGTGTTGACGGCGTGTGTGGACGAGTTGGAGCGATGGGTCGCACGCATGGCCGAGGCCGCACCGCAGGCCGTGACGCACTATGAGGCGCGCATCCGTGAGAAGCTGGTGCAGGCTGTGGGACCGGCGGCGGCTGACGACGCGCGGTTGTGGACGGAGGTCACACTGTTCGCGGATCGTGCCGCCGTGGATGAGGAGATTGCCCGGCTGCGCAGCCATATTGCGGAGTTTCGCCAGACGCTGCAGAGCGGCGGGCCGATGGGCCGGCGGCTTGATTTTTTGGTTCAGGAGATGCACCGTGAGGCGAACACCATCGGCGCCAAGTCGCAAGACCTCCAGTTGTCGCGCGCGGTGGTGGAGGCCAAGGTGTTGATTGAGCAACTCCGTGAACAGGCGCAGAACATCGAGTGAATTACTCGTGGAAGAACCCGCCGCAAAGATGCGGCGAGGGGGCGTGCAACCGTGTCCATCAAATTGATCAATATCGGTTTTGGCAACATCGTCGCGGCCAACCGCATCGTCACCATCGTCAGCCCAGAGTCCGCGCCCATCAAGCGCATCGTTCAGGAGGCGCGCGAGCGCGGTATGTGCATCGACGCCACCTACGGGCGCCGGACGCGCGCGGTGATCATCACGGACAGCGACCACGTCATCCTCTCCGCCGTGCAACCGGAAACCGTGGCGCACCGACTGATGGCGAAGGATCAGATGGTGGAAGATGAGGAATGAGGATATGAGTCCGCGCGAAGGGATCCTGTTTGTGCTCAGCGGCCCCTCCGGTGCCGGGAAGGGCACGGTGTGCAAGGCGCTGACACAGCGCATGCCTGAGTTGTGCCTGTCGGTGTCGGTGACGACCCGGTCTCCGCGCCCAGGCGAGCAGGAGGGCGTGCATTACTTTTTCCGCAGTCACCAGGAGTTTGAGGGCATGATCCAGCGCGGAGAGCTGCTGGAGTGGGCCCGCGTCTTCAATAATTACTATGGAACACCGCGTAGATTTGTTGAAGAAAAGCTGCAAGCTGGTTACGATGTATTGTTGGAGATTGACATCCAGGGGGCGATGCAGGTCAAGCAGCGTTTCCCCGAAGGGGTGTTCATCTTTCTGATTCCGCCGTCCGCGACGGAATTGCAGGCGCGCATCCTCGGGCGCGGCACGGAAACGGATGAGTCGTTCCGGCAGCGGTTCAATGCCGCGCGCACCGAGTTGCAGATGATGCGGGAATACGACTATGTCGTCGTGAACGACGTCGTGGAGGCGGCCTGTGACAGGATTCAGGCCATCGTCACCGCGGAACACTGCAGCGTGCAGCGCAATCTGCAGCTCCTGTCGGATTGGTGACGCTCGGGAGGCCTGAGATGGACGTCATCACGCAAAGCGAGGGAGTGGGCGTGCTCTATCCGTCCATTGACGAATTGATGAAGTTGGTGGACAGCAAGTACACGCTGGTGGTTGTCACGGCCAAGCGGGCGCGACAGCTTCAGGACCAGAACCTGGGTCAGCCCGGGATGTCCACGACGCGCAATGTGAGCCGTGCCCTGTGGGAGATCCATGACGGCAAAGTCACGTATGTGCGGACGCGCGACGGCCTGAAGTGAGACGTGGGGAAGTGGAACAACCTGAGGGTTGTTCTCTTTTTTCATGTCTGACCCCGACGGGCCTCCCGCGCAGCAGGGAGAGGAGTCGGTGACTTCCGATGCAGCAAACGGTGGTACTCGGCGTGGGGGGAGGTATCGCCGCCTACAAATCGGCTGCGCTCGCCAGCCAGCTGGTCAAGCGCGGGTACGACGTGCAGGTGCTGATGACCGAGCACGCCACGCGGTTTGTACAGCCGCTCACGTTTCAGGCGCTGACCAAGCGCGCCGTGATTGTCGATACCTTCGCCGAGCCGGATCCGGGCGAGATCGCCCATATTGCGGTGGCGGATCGGGCGGCGCTGTTCCTGATTGCGCCAGCTACCGCCAATCTCATCGCCAAGCTGGCGCACGGTATCGCGGATGACATGGTGACCACGACCGCGCTGGCGGTGCAGGCGCCCGTGGTCATCGCGCCCGCGATGAACGTCCACATGTACGAGCATCCGGCCGTCCAGGAAAACCTGGCGAGGCTGCGGCGGCGCGGGGTCATCGTGATTGATCCCGCCAGCGGACCGCTGGCCTGCGGCTACACGGGTACGGGCCGTTTGCCCGAGCCGGAAGAGATTGTCGCGGTGGTGGAGGCGGTATTGTCGCGCCCCTCGGACCTGGCGGGCCTCTCGGTCCTGGTGACCGCCGGACCCACCGTGGAAGACATCGACCCCGTGCGTTTTTTGAGCAATGGGTCCTCCGGCAAGATGGGCTATGCCATCGCTGAGGCCGCGCGGACGCGCGGGGCGCGTGTGACGCTGGTGTCGGGGCCGGTATCGCTCGCCCCACCGGCGGGCGTCGAGTTGGTCCGGGTGCGCTCGACGCAGGACATGTACGACGCGGTGGCGGCTCGCATCCACCAGGCGGATGTCTACATCAGCGCCGCCGCACCGGCGGATTTCCGGCCGCGCGAGCGGCTGTCGACCAAGTGGAAAAAGGGCGATGGCGTTCCAGCCTTGGTGCTGGAGCCGACGGTCGACATCCTGGCGGAGATGGGACGCCGAAAAAAGGCGCATCAGACCTTCGTCGGCTTTGCGGCCGAGACAGGCGACGCCGTGGCCAAGGCGCGTGAAAAGCTGGCACGCAAGAATCTGGACCTGCTGGTGGTCAACGATGTGAGCCAGAAGGATGCCGGCTTCGCCGTGGACACCAACCGCGTGACGCTGCTGGACAAGCGAGGCGGTGAGCAGGCGCTGCCGCTGTTGCCCAAGCATGAGGTGGCCGAGCGCATTCTGGATGCCGTGGTGCGCCTGCGCACAGACGCTGACGGGGGGCCACCCGCATGACGGAACGCGTGGCCGAGGTGGTCGTACACGTGCGTACGCGCGCGCTGGACCGGACGTTTGATTACCGGGTGCCGCCCGCATGGGCGGACCGGCTGCAACCGGGCCAGCGCGTTTTCGTGTCGTTCGGCCGCCGTTGGGTGGCGGGGTTGGTCTGGCGTGTGAAGACGGTAAGTGCAGCCCATCCCGCCCTCAAACCCATCCACCAGGTGCTGGACGACGAGCCGCTCCTGACGCCGCCGCTGCTGGCCGTGTGCGAGTATCTCACGGATCGGTACGCGTGCACGTTGGTGGAGGCGGTGGAAGCTGTGCTGCCGGGACCGTTTCGGACCGTGGAGAGACGCGTGATCGAACGCGGGGAGGTCGTGCCGCAGGACGAGGAGCTGCGCGAGGCGTGGGCGTGGCTGGCCCGTCCGCGCACCTTCGAGCAACTGGAGCGCCGCTACGGACTGCGCGCCGCATCGCTGCTGTCCGCGCTGACCGCCATCGGGGCCGCCCGGGAGGTGGCGGTGGGGCGCGATGCGGTGACGGATGAGCGCGTGCCGGTGCTGCGGGCCCTTGCGGCGCCCGACGCGCTGCGTTTGTTTGCGCAGGCGCGCGAGCGGCGGGCACCGGTGCAGGCCGCCTTGGCGCGGGCGCTTGTCGAGACGCCGGAGCTCCACCTCCACACAGCGGGCCGGAGTCCATCCGAACGGGCGGTGCAGGCACTGGTGGAGGCCGGGCTCGCGGAGATGGTGTGGGTCTCCGTCTACCGCAAGCCGGCAGCGGGCGTCAGCGCAGAGGCCGCGCCACCGGAATTGACCCCCTGGCAGCGTCGCGCGCTGGATAGGCTCGAGGCTGTGCTAGAGGCCGGCGGGGGACGGCGTGCGCTGCTGCACGGCGTGACCGGCAGCGGCAAGACCGAGTTGTACCTGCGGCTGATTGGCCGCTGCCTCGAGGCAGGCGGGGGTGCCATCGTACTGGTGCCGGAGATTGCGCTCACCCCGCAGCTCGTGGGTCGCTTTGAGGCCCGCTTCGGGGATGCGGTGGCCGTGCTCCACTCCGGGTTGTCGGATGGCGAACGGCGCGACGAGTGGCTGCGGTTGAGACGTGGCGAGGCGAGAATTGCGGTCGGCGCCCGATCCGCGGTCTTCGCCCCAGTCCAGGACCTGAAGCTGATCATCATCGACGAAGAGCACGAACCGGCCTACAAGCAGGAGGACGCACCGTACTACGACGCCCGCGACGTGGCGCGCTGGCGAGCGGAGCATGAGGGCGCGGTCGTTATCCTCGGTTCCGCCACGCCTTCACTCCACGCGATGAGCGATGTCCAGCGAGGAAAGATGGACCTGGCGGTCCTGCCGGTGCGGGTCACCGGCCAACCGCTGCCGCCCGTGGAGATTGTGGACATGCGCGAGGCACTGCGCAGCGGTGAGCGAGGTATTCTCAGTCGCCAACTGCAGCAGGGTGTCGAGGAAGCCTGTTCGCACGGACGCCAGGCGCTGCTGTTCCTGAACCGGCGCGGGCTGGCCGCGTTCGTGCTGTGCCGCGGGTGCGGCCATGTGCCGGTCTGCCCGCACTGCGACATCTCGCTGACCGTGCACCGTGAGGGCGGACAGACCGTCCTGGTCTGCCACTACTGCCAGCACCGGGAGCCGCTCGAGGATGTGTGTCCGGTGTGCCGTGAACCGGCGCTGCGACCGTTCGGGATAGGCACGCAGCAGTTGGAGGAGGTTGTCCGATCCCGCTGGCCGCAGTGGCGCGTTCTGCGTCTCGACGTCGACACCGCACGACGCAAGGGTGCGCACGGCGCCGTGGTGCAGGCGATGCTCAACCGCGAGGTGGACATCCTGATCGGTACGCAGATGATTGCGAAGGGTCTCGATTTTCCCGGCGTGGCCTTCGTCGGTGTGGTGAGTGCCGATACCATGCTCGCGGTGCCCGATTACCGGGCCGCGGAGCGAACCTTTCAACTCCTCGCGCAGGTCGCGGGCCGCGCGGGCAGGGCCGGCGACGCGGGGCGCACGGTGATCCAGACGTACCGACCGGAGCACTACGCCATCCAAGCGGCGGCGCACCACGACTACAACGGTTTCTTCGAGCGGGAACTGAAGATTCGCGAGGCGTTTGGCTACCCGCCGTTCAGTGAGCTGGCGGTGTTCCGCGCGATGCACAGCGAGGAGCGCTGGGCGCAGGCGGCTGCGTCGCGGTTTGAACGGGAGTTGCGGCGTGCGAGTCTCGGCGCGGGCGCGACCGTGTTGCCGGCCGTGCCGGCGGGCGTCCGGCGGGTGCATGATCAGTTTCGGTATCAGGTTGTGGTAAAGTATTTGCGATGGGACGACGTGCGTGACGCTGTCCGCGCGGCGTTTGACGCCGTGATGACGCGTATGCGAAAAGTCGGGGGCACCTGTGCATTGGATGTCGATGCTGCTCGTATCTAACCCTATGAAGGGGCCGAGAGGAAGGTGGGATGGCAGGTGGCCATACGCATCATACGTACGGGAGAAGATCCGATTCTGCGCGAGATTTCGAAGCCGGTGAAGGAGATCAACAAGGGGATTGAGAAACTGCTGGACGACATGGCCGAGACGATGTACGACGCGGATGGCATTGGTCTGGCGGCGGTGCAGATTGGCGTGCCGAAGCGCGTGATCGTCATGGATGTGGGCAATGGCCTGATTGAACTGATCAACCCCGAGATCTTGGAACGGCATGGCACACAGACGGCGGTGGAGGGTTGCCTGTCGCTGCCCGGCATCCGCGGTGAGGTGACGCGTGCCCAGCGCGTGGTGGTACGCGGCCTCAATCGCAAGGGCGAGACGGTGACCATCGACGCCACGGACCTGCTGGCGCGCTGCGTCCAGCACGAAGTGGATCACCTGGACGGGATCCTGTTCACGGATTATCTGC
This sequence comes from Alicyclobacillus sp., assembly GCA_023511725.1. Classification (GTDB taxonomy): domain Bacteria; phylum Bacillota; class Bacilli; order Alicyclobacillales; family Alicyclobacillaceae; genus JAIMAY01. The sequence goes on from JAIMAY010000004.1 coordinate 83,296, forward strand.
GGCCGGATCAAATCCAGCGGGAAAAGGAGCTGCAACGCTGAATGCATGCGGATGCACCGCGTGTCGTGTTCATGGGCACGCCGGAGTTCGCGGTGCCCATCCTGCGCCGCCTCGCCGACATGTACCCGCTCGCGGGCGTCGTGACGCAGCCGGACAAACCCGCCGGGCGTGGCAGGGCGCTGACACCGCCGCCCGTGAAGGTCGCGGCCGAGGCGCTTGGGATCCCGGTGTTTCAGCCGCGGCGCGTGCGGGAACCGGAAGCTCTGGCGTTCCTTGGTCAATGGCGGCCTGACCTGATCATCACGGCCGCGTACGGGCAGATCCTGCCGCGCGCACTGTTGGCGTTGCCGACGCATGGATGTCTGAATGTACACGCCTCGTTGCTGCCTCGCTGGCGCGGGGCTGCACCGATTCACCGCGCCGTGATGGCGGGGGACGAGGAGACCGGGGTGACCCTGATGCGCATGGTGGAGGCGCTTGACGCGGGTCCGGTGCTGGGGGCGCGCCGTACGCCCATCGGTCCGGACGAAGACACGGGTGCTGTGCATGATCGGCTGGCCGAGCTGGGCGCGGCGTTGGTGGCCGAGTTGGTACCCCGCTATCTGGCAGGGGAGATCACGCCGGTGCCGCAGCCGGAGGAGGGTGTGACGTACGCCGAGCGCATTCAGCCGGGGGACGAATGGGTGCCGTGGCATCGTTCGGCCGCCGACGTGCACAATCACGTGCGGGGTCTGTCACCCTGGCCCGGCGCGGCGACGTTGTGCGAAGGCGAGCGCATCAAGGTGTGGCGCACCACCCGGCAGAACGTGTTGTCGATCCCGCCCGAAGCACCGGGTACGCTGCGCTGGGAAGGGGGCCGCGTGTTCGTAGCCTGTGCCGATGCGTGGCTGGCGCTGGAAGAAGTGCAGCCCGCCGGTCGCCGGCGGATGCCGGCCGCGGCCTGGTGGCAGGGTCTCCGTCGAACGCAGGTGCGCTTTACGTCGCCGGAGGAGGCGGCCGGGGCGTGAGCGGCGCGCGGGAGTTGGCGTACGAGGCGCTGCTTCAAGTCGAAACCGGAGACGCCTTCACGAACCTGGCCCTGCAGGCCGTGCTGGGGACGGAGGATTTGGGCGAGCGGGATAGAGCGCTGTGTACCGAGATCGTCTACGGCACGGTACAGCGACGGCGATCCATCGATGTGCTGCTGGCGCCGCATCTCAGCCGCCCGGTCGACGCCTTGGACCCGGAGGTTTTGACCATCCTGCGCATGACAGTCTACCAGTTGGCATTTCTCACCCGGGTCCCGGCGTACGCAGCGCTCAACGAGGCGGTTGAACTGTGCAAGCGCGTCAAACCACAGGCGGCGGGTTTCGTCAACGGTGTATTGCGGCAGTTCAGCCGCGTCGCTGAGCCGGTGGCCGAGCGCTTGGCGCGCGCGGCGGCGCGTGCGGCAACACCCGCGGCGGCGCTGGGCATCTTGTATTCTTACCCGGACTGGATGGTGGAGCGGTGGCTCCGGCAGTTCGGCAGGGCGAGGACCGAAGCATTGCTGCGCGCCGGCAATGAGCAGGCGACGCTCTCGTTGCGCGTCAACCGGCTGCGTACAACGACCCATCAGGTGTTGGCCCGCTTGCGGGAGGAGGGCACGCCAGCGACACCGTCTCCACTTCACCCCTGGGGAATTCGGCTGGAGCGCGGGGTGAACGTGGAGGCGTGGGCACCCTACCAAATGGGGCTGGTGAGCGTGCAGGACGAGGGTGCCATGCTGGTCGCACAGATGGTCGCCCCGACGCCTGGCTCCCGCGTGCTCGACATGTGCGCGGCACCCGGCGGCAAGACCACGCACTTGGCGGAGTTCATGGAAGATCAGGGCAGCATCGACGCCATCGACATTCACCCGCACAAGCTGGGGTTGTTGCGCCAGGCCGCCATTCGCCTGGGCTTACGCAGCATTCGCACGATGCTCGCCGACGGTCGCGACGTGGCGCGCAAGGGGCTTCTGCCTGGGGGATACGATGCCGTGCTCGTCGATGCGCCCTGCAGTGGTCTCGGCGTGTTGCGGCACCGGCCGGATATCCGCTGGCGGCGCAGCGAAGCGGACATCGCCTCGCTGGCCGAGCTACAGCGTGATTTGCTCCGTGCCGCGGCCACTCTGGTTCGGCCCGGTGGTGTGTTGGTGTACGCGACCTGCACACTGCTGGCGGAGGAGAACGATGACGTCGTCCGCTGGGCACTGGATTCGCCGGCGTTGGGGCTTGCGCTCGGCGACGCGCGTCCTCACCTGCCGGCGGCGGTATCCGAGATGTTGGTCGATCACGCCATGCTGACGCTGACGCCCGACGCCTGGGGCACGGACGGGTTTTTCATGGCACGTTTGATCAAACGGACGGAGGCGTAGCTCCATGGTCCATCTGTATGACATGCGCAGTGACGAGATGGCGGCCTGGTTTGAGGAGTTGGGTGAACCGCGCTACCGTGCGCGCCAGGTGTTCGAGTGGCTGTATCAAAAACGTGCCCTCACCTTCGATGAGATGACGAACCTGCCGAAGACGCTGCGTGGCCGTCTCAGCGAGGTGGCGGAGATCACCACATCGCGGGAGATCACGCGCCAGGTGTCGAAGGTGGACGGTACGACCAAGTTCCTGCTCGGGTGGCCCGATGACGTCACCGTCGAGACCGTGCTGATGCGACACGACTATGGCAACAGCGTGTGCGTCTCCACGCAGGTGGGCTGCAAGATGGGGTGTACGTTTTGCGCATCCACGCTGGGCGGTATGATCCGCCAGATGACGGCCGGTGAGATGGTCGAGCAGCTCATGTACAGCCAGCGCCTGCTCGATGCCACGGATGAGCGGGTGTCGTCCGTCGTGTTGATGGGTTCGGGCGAGCCCATGGACAACTACGATGCATCGATGAAGTTCATCGACATCATTCATGATCCTCACGGTCTGAACATCGGGCAGCGCCACATCACCATCTCGACGGTCGGTTTGGTCCCGGGCATCATTCGGCTTGCCGACGAAGGGCGTCCCATCACGCTGGCGGTTTCTCTGCACGCGCCGAACGATGAGCTGCGCTCGGCCATGATGCCGGTGAACAAAGCGTATCCCATCGCCAAACTGATGGAAGCGTGCCGCTACTACTGCCGCAAGACCGGCAAGCGGATCAGTTTCGAGTACGCCTTGGTCGGCGGCAAGAATGACCGCTTGGAGCATGCGCGGGAACTCGCCGCGCTTCTGGAGGGCATCCCGAGCCACGTCAATCTGATCCCAGTCAATTACGTACCGGAGCGGGGCTACGAGCGCACGCCCGCGGACCAGATCCAGGCGTTCTTGCGCGAGTTGAAGTCACTCGGCGTGAACGCTACCATTCGGCGCGAGATGGGGCATGACATCGCTGCGGCCTGCGGACAGCTGCGGGCGCAGTACATGGGGGAGGGCGCCCGCCCGCCCCGCCGTCGCGCGGGCGCCATCACGTCCGGTACGTGAAGGGAGGCGAAGGCATGATGCTGCATGCAGCGAGATCGCACGTTGGACGAGTCCGGCAGGTCAATCAGGACGGCTATCGTGTGTGCGACGATTTCCAGCCGATGCGGTTCTCGGTGGTGGCCGACGGCATGGGCGGCGCGTCGGCCGGTGAGGTGGCCAGCCGAATCGCCGTGGACACGATGGTCGAGGTGATCCGGGAGGGTCTGGCGCAGGATGGGTTCGATCCGGTCGAACTCATGCACACGGCCGTCTCTGAGGCCAATCGCCAGATCTGGGAGGCAGCTCAGCAGACGCGCGCGTACCACGGCATGGGGACGACCCTGGTGGCTGCCCTGTTCAACGAATCGCAGATTGTGTTTGCGAATGTCGGGGACAGCCGCGGCTATCTGCTGCAGGATGACGCGCTCAAGCAGGTCACCCAGGATCATTCGCTGGTGGCCGAGTTGGTGCGCCGCGGACAGCTTACGGCAGAGGAAGCGCTGCACCATCCGCAACGCAACATCATCACACGCTCGCTGGGGACATCGGAGCACAACCTTCCCGACGTCGATGTGGTCGCGTGGCGGCCGAGCGACGTGCTGCTGCTGTGCACGGACGGCCTGACCAACATGGTCACGGACGCGGAACTGCAGACGCATCTGCAACGACTGCACGATGCGCGGTGCAACGCGGATGTGGAGCAGGTTGCCGATGAACTGCTGCAGCTCGCCCTGGAGCGCGGCGGAACCGATAACATCACCCTGGTCGTGGTGGTGCATCGGGAGGAGGAAGCGCGGTGACCGAACGACGGCTGGGTGGCCGCTATGATTTGGAGCAACCGATTGGCGGCGGCGGTATGGCCGTCGTCTACCGCGCACTGGACCGCCTGCTGGGCCGGACCGTCGCCATCAAGATGCTGCGCCCGCAGTTCGCCGGCGATGAGGAACTGGTGTCGCGTTTCCGTCAGGAGGCGCAGGCGGCGGCGCGCCTGTCGCACCCCAACATTGTGTCCGTGTATGACGTGGGGATGACCGACGGCGAGTACTACATCGTGATGGAGTACGTGGACGGCCCCACGCTCAAGGAGGTCATCCGGGAACGCGGTCCGCTGCCGGTGGCGGATGTGATTGAGATTGCGGACCAGATCTGCGATGCCTTGGCCCACGCGCATGAGCAGGGGATCATCCACCGGGATGTCAAGCCGCACAACATTCTGGTCACGCGCGGCGGCCGCGTGAAAGTGACCGATTTTGGCATCGCCAAGGCCATCACGGGCAACACTCTCACCTACCAGACCAGCACGCACGTGCTCGGGTCTGTGCATTATTTCTCGCCCGAGCAGGCGCGGGGCCGCGTCGCCACGGCGCAGAGCGATATCTACTCGCTCGGCGTCGTCATGTACGAGATGCTGACCGGCCAACTGCCGTTTTCGGGAGATTCACCGGTGTCGGTCGCGCTCAAGCATCTGCGTGACAAATTCATCGAGCCGCGTCAGATCCGGCCTGATATTCCACAGAGCGTGGAGAACATTGTGCTCCGCTGTCTCGCCAAATCGCCGGAGCACCGCTACCCGGACATGCGGTCCGTGCGCCGTGATCTTCGCGATGCTCTCATCCACCCCAATGTGCCGAAGTACGTGCCGCCGGAGGATGACGTCACGCAGGAGACGATTGTGGTGCCTCCGCTGACACCGGAGACCACCCCGGAGGAAGGAGAACAGGAGAGTGCCCCGGCCCAGCCCGGGACACGGCGCCGGCGGTGGTGGCGCGGCCTGATGTGGACCGGCGTCGGCACCGGCGTGCTCTGCGTGGGGGCGCTCGCGGCATACTGGATTGTGATGAAGCTGCTCGCCGTGCAGACCGTGGAACTGCCCAATGTGGTCGGAGAGACGGAGCAGCAGGCGGTGGCGACGCTGGAGCATGCCGGCTTCTCGGACAGCCAGATCCAGCGGGAGCATGAACCGAGCAGCAAGCCGCAGGGCATCGTGTTTGCGCAGGATCCGCCTGGACCGACGGAGGTCAAGGAGAACCGGACCATCATCCTGTACATCAGCAGCGGCTCGCCCTCGGTCGTCGTGCCAGACGTGCAGGGGCTGCCGCAGGATGAGGCCATCACGCAATTGGTCAACGCCGGCTTTTCGCGCAGCAACATCAATGTGACGTACGTTCAGAGTGACCAGGTGGCGGCGGGCGACGCCGTCGGAACGAATCCACCCGCCGGACAGAGCGTGGATCCGAATTCGCACATCACGCTGCAGATCAGCAAGGGTGGGCTTGTGCAGATTCCCAACGTGATTGGCCAAACGCTCCAGGCCGCCGAGCAGATGCTGCAATCCGCGGGCCTGGCGGTGGGCACGGTATATCGCACACCGTACCAGGCGCCGGATGGCACGGTGTATCAGGTTGGTCGATACCAGGTGGGGGACCAGGTGCCCGAGGGCACGGCGATTGACCTTTACGTGGCGCAGAACAGCGGCAACACCACCAGCAACAGCACCGGGAACGACACGGGCCAAATCCCGCCCGATGCCCACCAGAAGCCCGTCAAAGTCACCGTGAAGTACGACGGCAAGGGTGACCCGTGGCAGGTGGAGATCATCACAACGGATGCGACGGCGCAAAATCGAGAGGTTGTCAACCAGACCATCACCAAGACGACCACGTGGTCACTGACGTTGGTGCTGACGCCGGAGCAGCCGAACGGTGAGGTGGTTGTGAAGGTGAATGGACAGGTGGTGGATGATCGGCATGTCTCCTATTGATGGCTTGCCTTCATCGCTGTTTCCGGCAGGGAGGGCGCAGCCATGCAAGCGGGCCGGGTGATCCGCGCGGTCGGGGGGCTGTTTGATGTCAAGCAGGACGGCGTGGTGCGCCGCTGTCGCGCCCGCGGCGTGTTCAAAAAGCGCGGCATCACCGTGATGGTGGGTGACCTCGTTGAGGTGGAGCCTGTGGGTGCCAGCGAAGGCGTGATCAACGCCGTTCTGCCGAGGCAGACGGAGCTCATTCGTCCGCCTGTGGCCAACGTGGATCAGGCGCTGTGCGTGTTCTCGCTGCGGACACCGGATTTTCATGCGCGCCTGTTGGATCGGGTGTTGGTGTGTGCGCAGGCGGCGCGGGTGCGGCCCGTGATCGTCATCTCGAAAGTCGACACCGGGGATGAGGACGAACTGCGCAGGGCGGCCGAACCGTACGAGCGCGCCGGGTATACGGTGATTCCCGCTTCTGCGTGGGCAAATGTCGGCATCGACCAGGTCCGCGAGGTGTTGCGCGGTCACATCACGGTGTTCGCGGGGCCGTCGGGCGCCGGGAAATCGAGCCTCGCCAACGCCCTCTCGCCGGAACTCGGCCTGCGGATGGGGGATGTGAGCCGTAAGCTGGGGCGAGGCCGGCACACGACGCGGCATGTGGAGTTGTTTGAATTGGAGCCGGACACCTGGATTGCCGATGCACCTGGGTTCAGCCAGTTGGAGCTGACGGTGGCATCGTCCGAGCTTCGCGACTATTTCCCAGAGATTCGCGAGGTGGGCTTGCAGTGCGAGTACGACGACTGCCTGCACCTTGAGGAAACCGGGTGCGCCGTGAAGCACGCGGTGGCCTCGGGGGAGTTGGCGGCGTCGAGATACGAGAGCTACCGCACGCTGCTCCTCGAGCTGCTTGATAAGGAGGCGCACCGCTATTGACGCCTATCATCGCACCATCCATCCTGTCCGCGGATTTTACAAAGCTGGGGGAAGAAGTGGAGTCCGTGCTCGCGGCGGGTGCCGATTGGATTCACGTGGACGTGATGGACGGACGTTTTGTGCCGAATCTCACCATGGGTCCGCTGGTGGTGGAGGCGCTGCGGCAACGGTTTGACTGCACGCTCGATGTCCATCTCATGATCATGGAACCGGAGCGGTACATCGATGCCTTCGCGCGTGCCGGAGCGAGCATCATCACCGTCCATGCCGAGGCAACGCCTCACGTCCATCGCGCTCTGCAGCAGATCCGGCAGGCGGGCTGTCGAGCCGGGTTGGCCCTCAACCCGGCCACACCGTTGTCCGCTGCGGAGTGGGTGGCGGCGGACTTCGACCTGCTGCTCCTGATGACGGTCAACCCTGGATTCGGGGGGCAGGCGCTGATTCCGGCCGTGATCGAAAAAGTACGGCAGGCTCGCGCATGGCTGGATGGTCTCGGGCGTAGAGATGTAGAGATTGAAGTGGATGGCGGCATTTCGCCGGCGACCATCGGCGAGGCCGCGGCGGCCGGGGCCAGCGTGTTTGTCGCGGGTTCTGCTGTGTTCGGCGAGGCGGATAGGCGCGAGGCCATCGCAAGACTCCGAGCGGCGCTGTCCTCCTGACACCCTCCCGGCCGACCGCTTCGTGTCCGGGGCTGGGCACAAATGCCCTGACGCGGAATATACATGTAGCGTAATCAACGGCACCGCGTGGGGCACCCGGGAACGGACGGGACGACAAGGAGGGAGTCCGGTCTTGAAATTCTACACCATCAAGCTGCCCAAGTTCTTGGGAGGCATCGTCAAGGCTGTGATTGGTGTATTTGCGAAGGATTGATGGCGCAAAGCAGGCCGGCGACGTGTGTACGGGTGGGTGAGATCACCTTGGCCTGCGAAAGGTGGGTATGCGAACGGGCACAGCCACTCGGCTGTGCCCGTTTTCGTGCTTTCGCGAGTTACCCGCGTATGCTGCAGACGCGCTCCGGTGCCCTCCTTCAGACGGCGCGCGTCACCTTGCCGGCCTTCAGACACCTGGTGCACACCCGCATGCGCTTGACCGTGCCGTTCACCACCACGCGGACCCGCTGCAGATTCGGCATGAAGCGGCGCTTGGTCAGGATGTGCGAGTGGCTGATCTTGTGGCCCGTTTTCGGCTCGCGGCCGCAGATATCACAGCGTTGTGCCATATTGCGCACCTCCTTTTTCACGCGGTCAGCCGCCAGACACAGTGACTTCACTAGTCTACCACAGCGGCTTCCGGCCCCGCAACCGTTGGGCCGCACCGCCCTCGCCTTTCGCCCATCTGCACCGATATAGTACAATGACACAAAGCAGGCGTGTTTGCAGGGGGTGCCCGGATGCCGAGGACCATCGAGACGTCACTCGGACGTATCACCGTGACGGAGGATGTCATCGCCACCATCGCCGGTCTGGCAGCGATGGACTGCTACGGACTGGTGGGTATGGCGTCACGTCGTCAGGTCAAGGATAGCCTCAGTGAGTTGCTTGGAAGGGATAACCCGGGCCGAGGTGTGGAGGTCCGGATTACCAATGACGAGATTGAGGTCGACCTGTACATCATCGTCAGCTACGGCACCAACATCTATGAGATCGCGCAGAACGTGCGTGACAAGGTGCGGTACGTGCTGAATGAGACCGTCGGGATCAACGTGGACCGCGTGAACATCTTCGTACAGGGGGTCAGGGTGGCCGACGAGAGGGCGTGAACCGCCCATCACGACGAGGAGGCTGTGCATGACCGGGTTGGAGCGATTGGACGGGGCTGCGTTCAAGGCGTTGGTTGTGTCCGGCCACGCCCGGCTGCGGGCGATGGCGGAGGCGGTCAACGCCCTCAATGTGTTTCCGGTGCCCGACGGAGATACGGGCACAAATATGGAACTCTCGCTGCGCAGCGGCGTGGAGCGCATGACCGCCTACGGCGGAGACGACCTGGCGGGCCTTGCTCAGCAACTGGCCACCGGCCTGCTGATGGGGGCGCGCGGCAATTCCGGCGTCATTCTGTCGCAGCTGTTTCGTGGGTTCGTGCGCGTGTGCCGGGATGCGGACGCGCTGGATACGCGCCGGTTTGCGAGCGCCCTGCAAGAAGGCGTGGATATCGCCTACCGGGCCGTGGCCAAGCCTGTGGAAGGCACGATGCTGACGGTTGCGCGCGAGGCTGCGCAAACAGCGGTCAAGGCGGCGCGAAAAGAACGGGATCTGCAGAGATGGATGAACCTGGTTCTGGAGGCTGCCCGCCAGGCGCTGGCAAGGACGCCGGAGCAATTGCCCGTGCTACGCCAGGCCGGGGTCGTGGACTCCGGCGGCCAGGGGTTGGTCTACGTCTACGAGGGGTTTCTCGCGTTCTTGGAGGGCAGGGTAGAGTCCGCACCCGTACAGGCGACTGGTGAGGCGGCGGACGTGGTGGAGCAGCAGTTCGAATACGCGGCAGCGCGGATCGACCACGAAGGAGAGTACGGCTACTGCACCGAGGTGCTCGTCGATGTAGGGGGCCATGCTTTCGAGGCTGCCGAAGCAGCGCTGCGCGAGCGCCTTGCGTCCTACGGTGATTCCCTTCTGGTCGTGGGCGTCGCACCGCTGATCAAGGTGCACGTCCACACGCTTCACCCCGGCCGGGTGCTCGAGGATGCACTGTCGCTAGGCGAGTTGGTCAAGGTCAAGGTCGACAACATGACGCGCCAGCATGCGGAGATTCGTGAGACACATCCGGCGGCGTCCGCGCCATCGGAGCCTCCGGACACCGATGAACGCGCGATACATAGCAGCCCGGAAGTGTCCCCGCGCGTGCGGTGCGGCGTGGTGGCCGTGGCCGCCGGCGACGGCTTGGCCAATATCCTGCGCAGCCTGGGGGTTCAGCGCATTGTCAGCGGCGGCCAGACGATGAATCCCAGCACGGAGGAATTGGTGCAAGCGATTCGTGAAACCCCGGCGGAACAGGTGATCATTCTGCCCAACAACAAGAATGTCGTGCTGGCTGCCGAACAGGCGGCCGGTGTGGTGGGTGATCATGTGCGCGTAGTGCCCAGCACATCCATTCCTCAGGCGATTGCCGCCCTGTTGGCGTATCGGCCGGATGCGGAGGCCGGCGTGAACGCGGAGCGGATGGCGGAAGCGATGGCACACGTGCGCTGGGGCCAGGTGGTGCAGGCGGCTCGGGATACCACGTATCAAGGCCAGGAAATCCGAGCCGGGCAGTTCCTGGGTTTCTCAGGTCCGGACCTGGTGGAGGTCGGTGAGAACCGAGAAGACGTGCTGGTGGCCACCGTGCGCAGGGTGTCCGATGGAGACGCGGAACTGGTGACGGTGTTCTACGGGGCCGGCGTGGACGAGGCCACCCTTGCCGCGGTCTCCGAGCGGATCACGCGCGACTTGGGGTTGGAGGTGGAGGCCCGCGACGGCGGGCAGCCGGTGTATGACTACATCTTCTCCGTCGAGTGATGCGGGGTTGGAACAGATCCCCGTCGAGCACGTGGCCGGTGTGGGGCCTGCCAAAGCCAGGGCTCTGCGCGATCTCGGTATTGCCTCGGTCCACGACCTGTTACACCACTATCCCTTTCGGTACGAGGACCTGCGACCGCTGCCCTTCGAGGCCTTCCCACCGAACGGCCGTGTGACGGCGCAAGCGGTGGTGGAAACGCCGCCCAGGTTGCGTTGGCATGGGCGGCGTTCGGTGCTGACGGCGGGATTGCGCGTCGATGACAGACATCGCATCCTCGGCGTCTGGTTCAATCAACACTATCTGAAGCCGAAATTGACCGAGGGTACCGTGGTCACGGTCACCGGACGCTGGGAAGCGGCGGCACGACGGATCATCGTGTCACAAACGGAGTGGGGGATTCATGCGGACGGACACCGTGCCTTCACGCCCGTGTACCATGCCGGGCAGGGAATCACGAGCAGTCAGGTGGAGGCATGCGTGCGCCAGGCACTCCATCAATTCGCGGATCAGTTGCAGGAGCGATTGCCGCAGGAACTCCGGGACAAGTACCGACTGGTGAGCCATGCGCAGGCACTGCGCTGGATTCATGCCCCGGCCAGCGCGGAGCAACTCCGCCAGGCGCGTCGGCGCCTGGCGTTCGAGGAATTTTTCCTGTTCCAGTTGCAACTCCAATGGTTTCGCAAGCAGCGCCAGGCTCGACACCCGGGCGAAGCCCGGCCTGTCCCGGACGATGCGTGGCCGCGGTTCACCGCGGCACTACCGGCCCGGATGACCGGTGCTCAGCAGCGAGCGTGCGCCGAAATCCTCCAGGACCTGCGTTCGGAGCGGGCGATGACGCGGCTTTTGCAGGGGGACGTGGGATCCGGGAAGACGTGGGTGGCACTGTGGGCAGCGTATGCCGTCCATCGAGCGGGTGCCCAATCCGCCCTGATGGCACCCACCGAGATTCTGGCCGAGCAACATGCGGCCGAGGCCGAGCGGCGACTCGGCCCGCTTGGCATGCGCGTGTGCCTGTTGACCGGGAGCGTGCCGGACAAAGAGCGTCAGGCACGGCTGAGGGCCATCGAGGCTGGCGACGTCCACCTGGTCGTCGGTACCCATGCGCTGCTCACAGAAAGCGTGCGCTTTGCCCAACTTGGACTCGTGATCACGGATGAACAGCACCGGTTTGGTGTCGCGCAACGTGCGTTGCTGCGGTCGAAAGGCCGTGCACCGGATGTGCTCATGATGTCGGCCACACCCATTCCCCGCACATTGGCGCTCGCGGTGTATGGGGATCTTGACGTGTCCATGCTCAACGAGCGGCCACCGGGGCGGCAACCGGTGGACACCGTGTGGGTGCGACCGGAGAAGGAAGCCGAGGTGCTCCGGCGCGTGCGCCAGGCATTGGCGCGGGGCGAGCAGGCGTACATCGTGGCTCCCCTCGTCGAGGATTCGGATAAGAGCGCGGAACTCGCTTCCGCGACCCAGCTTTACGAGCGCTTCCGGGAAGAGTTGGCTGGGTTCACAGTGGGGCTCCTGCATGGGCGGATGAGCCCCAGAGACAAGGATCAGGTGATGAGATCCTTTGCGTCCGGTGAGACGCAGGTGCTGGTGAGCACCACGGTGATTGAGGTCGGCATCGACGTGCCGAACGCGACCGTGATGGTCATCTACCACGCCGAACGGTTCGGTTTGGCGCAGTTGCATCAGCTGCGCGGACGCGTGGGCCGCGGTCAGGCTCGCAGCCTGTGTATCCTCGTGTCCGATGCCACCACCGAGATGGCGCAAGCGCGCTTGAAAACCCTGTGCGAAACCGAAGATGGCTTTCTGATTGCCGAAAAGGATCTCGAGCTGCGTGGCCCAGGCGAGGTGTTCGGCATTCGGCAGAGCGGCCTGCCGGAGTTCACAGTGGGCGATCTCGCCCGCGACCTCCGCATGATGGAGGTGGCGCGTGACGAGGCGAGATCGCTCGTGGAGTCCCGCGATTTTTGGCTGATGCCCGCCTACGCCCCGCTGCGCACGATGTTGGTCGAGCAGAGCGGCGCGGAGCGTGTGGAGACATGAGTTACCAACCAGCATTTGTCGGTCATTCCTCTCCCTTGTCCGGCCATACTAAGGGCACAGACAAGGAGGTGATGCAAGATGGCGCTTGGACAGAAGCGGAACACGCCCGTCGTGCCGGGTGCCGCCAAGGCGTTGGATCAGTTCAAGTATGAGGTGGCGAACGAACTCGGCATCCAGACGCCGCAGGACGGTTACTGGGGCACGATGACCGCCCGCGACACCGGCGCGATTGGCGGTAACATCACCCGAAAGCTGGTGGCCTTGGCTGAGCAGCAGCTGGCGGGCCGTCAGAACTTCTGAAACCGAGGATAGCGAGTGCGTATTGGATCATACAGCGGGGGCCGGTTCACCGGCCCCTTTGCTGTGATGTGCGTCCATAGACAGACGCCCGGCCGTCCCCTACAATGGGAGTCATCATAAGAGCGTGGGGTGGATGATGTCGGGGTTGTGGCGCCGATTGCTGCTGCACATCTTCCCAAAAGATGCCTGGACGGCGCTTGCAGGTCACATCGCCGGCCGGCGTTGGAGCCGACGGATGATTCCGTGGTACGTCCGGCACTTTGACGTGGACCTGTCGGATGCCGAACGCGCCGCCTGTGAATACCCGAGTTTGCTCGCCCTGTTCTGCCGCCGGCTCAAGCCTGGCGCGAGACCCCTGGAGGGCGGGGTGGTATCGCCGGTCGACGGTACCGTGAGCGAACTGGGGCGGATCGATGAGAACACGATGGTGCAGGCCAAAGGAACCACCTATACGGTTCAAGACCTGCTCGCGGACAGCGCCGCGGCCGAGCCGTTCGTGGGTGGACACTACATTACGCTGTATCTCAGTCCGCGCGATTATCACCGGATCCACATGCCGGTCGATGGCACGCTGGTGCGGTGGCGGTATGTTCCGGGCGTCCTATTCCCCGTGAATCCAGCGGGTGTTCGGTACATACGGGGGCTGTACACGCGCAATGAGCGCTTGATTACTTGGGTGGATTCTGATCATGGTCTGCTGGCCGTGGTCAAGGTCGGCGCGGCCGGCGTGGGCAGCATTCGCACCGACTACGGCCCGCCGGCGGCGGGGCCCCATGCGCGGCGTCGAAGCGGCCCGCGGGAGGGGACCCTGCACATGTCGCTGCGCAAGGGCGAGGAATTGGGATATTTCGCGCTTGGATCCACAGTCATCCTCTTGTTCGAGGCCGGCATGATTGACGGTTTTGTTGTTCGTCGCGGCGATCCGGTACGTATGGGTCAGTGCATTGCCGCGCTGGATTAGGAGACCCCCGAATGGGCCGCGCGTGACACATCGTCCTCTGGGGAATACTGGAGGACGGGGTGATCAAACATGCGACCCGTGCGTTATCTGGTACGCCTCTGCGGCAAGGGGCTGCGCACCTACTGGAAGTGGGTCGTGGAGACCAGTGAGCACATGGAATACTTCCAGCCGTGGTGACGGAAGCGACAGCGGCAGGGAGGCATGGTTCTCCCTGCCGCTTCGAGTAAGGTCTTGGCACTGGCTAGATTCCCCGGGTTGCCCACGTCTCTGAAAACCTGTACATTGGTAGTACGATGCTCTGCAACCATGCGGCAGGGAGCGTGTTCGGCATGGGGTTGCAGCGGGCAACGTACATATGAAGCGAATGACGTTGGGATAAGATGGGGTGAATCTTGTATGAGAATTCTGATTGCCGGTGGCGACGGCTTCTGCGGCTGGCCAACGGCCTTACATTTCTCTCAACGTGGGCATGAGGTGGCGATAGTCGACAGCCTCATCCGCCGTAAGTGGGATGAAGAACTCGGCACGCAGTCCCTCACACCCATCCGCACGCTGGAGGAACGGGTTGCGGCGTGGCGGGAACTCACCGGGAAGGAGATTCAGGTCTACATCGGTGACCTGACCGACTGGAGCGTTGTCGAACGCGTGTTTCGCGAGTTCCAGCCGGAGGCCATCGTCCACTACGCCGAGCAACGCTCGGCGCCGTATTCGATGATAGACCGGGAACACGCGGTGTTCACGCAGGTCAACAACGTGGTGGGTACGCTCAATGTGCTGTACGCCATTAAGGAGATCACCCCCGATTGCCATCTGATCAAGCTGGGCACCATGGGTGAATACGGCACACCCAACATCGACATCGAGGAAGGCTACATCCGGATTCAGCACAAAGGGCGCGAGGATGTGCTGCCCTACCCGAAGCAGCCCTTCTCGTTCTATCATCTCTCCAAAGTGCACGACAGCCACAACATCATGTTCTGCTGCAAGGCGTGGGGGATTCGCGCCACGGATCTGAATCAAGGTGTCGTGTACGGGCTGTGGACGGATGAAACGAGGCTGGACGAGCGCCTGTACAACCGCGTCGATTACGACGGCGTGTTTGGGACTGCGCTCAACCGCTTCTGCATCCAGGCGGCTGTCGGCCATGAACTTACAGTATATGGAAAGGGCGGGCAGACGCGCGGCTTCCTCGACATTCGCGACACGGTGCAGTGCATCGAGTTGGCGGCCATGCATCCGGCGGATCACGGGGAGTTCCGCGTGTTCAACCAGTTCACCGAGCAGTTCTCCGTTCTCGAATTGGCGGAGCGCGTGCAGCGGGTGGCGCAGCAGATGGGGCTGCGTGCGGAAATTGCGCATCTGCCCAATCCCCGCGTGGAGAAGGAAGAGCATTATTACAACGCCATCCACACGAAACTCGTGGATCTGGGCCTGAAACCCCATCTTCTCTCCGACGAGTTGATCCGGGATCTGATCCAGACAGCGATGAAATACCGCGACCGGGTGCGGTTCGAGGTGATCAAGCCCAACGCCACGTGGCGCTGACGCGCGCATGATAAGGTAGAGGATGCAAAGAGGGCGACCGACAGGCCGCCCTTTCCTTTTCGTGTGTGGTTCGCTCCTCAGCTCTGTGGCTCGGGTCGCGCGACGTCAGATGCCGCGATACGCCGGTGCCACCGGTTGCCACGGCGTGATCTCCTCCACGCGCGCGGCGACGCGGAGCAGCTTGCGTTCCCCCCAGGCAGGCCCGACCAACTGCAAGCCCACGGGCAGACCATCTGGCGTCAAGCCGCAGGGCAGCGTGATGGCCGGCAGACCGGACAGATTCCAGGGGTTCGTGTACCGCGTCAGATGACCGCGGACATGCACACTTCGCCCCTCCACCTCGGTGTACGCGGCGCCAATGGGTGTAGCGGTGATGGGGGTCGTCGGCGTGGCGATGACGTCCACCTGCGAGAGGATTTCCATCACCTTGGCCCGGAAGCCTTGTCGGAACGCCTGCGCCCGCACGTAATCCACACCGCGGATCTCGGTGCCGCTGGCCAGCCGCGTTCGCACATCCTCGCCAAACCGCTCGGGGGTCTCGCGCAGACGCTCTTCATGCACGGCCAGCGCCTCGCTGGCGATGGTCGCCTGTTGCATGGCGGGAACCTGGTCGATGTCGGGGATGTCCACCTCCACCACGCGGAATCCCAGCGCCTGCAAGCGTTCGAGGGTTGTGCGAACCACGTCTCGGACGGCCGGATTGCACTGTTCAAAGAAGAACTGGCGAGGGACGCCGACGCGAACCTCACCCGAGGCCGGCGTGGGGTCATACTCGGGCACGGGTACCGTGGCCGTGGTGGGATCCGCCGGGTCCGGTCCCGCCATCACCTGCAGCAACAACGCCGCATCGGCCACGGTGCGGGTCATCGGGCCCACGTGATCCAGCGACGAGGCGAGTGGAAAGACGCCGGCTTTGCTCACGCGTCCGTATGTGGGTTTGAGCCCCACATGGCCACACACGGCAGCGGGAATACGGATGCTGCCGCCGGTGTCTGTGCCGATGGCTGCGCAGCACAGTCCAGCGGCGACCGCGACGGCGCTGCCGCCACTGGATCCCCCGGCGATTCGTCCTCTGTCCCACGGGTTGCGCGATGTTCCGTAATGAGGGTTCTCCGTGGTCGTGCCGTAAGCGTACTCGTGGAGATTGGTCTTGCCGATCACGATGGCTCCCGCCGCCTTCAGCCGCCGCACCACCGTCGCATCGGCGGAGGGGACGTGGTCTCGAAAATGCCAGCCGCCATAGCCGGTGCGCAGACCTGCCGTATCGAGGAGGTCTTTGATAGCCACCACGATACCGGCCAGGGGACCCACTGCATCCCCGCGCTTGCGGGCCTCGTCAATCCTGCGCGCCTCCTCGACCGCGTGCTCGTTCACCGCGACAAATGCACCGAGGTCCGGATCATACCGCCGGATTCGCTCCAGAAACCAGCGGGTCACCTCTTCCGCGCTGGTTTCACCGCTTTCATACGCCTGTTGTGTACGGCGGATGTCCCACAAATGAATCGTCATGCTCACTCTCCTTCCGTCCTCGTCCGGATGGGACGGGCATCCCATTTTAACTATACACCATCGTGTGTTGCGCGGGCGTGAGCCAGGCGGTCGCGTGAACCAAGGCTGGCTTTGGGTGGAATTCCCTGCATATGAATCCCGCATGGGGTAGATAGTATGGTTACCTACAACAAAGGAGGTTGAGGAACATGGCTCTCGGTCAAAAGCGGAATACGCCGGTTGTGCCGCAGGCGCTGCGCGCTCTGGATCAGATGAAGTATGAGGTGGCGCAGGAACTCGGCATTCAGACCCCGGCGGACGGCTACTGGGGAACCATGCTCACTCGCGACACGGGTGCCATTGGAGGGAACATGACGCGCAAGCTGGTGGCCATGGCCGAGCAGATGATTGCCGGCCGCGGCTGATGGGTAGACCAGGATGTGGGCAGCGGGCATGCGGCGCCGCTGCCCTTTTCTGTGCGCGGAAAGCAGAAAACCCACGCCCGGGTCCGCGTGGGTTCTGCCGCCGGCGGCGGGGGCCGCCCGGCGAATCTGGGAGAGGAGAAACCGGAGGAAGGGCTGATAGGGGACTCAGCCTTCACCCGCGGTTGCCACAACAGCTCTCGCCGTTGCTGGTATCCAATATGGCCTCCACGCGGGCGGTTTATACATCCCTGACATGCGTCGCACCGATTTCTGCATCTTTCCTCCGTTTGGTGCCAGCTTCCCAGTGTGCTACAGTGACCTCAGGATGGCTGTGGGGTGGGGTGGTGCATGCGGGTCATCGCCGGGACGTTCAAAGGGGTTCGCCTGACGGCGCCGACGGGCGAGATCGCGCGGCCCACGACGGACCGCGTGAAGGAGTCGATGTTTCATCTCATCGGGATGGACTGGAGTGGAGGCATCGCGCTGGATCTGTTTGCGGGGTCTGGCGCCCTCGGATTAGAGGCGGTCAGTCGCGGCGCGGACCTGGCCATCCTCGTCGACCGACACCCCCGCGCCGTCGCTGCGATTCACGACAATGTGGCGCGGTGCAGAGCTGCGAATCAGGTGCAGGTGTGGCGGATGGATTGGCGGAGTGCCGTGACGCGGGTGGCCCGAACGTACGGTCGGGTGCGCTGGGTCTTTGTCGATCCGCCCTATGCCGCGCAGCTCTGGGTACCCGTTCTGCAGGCGCTGGCGGCGGAGGGTGTTGAGGTAACCTCGTGCGTCGTCTGCGAGCACCCGCGCCACGTGGCCTTGCCCGAACAGGTGTCGGGCTTTGCGCTGCACAAGTTACGTACCTACGGCGACATCACGGTCAGCCTGTACGCTCCGGTGAAGGAGTGAAGAGTGAATGAGACGCGCGGTCTATCCGGGTAGCTTTGATCCCATGACCATGGGCCACCTGGACCTGGTGGGGCGAGCCGCAGCGCTGTTCGATGAACTGGTGCTGGCGGTGCTGCACAATCCGCTGAAACGGCCGTTGTTCACCGTGGAAGAGCGGATGGCTCTGCTCAAGGAGTCCGTTCGCGGTTACGACAACGTCCGCGTGGACCAGTTCCAAGGTCTGCTCGTCGACTATGTGCGCACCCATCAGATCTCCGTGATCATCCGCGGCGTTCGCGAGGTGTCCGATTTCGAGAACGAACTGCGCATGGCGCAGATGAACCGCCACCTGTACAGCGGTGCCGAAACCGTCCTGCTGCTGACAGATCCGCGCTATGGATATATCAGCTCAACCCTGGTCAAGGACGTGGCGATGCATGGGGGAAGCGTGCGCGGGTTGGTTCCGGAGCCGGTGGAACGGGCGTTGGCGAGCAAGTTTCCTCCCCGGACGGAGTGATCCAGGATGACGGCGCGAAGGGTTGGCGTGGCGTTGGGATCCGGGGGCGCCAAGGGTTATGCGCATATCGGCGTTCTGAAGGCGCTGGAGGAGCACGGCATTCCTGTGCATGCCGTGAGCGGTTCCAGCATGGGCAGCATCGTGGCGGCGCTGTACGCCACGGGCATGCGTCCCGGATTCATGGAGAGGCTGGCGACGAGCCTCGGCTACCGGCACTGGTTGGACCTGACCGTGCCCAAGCTGGGCGTCATTGCCGGGGAACGGATTCGCCAAATCATGCAGCTGTTGACGCGGGACAGGGAGATCCAGGACGCGGATATCCCACTCGCCATCGTCGCGACGGAACTCCTGGGGCGCAAGCGCGTGGTCTTTCGCACCGGGAAGATTGCGGACGCCGTTCGCGCCAGCATCTCGATTCCCGGTGTGTTCGTTCCGGTGGTGACGGCGGACGGGATCTACGTCGATGGAGGCGTGATCGACCGTGTCCCCGTGCGGGCTGTGCGCGATCTCGGGGTCGACGTGGTGATTGCCGTGGACGTGTCAGCGACGCTGCGGCCGAGCGCACCCGAGACGATGTTGGACGTCGTGCTCCAGTCGCTGGACGTCATGCAGGATCCGCTGGTTCAGGATCAGACGCGCGAGGCGAGCGTGACCTTGACGCCGGATCTGTCGCATGTCGGGACATCGCAGTTTCATCGTGCGGCCGAGGCCATTCGCATTGGCTATGAGACAGCGCTGGCGGCCATGGATACACTGAAAGCAGCGGTCTTCGGCGAGTATGGCGAGGACTCGCAGGTGGAGAAAGAAGGATGCGGATAAAGATGATGGAGATCAACCTGAAGCTTCTCGAGAAGCAGCGCGCGCACCCGGTGCATGTGCAGGGAGAGGTCGAACTTCCGGATGTGCCGCGCGAGGTGCCAGAGGTGGATGCGCTCTCGCCAGTCACCTCGGACCTGGTGGCCGAATGGGAGGAGGATGTGTGTCACCTGCACGGTGATCTGCGCGCCGTGGTGACCTATCAATGCTCGCGCTGTTTGGAGCCCTTCGATGCCCAGCTTGTCGCACCGTTCGAGGAGGCGTTCACGGAGAATGCCGCCAAGGCCGATGGCGAGGACATCCACCATTCGAGCGATGGCACGGTGCTGCTCGATCCGTACATTGAACAGGCCGTGCACCTCGCCCTGGACAACCGGCCGCTGTGTGACGAAGCGTGCAAAGGGCTATGTCCCGTGTGCGGCCGCAACCGGAACGTGGAGCCGTGTCAGTGCGACACGAGGCGGATCGATCCGCGTCTGGAAGCGCTGCGGGACTTGCTTTCCTCGCCGCATTCGGAGTAAGATGTTGAACTGTGCAGTCGCAAAGGAGGTGCTCGCATGGCCGTTCAACAACACCGGGTATCGAAGACGCGCAAACGCCTGCGCCGGACGCATTTCAAGCTGGAGGCTCCCACGCTGGTACGTTGCCCGCAGTGCGGTGAATATAAGCTTCCTCACCATGTATGCAAGAATTGCGGCAGCTACAAAGGCCGGACCGTGGTGGCCAGCAAGTGATGCGGATTCGGATCTCATGACCCCTTGCGAGAACGCGAGGGGGTTTTTTGTTTCTATCGTCCTTGCGAGAGGCGGGCCGGGACCCGCTTGCAGACGTAGCGGCCGTGGGGTACATTATCAGTAGGTTTTAGCACCAGGTATGAAAAACTTGTCGAAGGGCGGAGAGGCGGAGGAACAGATGTCGTGGGCTTGAAGAAGTCGGAACGCCGCGCCGCACTGGTTCGCTATCTCGCGGAGAATCCGTTCGCCACGGATGAACAGTTGGCGGAGCGCTTTCAGGTCAGCGTCGCCACCATTCGATTGGACCGCGCCGCACTCTCCATCCCCGAGGCGCGGGAGCGGATCCGGCAAGTCGCGCAGGCGCGACATGATCCTGTGCGGGCGCTCGAGCAGCAGGAGGTCATCGGTGAGCTCGTGGAGCTCGAACTGGGGCGCATGGCAGTCTCCCGCCTGCGCGTCGGCTCCGAGCATGTGTTCGCGCGTACCGGCATCACGCGCGGGCACATCCTGTTTGCTCAGGTGAACTCCCTGGCGACCGCGGTCATGGATGCGGATGCGGCGGTGACCGCGAAGTCGGAATTGCGCTTCTATCGGCCCGTGCGGCTGGGTGAGGTGCTGCTGGCGCGGGTGGACGTGATTGGCCGCAGGGGTCGGGTGGCCAAGTGCCGGGCCACCACCACGGCCGCGGGTCAGACGGTCCTTGCCGGTTGGATCTGGGTCGTCGCGTGGCCGATGGAGCACACCGGGACCTCCGGGCCATCCGAGGATAGGATGGAGGATGAGTGATGCGAATCGCTGTCGATGCCATGGGCGGTGATCACGCCCCGGTCGCCGCGGTTTCCGCCGTGTGGCGGATGGCGCGGGAGCGCTCCGATGTCAACTTCCTCGTGTTCGGGGACGAATCGGAGATACGCGCGAGTGTGCAGGGGCCAGCCCCGGACAATGTGACGCTGGTCCACACCGACGTCCGCATCGAGGCAGATGACGAGCCGGTGCGGGCCGTTCGGCGGAAACCTCAGGCTTCCATGGTGCTCGCGGCGCGCGCTGTTCGCGAGGGTGAGGCGGACGTACTCATCTCCGCAGGCAACACGGGGGCATTTGTCGCCAGCGGATTGCTTGTCATGGGCCGGCTTCCCGGGATGGAGCGGCCGGCGTTGGCGCCCATCCTCCCGACCTTTGACGGACACGGTGTGCTGCTGCTCGATGCCGGGGCGACGGTCGACGCCGATGCGCGCAACCTCCTGGAGTTCGCTGTGATGGGCAGCATCTACGCACAGCAGGTGCTCGGCATCGAGCGACCGCGGGTGGCGCTGTTGAACATCGGGACGGAGGAAGGGAAGGGGAACGCGGTGTGCAAAGCCGCCTACCCTCTGCTGGCCTCAGCGCCTCAGCTGCATTTCATCGGAAATCTGGAGTCGCGCGAGTTGCTTTCCGGAGACGCGGATGTGGTGGTCTGTGACGGCTTTGTCGGCAACGTCGTGCTGAAGCTCGTGGAAGGCGTCGGTCTGGGGCTCTTCGGTGCACTCAAGGAGGCGTTCATGGCCCAGGCGTGGCTGCGTGTGGTCGGTCTGGCTGCCCGCGGTGCACTTTCATCCTTCCGCGACCGGTTCGATTACGCCGAGTACGGCGGGGCACCGCTGCTGGGCGTTCAAGGCGGATGCATCAAGGCGCACGGCAGTTCTGACGCACGCGCGTGGTATCACGCGCTAGAACAAGCGGCGCGGTTTGCCGAGCGCGGTGTGCTGGATCGAATTCGGTCGACGCTGGTAGAGGTCCGCGAGCATGGGTCGTCGGCGCCAGCGGAGTCGTGAACGTAAGGAGGAGAATTGGCATGGCAGGGATGCGTGCGGGGATTCTCGGCACTGGGTCGGCGGTGCCGGAGCGCGTTCTGAGCAACGCGGATTTGGAAAAAATGGTGGATACGAGTGATGAGTGGATCGTGACGCGCACGGGCATCAAGGAACGGCGGATCGCCGAAGCGTACGAGGCCACGTCCGATTACGCCGTTCGGGCGAGTGAGAAGGCGCTGCAGGCTGCAGGTGTGGCGGCCGAGGAGATTGACCTGGTGATCTGCGCGACGGTGACACCGGACATGATGTTCCCTGCCACGGCCTGCATCATCCAGGACAAGCTTGGCGCGACACACGCTGGTGCCGTGGATATCGAATCCGGATGCTCTGGGTTTTTGTACGGTGCCGCCATGGCCGCCGCGATGGTCGACGCGGGTATGTACCGGCACGTCCTCGTGGTGGCGGCGGACCTTCTGTCGCGGATTACGGATTACGAGGATCGGAGCACGTGCGTCCTGTTCGGAGACGGTGCAGGTGCCGCCGTCATCGGTCCGGTCCCAGAAGGCCGTGGTTTTCTTGCGTTCGATCTCGGCTCCGACGGCAGTGGCGGTGAGTTTTTGTTCATGCCGGCAGGTGGATCTCGGCGCCCGCCGTCCGCGGAAACGGTGGCCGCGCGTGAGCATTTCATCAAAATGCAGGGTCAAGAGACGTTCAAGTTTGCGGTGAAGGCCATGGCGTCGGCCACGGAGAGCGTGTTGGCGAAGGCTGGCCTGGACAAGGACGCCATCGACCTGTTGGTGCCTCATCAGGCCAACATCCGTATCATCGACGCGGCCCGCAAGCGCTTTGGGCTCGACGAGTCCAAGGTGGTGATCACCATCGACAAGTACGGCAACACCTCGGCCTCCTCCATTCCTATTGCGCTCGACGAGGCCATCCGTGAGGGCCGGGCCAAAGTCGGGGACCTGGCCGTGCTGGTGGGGTTTGGCGCGGGCCTGACGTGGGGCGCAGCGGCCGTTCGGCTGTGATGGCACTCCGCCGAACCCATTCGAATCGCGCGCGTCGACAAGGTTCGCGGCAGGGATTTCGGAGGCCGAAGTCGAAAGAGGAGTCGTCACAACGTGGCGCCTGGGCGCCGCGAGAAGGGAGATTGGCGGATTGAAGGTCGCGTTGGTGTTTCCCGGGCAGGGAGCCCAGACCGTCGGGATGGGACGAGAACTGGCGGAGCGGTATCCCGCGGCCCGGGAGGTCTTTGAGATAGCCGATGAGGCGCTCGGCTACCCGCTATCCAGGCTGTGCTGGGAAGGACCGGAGGAGGAACTGAGGCTCACGTATCACACGCAGCCGGCGCTCCTCACGGCCGGCATTGCGGCGCTTCGCGCATTGCAGTCGGAGACATCGGTGGATGCTGTGGTCACGGCCGGCCACAGCCTGGGGGAGTACACGGCGCTGGTCGCGAGCGATGCGCTGGATCTGGCGGATGCCGTGCGGCTCGTGCACAGGCGCGGACGATGGATGGACGAGGCCGTCCCTGCCGGCCGCGGCACCATGGCGGCCGTCATGGGCATGGAACGAGAGGCCCTGGCGGAGGTGTGCGAGGCGGCCTGTGAAGGCGAGGATACCGTGGACCTCGCCAATCTGAACTGCCCGGGGCAGATTGTGATCTCGGGAACGCGGTCGGCTGTGGAGCGCGCTGCGGAGTTGGCGAGGTCGCGTGGAGCGCGCCGCGTGGTCTTTCTCGAGGTGAGCGGACCGTTCCACTCTCGGTTGATGCGCCCGGCGGCGGCGCGGTTGGCGGAAGCGTTGGATCAAACAGAGCTCCGGCGTGCCCGGTGGCCGGTCATGGCCAACGTGGATGCGCAGCCCAAGCAGCAGCCTGAGGAGATACGGCAGGCGCTGGCCGCCCAGTTGTACTCACCCGTTCGGTGGGAGGACGATGTGCGAGCGATGCTGGCCCTGGGGGTGGACACGTTCATCGAGTTCGGGCCGGGCACGGTCCTGTCCGGGCTCATTCGGAAGGTGGATCGTCAGGTACGCACGCTGCACGTGGAGGACCTGGCGTCGTTGCAGGAGACGCGGGCTGCCCTTCAGGACGCATGAGGCCACGGGGTGGCCGGCTGGAGTCAGGGGGTTGAGCAGGTGGAGGATCGTGTGGCCATTGTCACCGGTGCGTCGCGCGGGATTGGGCGCGCCATCGCCATAGAGCTGGCGCGTCGGGGGGCGCACGTGGTGGTGAACTACGCGGGGCGCGAAGAGGATGCGAGATCGACCGCGCGCGAGATTGAGGCGCTGGGGCGGCGTGCCATCGTCGAGAAGGGCGATGTGCGCGTTGCTTCCGACGCGCAGCGCTTGGTAGAATCGGCGTTGGCCGCTTTCGGCAGGGTCGACATCGTCGTGAACAATGCCGGCATCACGCGCGACACGCTGATCCTTCGGATGAGCGACGAAGACTGGAACGACGTTTTGGATGTCAATCTGAAGGGTGCGTTCCACCTCATCCGCAGCGCGGCGCGGCCGATGCTCAAGCAGCGCTACGGACGGATTGTGAACGTAACGTCCGTGGTCGCCATCGTCGGCAATCCCGGTCAGGCCAACTACGTGGCCGCCAAGGCGGGACTCATCGGGCTGACCAAGTCGGCGGCGAGAGAGTTCGCGTCGCGCGGCATTACGGTGAACGCCGTGGCCCCGGGGTTGATCGAAACCGACATGACGGCCCAGTTGCCGGAGGAGGCGCAGGCCAAGCTGCGGGCGCAGATCCCGGTCGGCTATGCCGGATCGCCTGAGCACGTAGCCAAGGCGGTGGCGTTCCTGGCTTCGGATGATGCGTCGTACATCACGGGCCAGGTGCTCCATGTCGACGGCGGCATGGTCATGTAGTATACTCTGGGCAGGAGGTGAAAGCATGTCTGATACGTTTGAGCGCGTCAAGAAAATCATCGTGGATCGCCTCCAGGTGGACGAGTCGAAGGTCACGCCGGATGCCACGTTCAAGGACGATTTGGGCGCTGATTCACTCGACATCGTGGAGCTCATCATGGAACTTGAAGATGAGTTCGACATGGAGATCTCCGATGAGGAAGCGGAGAAGATCAGCACCGTCGGAGATGTGGTTACATACATCGAATCGCATCAATAATGCGATACCCGGTGTAGGCATTCCAAAAACGGAGTCCCGTGCGTATGCCGGGGCTTTCTGTTATATAAGCGGGGTGAGGCAGTGGAACGCCGAGTCGTCATCACGGGGATGGGTGCGGTCACGCCCATCGGAAACGACGTTCCGACGTTTTGGCGCAACCTGGTCGCCGGAAGGTCGGGGATTTCGCGGATTGATGCCTTTGACGTATCCCAGTACCCCGTCCAGATTGCCGGCCAGGTGCGCGACTTTGACCCCGGTCAGTACGTGGATCCGCGCGAGGCGCGGCGGCTGGACAGGTACGCGCAATTTGCGGTAGCGGCCGCGGTGCAGGCCGTGCGCGATGCGGGCTTGGAGATCACGCCGGAGAACGGCGAGCGTGTCGGTGTTTACATCGGCTCCGGCGTGGGCGGGATTCATACGCTTCTGGAGAATTACCGCACCTTGCTTGAGCGTGGGCCGCGGCGCGTGAGTCCGACGGTGGTCCCGATGATGATTGCCAACATGGCCGCCGGTCAGGTTTCCATCTTGTTTGGCGCGAAAGGGCCGAACCTGGCTCCGGTCTCCGCGTGCGCAACGGGAACGCATGCCATCGGCGACTCCTACAAGTTGATTCAGCGCGGTGCGGCGGACGTGATGATCGCGGGCGGTTCCGAGGCGGCCATCGTGGATCTGGCGCTGGCGGGGTTCAGCAACGCCAAGGCGTTGTCGACGCGCAATGACGAGCCGGAGAGGGCCAGCCGGCCGTTTGACGCCGAGCGGGATGGCTTTGTCATGTCCGAGGGTGCCGGCGTCGTGGTGCTGGAGTCGCTCGAACACGCCAAGGCCCGCGGTGCACGAATCTACGCGGAAATCATCGGATACGGAATGTCGGGTGATGCCTACCACATCGTCGCTCCGGAGCCGGAGGGCAACGGTGCGTTCCGCGCGATGCGCGAAGCGTTGGCGGACGCGGGCATCCGGCCGGAGGACGTGGATTACATCAACGCGCACGGCACATCCACGGATCTCGGCGACAAGCTGGAGACGCTTGCGATCAAAAAGGCGTTCGGGGACCACGCTCGGAAGGTGGCCATCAGTTCCAACAAGTCCATGATTGGCCATCTGCTCGGCGCTGCCGGTGCGGTGGAGGCGATTGCCACAATCCTGACCATCCAGGATGGGGTGATTCCGCCGACGATTAATCTGGAGCATCCGGATCCCGAATGCGATCTCGACTATGTCCCCAACGTCGCGCGAGAGGCGCCGGTTCGCGTCGCCATCTCCAACTCCTTTGGGTTCGGCGGACACAACGCGACGATTGTCTTGCGGCGTTTTGATGGCTGAGCCGGCGGCAGCGTCCGGTGGTGATTGCCGCCCCTGGGTTTCGCCAGGTTGTGTGATGCGGGCGAAACCGGGGGCTTTTCCGTTGACGTGGTCTAACAGGTCCATCCGAAGCTTGAGGGACAAGGAGTGCCTGCGTTGTCCAAGTGGGACGAACTTCAGGAAGCGCTTGGCGTGCGGTTTCGCACGGTGTCTCTTCTGCATCAAGCGTTCACGCATGCTTCCTACCGCAATGAACATCGGCGCGCGACGGTGCAGGACAATGAACGCTTGGAATTTCTCGGTGATGCGGTGCTGGAGATTGTGGTGAGCGAGCATCTCTACCGTACTCGCCCTGATCTCCCGGAGGGGGAGCTCACCCGCCTGCGGGCGGCCATCGTGTGTGAGCCGTCGTTGGTGCGACTGGCGAAGAAGCTGCAGTTTGATCGGTATGTGCGGCTGGGCCGGGGCGAGGAGCGCTCGGGAGGGCGCGCACGTCCGGCACTGCTCGCCGACGTATTCGAAGCGTTCATGGGGGCGCTGTACCTGGATCAAGGGTTGGATGCCGTGAAGGCGTTCGCGGAGCGCTACATCTTTCCCGACGTGCTGCAGGATACGCCGCGTGATTACAAGACAACATTGCAGGAATGGGTGCAGCAGCATGTCGGACGGGAACTGCACTACGAAGTGGTGGCGGAGCGCGGTCCGGCGCATGCGCGCGAGTTTCAGGTGCGCGTGACGATTGGCCAACAGGTTTGGGGCGAGGGCATCGGCCGTTCCAAGAAGGAGGCGGAGCAGCGCGCTGCCGCGGAGGCGCTCGCTCGCTTGCAGGCGGTGCGGGAAGGGGACGCTGCGCGTGTATCTCAAACGGATTGAACTGTTCGGGTTCAAATCGTTTGCTGACAAAACCGTGATCGAGTTCACGCCCGGCATCACCGCGGTGGTCGGACCGAACGGCAGTGGAAAGAGCAATATCGCGGATGCCATCCGTTGGGTGCTGGGGGAGCAGAGCGCACGTATGCTTCGCGGCGCGAAGATGGAAGACGTCATCTTCGCCGGGAGTGAAACGCGGCGCGCCGTGAACTTTTGCGAGGTATCGCTGGTGCTGGACAACACGGACAGGCACCTTCCCGTGGTCTACGACGAGGTGATGGTCACGCGGCGCGTCTATCGCTCCGGTGAGAGTGAATACCTGATCAACCGCCAGGCGTGCCGCCTGAAGGACATCACCGAACTGTTCATGGATTCGGGGCTCGGCCGCGAAGCGTACTCCATTGTGGGCCAGGGACGGATTGAGGAAATGCTCTCCACGCGTCCCGAGGACCGGCGAGGCCCATTCGAAGATGCGGCAGGCATTGTCAAGTTCAAGCATCGCCGGCGAGAGGCTGAACGCAAGCTGGAGGATACCGAGGCGAACCTGGTTCGCGTGGACGACGTCATCGCTGAGCTCGAGGGGCAGGCCGAACCACTGGCCGCCGAGGCCGAACGCGCGGAACAGTGGAAGCGGCTCGATGCGGATCGGCAGCGCTTGGAACTCTCGCTTTGGGTGCGTCAGATCGATGAGTTGAAGGAGCGCCTGTCCAGCGCCGAACGCGAGGTGGCGCAGCGCGAGGCGGTGCGGGACGCGGCGCTGGCGCGGCTCTCGGAAGCGGAGACGCGTTACCGGGAGGCGCGCTCGCTGCTGGACAGCCAGCAACAGGCGTTGGATACCACACAACGCGAGTATGTGGCCGCGGTCGAGGAGCGCGAGCGAAACGAGGGCCAGCGCGGCGTGCTGGTGGAACGTCTGCGCCATGCCACGCAGACGCTGGGGGAGCGCCAGCAGGCGCGGGCGCAGGCGGAAGCCGACATGGCCTCGCTGGAACAGGCCGTGCTCGAGGCCGAACAGCGCCACGCGGAACTGAGCGCCAGGGCCCAGATCAAGCAGCGGGAAGCGGAAGCGGCCGCGGCGGCATGGCATCCGGATGAACGCGCGCGGCTCGAGGGCGAGGTGGAGCGGCTGAGCGGGGCCGTGATCGACGCGCATGGTCAGGTCAGCGCTTGCCGCAATGAACTCGCATCCAGTCGGCGCCATCAGGAGCAGGATGAGCAACGGCGCGCACGCCTGGCGCAGGAGCGATGGCGCTGGCAGAGCGTGCTGACGGAAACGAGCGAACGCGTCAACACCCTCACCCAACAGGCGCATCAACTGCAGGATCAGGCCGCCGAGGTGGACGCGGCCATCGCGCAGTGGCAGGCGCGCCTCCGCGACCTCGCGACGGAGGAGGCGCAGGCGGCAGAGCAGGCCGAGGCAGCCAAGC
The DNA here is from genome assembly GCA_023511725.1 of Alicyclobacillus sp. Taxonomy (GTDB): domain Bacteria; phylum Bacillota; class Bacilli; order Alicyclobacillales; family Alicyclobacillaceae; genus JAIMAY01. The sequence continues at coordinate 112,152 of JAIMAY010000004.1, forward strand.
AAGAGATGGCCTCGCTCGCATCCCGCCTCGAATTGCTGCGGGAACTCAACGACGGTTACGACGGCTATCAGCAAGGTGTGCGCGCCGTGTTGACCGCGGCGCAGCGCGGCCAGTTGCGCGGGATCCGCGGGGCGCTTGCAGCGCTCATCGAGGTGCCGCAGACGTACGAGTTGGCGGTGGAAACGGCGCTGGGACCGGCCCTGCAGCATATCGTGGCCGATACGGAGGCCGATGCGCGACGTGCCATCGAGTATCTCAAACAGCGCAAGGCGGGTCGGGCCACGCTGATGCCGCTCGACGTGATCCGCCCTCGCCGACTCGCGCCAGGGGATCTGCAGAAGGCGAAGGCTGAGCCCGGGTGGGTTGGCATTGCCGCGGATCTGGTCCATTGCGATCCCGCTCACCGCCCGGCGGTGGAGCATTTGCTCGGGAATGTCGTGGTGGCTCGGAGCCTCGTGGATGCTACTGCTATCGCGCGCCGCCTCGACTATCGGGTGCGCATCGTGACCCTGGAGGGTGACGTGGTGAATCCCGGCGGCGTCATGTCCGGCGGCCATCACAGTCGCAGGGGTCCGGGCCTGCTCGGGCGCAGGCGGGAGCAGCGCGATGTGGAGGCGGCCATGGCCGCGTGCCGCAGCGGTCTGGAGGCCGTCCAGCGGCGCAAGGATGAGTTGCGGGCGCGTATCGACGCGGTCACCGGGGAGATCCGCGCGCTGCAGTCTCGTCGCGACGAGTGCCTCCAGGCGGTGGCACGCCTCGCTGCGGAGAGCCGGGAATTGCAGGCACAGGTCCGACATGCGGAGGAGCGGGTTGCTGCGGTCGATTGGGAGTTGGCCGAGATGGCGGCGGAGGATGCGGCGGCGCAGCAGCGCGCCGAGGAAGCCCGGCACCGGTTGGAACAGGCGGAGGCTGAGGCGGCGCGCCTCGAGCAGGCGCTGGCGGAGGCACGGAAGCGGCTTTCGGCCTGGCACGAAGCCCGCCAGGCAGCGCAGGCCACCTGGACCGGTTTGCGCGTGGAGGCGGCGACGCTGTCGCAGCAGGCGGAGGCAGAGCGGGATCGTTTGCGCGGCCTCGCGGAGCGGCGGGAGCAACTGCAGCGCCAGATCCACGCGTGGGCGAAGGAAATGGAGGCGCTCGAAACCGAGATCGAGCAGACCCGGGCGGACCTTGCTCGCGTCGAGGCGGCGCTCAAACAATTGGGGGCGCGTGCCGAGAGCCTCGACCGGCGGCAGGCGGAACTGCGGGAGGCGCGGTTGGCGGCCGAAGCGGCCGTGGCCGAAGCGGAGGAGACACTGTCGCGCGCCAGAACAGAGGCGCAGGCGGCTGAGGATGCGCTGCGCCGCGCCAGGAGTGGGGCTGACCGCGCGGACCTCGAGCTTCAGCACGCGCTGCAACGGTTGGGCGAGAAGTACCGCATGACGTACGAGTGGGCGAAGGCGCACGTCGAGCCGGTGGATGATGCGGAGGCCGCCCGGCGCCGTGTGGCGGTGCTCGAGGCGCAGATGCGCGAGCTGGGCGAGGTGCGTTTGGGAGCCATCGAAGAGTGGGAGCGGCTGCGCGAGCGGCTCGATTTCCTGCGCCGGGAACGCGCGGATCTGGAGGCGGCCAGGGCGCGGCTGGATGAGGTGATCCGCGAGATCGACGAGGAGATGGCGCGCCGCTTTCAGCAGACCTTCGAGGAGATTCGGACGCAGTTTCAGGAGATGTTTCGCACGTTGTTTGGCGGCGGTCGCGCCGACCTGACGTTGACCGATCCGTCTGAGCCCCTGCAATCCGGCATCGAGGTGATGGCGCAGCCGCCCGGCAAGAAGCTGCAGAACCTCAACCTGCTCTCCGGCGGCGAGCGGGCGCTGACGGCGATGGCGCTGCTGTTTGCCATCCTGCGCGTGCGGCCTGTGCCGTTCTGTGTGCTGGATGAGGTGGAGGCGGCGCTGGATGAGGCCAACGTGGCGCGGTTCGCGCAGCAACTGCGCCGCTTCGCCCAGGACACGCAGTTTGTCGTGATCACGCACCGCCGTGGCACGATGGAGGAGGCCGACGCGCTGTACGGCGTGACGATGCAGGATTCGGGCGTTTCGTCGCTGATCAGCGTGCGACTCGAGGAAGTTGAGAGTGATTTCGAATCCGCTTAGAGGTGCGGCGTTCCGCGTAAAGGAGTGCACGACCGCATGGGACTGTTCGACAGATTCAAAAAGGGTTTGGAGAAGAGCAGAACGGGGCTGTGGGGCCGGTTGAGCGGCATATTCAGCCGCTCCCGCCTCGATGAGTCGGCCTTCGAGGAGATGGAGGAAGCGCTGCTGGCTGCGGACGTCGGCGTCGACACGAGCGTGTGGTTGGTCGAACAGGTGCGCCGTCTGGCGCGCGAACAGCGGGTGGATCAGCCGTCTGAGCTGCCCCGCCTGCTGGCGCAGGCGATGGCGTCTGCGTTCGAGGGGCTGGATTCCTCGATGCACCTGGCCACGAGCGGGCCGACGGTGGTACTGGTGGTCGGGGTCAACGGTGTCGGCAAGACGACGACCATCGCCAAGCTCGCGCACTTTTACCGGCGCCAGGGCAAGCAGGTGCTGCTTGCCGCGGGGGACACGTTTCGGGCGGCAGCGATTGATCAGTTGCTCACCTGGGGACAGCGGGTCGGTTGCGACGTGATCCGGCACCGTCCGGGTGCGGACGCCGCCGCGGTCCTGTACGACGCGCTCCAGGCGGCGCAGGCGCGCGGTGCGGACATGGTGCTGTGCGATACCGCGGGTCGCCTGCACAACAAGGCGCCACTCATGGCGGAACTCTCGAAAATGTACAAGGTTGCGCAGCGTGAACTGCCCGGGGCTCCACATGAAGTCCTGCTGGTGGTCGACGGTACGACAGGCCAGAATGCGCTCAACCAAGCGCGTACGTTTCGCGAGGCGGTGCAGGTCACGGGCATTGCCGTCACGAAGCTGGATGGTACCGCGAAGGGCGGCGTGATTCTGCCCATCGTCAGGGAACTGCGCATTCCCGTGAAGTGGGTGGGACTGGGCGAGAAGATGGATGACCTCGAACCGTTCGATCCCGCCGCGTTCTCGCAGGCCATCTGCGAACCGTGACGGTGGCGATGCGCACTTCCACACAGGGTTACTGTAAAGGAGATATCCTTGACAATGGCGGAAGACGCGCGTATCATGGGGAAGGTCACGCGCATCGGGGACCTGTTCGACTTTTACGGCGGGCTCTTGACGGAGCGCCAACGCGAGTTGGTGGCTTTGCACTACGGCGAGGATTGGTCGTTGGGCGAGATTGCCGAACATCTGGGCATCTCGCGGCAGGCTGTGCATGACCATCTGCGGCGGGCTGAGGAGCAACTGGAGAGCTACGAGCGGGTCCTTGGCCTCGTCACGGCCCATCACCGGCGTGAGCAGGTGATCCGGGGGCTGCTGGACGCGTGGCAGCGGGCGGCTCCTCACGTACCGCCGGATATCCGGTCGGACGTGGCGAGGTGGCTGACTGCTCTGCAGGATGACGCGGCGGAGACCGGGGAGAGGGGGTGAGGCGCGTGCTGGAAGGATTGTCGTCGAGCCTGCAAAAGGCGCTCGGGCGACTGCGCAGCAAGGGCAAGCTGACGGAGGAGGATGTTGCGGCCGCCATGCGGGAGATCCGTCTCGCCCTGTTGGCGGCGGATGTGAACGTCAAGGTGGTCCGCGACTTTGTCGAGAAGGTCCGCGAGCGTGCTATCGGTCAGGAGGTGCAAAAAAGCCTCACACCGGGGCAGCAGGTCGTCAAGATAGTGTACGACGAATTGACCTCCTTGATGGGTGGCAGCCAGGAGCGGCTGCGCATGGCCGCCAAGCCCCCCACCGTGGTGATGCTGGTGGGTCTGCAGGGTGCGGGTAAAACCACCACCGCTGCAAAGCTGGCGTTGTCGTTCCGGAGGCACCAGCATCGACCGCTGTTGGTGGCCGCAGACGTGTACCGGCCGGCGGCCATACAGCAGCTCAAGGTCCTTGGCGAGCAGATTGAAGTGCCCGTCTTCGAGCTCGGTACGCAGGCGGACCCGGTTCGGATTGCCCGGGATAGCCTGCAGGAGGCGGGGCGCCAGGGTGCGGACGTGGTGATCCTCGATACCGCGGGACGGCTGCATATCGACGAGGCGCTGATGGACGAGTTGGCCCGGATGCGCGATGCGGTGGAACCACAGGAGATCCTGCTTGTCGTCGATGCCATGACCGGTCAGGATGCCGTCAACGTGGCGCAGAGCTTCCATGAGCGGTTGGGGCTGACCGGGGTGATCCTGACCAAGCTCGACGGTGATACTCGCGGCGGTGCGGCGTTGTCCATCCGTGCGGTGACGGGCTGTCCCATCAAGTTTGTGGGCACCGGCGAAAAGGTGGAGCCTTTGGAACCGTTCCACCCAGATAGGCTGGCCTCGCGGATTCTCGGGATGGGCGATGTGCTGAGCCTCATCGAAAGAGCTCAACAGGCCGTTGATGAGGAGAAAGCCAGGGACCTGGAGGCCCGGCTGCGGCGGAATGAATTCACGCTGGAGGACTTCCGCGAGATGCTGGGACAGGTCCGGAACATGGGGCCGCTCGACCAGTTGCTCAGGCTCATCCCCGGCGTGCAGCGGATCAAGGGGATTGAGAACATTGACTGGGATGACAAGCGGTTTCGGCGTATTGAGGCCATCATCCTCTCGATGACACCGGAGGAACGCGCTCATCCCGAGCTGATGAATGCCAGCCGCAGGCGCCGCGTGGCCCAAGGCAGCGGCGTGACGGTGCGCGAAGTGAATCAGGTGTTGAACCAGTTTGACCAGATGCGCCAGATGATGAAGCGGCTGGGGGGTCTCGGTCGATTCGCGGGACGGCGCAGTGCCATGCAGGCCATGAAGGCGCTCGGCGGCGGCCTCCCAGGCGGGCTTCCGGGCGGCTTGCCCGGGCTCGGACCCGACCTGGGTTCTCTGCCGGGCGGCGCCGGCGGGTCTGGCGGCCGGCGGCACCACAAGAAGAAAAAGCGTCGCTGATTTCGCAGGGTCACTGCGGGGGATCAAGGCGTGATCACACGCCACGCAAACCATCGACGGAGGTGCGAGCAGGATGGCAGTGAAGATTCGACTGAAGCGCATGGGTGCGAAGAAGCGCCCGTACTATCGCGTTGTGGTGGCGGATTCGCGTTCGCCGCGCGACGGACGATTCATCGAAGAGATTGGCACGTACAACCCGCTCACGGAACCGGCTGAGATCCACATTGATGAGGAGAAGGCGCTCAAGTGGCTGTCGAACGGCGCGCAGCCGTCCGACACCGCGCGCAGCCTGCTGCGCAAGGCCGGTGTGATGAAGAAGTTCCATGAGCTGAAGGTGCAGGCGAAGCGCGGACAAGCATGACCATGTTGCGCGGCTGAATCGTGGCCGGCTGAGTCTCAGCCGGCCCACTTTCGCCGCTGCGGGAAGCCGGGTGGGATTGGTGAAGGAATTGATTGAATTTCTCGCCAAGTCGTTGGTGGACCAGGAAGGCGCGGATCAGGTGCAGGTGGTCGAAGAGCGCCGATCCGACGGTGTCCGTTACACCGTGCGCGTGGCACCGGGACAGTTGGGGCGCGTGATCGGCAAACAGGGTCGGACGGCGAAGGCCATCCGACAGGTGGTGAGCAGTGTGGCGAGCCGCACCGGGGACCGCGTTTGGGTCGATATCGGCGGCGCGGATGCACGGGAAGGGGACGAATGAGATGTTGACCATCAAACAACCCGTTGCGGTCAAAATCATCCTCACGGAGACGACCAAGCAGCAAATTCTGATGGAGCAGCGGCGTCAGGTGGAGCGCCTGACCGCGGAGTTGGAACAACTCGAGCAGCAGGGACGCCAGATGCTGGAGCAGGCGATGGCACAGGGGGGCGACGTGGCCAAGCAGGTGCGGGATCGACTGGACGCGGAGCGGAACGCTCGGCTGCAGCAGCGTGAGCAACTGATTCAGCAGATTCAGCAGATCCAGCAGATGCCCATCGGCGCCGAGATTCAGACGATGACGGTGGAAACCACCATCGACGTGCGCGTGGGTGATGACTGGAACAAGGTCTTGCGAGGCTCGGAGATCATCGTGAAGGACGGCATCGTGCATGAGATCCGGCGCGGCGGAGAACCCGTGAGCGGGGAATAATAGCCACGGCGACGTGCCGCGGAGTCGGTCGGGAGGTGAGCACCTGTGCGATCCGATGCGCAGAACGCGCAGGAACGGTATTTCACGGTGGGTGTCGTCGCAGGCACGCACGGTCTGCGCGGCGAGGTGAAGGTGCTGTCCAAGACAGATTTCGAGGATGAGCGCTTCCGCCCGGGATCGCGACTGTGGGTGCGCCGAGGGGAGACGGAACCACCCTTTCGATCCGTCACGGTCCACACCGCCCGCCGGCACAAGCAGTTTTGGCTGGTGGCTTTCGAGGGGTTGCCCAGCATCAACGATGTCGAGGGTTGGCGCGGTCACCAGCTGTGCGTGCCGGAGTCGGAACTGATCCCGCTGCCCGAGGGCACCTATTACATTCATCAGCTGGTCGGTCTGCGGGTGGAGACGGAGGACGGCGAGGCGCTCGGTACATTGACCGAGGTACTGAAGCCGGGCGCCAACGACGTTTACGTGGTGCGGGGGCGTGATCGAAAGCGGGAGATTCTTCTCCCTGCCATTCCCGACTGCATTCGCGATGTGGACTTGGAGCGCCGTGTCATGACGGTGCGGTTGCTGCCGGGACTCTTGGACGAGGAACCGGATGCCGGGGTGCCGGCGGGGGAACGCTGATGGAGATTGTGGTATTGACCTTGTTTCCCCAGATGTTTCACGGCGTCATCGGCGAAAGCATGCTGGGGCGAGCGCAGGCGGAAGGGCGCCTGCAGATTCGCCTCGTCAACTTTCGCGGCTATGCCGAAGACAAGCATCGCACGGTCGACGACTACCCGTTCGGCGGCGGGGCCGGTATGCTGCTCAAGCCGGGTCCGCTGGTGAGGGCGATTGAATCCGAGCGATCCCGCCTTTCTCCCCAACTTCGCACCCGCACGGTACTTTTGACGCCGTGGGGGCGCGTGTTCAACCAGGCGATTGCGCGCGAATTGGCGCAAAACGACGTTCTGCTCTTGGTGTGCGGGCATTACGAGGGGTTCGATGAGCGCATTCGTACGGTGGTGGACGACGAACTTTCGCTCGGTGACTTTGTGCTGACGGGGGGCGAGATCGCGGCTATGGCCGTGATCGACGCGGTGGCGCGGCTGATCCCGGGCGTGCTCGGCAATGAGGCCTCGGCGGAAGGGGATTCGTTCGCGGATGGACTGCTGGAGTACCCGCAGTACACGCGGCCGGCGGAATTTCGAGGGATGCGGGTTCCGGAAGTGCTGCTATCGGGACATCACGAACGAATTCGAGCGTGGCGGCACCGGCATGCGCTGTACCGCACGTGGCGGCATCGGCCGGATCTACTGCAGCGGCGATCACTGACCCCCGAGGAAGAGGGCTGGCTTGCGCGTTGGCAGGCGGGCGATGTATCCGACATCGACGTACCCGACGCGTGAATAGCGATGCGAATGAAATTGCCGTGTGGATCAAACTACCAGTTGATCTGATTGTAAAGGGCGTGATATATTAGTCGACGTCGCCGCTGCGGATGGCGCGGCGGGCGCGAGCATCGCGGCGGGAGCCGCGAGCGAGCGCGGAGTGATTCGTTCCTTGAAAACTGAACACGCAAAGCACTGCCCGTCACTTCCTTGAGGAAGTGAAGCA
>JAIMAY010000005.1 GCA_023511725.1 Alicyclobacillus sp.
AGGGTTGGGCTGTTCGCCCATTAAAGCGGTACGCGAGCTGGGTTCAGAACGTCGTGAGACAGTTCGGTCCCTATCTGCCGCGGGCGCAGGATACGTGAGGGGAGTCGTTCCTAGTACGAGAGGACCGGAACGAACCGACCGCTGGTGTCCCAGTTGTTCCGCCAGGGGCAGCGCTGGGTAGCCAAGTCGGGGAGGGATAAGCGCTGAAAGCATCTAAGCGCGAAGCCTGCCCCAAGATAACGTGTCCCATCCCGGAAGGGAGTAAGACCCCTTGCAGAAGACGAGGTAGATCGGTCCGGCGTGGAAGCGCAGCGATGCGTGAAGCGGACGGATACGAATCGGTCGAGGGCTTCACCTGGGGGAAGCAGGTCTGCTCGTTATCTGGGGTGTCCCGGGTATACGCAGCGGTGCGGGCGCGAAAGCGAGCGCATGGCTGCGCATACCCGGGAGCTTGCCGGGAGGCAAGGTACGGTGGCTGAGGTGGACAGCCGAGGCACCGGGGAGATGGGAAAGAGGAGTTGATTGGGATACGCATTGCGGAGCGTTCGCTTTAGCGCCAGCGGAGCGATGCGTATCCCAATCAAGAAGCTTGGTGGTCATAGCGGAGGGGAAACACGCGTAACCATCCCGAACACGAGCGTTAAGCCCTCCAGCGCCGAGGATACTGGGTGCGGGAGCGCCTGGGAAAGTAGGACGCTGCCAAGCGGGAGAGAGAAGGCAAGCATGGCGAGAAGCTGTGCTTGCCTTTTTGTGTTGTGAGCGTGGATGAGCAGGGGCGGTGCCCCTGCTGACCTTTGTGCGGCGGGGTGGCGGTTGCTCGACCTCAGGTGTGGTGCCGCTCACGCGCGGGGCGGATCGCTCGGCGGTACCAATAGCACGGTTTTTCCGCCTTATCCGGCCGGACCGACGCCCGCGTGGCGCCAATAAGGCGGAAAAACCGCGTTATCCCACCGGATCGGCGTCCATACTGCCCCGATAAGACGGAAAACCCGCCTTATCGGGCCAGAGTGGCCAACTCACAGAGGCGCGTACCGTAGGGGCGGCTGCACCGACCGGAGTCAATCGGGAACGGCGAGCGCGTCGATGAATTGTGCAACCCGCGTGGTGAGCAGGCCGATGGCGATGTGATTCTCGCCGCCTTCGGGTATGATGAGGTCGGCGTAGCGTTTCGACGGTTCGACAAAGGCGTCATGCATCGGCTTCACCGTGCGGAGGTACTGATCACATACGGACTCGACCGTCCGACCGCGCTCCTCGAGGTCACGGCGAAGCCGGCGCAGAAGGCGGACGTCGGGATCAGTGTCGACAAACACCTTGATGTCCAACTCATCCCGGATACGCGGATCGACAAGCACATGGATACCCTCCACCACCACCACCGGACGCGGAGACACGCGCCGCGTCTCGGGGAGACGACGGTGGATGGTAAAGTCGTACACAGGGACGTCGATGGTTTGGCCTTGCCGCAACTGTTGAAGGTGGGTAAGGAGCAAATCATTATCGAAGGCATCCGGGTGGTCATAATTCAGATGTTGCCGCTCTTCAGGTGACAATTCGGGATGATCCCGGTAGTATGCGTCCTGCGACAGCAGCAGCACCGATGCGGTGCCCACTTGTTCCACGATGGCGCGAGCCACCGTGGTCTTTCCGGACCCGGTGCCCCCGGCAATGCCGATGATCAACATGCAGATGTTCCTCCCGTCACGATGACGGGTGGAGTATAACGAATTTCTCGGGCGCGTTGCAAGCGAACGGCCGATCACGGTCGTGTACGCGAGCAAGGGACGAGCCTCCGCCCACCTCACCGGCGGGTATACGCGTCCACATCGTCCACATCACGAAGAGATCAGGTGATCCATCGATGGTTGAACTCACGATTGGCAGTGCCGAAGCCGGGAAGCGGCTTGTGCGCTGGATGCGACAGATGTTGCCGGGGGTACCGCTGTCCGGGATTCACATGATGATCCGAAAGGGGCGGGTCAAGGTCAACGGCCGCCGGGGAAAGCCGGACATGGTGCTGGGAGAAGGAGACACCGTGCGGCTGTATATGTCTGCGGAGGAGTTCTCGGAGGTCAGCAGGTCTCCGAAAAAGTTTGCCGGCGTCTCGACCGATCTCGACGTGGTGCACGAGGATGACGACATGATCATCGTGAATAAGCCTGCGGGCCTGCTCGTGCACGGCGCCCCAGGGGAATACAAGGACACGCTCGCGAGCCGGGTTCTCGCGTATCTGCACCACCGGGGTGAATTGCCGCCTTTGTCGGCGTTCACGCCCGGCCCGGTCCACCGCTTGGATAGAAACACCAGTGGTCTAGTCGTGTTTGCCAAGCATGCCGAAGCGGCCAGGCGGCTGTCGAGCGCCATGAAGGACCACACCATCCGCAAAGGCTACGCCACGCTTGTGTGCGGGGATTGCCCACCGTCCGGTGCAATTCGGGCGCACTTGGAGCGCGATCCCGCGGGCGTCCGCACCCTCGTGCGCGACACGGGCAAGGCCGCCGAGACACTCTACCGGACTGTGATGCGCTCGGATCACACAAGTCTTGTGTGGGTGCGATTGGTCAGCGGTCGTACGCACCAGATTCGTGCGCACTTCGCCCATGTCGGGCATCCGCTGGTCGGGGACTTCAAGTACGGTGGACCCGCGGCTCTGAGACCGTTGCGCAAAGGGGCTGGCGCTGCAGCCCACCACTGGCTCCACGCCGGGCGTCTCGAATTTCCGGATGGGCGTTGCTTTCAAGCACCATTGCCGAGCGCATTTCTGGCGCTGCTACGGCAGCTCGGCTACGACCTCGGCGAGGTGCAGCGCAGATACGAGGGCCCCACCGCCTGGCCATGATTCCATGATGCCAGGGTTGCGGTCGCGCATGGGTCGCTCAACCCTCGGTGCTCGCCGCGACCGCCTGCTGCCGAATGACGTCAGGTACGCGGACCTTCCGACGCGTCTCGGGGTCCACGGTGACCAGCACTACTTCTGCATCGATGACGCGTTCGCCGTGCTGGTTGTCGATATACTGGCGCATCACGAAGCTCGTGTTGCCCACCCGTTCAACGACGGTCACGATGGTCAATCGATCATTCTGAAACGCTTCCCTGCGGTAGTCGACGCTGATGTGGACCACGACGGTGAGGAAGCCCATGCGCTTCAGCGTCTCATAGTCCAGCCCGAGCCGCTCATACCAGTCCTCGCGACCCCATTCGAGGTACTCGAGATACTTGGCATTGTTGACATGCCCATTCACGTCGATCTCGGTGGAACGCACGAGTATCTCAATCTGCGACTGCAGCGGCACAAGCATCTCTCCTTCATGGGGATTGACGTGCGGTATGACCAGAATACCACAACAAGCGCAAACGTTGCGGGAATCGGACGAGACGGTGGCTCATAGGGTAGTGATGAAGCGATCACCGACAGAGCGCGCGCAAACCCGGTGAGCTTCAGGTGATGTACGGGAGACATCGCACAACGCACAGCAGCGTGTCCTGAACCGGGACCTTCCGGTTCCCATCCTTCACTTCATGCATGAGGAGGGTCGTGGAGCTTTCAATCGGCCGTTGGGCCGACGATAGGGCGTGCCGCCTCCGAGCGGAAACGCAGTGAAGACGTGAACGTTGAATGTGCTGTTGTCGCGTACAGCGGGGCCCGCAAGGGCCCCCGTTTTGTTTTCCGCATGCCGCTTCGAATAGCGCGCCTCTGGGGTGGAGAGGGTAAGACCGAATCCATGAACCGCCACGGGGGTGAACTTATGAAGCGGATCGGGGCCCTTGTACTCATGGGGGTATGCTGGCTCGCCCTGCTCTCCCCATCGGTTTCGGCCGCGCAGGTACGGCGTGCCACGAGCGCGCAACCGCCCTCCGCGCAACAGCCCCTCATCCCCATTTACAAGTGGTGTGAGCAGCAGTACGAGGTCCCGTGGACCTTGCTGGCGGCCATTGATCGCTATGCGGAACTGACCAAGCCGAAGGACGTTCGGGCGGCCGCGCCGTATTACGGGTTTGCCTTCCAGCGCAGCGCATGGGCGGGAATGGACAACCCCAATCCGGACGACATCCATCCGCTGACCATCCGAATCTTCCGGGGCATTGGGGCCGATGGGGACCATGATGGTGTGGCTGCACCCTGGGACCCGTGGGATCGGATTCCGGTGCTGGCACGCTGGATTGACGAGGAGTCCGGGGAGGACGACGCGGAGACGGCCGTGTGGACCCTGTTTCAGGACCCGGTCGCGACCGAGCGCGTATTCGCGTTTCAGCGCATCTTCGACCGGTGGGGGCTTGATCCGGAGGGGCACTGTTTCCCCGTGTCCAAACGTTACAACTATAGCCTGAAGGCCACGTTTGGCGCGGCCCGGAGTTGGGGCGGTCGACGCATTCACGAAGGCGTGGATATTTTCGCGGGGTATGGTACACCCGTGTTGGCGTGTGCTTACGGCTACGTGGAACTGATGGGATGGAACCGCTATGGCGGGTGGCGCATCGGCATTCGCGACGCCAACAATTACTATTATTACTACGCTCATCTGTCCAGCTTTGCCAAGGGTTTGAAACCGGGCGCTCTCGTCCAGCCCGGCCAGGTGATCGGCTACGTCGGTAGCAGCGGCTACGGTCCACCGGGCACGAGCGGGAAGTTTCCGCCGCACCTGCACTTCGGTATCTACAGAGACACCGGGCGTCACGAGTGGGCATTCGATCCCGCCCCACTGTTGCGACAGTGGCAACGCCTGCCACAGAAAATCACACTCCCCGGCTCGAACGCCTGAGCCGGGGCTTTTTTGGTTGCAACCCGGAAACCGTAACCGTACAATGGGGACGGATTTCCCGGGGGAGGGGATGCCCGTGACGGTGCGCGTCGGACTGTTTTTGGCGTTGGCGGCCGTGATCGAATGCTTGGGATTGGTCGGTTTGCGTTACCCGCTCTGGCATGCCATCGCCATCGTCGTTGCACTGGTGCTCATCGCCGTGTCGCTGGCGGTGGCCATTCGCCGTTGGCGCATTCAGGCTCGTCTCAATCCTGCACCGGTCGTTCGTGTGCAACCGGTGCGGAAACGTCATTGGCACTGGTGGTAAGGGAGGAAGCTCATGGAAGGCAAGCCGGTTCGCCTGTCTCGAACGGTGATGACGGATCTCGTCCTACCGCCTGATACGAACAATCTCGGCACCATGTTCGGTGGGCGTGTCATGGCGTATGTCGATAAGATCGCCAGCATCGCGTGCATGCGGCATGCGCGCCGGCCGGTGGTCACGGCGTCGAGTGACAGCCTGGATTTCCTTGCGCCCATCAAAGTCGGTGAAGCCATCCGGCTGGAAGCCTTCGTGACCTGGACGCATCGCACCTCGATGGAGGTGTTCGTGAAGATTGAGTCCGAAGACCTCATGACGGGGGAAGTGCGACTGACCGGAACGTCCTACCTCACCTTCGTGGCGCTCGGGCCGGACGGCAAGCCTGTACCTGTTCCCCCCGTCATCCCTGAAACCGATGAGGAGCGCTGGCACTATGACACCGCCCCGGCGCGATACGCGATGCGCCGGCAGCGCAAGATGGAGCGAATGAACCGTTATGAGTGAACTGTTGGTGGAAGTGACCCGCGGGCCGCTGGTGGAGAGTCGTCACTTTGGGGACATTGCCGTGGTGGATCGGGAAGGGCGGCTGCTGGGGGCCGTGGGTGATCCGCACCGCCTGACCTACGCGCGTTCGGCCGCCAAGCCGTTTCAGGCCATCCCGCTCATCGAGTCGGGCGCCGCGGACGCGTTCGGTTTGACCTCGCAGGAAATTGCGGTCGCCTGCGCATCGCACAGCGGCGAGGAGATCCATGAGGACACGGTGTCGCGGTTGTTGGCCAAGGCGGGTGTGGACGAGGGGTGTCTGCGCTGCGGCGTGCACGCCCCGTACCATGCGGCCAGCCATGAGGCACTGCTGCGGGCCGGGAAGCAGGTGCGTGCCATCCACAACAATTGCTCAGGCAAGCATGCTGGCATGCTGGCGTTGGCCAAATATCTGGGGGCGGACCTGGAGACGTATCTGGACCCTGACCACCCGGTCCAGCGCAGGATTTTTGAAACTATCTCGACACTTGCCGGTATCCGCCAAGAGGATATCGTTCGAGCGGTGGATGGCTGCAGCGCTCCCGTGTTTGGGTTGCCCTTGGACCGCATTGCGCTGATGTACGCGAAGCTGGCGAGCGCATCTGGACCGTCGCCCCTGGAACAAGCGATGATACGGATCTATGACGCGATGTCCGCACATCCTCAGCTCGTGGCTGGAACTGACCGTTTCTGCACGGCCCTCATCCAAGCGGGCGGAGGGCGTTGGATTGGGAAGGCAGGTGCCGAAGGCGTATACGGCGTGGCCATCCGGACGCTGGGCGTCGGCATTGCCGTGAAAGTCGACGACGGGAATGCACGAGCCGCATATCCGGCGGTCGTGGAAGTGTTGAGCCAGTTGGGTGCGCTCACCGCGGCCGACCACGCGTCTCTTGAAAGCTTCTGGCATCCGGTGCTCCGCAATCATCAAGCCAAAGAGGTGGGGCGGATCCAGCCGCGCTTTGCGCTGAGATCCGCTCCCGCTTGACCCTCGAAGAGATGCAAACGTGGAACGAGGTGAATGCCTTGCCGCAAGCGATGGCCGCGTCCGGCAGACCTTCGGATGTCGTGACGCGCGTGGGGACATGGGTTGGACATGCGCTCGTGTGGTTTCCCGTGATCGACTACACGTTGCGGCACGGCCCTTGGCATATCGTTGGTGTCGTGTGGGACAAGCTGGTGCTGCTCATCCTCATCATCTTGGCCGGTATACGGTATGCAAGGGGTTACCGGCCTCCGGGCAGCACTTGGCGTTCCATCGCGGTCGTCCTGGTACTGTACCTGCTGGCCCGCATGTTCGCCGGAATCCAGCAACCTCTGATTTCGTTTCAAGGGTTCCGGAACGACGTGTACTACCTGATTTTCGCGCTCCTTTTGCCCTACGTGCTGGAGGCGGAACAGGCGCCGAAGCTTCTGTACTCCGGCGCTGTGTGCGCCTCTCTGATTGGGGTCGACGGTGTCTATCAGTATGTGGCGGCCGTTCCCATCCCCAGTGGCTGGGTGGACGTCTCGGAGCATGTGCGTACACGCGTCTTCTCGGTGATTCAGAGTCCGAATGAGCTTGGCGCGTACATGGCTTTGACGCTGCCGCTGGTCGCTGGCATGATGGTGTACGAACGACATCGCGTTCGCCGCCTGCTGCTCGCGGTGGGAACCGTGTGTTGTCTGGCGGCGTTTGTGTTCAGCAACACCCGCGGAGCGTGGATGGCGTTTTTTGCGGCGGCGGTGCTCGTCGCCATCATTTTCGAGCGTCGCCTGTTGCTGTTGCTTGTGATCATCGTGGCTGTGGCTTTGCTGCTGCCGCCGGTCCATCATCGCCTGAGCAATCTCTTTTCGCCCGTCTACTGGACCAAGTCCGCCGTCCAGGGAGGGCGGTTGGACAAGTGGGCGACCGCGTTTAACGTCATGTTGAGTGAGCCCCTGTGGGGAGCAGGGCTTGGCCAGTACGGAGGGGCTGTGGCGTCGACTTATCTGGGCGGGGCCTATTCCGACAACTATTACGCGAAGACGGTCGGTGAGGCCGGTATTGTCGGGTTGACGCTGCTCCTGGCCACGCATTTGGCGCTGATCCGCGACGTGATCCGTGACACCATCTTTCCCGCGCATGGCCGCTTGCGCTGGGCACGCCTAGGCGTGGTGACTGGATTGATTGCGGTGATCTGCCACAACGCCGTCGAAAACGTGTTTGAATACGGTCCCATGGCCATCTCGTACTTTACCTACGCCACCCTCGTCCTATGCTGGGCCACCTCGTCAGCGACCTCGCAGCGTCAGGAGCACGCGATGGAAGTTGAGGCCGCGGAGAGGGGGGACCTCGCGTGAGGCGTGTCCACATGGGATGGTGGCTCCTGGCCGGGGTCTTGTGGGCGGTGTTTGCGAATCTGGTGAATGCCTGGCTGGTCCGCCCTGCGCTGGAGGAGGCCGGGATCATCGGCTTGGTGTGCGTCGTCGTCGGCGTGGCCTTAGGTTATGGCGCCGTTCCCGCACAGTGGAAGCGCCGAGCGCTGGTGTTTACGGGGTTCGCCATCCTGCTCGGTGTAGGCTGGACGCATCTGACGGCCGGATCGTGGGTGCATCGCCTCGCCCTCGGAGCGTTGATGAGCGCTGGACTGGCTGTCACAGCGTGGTTGGCGGCGCGCTTGCGCTGGCGGTTGCTGATCAGCACCGCTTTGGTGCTGGCGGTGTTAAACGCTTGGATTCCGATTGCCGTGTGGCCGATGCTCACCCACTTTTGGGTGCGGGGATCGGGGAACGTGGAACTGGCCGGTGGAGACTTTCCGGCAGCGCCGCTTCAGGTGGTGGACGAGCCCGGCGGACGGCAGGCCTTGGCGACGCTGACGCAGGTCCATCTGACGCCCGCGTTGACGCGCACATGGCTCGCGAACAACCATGATACGCCCGAGGCCTTCCAGGCGGCCACGTATGGCCTGAACCACCTGTATGCGTTGGGGGAGATCCAACATACCAGCCTGGGCTTCCGCGTTGTACCGGCCTCCGCGAGCCTGTTGACCTCGCTGTCGCCCACCGCCTTCCAGGCGGGGCTCTTTCCCGTCAGCGTACTGCAGTGGACGTGGTGGGATGGGCGACCTCTGGCCACGGTACAACCTGCGGTGACGCCGGGAACCGCAGCGAGCTGGGCCGCGCAATCGTGGCGCCTCCCCGAGAACTGGGCGCGTGCGGCTGCCTCGGCTTGGCAGGCAGCGCGCGATTCATGGCGTACAGCCGTGACTGCCGCTGGCGGGACTTCGTCCATCCCGTCCCTTACCGTGGATGGTGATGTGTTGCTCGGGGTGTACGAGGGGCAAACCGTCGACGTGCGAGTCCCGGCGGGCAGCACGGTGGTGGGTGTCGGTGCGCTCACAGGCGTGGGGAGGCATGAGGCGCTGCTGGTCGGTCCGGACGAGCTGACGGTGGTATCGCTCGACACGCCGGGTGGGCGCGTGATTGGATCCATGCGTTGGACGGGCACATCCCTGTTGGGCAATGATGTGTTCATTGCGCCGCTCACGGCGGAGGGCCGAGACTTCATCTATGTCAACACCAGCCCCGCGCAGATCTGGGAGGTCGATGCTTCCGGGCGATGGTCTCGGTTGTATACGGCGCCAAACGGCGTGTTTCGATTCGAAACTGCCGTCCGTTGGGCCGCCGAAACTCAGCCGGAGATCATTGTGAGTGACCCCACCAACGCGGGAGACGGCAGCGTCCGCTATCTGACGTCATACACGTGGCGCAACGGGCAATTGATACGCAATTGGCGGGTGTACTGGCCTGACTTTGTCAACGTCACGGCCTTCCGTCCCGACGCCGGAGGCCCAACGTACCTGGCGGGATCGCTGTACGGAAGCGGAGAGTGGCTCGTTTTGCAGCGTCACTTTCTGCCCCTCCTGCCGATCTCGGTCGTTCTCCTCGCAGGGCTGTACGGCGTGGGTTGGGCGTACCGGTTGCGGCAGCGGTGGCATGTGGCGCCGTGGGCGATGCCTGCCACGGCCGTGATGGCCATGGGCATCACGGCGGTCGCCGGCGCCGTGGGTTGGCGCGCGCTTCCCTTCGCACCGACGCGGCTCGCGGTAGAGGAGCTACCCTTCCCGATGGAGTCGACAGCCAGGCAGCCCGCGGACGTCTCTTTGTTGGAGACGGCCATCGACAACACGGCGCAGGCGTCCGGCTACAACTATAAATTGACCAGCACTGTGGTCTCAGGTCCATTCCATGTGACCTGTTGGACGTACGGGGAGGTGAACCCTCCCGATGAACTGTATCTGGCCACGCAGGTCGGCAATGCGAACGGGATGTGGTATCAATGGGGACCGGCGGCGTTTCAATCGTTGTCCGGTACCTGGGTGTCCGCCTCCCCCGTGTCCGCCAACCCCGTCACGTCCGTGCGTTCACTGGCGGACATGCTCACGGCGCAGCACGCCAGCTTGATTCGCGTCGGCACCGCTTACGTGGTCGATGAGAACTGCGACGTGTATGAGGCGCAATGGTCGCCGCCTGTGGCGGGATCGAGCCCATTGGGCGTGGGGATGAGCGGAGGACGCGCATGGATCTGCATCGGTCAGACAAGCCATGCGCTGAAGGCGGTGGATGTTCGGACGGACATCGGGGTGTCCGGCGCCGGGCCGATGGCGGCCGATACGTACATCGCCTTTACGGGGCTCAACAGCGCCACAGCCCGGGTGCAGATCCCGCCGGGCCTGCTCATCGCTTTGCAGCGACGCTAAGGTAGGGGTATAATAGAGGATGTCGCTGAGTTCCAGATGGAAGCGGAGGACCCACTGTTTTGGGGTGAATCGCCGCATTCCGGCGTAGGGGAACCTGCCCCCGAACCCGTCAGCTAACTCCGTAAGCGTGCAGGTGTGTACGAAGCCGCGCTTGCGCGGCCAGATCCATTTGGAACCCGCGACGGCAGATCACTCTGTTGTCGAGGGGGAATCCAAGATGGCGAAGCGATTGGAGCTTCCAGATTATCTGCGCGATCTCGAAATCATGAGGTCGCTGGAACGCATGCAACGGCCGGAGCGTCTGGAGGAAGACGCGGACGGCGCCGACGATGTGACACCACGGTCATAAGGCGATAGGGCCTTCACAAGCAACGAGGGGTCCCGGTCTCGGGGCCCCTTTTCCCATTCATCCATGGATTGCGGTGAGATTCCGCTTTGTGTTACAATGGTCGCCGTGACTACGGTGGTCCTCTGCCAGCATGCTGGGCAAGAACACCTGCGGGAAGGGAGACTTGTGATGGACATCATTCGTGCGGTGACGCAAGACCAACTGCGTACGGATATTCCCGATTTCCGGCCTGGCGATACATTGCGCGTGCATGTGAAGGTGCGCGAGGGTCAGCGCGAACGCATTCAGGTCTTCGAGGGCATCGTGATCCGCCGCCGCGGCAGCGGAATCAGCGAGACCTACACCGTTCGCAAGGTTTCCTACGGCGTTGGGGTGGAACGCACTTTCCCCCTGCATTCGCCGAAGGTCGAGAAGATTGAGGTCGTGCGCCGCGGTCGAGTACGGCGGGCGAAGCTGTACTACCTCCGGGGTCTGTCCGGAAAGGCGGCCCGGATCAAGGAAGTTCGGCGGCAACCGGTGTCGTCCTGAGGACGGCTGTCGCGACGCTGGGCGGGGAACGCAAGTTCCCCGCTCTTCGATTTTTGGGCGCAAAATCTGGTGAAGATACATAGGCACAGGCGACAAACCATCGGTGGAGCGCTGTCGTCAGGAAAGGGGCACGGGGAATGGAGTCCATCCATTGGTATCCGGGACATATGGCCAAAGCGAAGAGACAAATCGCGGAGGCACTGCGGCGGGTGGATGCCGTTCTTGAATTGGTGGACGCGAGATTGCCGGTGGCAAGCGCCAATCCCATGCTTCGGGAACTCATCGGCAGCAGACCCCGCGTCGTGGTGCTGACCCGTGCTGACATGGCCGATCCCGCTCAAACCGAGCGCTGGCAGGCGTGGTTTGCCGGGCGCGAGGCAGGCGTGCTGGAAGTCGATGCGCGTCACGGTCGCGGTGTGGACCGGATCGTGCCCGCCTTGGAGCGGGCGGCGGCCGCACGGCGGGAACGCGAGGCGCGACGCGGCATCCGGCCGCGCGCTGTGCGCGCCATGGTGGTGGGCATCCCGAACGTGGGCAAATCCTCGCTGATCAATCGACTGGCAGGTCGCGTGGCCGCAAGGACAGGGGATAGGCCCGGTGTCACGAAGAGCCAGCAATGGATCCGTTTGGGGGATGTGGAATTGCTGGACACGCCCGGCGTGCTGTGGCCGAAGTTGGAGGACGTGCACGCCGCCTATCGTCTGGCGGTGAGCGGCGCCATCAAGGACGAGGTATTGGACCCACAGCTCGTGGCCGCGTACTTTGTGCTTTGGTGCGCGAAGCGCTATCCGGACCGACTGCGTGCGAGGTACGGTGTGGAGGATCTGCCGGCCGTGGAATGGACGGACGAGCAGGCGGCGTGGGAAGCTGCGGAGCCGGTGCTGGCCGAGATCGGGAAGCGACGGGGGCTTCTGGGGCGCGGCGGTGTCCCCCAGACGGATCGGGCAGCGTCGCTCCTGCTGCACGAAGTCCGGGAGGGACTGCTCGGACGCATCACCCTGGAGTGGGTGGAGGATATCGAAGGCGCCAAGGCAGGAGTCCCCACCAGCGATGTGGAATGATGTCATGAGGTGTGGCCATGGACGCCGCAAAGCATGACATACGCTGGAAGGGAGCCGGGACCGTTGGCTGGACAGGCATCTGGCCGCGTGCGGGCGCGGGCTGAGCGGGACGCCATGCTCGTGCAGCGCGCGCAGGAGATGCGGACGTATGAAGCCGAACTCGCGGCGGGCGCCGCGTTCTTTGCGGGCGTCGACGAAGTGGGTCGAGGCTGTTTGGCAGGGCCGGTGGTGGCGGCCGCCGTGGTGTTGGATGGCCCTGCAGAGCGTTGGCAGGGCATCGCGGATTCGAAACTGCTGACACGGCCTGCACGGACGCGCATGGCCGAACGCATCATGCGAGACGCCTGTTGGGCCATGGGGATGGCGAGCGTCGCGGAAATTGAGCAGTACAACATCTTGCACGCGGCTCGATTGGCGATGGCCCGTGCCGTCACGGCATTGTCAAAGCAGCCGCCGCTTGTCCTCGTGGACGGGCAGCACACGCCATGGTTCGTGGATCCCGCGGAACACGTGCCGAGCGTACCTGTGACGGATGGGGACGCGTTGTGCCTGTCCATCGCCGCAGCGTCCATCGTGGCCAAGGTGGAACGGGATAAGATGATGGCAGAGTGGGATGCGCAATACCCTCAGTACGGCTTTGCCCGCAACGCGGGTTACGGCACGCCGGAGCATTTGGCTGCGCTGCGACGCTACGGACCATGTCCGTTGCACCGTGTCAGCTTCGCACCGGTCCGCCGGGTGCTGTCGGGAGAGGTGTGAGGAAGATGGATGCGGTACGGCCACCGGCGGGCAGTGACGGCGGGCGGCTGCCCCAGGTATCGTCCACGCGTCCCGTGCGTCCCGCGGAGGCGGGCGCCGCATCCGCTCGCACGCGGGCGTCTGGAGGGCTGCGGCCGCCTACATCGGATGGCGGGACGGACAAGCGTCCGGACGCTCCCGCTTGGCCGGTGTCCCCGTCGGAACGCGTTGTGCCGCCCGGCATTCTGCGCAGGGTCGAATGGCGCTACACCGAGTGGGCGTGGCGGCGCCTGATGGGGGAAGGGGAAGCCGTCCCTGGGCAGGAGTGGGCCGGCACCGCCACATTAACCGTGCTGTGGCGGTTGCTGGAGCAAGTGGCCTCCCACGCAGGCAGCGCGACGACGCTTCCTGCCGACGTGGTCCGGGCGGTCGACCGTCCGTCCACGGGCCCCCTCGTGGAGGGTCGGCATCTGCGTCATGTGGCCCACACCACGCTGTCGTCCCCGGCGTTGCGGACCGCGGTGGCGGACACACTGCTGGGCAGCGTTCGCGGACCCAAGGGAGAAATGTACGGCGTGGGCTATTGGCTCCCGGCGGCCGTCCTGCACGAGCCGGAGGGCGAGGTGCGCGCGTGGCCGTGGCGGGGACGTCGCACAACGCGTGTCTCCGGCGACCGAACGGTGCACGTGCTGACGCTTCGCGTGGGAGAGGAGCCGCGGCAGGCGACGGTGCAGATGGTGGCGAGTCAGCCTCAGCTCTGGGTCCATGTGCGTGTCGCGGATGGGTCGTGGCGAGATCGGCTGCGCGAAGCGGAGCGGTTGGTCGAACAAGGGCTGTCCGCCTGCGGCTGGAAGCTTGCACGTTGGACCGTGGGGGAAGATGAGCCCGTTGACCCGGCGCTGGCTGAGGAGGACGGATGGTGACAGAGAAGCGCTTGAAGGCTGTGGCCCTTCGTTACGAAGCGCAGCGCGACGCCGCGCCTCGCGTCGTCGCCAAGGGTGCTGGTGTGGTGGCGGAAGCGCTGGTGCGAGCGGCGGCGGATGCGGGAGTGCCCATCGAGCGCCAGCCCCAATTGGCGGACGCGTTGGCAGCGTTGGAAATTGACCAACTGATACCGCCCGAATTGTACCGGGCGGTCGCCGAGGTGTTGGCCATTGTATACCGGACGGCCGGAACGGGGGCGGATGGGCAGAACCGGTGAAGACGCGGCGGTCCAGTACCTGCAGCGGAGCCTCGGTTGGTCCATCGTGGATCGCAATTGGCGTTGCCAGGCAGGGGAACTGGACATCATCGCGCGGGATGGGATGACGTTGGTGCTGGTTGAGGTGCGCACCCGGTGGTCCAGCACGTGCGATGAAGCGCTGGCATCCGTGGACGAGCGAAAGCAACATCAACTCCGCCGCGTCGCCGGCTGGTACCTGGGGGGCGCGGCGGAGTCGATGGACGTCCGAATCGACGTGGTGGGTGTCGCCTGGCGCGACGGCGTGTTGCAGGATCTGGTTCACGTTCGATCCGCCTGTCTCATGTGACGGGATGGCCGGCGGTTCCCGGCCCATGCCCGCCGGCGGGCGTGCGCCAGGCAAGCGCTCGAGCCACATCGTCGACCGTGACCTCGGGATGACCCTCATACGCTGCGATGGATTGTGCCACGCGTGCGACGGCCTCAACTCCGCGTCGGCTCAGTCCCAGCGCTGCACCGGCGCGCTGCAACATGGTGTGGGCAGCCTCGGGCAAGGTGCCTCGATACCGCGCCAGGCGTGCTCGGGCCACGGTCACGCGCTCACGAAGATTCTGTGAGTCCAGCGGTGGCGTGGACGCGCCTTGTTGCGCGTGGGTGGTCCCGGCTGTTCGCGCCGGTTTCGCCACATACAGGATCATGTCCATTCTGTCCAGAATCGGCCCGGATAGGCGACTCCAGTATCTGCGCACCGCGTGCTCTGGACAACGGCAGTGCGGGGTTCCATACCAACCGCATGGACAGGGATTGAGGGTCGCGATGAATTGGAAATCGGCGGGAAGCCGGTGCGTGCGTCCCGCCCGTGAGATCACGAGGTGTCGTTGTGTGAGTGGTTCTCGCAGAGCTTCCAGCGTCGGGCGTGGGAATTCCAACAACTCGTCGAACAGCAGAACGCCCTGATGGGCCAGTGTCACCTCACCGGCTTGAAAAGGCTGGCCGCCGCCGACGAGCCCGGCGGGGGTCAGCGAATGGTGGGGCGCACGGAGGGGCGGCACGCGCGATGGCGGATGCGAAGTCCCCGCGGCCTGGTGCAGGGCGTACACCGTGAGCGCCTGATCATCGGTGAGAGGCGGAAGGATGGTGGGGAAACGCTCCGCCAGCATGGTCTTACCAGAGCCGGGTGGGCCCACGAGCATCACGGCGTGGCGGCCGACCGCAGCCACCGCAAGCCCTTCTTTGATCTCCTCAAGCCCTTCGACATCCGCCATGTCTAGCGCTGGCGGATCCCATGTCAACGTGCGTCCTGGGCGGGCCGTGGGCCAATCGCCGTGCGGACTGCGTAGTCGTTGCACCAACTCGGCCAAGGAGTCCGCCGCACGAAGCTGGCATCCCGGCATCGCCAGCACATCGTGCAAGGCCGACGGGGCAACGACGATGTTCTCCAGTCCATTCTCCCGCAGGGCCAAAGCCAACGCGGTGACGCCGGACACAGGTTGGAGTCGACCGTCCAAACCCAACTCCGCGGCGAACGCCCACCGTGAGGGTTCGGGCGGCAGTTGCCCCGATGCCCTGAGGATGGCGATTGCGATGGCGAGGTCCAGCCCCGCCCCTCGCTTGCGAAGGCTGGCAGGCGAAAGATTGACCGTGATCCTGCGTGCGGGAAACTCCAAACCGGCGTTTCGAATGGCGGATCGGACCCGGAGCTTTGACTCACTCACGGCGGAGTCAGGCAAACCCACGATGTGAAACTGTGGAAGTCCCGACGCGATGTCCGCTTCAACATCCACGACCTGCGCGCCGATACCTTCGGCGACGGCGCCAAACGCATGGCCCAGCATGTGTCATCTCCCCGGTTCGTTGAGGTTTCGCTCCTCATATCCTAGCAGCGGGCGGTGCGGCTGGCCATGACATGCAAGAAGGTTTCGAAGTGTATTGCAGAACTGGCCGTCGCAATGTACGATCAAGGCAAACACGCAGGAGGAGAACGCACGGTGGAGGGGCCAAAACGGAGGCCGACCAGCAAGGGACCGAAAGAACAGCGAAGCGGGAACATGGGACGGGTGGTCGACCTGCGCGAGTGGAAGCGCAAGCGTCGGCTACGGCAGGTCGGATATCGCCGCCCGGCATTGCAGACGGTGTTCGGTGTGACCGTGGCCGTCCTGATTGTGACGATACTCGCCACAGCGGGAGGTTGTGTGCCCTGGGACCGGCAGGCGGACTGCATTCTCCTCACGTGGTTCGCCGGCCTGATTGGGTTGGGACTCACCTTGGTACTTCGCGCGTATCGTCACATCCGTGCTCCTCTGCTGATGACCGTGTACCTGTGCTGTCTGGTTTTGTCGTTCGGGGCGGCTTTGGTGAAGGTGAGTTTCGGCGGTCATTGATAGCAGCGGCTGTGGGGCGAAGGCGGGAGCCGTGCATGGCTCCCGCCTTTTCTACTGCAAACTTGTAAATGGCGCATCGGTCATTTATCTTAGAGAAGGATCGCGGCTTGATTTCGCCTCCCGAAACACTCGGAGAAGTGCCTCGGCGGCAGCCAGGCGATGGGGCCCGGGTGCTCGCGGCGGACGCAACGAAGGAGGAGAGGCCATGAATATTCACGAGTATCAAGCCAAGGCGGTGCTGGCCCAATTCGGCGTGGCCGTGCCGAAGGGCAAAGTCGCCTTTTCTGTGGAAGAGGCGGTGGAGATTGCGAAGGAGCTCGGGGGTCAGGCGGTCGTCAAGGCCCAGATTCACGCAGGCGGGCGTGGAAAGGCCGGCGGCGTGAAGCTGGCGAGATCGCTTGAAGAGGTCGAGCAGCATGCGCGCGAGTTGCTCGGCAAGACCCTCGTGACGCACCAGACGGGTCCGCAAGGGAAGGTCGTCAAGCGGCTCCTGATTGAACAGTTGTCCAACATTCAGAAGGAGTATTATGTCGGCCTGGTCTTGGACCGGGCGCAAGGTCGGCTCGTGCTGATGGCGTCCGCGGAAGGTGGTATGGAGATCGAAGAGGTGGCGGCCAAAACGCCGGAGAAAATCTTCAAGGAGACCATTGACCCGGCTGTCGGTCTGCTTCCCTATCAGGCCCGCAACCTGGCGTTCAACATCGGTATCCCTGCCAACCTTGTGAACAAGGCCGTGAAGTTTATGACCGGCCTGTATCAGTGCTTTGTGGAGAAGGATTGCTCCATCGCCGAGATCAACCCGCTCGTGGTGACGGCCGAAGGCGATATTCTGGCGCTGGATGCCAAGCTGAACTTTGACGACAACGCGCTGTACAGGCATCCGGACATCCAGGAACTCCGCGATCTCGATGAAGAGGATCCCAAGGAGATCGAAGCGTCGAAATACGGCCTGAGCTACATCGCCCTCGATGGCAACATCGGCTGCATGGTGAACGGTGCGGGTCTCGCCATGGCGACGATGGACACCATCAAGTATTACGGCGGAGAGCCAGCGAACTTCCTGGACGTCGGCGGCGGCGCTTCGGAAGAGAAGGTCACGGAAGCCTTCAAGATCATCCTGTCCGATCCGAACGTGAAAGGCATCCTCGTCAATATCTTTGGTGGCATCATGAAGTGTGACGTGATCGCCAACGGTGTCGTCAACGCGGCGCGGCAGATTGGTTTGGACAAGCCGCTGGTGGTTCGCCTGGAAGGCACCAATGTAGAGCTTGGTAAGAAGATCCTGAACGAGTCCGGGCTCAACATCACGGCGGCGGATTCCCTGGCGGACGCGGCACAGCGCATCGTTGCGCTGGTGAAGGAGGTAAGCGCATGAGCATCCTGGTCGGCAAGGACACGCGCGTCATCACGCAGGGTATCACGGGATCGCAAGGGTTGTTCCATACGCGTCAGGCCATCGAGTACGGCACGAAGGTGGTCGGTGGCGTTACGCCAGGGAAGGGCGGTACCACCGTCGAGGGCGTGCCTGTGTTCAACACGGTGGAACAGGCGGTTCGCGAAACCGGTGCCAACGCTTCCGTCATCTATGTACCTCCGGCGTTTGCCGCGGATGCCATCATGGAGGCCGTCGATGCAGGGCTGGATCTGGTGATCTGCATCACCGAAGGCATCCCGGTGCTCGATATGGTGAAGGTCAAGCGGTTCATGGAAGGCAAACGGACGCGTTTGATTGGTCCCAACTGCCCTGGCGTCATCACGCCGGGTGAGTGCAAGATCGGTATCATGCCCGGTTACATCCACACCCCTGGTCGCGTTGGCGTCGTGTCCCGGAGCGGTACCTTGACGTATGAAGCGGTATACCAGCTCACGGTGCGCGGCATTGGGCAGTCGACCGCCGTCGGCATCGGCGGGGACCCGGTCAAGGGGACGGAGTTCATCGACGTGCTGAAGATGTTCAATGAGGATCCAGATACGGAGGCCGTGATCATGATCGGAGAGATTGGCGGCACGGCCGAAGAGCAAGCGGCGGAGTGGATCCGCGACAACATGACCAAGCCCGTGGTCGGTTTTGTCGCGGGTGCGACCGCGCCTCCGGGACGGCGCATGGGTCACGCGGGCGCCATCATCTCCGGCGGAAGTGGTACGGCAGCCTCGAAGATCGCCAAGATGAAGGAATGCGGGATCCGGGTGGCGCCAACGCCGTCTGAGATGGGCTCCACGCTCTACCAGTTGCTCGAAGAGCGGGGACTGCTGGAGCGCTGCAAGACGCGCTGAACGTTGATGGTCCGTATCAGGCGGGATCGCTGCCATGGCGATCCCGTCTTTTTTCGCCACTGTGATGACTTCGCGGTCATCCCATCGTGTACGCACCTCTCCAGGACATCATCGACAGCCTGAGGACAGGCTGCCACAATGAGGGGGAGGTGATGCGTGTGACGGAAGACCGTGCGGCGGCCTTGGTACTGGCCACATGTCCCGGCGTGGAGCCGGCCACCATCCGTACGTTGGCACGACAGTTGGGCGGTCCGGCGGCGGCCTGGCGTGCCGACGCGTCGGCGTGGCGCAGCGTGTGCGGCATCCGGGAGCAAACCGTGAAGAGGTTGGACCAGTGGCGGCACAGGACGGATCCGGCACGCGTTGAAGCGGCGCTGGCGCAGCGCGGGATCCGGGTGTGGGTGCAAGGGGATGACGCTTACCCGCGTGCCTTGCTGGATCTGGCAGAACCCCCGGTGGCTGTGTTTGTCGCAGGGCAAGCCGAGACGCTTCACGCCCAGCCGATGGTGGCGGTCGTAGGGACGCGCCGCGCGTCTCCCTACGGTGGCGAGGCTGCGGCGTGGATCGCGGAAGCCATGGCCAAGGCCGGCGTCGCTGTCGTGTCGGGGATGGCCGTGGGTATCGACGCGGCGGCACATCTGGCCTGTCTGGATGCCGGCGGTGTGAGTGTGGCGGTGCTGGCCACAGGGGTGGACCGGTGTTATCCGTCTTCCCACGAGCATCTGTACCGGCGCCTGCTGGCACGCGGCGCGGTCATCAGCGAATATGCGCCCGGCACACCGGTGGCTCGTCACCGGTTTCCTGAGCGCAATCGGCTCATCGCAGCGCTCGGACAACTCACTGTGGTTGTGCAGGCGGGCGTGAAATCCGGCGCGCTGCGCACCGCGGATCATGCGTTGGAACTAGGTCGAGACGTATTTGCCGTGCCGGGGCCGGTGACCACGGTGAATTTCCAAGGGTGCCATCGCCTCATCCAGGATGGCGCGCAGCTGTTAGCGGACCCGCATGACCTTCTGCTCGCGCTGGGTTTGGATGTCACGTACGAGAAGCGGGACGATGCTCGTGTGCCCGCCCGCTGGCGGCCCCTTTACGATGCGCTCGATGCGGATCTGACGGCGGGGCAACTGGCCGTGATGCTGGGGATGGAGCCCGCACGCGTCTACACGGGACTGCTGGAACTGGAGATGGCCGGGTGGGTCCGGAGATTACCTGGTGGCGTCTACCGGCGGGTGACCGGCTGAACTCACTGAGAATTGGGAAGATAATCGTGTGCACCGTTTGCAAAGCATTTTACTGTGGTGATAATATGGGTTGAACACGGGGGCTGCGCCATCGGCCAGGAAACGGAGGAGGCACATTGGCGGATTATCTCGTCATCGTCGAATCTCCGGCGAAGGCAAAGACAATTGGCAAGTATCTCGGCCGTCGCTATACGGTCAAGGCATCGATGGGACATGTGCGTGACTTGCCCAAAAGCCAGATGGGCGTCGATATAGAGCATGGCTTTGAACCCAAGTACATCACCATCCGCGGCAAGGGTGAGGTGATCAAGAGCCTGCGGGAAGCCAGCAGGAAGGCCAAGCGTGTGTTCCTTGCGGCTGACCCGGATCGCGAGGGGGAGGCCATCGCTTGGCACCTCGCGCATGTGCTCGATCTCGACCTGGACGCGGAATGCCGCGTGGTCTTTCACGAGATCACGAAGGATGCGGTGAAACAGGCGTTTGAACGCCCACGCCGGCTGAACATGAACCTCGTCAGCGCACAGCAGACGCGGCGCATCCTGGATAGAATCCTCGGTTATCAGTTGAGCCCGCTGCTCTGGCGCAAGGTGAAGAAAGGTTTGTCGGCTGGCCGCGTGCAGTCGGTGGCGCTGCGCCTGATTGTGGACCGCGAGCGCGAGATTCGGGCGTTTGTTCCCGAAGAGTATTGGACCGTGGACGCGTGCTTTGAACTTCCGGAAGGGCGGCTTATGGCGCGCTTCCAGGGTTACGAAGGAGAGAAGACGCCGCTGCCCAATCGCGACGCGGTGGACGCCCTGCTGTCGAGGATTGCCGATGCCACATTCACCGTTCGTACAGTGAAAAGATCCGAGCGTCGGCGCAACCCCAGTCCTCCGTTCACCACCAGCACCTTGCAGCAGGAAGCTGCCCGCAAGTTGGGCTTTCGCGCCTACCGCACCATGGCCATTGCGCAGCAACTGTACGAAGGTCTGGACATCGGCGACGAGGGTTCGGTGGGTCTCATCACGTACATGCGGACCGACTCCACCCGGATTGCGGAGAGTGCCCAGCAGGAGGCGCGGGCGTACATCGCCGCGCGTTTTGGGGATGCGTACGTACCGAGTACGGCGAGACGCTATCAAACCCGGGAGGGTGCGCAGGACGCGCACGAGGGCATCCGTCCAACGTCGGTGACGCGTGATCCAGAGTCGGTGAAGCCGTATCTGTCGCGGGATCAGTACCGCCTATACAAACTCATCTGGGAGCGGTTTGTGGCCAGTCAGATGAGCCCGGCGGTGCTGGACACGACCGCGGTCGACGTGGAGGCGGCCGGCGCCTGGTTCCGCGCCACGGGATCCGTGCTGAAGTTTCCGGGCTTCATGGCGGTCTATATCGAGGGTCGGGACGACGACGCGGAGGATGAAACATCGCGACTGTTGCCGGACGTGGCAGAGGGACAGGTTCTGCCGGTGCCGGAACTCAAGCCCGAGCAGCATTTCACCCAGCCGCCGCCGCGTTACACGGAATCCACCTTGGTCAAGACGATGGAGGAACTGGGCATCGGGCGGCCTAGCACGTACGCACCCACGATGGAGACCATTCTCAAACGAGGGTACGCGGTGCTCGAACAGAAGCGCTTTGTGCCGACCGACCTTGGCGAGGTCATCGTGGATCTGTTGGTGGAAAACTTCAGCCAGCTCATCGACGTGGGTTTCACCGCGAAGATGGAAGAGCAGCTCGACGCTATCGAGGAAGGCAAGCGGGATGCCCAATCGCTGTTGGAAGAGTTTTACCGTTCGTTCGAGGCTGATCTGCGCCGGGCGGAGCAGACATTGGAACACGTGAAACTGCCGGACGAAGAGTCGGATGTGGTGTGCGAGAAATGCGGGCGCCGCATGGTGATCAAGCAAGGGAGGTATGGCAAGTTCCTCGCCTGTCCGGGGTTTCCCGAATGCAGGAACACCAAGCCCATCACCAAGGAGGTGGGCGTCGCGTGCCCTCGTTGCCAGCGACCGCTTGTGGAGCGCCGCGGTAAACGCCGCAAGGTGTTCTACGGTTGCAGCGGCTACCCGGAGTGCGATTACGTGCTTTGGAATAAACCGACTGGACAGCTCTGCCCTGTGTGCGCTCATCCGATGGTGGAAAAGACCCAGCGCGGTCGCACGGTCATCGTGTGCAGCAATGAGGCAGCCCACGAAAACATCCAGGGAGTGAACGCGGGGGTATCGACCGGTGTGAGTGAAGCCGCCCCAGCGGTGGCTCGGGCGGATGGGGCGGAGTGAACAGCAGTCGCGGAAAAGGGGTGAAAGCATGGAAACGGTGACGGTGATTGGTGCAGGCCTCGCAGGTTCGGAAGCCGCATGGCAGATTGCCCGACAGGGTGTGCCCGTTCGGCTGTGGGAGATGCGGCCAGTACAGCAGACACCCGCACATCATACAGGCAACTTTGCGGAGTTGGTGTGCACCAACTCGCTGCGCTCGAATGCGTTGACGAACGCGGTCGGATTATTAAAGGAAGAGATGCGCCGGCTCCAGTCCCTCATCATGCGTGCGGCGGATGCGCATGCGGTGCCGGCGGGTGCGGCGCTTGCGGTAGATCGGGAAGGCTTTTCACAAGCGGTCACGGAGGCGCTGGAGTCGCATCCGCTGGTGGAGGTCGTGCGCGGCGAGGTGCCGGAGATTCCAGCGGAAGGGATCACCGTGATCGCCACAGGTCCACTCACCTCGGCCAGCTTATCCGATTCCATCCGCCGCTTCATCGGACAGGATTACCTGTATTTCTACGATGCCGCGGCCCCCATCGTTCTGCGCGAATCCATTGACATGGACAAGGTGTTTATCGCTTCTCGTTACAACAAGGGGGAAGCTGCCTACATCAATTGTCCGATGACCGAAGAGGAATTCGATGCCTTCTATGAGGCGTTGATCCATGCGGAGACGGCGCCGCTTCACGACTTTGAGGAGGAAAAGTACTTCGAAGGTTGCATGCCCATCGAGGTGATGGCACGGCGAGGCAAGATGACGCTGCTGTTCGGGCCGATGAAGCCCGTGGGCCTGATTGATCCCCGTACAGGTCGCCGTCCCCACGCCGTCGTACAACTACGCCAGGACAATGCCGCGGCCACCATGCTCAACATCGTGGGCTTCCAAACGCACCTCAAGTGGGGCGAGCAGAAACGGGTGTTTCGGATGATCCCCGGCCTGGAGAATGCGGAGTTTGTGCGGTACGGGGTGATGCACCGCAACACCTTCATCAATAGTCCGACCGTGCTTCGACCCACCTATCAAACCCGGCGCCGTGAAGATCTCTTTTTCGCCGGCCAGATGACAGGGGTCGAAGGTTATGTGGAGTCCGCGGCGTCCGGTCTGGTGGCCGGTATCAATGCGGGACGTCTGGCGCGCGGGCTGGAGCCGGTCACGATGCCGCCCACGACAGCCATCGGCAGTCTGGCCCGGTACATCACGGAGGCTGATCCTGACAACTTCCAGCCGATGAACGCGACCTTCGGGCTGTTTCCGCCCCTCCCGGAGAGAATTCGGGACAAGCGGGAGCGCGCCGAGGCGATGGCCCGTCGAGCCTTGGAGGATCTGGACAAGGTCCGCAAGGAGCTGGTGCCCGCATGAGCGGTCTCGAGGCGGGGGGAGATCGGCTCGCGGCCTGGGACGCCGAGATTGATGCGTTTGTTCGAGATGGCTTGGAAGCGCGAGGCATGTCGCCGGAGACCGTTCGGGCGTATGCCGCGGACCTCGCGGCGTTGTCCCGGTTCGCGGATGCCCGGGGGATCCGGACGCCCGACGCCATGCGGCCCTCGGACATCCGCGCTTACTTGGCCGATTGCACCCAGCGCGGGCAAGCGCGCACGACCGTGGCTCGGCGTCTATCATGCTTTCGGACGTTCTTCGATTTCTTGATGGAGCGCGGCCGGGTCACCTCCAACCCCGCCGAGCCCGTGTCCATGCCCAAGCGGGAACGGCGCGTCCCGGACTTCTACTATCAGGAAGAGATGCGCGTGCTGCTCGACTCGGTGGATGGCGATGACGTGTGGAGCGCGCGGGATCGGGCGCTGCTTGAATTCCTGTATGCGACGGGTGTTCGCGTGAGCGAGTGCGTTGCCTTGAATCGTGGCGACATCCGTTGGTCCGAGGGCGCCGTCTGCGTGTTCGGGAAAGGCGGTAAGGAGCGCTGGGTGCTGTTCGGGCGTCAGGCACTGCACTGGCTGCAGGTGTACCTTCAGCGCCGGGATGAGGCGGGGTTCCAGAATGAAGCTCTATTCATCAACCGGCGGGGGTCGCGGTTGACGGACCGGAGCGTGCGCCGTATCCTGGATCATCACATCGACCGGGTGGCAGGTCTTCATCGGATCAGCCCTCACGTGATTCGCCATACGTTTGCCACGCATCTGTTGGACGGGGGCGCGGACCTGCGTGTGGTGCAGGAACTGTTAGGTCACGTCAGCCTGTCTTCGACGCAGATCTATACCCACACCACGCGTGAACGGTTGGTACGCATCTATCAACGAACGCATCCGCGCGCATAAGTCGCCGCGGTGAAAAACGTGCGTATAGATGGATGGGGATGTCGCGGCAGCAGGTCGAGGGTCATCGCGAGGGCGTGCGGAGGTGCGAGAAAGCATGGAGCTTCACGGAACCACCATATTTGCGATGCTGAAAGATGGGCGCGGGGCCATGGCTGGCGATGGACAGGTGACTTTCGGCAATGCCATGGTGATGAAACATCAGGCGCGAAAGGTGCGGCGTCTGTACAGGGGCGAAGTCGTGGCAGGGTTCGCGGGTTCGGTGGCGGACGCCTTCACCTTGTTCGAACGGTTCGAAGCCAAGCTGGAAGCGCATCACGGTCAGTTGCAACGCGCGGCCGTGGAGCTCGCGAAGGATTGGCGATCCGACAAGATTTTGCACAAGTTGGAGGCCATGTTGATCACCATGAACCGCTCCCATCTGCTCATTGTCTCCGGCGGGGGCGAGGTGATTGAACCTGACGATGGTATCTGTGCCATCGGCTCCGGCGGTGGATTCGCTTTGGCAGCAGGCCGTGCGCTGGCGCGGGCCACGGACCTGCCGCCGGCCGAGATCGCCAGGCAGGCATTGCAGATTGCGTCGGAGATCTGCGTCTACACCAACAACCATATCATCGTCGAGACGGTCGGAGATGGCGAGGCATGAGCAGGGGGGACACCATGGACAAGGAATTAACCCCACGGCAGATTGTTGAGGAACTCGATAAATACATCGTCGGTCAGCGGGCGGCCAAACGCGCGGTGGCCATCGCGCTTCGGAACCGCACTCGGCGCGCGAAGCTACCGCCGGCGCTGCGTGAGGAGGTTACACCCAAAAACATCCTCATGATTGGGCCCACGGGTGTGGGCAAAACCGAGATCGCCCGCCGCTTGGCCAAATTGGTCGGTGCGCCGTTCGTGAAGGTGGAGGCGACCAAGTTCACCGAGGTCGGATACGTGGGTCGGGATGTCGATTCCATGGTGCGTGATCTCGTCGAAACCGCCATCCGCATGGTCAAGGCCGAACATACGGAGCGCTTCAAGCGCCAGGCGGAGGATTTGGCGAATGAGCGCATTGTCGAGGCGTTGGTCCCTGATCCCAACGCACGACGCGCGCCGCGCAATCCGCTGGAGATGCTGTTCAACCCAGGGGCGCCCACGCACGATAGCGGCGTGTCCGATTCAGTGCGGGCGGAGCGACGCCGGGTGCGTCGCCAACTCGAGGCAGGTGAATTGGAGGACCACTTGGTGGAGATTGAGGTGGAGGAGCAGGCGCAGGCGATGCTGGGCTTCATGCCGGGGATGGGACCGGAGGGGCTCGGCAATCTGCAGGAGGCGCTGAGCCAATTTCTGCCCAAGCAGCGCAGGAAGCGGCGGATGACCGTGCGCGAAGCGCGAAATGTGCTCACCCAGGAGGAAGCGCAGCGTCTCATCGACATGGATTCGGTGATTGCCGAAGCCATCCACCGTGCCGAAAATCATGGCATCATCTTCATCGATGAGATGGATAAGATCGCGGGTCGCGAGCACCACGGCCCCGATGTGTCGCGGGAAGGCGTGCAGCGGGATATCCTGCCCATCGTCGAGGGCTCAACGGTGGTGACGAAATACGGTCCCGTGAAGACGGATCATATCCTCTTCATCGCCGCAGGGGCGTTCCACATCTCCAAGCCGTCGGACCTGATCCCCGAGCTGCAGGGCCGCTTTCCTATCCGGGTCGAGTTAGACAGCCTCACGGCTGACGATTTCGAGCGCATCCTGCGTGAGCCCGAGCACGCCCTGTTGAAACAGTACGTGGCGCTGTTGGAGACCGAGGGCGTAAAGGTCACCTTTACCGACGCGGCCATTCGCCGGATTGCCGAGATGGCAGCGCTGGTCAATGAGCAGACGGAGGATATCGGCGCCCGGCGTCTTCACACGCTGGTGGAGAAGGTGTTGGAAGACCTGTCCTTTGAGGCCCCCGATGTTCATCTCGGTGAGGTCGTGATCACGCCTGAGTATGTCGACAGCAAGCTGCAGTCGATTGCCACAAACAGGGATCTAAGCCAGTTCATTCTGTGACGGTGAGACAATCTCGGTTTGGAGCAGGTTGTCAACCACTCCAGGATCCGACGCATGACGGCCGCGAGGCCGTCTTTTTTTGTCGAAATTCGGGGTTTCACATGTCGAGTCTTGCAGGAATTCGTAGCCGGCTAGCGAATTAGCTTCTCGCAGAACAAGCCGAGGGCGGGATCAGGATGCGGACGGACACAGTGGTGTTTTCCCTTTTGCAACATGCGCTCGACGCTGCCAACCTACGCCAAGCGGTGTATGCCAACAACCTGGCCAACGCGGAAACGCCGGGCTATCAGCGTGAGGATGTATCCTTTGAAGACGTCCTGCAGCCCATGCTGGAGAGCCTCTGGAGCGGACAGGGGCTGAGCCAGTCGGGGTCTGACGCCCTGGTGCAAGCAGCCGCGGTCCAGCCTCAGATTATCAGTTCACCGCCGGGGGTGGAGATGGACAACAGCGGCAACAGCGTAGACATCGACGCCGAGATGGCGGATCTGGCCACCAACCAGGTGCGATACAACGCGCTGGCGGAGGACGTCCAACTTCGTTTGGCGCGCCTGCGTACGGCCATCACGGGGCAGTAAAGGGGGGGCGTAGATGTTCGTCTGGCCGGATAGTTTCTCGATCGCGGCTTCTGGGTTGACGGCGCAGCGGCTGAGAATGGACGTGATCGCGTCGAACATCGCCAATGCGCAAACGACCCGCACGCCGGAGGGTGGTCCGTATCGGCGGGAGGAGGTGGTGCTCGTCCCGCAGTACGTGCAAACACCGGGCTTTGCGGATGTGCTGTCCCAGGCGGGCGGGGACGGCACTGCCCAACTTCCGGCGGGTGTCCGCGTCGCTGCCATCACGCAGGACCCTAGTCCGTTTCAGTTGGTTTATGATCCGACCAACCCAGACGCAGTGAACGGATACGTGGAGATGCCGAACGTTGACGTGACTACGGAGATGGTGGATCTGATCAGCGCTTCGCGGTTGTACCAGGCGAATGCCACGGCTTTCGACGCCAGTAAGCAGATGGCCATGGCTGCACTCAACATTGGGCGATGAGATGAGGAGGAAGCTGGGATGATGGTGCAAGGGGTCAGTGCGCTGACCGGCGCTGTCGGTACACAGGCGGGCTCGTCGGCGGTATCATCCGCTTCATCCACCGGATCGACCGATGGCTTCCTGACATGGCTCGGCCAGGCGCTGCAGTCCGCGTCGGACCTGTCGGGGCAGGCGGACGCCCTTGCCGCAACATATGCGGCGGGAGGGCCGGTGACGGTGGACCAATTGATGATTGCCGAGCAGCAGGCGTCTTTGGCGCTCAGTCTGGTGGTTCAGACCAGGGACCGGGCGGTGAGTGCTTACCAGACGCTGATGAACATGCAGTTGTGATTGGGACGCTGTGCGGACCGGGTGCGGTGCAGGGCGCCGGTTGTACGCGGTTCCGGGGTAAGGGTGACGAAGATTGAACGAGATGCTTGGCCGTGTGTGGTCGCGTGTGCGACCCATCTGGGAACGGTGGACGCCGACACAACGCCGAAACATCATCATCATCGCAGCGGCTGCGCTGGTCTGCGTGATCACGGCCTCGGTGTGGCTCACCCGGCCGCATTACGTGACGGTGATGAGCGGTTTGGACGCGCAATCGCTTGCGGAGGCGGACAGCAAACTCCAGGACCTCAAGATTCCAGATGAGATTCAGGGTGCGTCCATCCTGGTTCCCGCGTCGCAGGCGGATGAAGCGCGGATGCAGTTGGCGATGGCCGGTCTGCCGAAGTCTGGATACATCGGCTACGACAGCATCCCCACCAGCCTGGGGATGACGGAGGATCAGTTCAACATCCAGGTCCTCGATGTGCTGCAGCGCAGTCTCGCGCAAACGATTGAGAGCATCGACGGTGTGGATCAGGCGCAGGTGCATATCGTCATGCCGTCGGAGCAGCTGTTTGTGTCGGAACCTCAGGATACCGCGAAAGCGTCGGTGTTTCTGCAGTTATCACCTGGTGTCCAACTCACCCCCACGCAGGTTGCGGGTATTCAGCAACTGGTGGCCCACTCTGTCAAGGGGCTCACGGCGGATAACGTGACGGTGGTTGATCAACGCGGCGTCACGCTCAGCAGCACGAATGATCAGACCGGCGGAGCGGTCTCCGGCACATCGGAGATCGCCATTCGTCAGCAACTGGAGCAGGAGTTGTACAACGAACTCACCGCTGGGCTCAACCAGATTGTCGGTCCGGGCAACGCGGTCGTCGTGGTGCGCGCCGATGTGACCTTCGACCAGGTGCAGACGAAGTCGCACACCGTGCAACCGGCGGCGGGGCAAAAGACCGGACTCCCCGTGACCTCCCAGGAGACCAGGAAGCAATCGAATTCCACCACGACCGGTGCCGGCGGGGTCGCCGGGCAGTCCGCCACGAACCCGAATCTGCCGACATACGGTGGCACGTCCGGCGGCGGCGGGAATTCATCGAGCAGCGAGATCGACACCAATGTGACCTATGACAATTCGTACGTGGACTCCACGAGTGTGCAGGACCCGATTCAGATTCAGGGTTACAACGTGGGCGTGTTGCTCAACGCGAACGATCCGGCCATCACCCCGACAGTCGTGAATCAGGTTCGCACGTTCGTACAGAGTGCCGTGGGTGCGCGGTCCAGCGGCACGAGCAGCATCAGCGTGTCCGCCGTGCCGTTCCAGTCCCAGGGTGCTTCCTCTCCGGTATCGGGGTTGCCCAGGTGGTGGTGGATGGCCGCGGCGGGCGGTGGGTTGGTGCTGGTCGTCCTTGTCGCGATGATCCTGCTGTGGCTGCGGCGCCGTCGCCGGGAGAGCGAAGACGAACTGGCGGCCGCGTTGGCGCCGGCGGGACAGCCGGAGACGGTGGTTCGCGTGTCGGCCGAATCCGCTCCGCGCACGTCCAGAACCGAAGAGGAGCTGGCTGAGTTGGCCAAGAAGAATCCCGACGAATTCGCGCATCTGCTTCGGGTCTGGCTGCAGGATACGTGAACGCGGTGCGTGGCGTTGAAAGGAGGGCCGGATGGTGAGTGGGCAGACCGCATTGAGCAACCGCAGGAAGGCGGCCATTCTGCTGATCAGCCTCGGCCCCGACGTGGCCGCGCAGGTGTACGCCCGCCTGACACCATCCGAGATTGAGCAACTCACGTACGAGATTGCCAATCTGCGCCATGTAGACTTGGAACAGCGGGATACGGTGTTGCGAGAGTTCGCTGACCTGGCGGAGGCTCGGGACCACGTCATGCGTGGAGGTGTGGACTTCGCTCGCGATGTCTTGCGCCGCGCGTTTGGCCCGGATAAAGCGGAACAGTTCTTGGAACGCCTGAGCCTCGGTATTCAAAAGCGCCCGTTTCAGACGGCGCGCAAGGCCGATCCAGAGCAGTTGCTGGCGTTCCTGCAGGACGAGCACCCACAGACGATGGCCCTCGTCCTTTCCTACCTCGATCCGCAACAGGCAGCCACGATTCTATCGGCGCTTCCGCAGCCGCTGCAGGTGGACGTGGCGAGGCGGATCGCGTTGTCACAAGGTGCCCCGGCAGACGTGGTGGCCGAGGTGGAGCGTGTCCTGGAAAACCGGTTATCCGCCTTGGGGAGTGTGGACAGATCCCAGGCGGGCGGCATCGACGCGGTGGTGCGGATCCTCAACGGTGTGGACCGGTCCACCGAAAAGACCATCCTGGAAACGCTGGAGCACGAGGACGCCGAACTGGTGGAAGAGATCCGCAAGCGTCTGTTCACCTTCGACGACATCATTCATTTGGACGACCGGTCACTCCAGCGCGTCATTCGCGAGGTGGATCAACACGACCTACAGCTGGCGCTCAAGGCCGCGAGTCAAGAGGTGCAGGATGCCATCTATCGCAACATGTCGAAGCGCATGGCAGAGACCTTCAAGGAGGAAATGCAGTTCCTCGGTCCCGTTCGTCTGCGCGACGTCGAGGATGCGCAGCAGCGCATTGTCAATGTTATCCGCAAATTGGAGGAGGCCGGTGAAATCCTGATTGTCCGGGGTGGCGGAGATGAGGTCATCGTCTAAACTGGTGCGGAATCTGCCGAGGGGGAGTATGGAAGTCTCGGTGCAGGTGCCTGTACTGACACCTGTGGCGCTGGCCGATGGCCATCGGGGTACGGGGACAGGCGATGGTCAGCAGGACCCCGCCGCGGTGCTCGCCGCTGCGCGTACCGAGGCAGAGCAAGTGGTGGCGGCGGCGCGAGCAGAGGCAGAGCGCGTTCTCGCGGAGGCGGCGTCACAGTGCGAGGCGATACGCGCTGAGGCGCTGCAAAAGGGATGGCAAGAAGGCTATGAAGCCGGTTTTGCCGCGGGGAGGGCGGAGGCTCAGAGCTTGATCCGGGAAGCGCAGGCTGTGCTGGACGGTGCCGCTCGGGCGCGCCGAGATCTGATTCGAACCGCATCCCCAGCGCTGGTGCGGATCGCGATGGCAGGCGTTCGACGGTTGCTTGGCCGGGAATTGGCCACCGCTCCGGCGGATGTGGAACAGTTGATTGGAGATCTGTTGGAGCATGTTGTGGATCAACGCCGCATCGAGGTTCGCGTCCATCCTGCGGACTTTCTCATGGCCACCGAGGCGTATCCCCGGTGGAGAGCCTCCAAATTCGGCGAATGGGAGATTGTGATTGTGCCCGATGCCGCTCTTGCTCCGGGCGGCTGTGAGATTCGCTCCGAAAGCGGGCGGGTGGATGCGCGCATGGAAACTAAGTTGCAGTTGTTGGAAACGGCGCTGCGTGCGGTGATGGATCGGAGCGTGACGGACCATGTCGATGGCCTGGCCCCCTGAACAGGGGTGGCTGCAAGCGGTTGAACAGGTTCCTCTCTACCGGTTGTACGGGCGAGTGATGGAAGCGGTGGGTGTCACCGTGGAGTCCGTCGGTCCGCGGGTCCGGCTGGGCGAGTTGTGTGCCATCACAGCCGATGATGGAGAGATCCTGGCTGAGGTGGTTGGGTTTCGCGGCAGTCGTGTGATCCTGGTGCCTTTGGAGCCACAGACAGCCATCACCCAGGGTGCGGAGGTCCGAGCAACCGGTCGTGAGATGGGCGTGCAGTGCAGCGTGCATCTGTTGGGACGGGTGCTGGACAGCTTGGGCCGCCCGATGGACGATGGACCTGCTCTTCCCGCCGGAGAGTTCCGCCGGCTTGACGCCTCTCCGCCGCATCCTCTCAAACGACGTCCCATAGCGGAACCACTGGAGACGCGAATCCGGGTGCTCGATGGCCTGCTGACGGTGGGCAAAGGGCAGCGCGTCGGCATTTTCGCAGGCAGCGGCGTGGGGAAGACGACCCTCCTCGCGATGCTCGCGGCGAATGTGACGGCGGATGTGAACGTGATCGCTCTGATCGGTGAGCGCGGTCGCGAGGTGCGCGAATTTGTGGAGCAACATCTGCGATCCGCGCGCGACCGCACCGTGGTCGTGGTGTCGACCTCCGATGAGCCTCCACTGCTTCGCCTGAAGGCGGCGCTGGCCGCCACGACCATCGCG
Organism: Alicyclobacillus sp.; assembly: GCA_023511725.1. Classification (GTDB taxonomy): domain Bacteria; phylum Bacillota; class Bacilli; order Alicyclobacillales; family Alicyclobacillaceae; genus JAIMAY01. Next base: position 32,099 of record JAIMAY010000005.1, read on the forward strand.
GAGTACTTTCGCGACCAAGGGCTCACGGTGAACCTGATGCTGGATTCCCTCACGCGGTTGGCGATGGCGCAACGGGAGATTGGGCTCGCTGCCGGTGAACCGCCGACCACGCGCGGTTACCCGCCCTCTGTGTTTTCTTTGTTGCCGCGGCTGCTGGAGCGGGCGGGCAACGGCGAGCATGGGTCCATCACGGGCTTCTACACTGTGCTCGTGGAAGGCGATGACATGTCCGATCCTGTGGCGGATGCGGTTCGAGGCATCCTCGATGGTCATGTGGTGTTATCGCGGGATTTGGCTGGCGAAGGTGTATTTCCAGCGGTGGACGTGTTGGCGAGCCTGAGTCGTCTGTTTCCGCAACTGGCGACGCCCGCCCAGCGTGAGGCGGCTCGCCGTGTGCGTGGATGGTTGCAGCGATACCGCGAGACCGAGGACCTGATTCGCATCGGCGCTTATCAACCAGGGACAGATGCCGACGTGGACCAGGCGGTGCAAAAGCTCCACCCCATTCGTGCGTTCTGTGCGCAGGCACCGGATGAAGCGCCGGCGCGGGAGGACGCGCTCGCCGCTTTGTGCGAGATCGCGGAGGTGGCAACATGAAGCTTCGGCGTGTCCTTCGTCTGGAGAACCTTCATCGGCAGCGCCTGGAGTATCAGGAGCACCTCCTGCATGCCGCAAGGGTACGTCGGGATGCGCTTGAAACAGCAATGCTGCAGACGCAGCGCGAGCAGGAAGAAGCCGTTCGGCGGCGAAATGAAATGGCAATCGGGGCAGACTGGTGTACCTGGTTCCATTATGAGGAGTTTGTTCGGAGCAAGATTCAAGCCCAGGCGGCTCGCCTGGTGGATGAGGAACAGGTGTTGCGAGCCCACCGCCAGGCGGTGGAAGAGGCGCACATCGAAGTCGAACGCTACGGTCGACTTGTCGAACGAGCTCGGATAACGACGGACAAGTTGATCTTGAAGCTCGAAACGCGGGACGTGGAAGATTCCATCCAAGCCTGGAGACGGCCGGACGGGGGCGCAGAGCCATGAACACAAGCCACGGGGCGCATCCCACTTCATTGAGCGGATTGGTATTACCGCACCGAGCGGCATCCGGTCAGGTGAAAAGGGCAGAACCGTTGCCTGGCGCGAACATCGACTGGGTCAGCATCTGGCTCGCCGTGCAGCCCTCGATTGCGCCCCCATCGACCGATGCCAAGACCGAACCGGCTCCGACCCCCACGTATTCAGGGACCACGGAATCCAGCGCCACCTCGGTTCTTCATTCGACGGTGAAAGGTGGCGTGCGGGAGGGACCGGGCCATCTGGAACGGTCGGATGCGCGCCGTTCGGTGGTGTGGGGTATGGAAAGTGATGCGGCAACGGGGCACATGTCAGCCACGCGTATCCGTGAAATGGTGACTTCCGCAGCCGCGGAAACTGGGGGGCCGATACCCCATGGCCCTAGCCCTCCACACCTGCCGGCGACCGAGGGGATACGAGGAAACCAGCGGTCCGGAGCGTTCACGTCATCCGCGCGCGGTGTGGACGAGTCCATTCCAGCGGCGATGCCGGGGCTGCCATTGGTCCCCACTTCACTTGGTGGCATCACTTCCGCCCAGACTGAGCCGCTGATCAAGGATGCGGACGAGGGCATGATGCAGGAACCGCGGACCCGGTCGGTGCCATCCGTCTCGACAACATCTATCGCCATGGAAGCTCATGGCCGGCACGTGGAAGTGACTCGTGAGGACCAGGCGGCTGCAGGAAGGGTGACGTCTTCGTCGGAACACCGGGCGGCGGCTGCCGAATCAAACAGCGCAGGAATCATGCAGGGGTCGCCGACGGCAATGAGTCCGACGACATTCTCATCGTCCTTCGCGTCTTCCGCGGGTCCCGCGCTCACGTCCCATCCGCCGCTCGCCACGGCTGTGCACCAGTGGGATGCCGTTGTGCAGTCGCTGGTGAACGGTGGTCAGCGGGTGCGCCTGATGCTGCAACCTCCGGAACTCGGGGCATGCACCGTGGCACTGCAGCAGACCAGCGATGGTGTTCGCGTTCGCATCTGGGCAGAGCAACCATCCGCCCGAATTATGATGCAATCGACGGTGGGAACACTCGTTCAGGCCTTGCAGAGCGTGGGCGTTCGCGTGCGCGATGTCTCGGTGGCTGCACCTGCAATCCATGAGGTCGCAACCACGGCTCTTCAATCTAGCGAAGAGACCAACTCGGAGTCTACCGAGAAGAGCCCGCGCGCGGTACCGATAAAGCGAAGGAAAGGTCTATCCGCGGTGAATCTGTCGGTGTGAGAAAAGGGGGGATGGGCATGAGCAGCGATGTGTCAGGCGTGACGTCGAGCTACGGATCGGTAGCGACGTCCACCGGCTCTTCCACCATCGGGGTGCCCGGCGGTGTGCTGGACAAAAATGCATTTCTTCAACTGTTGGTGGCCCAGATGCAGTACCAGGACCCGCTGCAACCCATGGACAGCACGGCGTTCGTGGCGCAGCTCGCGCAGTTCACGACGTTGGAGCAGGTCATGAACCTGGCGAGCGCAGTGGCCCAAATGCAGACGGAGGAAGCCGGAATGTACGCAACCAGCTTGTTGGGGAAAGAGGTGCAGATAGCCAACGGGTCTGGGGCGACCACCTCAGGCACGGTCACGGGTATTCAGTGGCAGAATGGGAGCCCGTATTTGCAGGTGAATGGCGAGTTGGTGGATCCAGCCAACGTGGTTGCTGTGCAACTCCCTCAGAGTCAGGAGGCGTGAGCCGTGTTACGTTCGATGTACGCTGCGGTGTCGGGAATGCAGGCGTTCGAGACCAAACTGGATGTGGTTGGCAATAACATTGCCAATGTGAACACCACGGGATTCAAGGCAAGCCGCGTGGACTTTTCGGACCTCATGAGCCAGGTGATGTCAGGGGCGACAGCGCCCACAGCGTCCGCATCCTCCACGACCGGGTTGGGTGGCAGCAATCCCATGCAGGTGGGATTGGGTGTGCAGGTAGCCGCCACGCCGCTGCTCTTTACCCAGGGTGCGGATGAGAATACCGGCAATCCTCTCGATTGCGCCATCAATGGGGACGGATTTTTCATCGTTTCTCCCGACGGGCAGACCACGGATTTGTACTATACACGCGCAGGTAACTTTACGGTCGACGGCGCCGGCAACCTCATGCTGAATGGTATGCGGGTGATGGGGTTTAGCGCGTCGTCGAGCGGGGGGACCGGATCGCCCTCTCTGGTACCTATTAACCTCGACGCGCTTCTGAGTTCTGCCGGCGGTGGTGGTTCTGGGAGCGGCGGTTCGTCCACGCCAACGCAACTGGGGGCTGCGGATCTGACCATCGGGTCAGACGGGAGCCTCACGGTCACGTTGCCCGACGGGTCGACGCAGACCGTGGGCTACATCGCACTGCAACGCTTCACCAACCCGCAAGGGCTTGAAAAGGTTGGGAACAGCCTCTACGCCAACACGGTGAATGCCGGCATGATGAGTCAGCCCGTGAAGCCGAGAGACGGCGGAGCCGGTGAATTGGCGCCGGGGATGTTGGAGATGTCCAACGTTGATCTCACGCGAGAGTTTACCGAAATGATCATCGCCCAACGCGGTTTTGACGCGAACTCGAAGGTCATTGGGACGGACAATGCCATTCTGAATGACATTGTCAATCTCAAGAACAGCTGATGCGTGACGGCGTGAGCATCCAACGCATAGATCGGCAGGCGACGCAGGCATGATTTCCGTGACCCGGCTGAACGGAAGCCAATTGTGGCTGAACCCGATGCTGATTGAAACGGTGGAAGAGACACCGGACTCGGTCGTGATGTTGACCAATGGCCATCGGTATGTCGTGCGTGAGACGCCTGGCGAGATCGCGGAACGTGTTCGGGCTTTCTTCGTAGGACCACGAAATGCCGCGGGCACTGGACAGATCCTCCAGCGCCGCGCGTCCGACGCGTGAAAGGGGGATGGCCATGGCCGAGGGAGCGCGCCGCGGAGTCTCTCGTGTGAAGGCAGGACGGCATCCGGGCTTGCAAGGCGGTGCCGAACGTCTTACGCGTGTTCGCATCTACGATTTCCGTCGAGCGACGCGCTTTTCCAAGGAGCACATCCGCATCATCTCGCGCGTGCACGACTACTTCGCTCGCCTGTGGGGCACGCACCTGTCGGCGGAATTGCGAACGCCTGTTCAACTGCGGGTGGAATCCACAGAGGAGATACGGTACGAGGAGTTCATTGAGTTCGTGGGTAGTGCGCCGCCGGTCACCTTGGTGCAGGTCTTCCGCATGTTGCCTGGTGATGGGGAACTGTTGGCGGAGATGAACCTCAACCTCGTGTTCGCCATCATTGACCGGTTGATGGGTGGACCCGGTACCGGACCCTACCGCGAACGCGAACTCACCAACATCGAGGTCACGCTGTTCCGCAGAGTGCTGGACGAAATGGCGGAGGACATGGGGACGGCATGGCGCACGGTGGCGTCCCACGTGGAGTTCCGAACAGGAGCCCTAGAACACAACCCACAGTTTCTGCGCTCGGTGATGCCGAATGAAACAGTTCTCGTCGTCACCCTGGCCGCCCGCATCGGTGTGCTGGAAGGGCTGATCAACTTCTGTCTCCCCTATGTCACACTGGATCCGTTCCTGCCTGAGTTGGCGCAGCACCGCTTTGGTGCCACCAACCAACCGGATCCCGAGGTTGGGCGGGAGCGTGTACTGCCTCAACTCCGGCATGTGCCGGTCACCGTCTCCGCGGAGCTGGGCAGAACGGACCTCTCCCTGTCGGATGTGATGGCGCTCGACGTCGGTGATGTCATCCGCCTGAATCAGCCCATTGCCGCCCCCATCGTGGTCAAGGTGGATGGTGTGCCAGCCTTTTCCGGGAGCATCGGCGTGAGTCATCGGCATTATGCCGTCAAAATTGTGGACGAGTGGTCTGGAGGGACCGACGGCGATGGATAACTTCAATTTGTCCCAAGAGGAAATTGACGCCCTGCTGCGTCAAATGCGATCCGGTGGGCAGTCCGGGCCGTCGGTTGCGCCTGCGCTTAGCGATGCGGACAAAGACGTGATCGGCGAGATTGCCAACATCAGCTTTGGCAGCGCGGCCACGTCGTTGTCACACCTATTGGGACAACGCGTGGAGATCACAACGCCCGATGTGCGGTTTGTACACAAATCGCAAGTGTTGTTGGACTTTCCTCGGCCGTACGCCGCGGTCACGGTGGCGTACACCAGCGGACTCAACGGAACCAATGTGTTTCTGCTCGAGCTCGCTGATGCGCTCACCATTGCGGATCTCATGCTCGGCGGTGACGGGAAGCCGCAGCATCAGGAAGTGGGGGAACTCCAACTGAGCGCGTTGGCAGAAGCCATGAATCAGATGATGGGCGGGGCGGCGACCGCGATGTCATCGGTGTTCAACCGCCGGATCGACATCTCCACTCCAGAGGTGCGCATTGTTGATCTGGCGGGCGAGGGGCCCAGCGTGATCGGTCCGGATGACTGGTTGGCCGAGGTGCGCTTTCGTCTTCGGGTCGGACAGTTGATCGATTCCATGCTGATTCAATTCATTCCGAATTCTTTCGTGCAGGAGATGCTTCACGTGCTGGCGAGCACGTCTCAGCCAGCGACGCAGGCCACGTCCGGCACGGTGGACGCGACGATGGCAGAGCGGCCTGTGGCACAGGAGGCTGGCGTCGAGGTGAAGCGGCCCGTGTTCGCGGATTTTTCCGACGAGGCGGCTGCTACCACGGAGCCGATGGGGAATCTGGATCTGCTCCTGGATGTTCCACTGGTGGTCACCGTGGAACTGGGGCGAACCCGCCGACAGTTGCGAGAGTTGTTGGAATTGGGGCCCGGTGCGGTGATTGAATTGGATAAGCTTGCCGGTGAACCTGTGGACATTTTGGTGAACAACAAACGCATCGCCATCGGCGAGGTGGTGGTGATCGATGAGAGTTTCGGGGTGCGCGTGACGGATATTCTGAGCCCCGCGGAGCGCGCCACACGACTGAGGCTCACCGTCGGCAAGCCACTCAGCGGAACGGGCTGACGGCGAGTCATGCGATGAGGATGGGACGCGAACTAGGAGGACGATCATGGGGAAGCGCATCTTGATTGTGGACGATGCAGCGTTCATGCGCATGATGATCAAGGACATTCTCACCAAAAATGGATATGAAATTGCCGGAGAGGCTGCCGACGGCGTCCAGGCGGTGGAGAAGTACCAGCAGCTGCGGCCTGACCTGGTGACGCTTGACATCACCATGCCGGAGATGGATGGGTTAGAAGCCCTGAGGCGCATCCGCGCTATCGATCCGAACGCGCGTGTCATCATGTGCTCCGCCATGGGACAGCAGGCGATGGTGATAGACGCCATTCAAGCGGGGGCGCGCGACTTTGTCGTGAAGCCGTTCCAGGCGGAACGGGTGCTGGAAGCGATCCGAAAGGCGCTGATGTGACGCCATGACCACCGTGCTCAAAATCGTCGTGAGCCTCGTGCTGCTGCTCGGAGCCATGGTTGCCGGTGTGCGGTGGCTGGCCAAACGAGGGTGGGGGACGGTCCGAGGTGACCAGATTGAGGTGTTGGCCGCTCGTCCACTCGCACCGGGCAAGTCAGTGCAACTCATTCGGGTCGACGGGAGGCGCTTCCTCATCGGCGTCTCCGACCAGATCTCGGTGTTGGAAGTCTGGGAAGATGAGCCTTCATCGACCATCGCAACGGCACCGTTTGATCAAGCGCACGCCGAAGCCCCGGAAGGGTTTTCGACGGTGCTCGCAGCGGCACTGCAGCGCGCGCGACAAGCCTATCGCAACACGCCACAGACTCATCCCGAGGTGTCGAGCGAGACAGGGGAGGCACCTACAGGATGAACCGCCGAACCCGTCTGCTGCTCGGGGGATGCATGGGTTGGATCGCGGTCTGCACATGGATGAGTCTGCGCGTTGGTCCAGTCTGGGCCGCAACGGGTAATACCACCTCCGCCGGGCTGTCTCTGCCTGGTGTGTCCGTGCAGCTCCAACCGACCGGCGCGGCAGGCGTGGCGACAACCATTCAAATTGTGGTTCTGCTCACGGTGCTTTCAATCGCGCCGGCGATTTTAATCCTGATGACGTGTTTCACACGCATCGTTGTTGTGCTGTCGTTTGTACGCAACGCGCTGTCCTTGCAACAAACGCCGCCCAATCAGGTGTTGGTAGGGCTGGCGCTGTTCATGACCTTGTTCATCATGCAGCCCACGCTGCAGGCGGTGAACCAGAACGCGCTGCAGCCATACTTGAAAGGTGACATTTCTCAGACCACGTTTTTCGTCCGTGCGGAGGACCCCTTCAAGGAGTTCATGGCGAAATACACGCGTCGCGACGATCTCAAGCTGTTTTTGGACGAACGGCATCTCCCGGCGCCGGCCAATCCAGATGATATTCCGCTCAGTGCATTGGTGCCTGCGTTTACCATCAGTGAACTGAAGAGCGCCTTTGAGATGGGCTTTATGCTCTATCTTCCGTTTTTGATCATTGACATGGTTGTGGCGACTACGCTGATGTCCATGGGCATGATGATGCTACCCCCCGTCATGATCTCGCTGCCGTTAAAGATACTCCTCTTTGTCATGGTGGACGGCTGGCATTTGGTGGTGCAGTCGCTGTTGGCAGGCTACACGTAAGACAGGGGGGCGTCTTGTGACTGCAACGTTCGTGATGGGGCTCGGTGCGCAGGTGGCATGGCTTGCGCTGAAACTGGTGGGTCCCGTGCTCATCGCCGGTCTCGTGGTTGGCGTGGTGATTGGGATCCTCCAGGCAGCCACCCAGATTCAGGAGCAAACGCTCGCATTCGTGCCGAAATTGGCGGTCATGATCTTGGTTCTGCTTGCGCTCGGTCCATGGATGATCACCATCCTGACTGACTTCGCCGCCCATATTCTCGGCCACCTGAATGCGTTTATTCAATAGGGAAGCATGGATCTAGCGATGGCGGAGTGGACACTTTGGTTGTTAATTCTGTGCCGGACTGCGGCGTTCGTGGGGACCGCGCCCCTGTTCTCCATGCGCGGTTGGCCGATGATGGCCAAGGTTGGGTTCGCGGCGATGCTGGCGCTCGCGGTCCTACCATCGGTCCGCGCGACCGTTCCGTCACCCTGGACGGACCCGGGCTCATTCGTTCTGGACGCGCTGAGGGAAAGCGTGACCGGCTTCGCGCTCGGGTTCATCGCCACGCTGCTGTTTTCGGCCGTCAGTATCGCCGGGGGTGTTACGGATCTCCAGTCGGGATTTGGGATGGGCGGTTGGTTTGAACCGGGGTTCAACAGCGGCGGAGTGCTGAGCGGCGTCCTCCAGACACTCTTCATGCTCTACTTTCTAGGTGTCGGGGGGCTGGATGGATGGGTGCTGGTCATCCTGCACAGCTATCAGTGGGTTGGGGTTGGCGCTGTGGGCTGGCCGCACGGTGCCGCGGATGGGTTGGGGCAGTTGCTCGATCTCGCCACCACCCTCGCGGTGGAACTCTGCGCTCCGCTCATGGTCGCGCTGCTGCTCACGGATCTGACGCTGGCCTTCATCTCGCGGTCCGCGCCGCAACTGAACGTGTTTGTTGCAGGATTGCCTGCCAAGCTCCTGGTGATGTGGCTGTTGTTGGCGATGGCGATGCCGGCTACGACCTACGCCTTCGGGCAGGTGTTCCAACAGATTTTCCAAGCCACCGATGCTTGGCTGCATGCTGTGGGAGGTTGACCCGTGCTTCGCTGGGATCTGCAGCGATTTGCTCAGGAAAAAACAGAAAAGGCCACGCCGCAGCGGCGAAGGGACGCGCGGCGTGAGGGCCGGATCGCCCGCAGCGCAGATGTGACGGCGGCCGCGGCCCTGTTGGGTGCACTGCTCTCCGAGCGGATCTGGGCGCCTTCCTTGTGGGATCAACTGCAGGGGATGATGACCGTTCACTTGGGTCACCTGCACCCGCAGGAACTTGATGCGCTGACGGTGGCGCATCTGATGCGCGCGGGAGCGCTTGATCTGGCCCTCTTTACCGCACCTGTGCTGCTTGCCGCAGTCGCGTTGGCGGCTGCCGCCGGGTTCGCGCAGGCCGGCTGGCTGTTTGTCCCTAAGCTGCTGCTGCCGGACCTCAAGCGCGTGTCGCCGGTGTCCGGCTTGCGCCGGATCTTCAGCGGACAAACGCTGTGGCAACTCTGTCGATCCCTGCTCAAGGTGGCGGCCGCCGTGGCACTCGCCTGGTCGGTCCTGCAAGGGGCCGGCGCGGCTCTCGCCAATCTGGGGATGCTTCAACCCACGCAGATGGTGCCATGGACCTCGAGCATGGCGTTCCGGCTTGCGCTCTGGATCAGTGCCGCGTTCGCCTTGTTGGCGGTGGCGGATTACGCGGTGGAACGCTTCCGGTATGAGCGGTCGCTACGCATGTCTCGCGACGAGTTGCGCGAGGAGCTGCGGCGCACGGAGGGAGACCCACTCGTTCGATCCCGCCTCCGGCAGCGTGCCCGGCAACTGGCGATGCGACGGATGATCCAAGATGTGCGCAAGGCGGACGTGGTCGTCACCAATCCGACCCACTACGCTGTCGCTCTGCGGTACGACGCACGGAGCATGGCCGCACCCACCGTCGTCGGCAAGGGGCAGGGCGTGTGGGCGCAGCGCATCCGTGACGAGGCGCGCGAGGCGGGTGTGCCGGTCTTGGAGAATCCGCCGTTGGCGCGGACGCTGTATCGAACCGTCGAGGTGGGCGCACAGATTCCGCCGGAACTCTACCGCGCCGTGGCCGAGGTGCTGGCCTACGCGTATCGTCTGACGGGTCGCCTTCCGCACACCCGGGCTGAGGGGGTGAAAGCGTGAAGCGCTCTGACATCGCGCTGATGGCGGGCATTCTGGCCATCGTCCTGATGATGGTCGTACCCGTTTCCAAGACACTGCTGGATCTTCTCTTGATCATCAATCTGTTCGTCTCCATGACCGTTCTGCTGGTCGCCATGAATACGAGGGACGCTCTGGAGTTCTCGGTGTTTCCTTCGTTGCTGCTCGTGACCACCCTCTACCGGCTGGCACTCAACGTGTCTTCGACGCGCCTGATCCTGACGCAACACGATGCCGGTGAAGTGATTCACACCTTCGGGAGTTTTGTCGTCAGCGGCAATCTCGTTGTGGGCTTCATTGTCTTTCTCATCTTGGTCATCATCCAATTCATCGTGATCACGCGCGGCGCGGAGCGCGTCGCGGAGGTGGCCGCTCGTTTCACACTCGATGCGATGCCAGGAAAGCAGATCTCCATCGACGCGGATCTGAACGCGGGCCTGATCACGGAGGAAGAGGCGCGCGCACGGCGGCGGCGCATCGAACGAGAAGCCGATTTTTACGGGGCCATGGATGGCGCCTCCAAGTTCGTCAAGGGGGATGCCATCGCCTCGATGGTGATCGTGGCCATCAACGTTATAGGCGGCTTCATCATCGGTCTTGCCATGAACCATATGTCGTGGCAGGATGCCGCGCAGACCTATACTCTGCTCTCCGTGGGCGACGGGTTGGTGAGCCAGATACCGGCCCTGCTCCTGTCAACGGCCACCGGGTTGATGGTCACCAAAGCGGCATCGGATGCGAATCTCGGCGCGGACGTCATCCGCCAGGTGCTCAGCTATCCACGGGCGCTGTTCACGGTGGCCGGCGTGCTGCTGTTGCTTGGCGTGGCGACGCCTATCGGAATCCTGCGAACGCTGCCCATCAGTGCGCTGGCGGCGGTGATTGGGTGGCGTGTGCGAGAAAGTGCGCGCCGAGCCGCTGCCAAAGAGGCGGAGGAGGCGGTGCGGCGCGAGCAGGCGGAGACCAAGCGCCCCGAGAGCGTGCTGTCCCTGGTGCACGTGGATCCGGTGTCGTTCGAGTTTGGTTACGGGTTGATGCCGCTCGTGGATGCTCGCCAGGGGGGTGACCTGCTGGATCGGATCGTGCTCATCCGGCGGCAACTCGCTGTGGAACTCGGGATGGTCATCCCGACTGTGCGCGTTCGCGACAACATCCAGTTGGGGCCGAGCGAGTACGAGATCAAAATCCGCGGTGTCTCGGTGGCTCGCGGCGAGGTCATGCTCGGTCAGTGGTTGGCGATGAGTCCGGGCGTGGACGATCCGAACGTGCGCGGAACGCCCACCAAGGACCCTGCGTTCGGGTTACCGGCGCTGTGGATTGGTCCCGACGTTCGGGCGCGTGCGGAAGCCAGCGGCTACACCGTGGTGGATCCTTCCTCCGTGATTGCCACACACCTGACGGAGGTATTGCGTCGTCACGCGGGGGAGTTGCTTACGCGCCAAGACACGAAGGCGTTGCTTGATCACGTGCGCGAAACACAGCCCGCGCTCGTCGACGAGTTGGTGCCTTCCGTTCTCACGCTGGGTCAGGTGCAGCGCGTGTTGGCCAATCTGCTGCAGGAGCGCGTGTCGATTCGCGACCTGGTCACGATTCTCGAGACGCTCTCCGACGCTGCACGCCTCAACAAGGACACCGACTACTTGACCGAACAGGTGCGCCAGGCATTGGCGCGCCAGATCTGCCACCAGTTCCGCGTCCCCGGTGGGGCGCTCACGGTGATCACGTTCTCGCCGCAGGTGGAGGAACGGCTGCAGCAATCGCTGCTGCAACGCGATGGGGGACCTGTGCTGGGGATCGATCCGGTCTTTGCCCAGCAACTGTTCCGCCGCCTGCGAGAGGACGTGGATCGGCTGGTCGCCTTGGGCAAGCCGCCCGTGCTCGTCACACATCCCGCCGTGCGGTCCGCCGTATACCGCTGGATCAGCCGTTATCTCCCGGACCTGGCGGTGTTGTCTTATCAGGAACTGGATCCGTCGATTCAGATTGAGAGCGCCGGGGTGGTGAACCTCTGATGCGAATGAAGAAATATCTGGTGCGCGAAATGCCGGAAGCGATTGCGCAGATCCGGCGCGACCTGGGCCGTGACGCGGTGATCCTAAGCACCCGCCCGGTCACGCGCCGTACGCGCTTCGGCTTGCGGCAAGAGCGATGGATCGAGGTGACCGCAGGGGTGGGACCGGATTTGCCGGGTCTCGGCCCGCCTCCGCCCGATACTCGATTACCGATGCCGGATCTGCGCCAGTTGCAGGAGGATATTGAGCGCTTGCGGAGGTTCATCGAGGGCCAGTCGGAGGCGCCTGCCACCCCGCCCGCAGATGACCGCGCCAGTGCGCTGCTTCGGCGTGTACCGCAACGCCCCGGGCTGGGGGAGAGCGCGCGGATCATCGCATTCATCGGACCGACGGGTGTGGGTAAGACCACAACCATCGCGAAGATCGCCGCGCTCCAGGTGCTGTCTGGCAAGCGCCGCGTTGGGCTGGTGAGTGCGGACACGTTCCGGATCGCCGCGGTGGATCAACTGCGCACCTATGCAGAGATCCTCGGCGTGCCGATGGCGGTGGCCGCTCGGCCCGAGGAGGCGGAGAGCGCGCTGGCGGCGGTCCGTCACTGCGATCTCGTGCTCGTCGACACCACCGGTCGCAGTTATGCGCGGTCCGAGCATGTGGAGGACACAAGGCGGTGGATGCAGGCGCTGCATGTGGATGAGATTCACCTGGTGCTCGCGATGACGGCCAAAACCTCGGACCTGCTGCGGGTGGCACGAACGCTGGAGCCTGTCCGTTTTGACAAGTTTCTATTGACGAAGCTGGATGAGACCTCCAGCGTGGATGGCGCCATGGAACTGTTGTGGGAGATACCTCGGCCGGTGTCCTATGTGACGAATGGTCAGAACGTGCCGGACGATATCGAGGTGGCGGACCTCGATGGGCTGGTGCGACAGGCGCGCGTCGGCCAGGCGTTGGCCGGCGCGTGAGCGGGTGATGGAGATGGACCAAGCGGAGTCTCTTCGCCAGCAGATGCAGGCGATGCAAAAGTCCCTTGCGCCGCGAACCGTGCTCCTGTGGGTCGTCAACAACGACGCCAAGAGTGCGTGGTTTGGCAGTTGTTTGTCCGCGGCCTGGCAGAGAGCGGCCGATAGCCGGAGAGCGCGGGGATACGCTGCGCTGCCTCCACTCCAAGTGATCCCGGTGGGAGCCAGCGGAGGCATGGAGCGCTGGACGGCCGACGAGTGGATGCTTGTATGCGAGCCCAGAGCGGATGCGTTAATCGACGCGTTCAAGATCGTCGAGCAGTGCCGTGCTCCGAGCGCAACCGGTGCCTTTTGCCTGGTGATGGGGCCCGTGCGGCGATTGGCAGAGGCGCGGATGATGGCGGGTCGTTGGCAGACGGAAGTCCGCCGCAGGCTGGCGCGGGATGTGCCTGTCGCCGGGTATCTGTGGGTTCCGCCCTCCAAAAGATCGGATGAGGCGGCGTGGCTGGACAGGTGCATGGATCAATTGGTTTGGAACTACTGCCGCATGCGTGGACTGGCGTGACGGAACCGCGGCGGGGGGCGAGAACGTGGAAACGGACCGATACTTGACCTTGTTTCTCGACGAAGCATCGGACTTGATTCAGGCGTTTGGAGATGCATTGCTTCGGTACGAGCGCGGCGAAGAGCGGGATGGGCAGCTGGCGGAGTTGTTTCGGATTGCGCACAGTCTGAAAGGTATGAGTGCCACGATGGGCTTTCACGCGTTGGCGGACGCCACGCACCGCATGGAGGACATCCTTGGTGCGCTGCGAGGCCAGGCAGTGCCCGCGTCTCCAGAAGTCATCGACCTGTTGTTCAGGAGCGCAGATGTGTTGGAGCAGACGCTGGCGCACGTCCGAGCCACCGGCCGGGAACCGGACGCCCTCCCGGGGGATTGGCTGGCGCTTCTCACGCAGACGTCCCAAAGGTTGGCGGGGGCAGAAGGCTCAGCTTGCGCAGTGCCATCCGACAAGCGTGACGGAGCCCGCGAGGTCGCTGACGACGTGCCCATGTGCCCGGACGAGGCTCAAGGGGTCGTCGCTGCGGCCCAGGAGGCCGGCATGACCGTCGGATGGGTGAAGGTCACGATTGATCCTGCCTGCCAGCTGAAGGGGGCGCGGGCGGTGCTGGTGCATCGCGCGGTGAGCGGTGTGGCCGAGGTGCTGCACTGCGTACCCGCCGCCGAGCGCATGGAAAACGGGGATTACGATGACACCCTCTGGTTCCTCGTCGCCGCGGGCGAAGACGACGCGGCGGAGCGCCTGGTGACGGCCGCGTCATCGGTGGCTGAGGTGTCTCACGCCGAGTTCCGCGCCTGGGCGAACCGTCAGCGCGAAAGCTCGTCTCCCGGGGACACGCCTTCCTCCTCTCCAACGTCGGACGGCGTGGTCGCCTCGACGGCCGGCACTTCTGCGCAAGCCGTCCGTGACCAATGGCTACGGGTGAGCGTCGACAAGGTGGATGCGCTGATGCAGTGGTGCGGTGAGCTGGTGATCCAGCGCAACCGCCTGGCGACGCTGCTGGCTGACACAGATGACGAGGACGTTCGATCCGTGCTGGACCGCGTGGGTCACATCGCGCAAGCCCTGCAGGAAACGGTGAACAGCCTGCGCATGGTGCGCGCGGAGGTCCTGTTCCGCCGCTTTCCGCGCATGGTCCGAGATCTCTCGAGGCAACTGCAAAAGCCGCTTGAACTTGAATGGTACGGTGTGGAGACGGAGTTGGACCGGACCGTGATCGACGATGTGTTTGAAGCGTTGGTTCACCTCATTCGCAACGCGGCCGATCACGGTATCGAACCGCTGGACCAGCGGCGCGCGCGTGGGAAGCCGGAGGCCGGTCGCATCACGCTCCGAGCTTACAGCACTGGTCAGCATGTGCGCATTGAGGTGCAGGATGACGGGGGCGGGATAGACGTTGAGGCCGTCCGGCGGCGCGCGGTGGAGCGGGGCTGGTTGGATCCGGTTGCCGCTGCGCGGATGTCGCCGGAGGAGACGTACGAGTTGCTGTTTCAACCGGGGTTCAGCACCGCGCAGGTGGTTTCCGACGTGTCCGGCCGAGGTGTAGGACTCGACGCCGTGCGTGAGCGGGTGATGGCGCTCGGCGGACGCGTGGACGTTCAATCCGAACCTGGACGCGGGACGCTGTTTCGCATCCACCTGCCTTCCAACCGCACGGTGCTCAGCGTCCTGCTCGTCCACATCCGATCCCAGGTGTATGCGCTGCCGTTGACGAGCGTGGAGGAGGCGGTGCTGGCCGGGGTCGAGGACCTGCAAACGGTGCATGGGCGCCACGTGTACCGCTTCAAAGACGCGTTGGTTCCCATCGTCGACATGGGGCTCTGGCTGTATGACGCGCCCTCGTGCCAGGCGTATCCCTGGCGCCTCGTGATCTGCAGGGTAGGTGACCGTCAGGTGGCGCTCGCGGTGGATCGGGTGCTGGGGCAGCAGGAAGTGGCCAATCACCCCAACGCCGGGTATTTGGCCGGGATCGACTGGCTGGCGGGCCTGACGACGCTGGGGGATGGCAGCGTCGCCTTCATCGTGGACCCGGAAGCGTGTTTGCAACATGCCCGCGTTCCGTCGGGGGTTCGAGGAGGGGAGAACGGATGATGGAGGGATTGCCCGTTGTCGTGTTTGACCTGGGCACCGAGCGGTACGGGGTGCCCGTGGAGCAGGTGCTAGCCGTGGAGTGGGTGCCGCCCATCACGCCTATTCCGCACACCCTGCCGTTCATCGTGGGTGTGGTCAGCCTGCGTGGTTCCATCCTTCCGGTCATTGACCTGCGCGTGCGCTTCGGTTTTCCGCGCAGCGGCGATTCGCAGCAGATGATGGTGGTTCGCACCGGGGAGGTGGAGGTGGGACTCATCGTCGATGCGGTGCAGGATGTGATCCGGATTGATCCGGATGCGGTGGAACCGCCACCGGCACTTGCCGGCGGCATCGAGGCCGCCTACCTGCGCGGCGTACTGCAGACAGAGCATGGGGTGTTGGTCCTGTTGAACCTGGACCGGGTGCTGACGGATGCCGAGCAGCGGCAGGTGGCAGAGGTGCAGCGGCGTGCTTCCGGGGTCTCATGAGTCTCGCCCCCCCATCACGCGGGTCGGTATGGGTGAGGCCGCGGTGAGGATTGCGCCGGCGCGGCTTCGCACCACCGGGCTGGGCTCCTGTGTCTGCCTGGTGTTGTGGGACCGGTGGGCGGCGGTGGGCGGCATGGCGCACATCATGTTGCCCGACACGCCACGTGGCGGCGGGGTGGATCCAGGAGAAGAGGGACGGTACGTTCGCACCGCCGTACCGTGGCTGCTGGAGCAGATGCGGGCATACGGCGCGCGCTACGAGCAAGTGGTGGCGCGCCTGGTCGGCGGAGCGGATATGTTTCGCATGCCTGCGCATGCTCGCCTGCAGATTGGCCGGCGCAACGTGGAGGCGCTGGTCGAAGTTCTGGCCCGCCTTCAGATTTCAGTGGTGGCATCGGACGTGGGTGGGCACGTCAGCCGGTCCGTGGACTTCGACGTCTCTACCGGCCGCGTTTGGATTCGGCGCGGCAACGGCGATGAGCGTTGGTTGTGATCTGGAACATCAACATGGGCTGGGGAATCAAGCACGTGGACAGGGGTGCAGCGATGGACTGGGTATGGGAAGCCGGTGTACTGCTGGCAGCCTGTGTAATGTTGTACGGCATGAACCGCTGGGTGAGGCGAGCGACGGACGCCGACGCTTCACGGCGGATGCGGGATGGCGCAAAACAGAAAACAACGCGTTTGGGTTGGCGTGTGTCATCGCTGTGGGATGCCGTGAAGCCGTCGGGTTTTGAACGGGTGGTCGCCGCGGCCGACGACGGGCGCACGGAGGCCGAGCGCGTCGCGCAGGTGTTGGAGGATCTGTATCGCGAGTGGGACGAGCGCGCTCGCGCCTTAGAACAAGCCTTGGCGGAGGAGCGCGCCGAGCGGTCGGCGGCCTTGGCCGCCGTGTGGGCCGCTGTGGACGAACTGCGGACTTCCCCTGCTGTGCGGCACGGTGAATCCATGGGGGCGGGAGAACAAGACTTGCAATCAGCGGAGACTAAGTCCGTCACTACGGTCTCCGACGCATCGGATGGTGAGGTGTCGGCCCCGTGGACGGATGCGTACCTGGAGGCGCTCCGGGGACTTCGGCAAGGTCTGGCGATGGCCGAGGTGAGCAGCCGCACCGGATTGCCGCTCGCCACAGTCGAACACCTCTCCCAATTGCTGCAGCCACCGGCGTATCCTACGCAGTGAGCACGAGGGTTGCGATTGTCGGACCCGCCGCGCCTGTGATATATTAGACTGCGGTGTGAGCACGCAGTTGCGACGCACTACACACGCCCGCCGATGTGCCGGTGGTGCCGGCGATTGCCGGTGGACGGTGCAGAGGAAGCGGGCGGCGGACAAACCACACGGGAGGTTGACCCATGGCCATCATTTCTATGAAGCAGTTGCTCGAAGCCGGTGTGCACTTCGGGCATCAAACGCGGCGCTGGAATCCGAAGATGGCGAAGTACATCTTCACGGAGCGCAATGGCATCTACATCATTGATCTGCAGAAGACGGTCCGCAAGGTCGAAGAGGCCTACAACTTTGTGCGGGACCTGGCGGCGGAGGGCAAGACCATCCTCTTCGTCGGCACCAAGAAGCAGGCTCAGGAGGCGGTTCGCGAGGAGGCCACGCGCTGCGGTATGTTCTATGTCAATCAGCGCTGGCTCGGCGGGACGCTGACCAACTTCCAGACCATCCAAAAGCGCATCGCGCGGCTGGTGGCGCTGGAGAATATGGAGCAGGACGGCACCTTTGATCGGCTGCCGAAAAAGGAAGTCATCCGGCTGCGCAAGGAGAAGGAGCGCCTCGAGAAATTCCTCGGCGGTATCAAGGGTATGGATAAGTTGCCGGGTGCTATGTTCGTGATCGATCCGCGCAAGGAGCGCATCGCGGTGCAGGAAGGCCGCAAGCTCGGCATCCCGATTGTCGCCATCGTCGATACGAACTGCGATCCGGACGAGATCGACTACGTCATTCCCGGCAACGACGACGCGATTCGCGCCGTGAAGTTGCTGACGTCGAAGATGGCGGACGCCGTGCTCGAAGGGTTGCAGGGCGAGGCGACCACCGCCTGAGGGCGCGGTTGTAAGGGAATCGCAAGCGGGCAATCTCTTGCGGAGAGGCCAAGAGGTGACGGGAGCTTCTGTGCCTCGTCACCTTTTTTGTGCCGTTCCCAAAGTTCGGCATGCGGCAACGCAAGCGTAGGCATCAGGAGCGAAGGAGGTCCCACGCATGGAGATCACAGCAGCGATGGTCAAGGAATTGCGCGAACGCACCGGCGCAGGCATGATGGACTGCAAGAAGGCGCTCACGGAGGCCGGCGGCGATATGGACCGTGCCATCGAGATTTTGCGCGAGAAGGGCATCGCGTCGGCGGCGAAGAAGGCGGGCCGCGTGACCGCGGAAGGCTTGGTGGAGGCATACATACACGGCGGCGGCCGCATCGGGGTTCTCGTCGAGGTCAATTGCGAGACGGACTTCGTGGCCAAGAATGAGGAGTTCCGAGCCTTTGTTCACGACGTGGCGATGCACATCGCTGCAGCAAATCCGCAGTACGTGCGGCGCGACGAGGTTCCTGCCGAGGTAGTGGAGAAGGAGCGGTCCATCCTGCGCCAGCAGACCCTCAACGAGGGGAAGCCGGAGCACATTGTGGATAAGATTGTGGAGGGCCGCCTGGAGAAGTTCTTCAGAGAGGTGTGCTTGCTCGAGCAGCCGTTTGTGAAGGATCCGGACAAGACCGTGGAGGATGTGTTGAAAGAGAAGATCGCCCACATCGGCGAGAACATCGCCATTCGACGGTTCGTGCGCTACGTGCTCGGCGAGGGTATCGAAAAGAAGGAAAGCAACTTTGTCGAAGAAGTGATGGCTCAGGTTCGTTCGTGAGGGGCAGAGGGAACACCGCGGTGTTCCCTTTCTTCAAAGTCCGCCAGAGGCGATGATCGGGGGAGTGAACATGCCGACACCCAAATACAGGCGCGTCGTGCTGAAACTGAGCGGCGAGGCGCTGGCAGGCGACAGGGGCTTTGGCATCGATGCGCACGTGCTGGACAGCATTGCGAGCCAGGTGCGAGAGGTCGTCGAAATGGGTGTCCAGGTGGCCATCGTCGTGGGCGGCGGCAACATTTGGCGCGGGGTCTCGGGCAGTGCTCAGGGCATGGACCGGACCACGGCCGATTATATGGGTATGCTGGCCACCGTGATCAATGCGCTGGCGCTGCAGGACGCTCTGGAGAAGATGGACGTGCAGACGCGGGTTCAGACGTCGTTGGAGATGCGTCAGGTGGCGGAACCGTACATCCGGCGCCGGGCCATTCGTCACCTGGAGAAAGGGCGCGTGGTGATCTTCGCTGGCGGAACCGGAAATCCCTACTTTTCCACGGATACCACGGCCGCTCTGCGGGCGGCGGAGATTGAGGCGGAGGTTATCCTCATGGCCAAAAACGGGGTCGACGGCGTGTACAGCGATGATCCCGTGAAGAACCCCGCCGCCGTAAAATACGATGAATTGAGCTTTTTGGATGTGCTCAACCAGGGGCTGGGCGTGATGGATTCGACGGCAACGTCGTTGTGCATGGACAATGACATTCCGCTCTTGGTGTTCGCGCTCGGCGAATCGGGCAACATCCGCCGGGCGGTGCTCGGCGAACCGATAGGAACCATTGTGAGGAGGCAGACCCGTGCTTGAGCAGGTTCTTCGTTCTGCAGAGGAACGCATGGAGAAGGCCGTACAGACGCTGAAGCGGGAGTTGGCCAGCGTGCGTGCGGGGCGCGCATCGCCGGCGCTGCTGGAGAAGGTGACGGTGGAGTATTACGGGACACCCATGCCCGTGACGCAGGTGGCCACAGTCACCACACCGGAACCGCGGATGATTGTGATCTCGCCGTGGGAGAAGTCGATGCTGGGCGAGATCGAGCGCGCGATTCAGAAATCCGACCTGGGGCTGACACCCAACAACGACGGTAGCGTGATCCGACTGATCCTGCCTCCCCTCACGGAGGAGCGCCGGCAGGAGTTGGTTCGGCTGGTGCGGAAGATGTCCGAGGAGGCACGCGTCGCCGTGCGCAACGTTCGCCGCGATGCCAACGATGAACTGAAGAAACTGGAGAAGAGCGGAGATGTTTCCGCTGACGAGGTGCGTCGCGACCTGGAAAAGGTGCAGCAGCTCACGGATCGGTATGTGGGCGAGATCGACCGTCTGTGCGAAGCAAAGGAGCAGGAGCTGCTGGAGGTCTGAGCAGGCCCGCGCGGTGTGACACCATCGTGGGGAGGGGACAGGGTGCTGCAGCCTCTATCCCGGTGGTTTCGCCGATCCGGCACGGACTCTGCCGGCGCAGAAACCATCGACAGGGCATCGCTGCCACGCCATATCGCCATCATCATGGATGGTAACGGGCGGTGGGCCAACCGGCGTGGCCTGCCGCGAGTGGCAGGCCACCGTGCGGGGATGACGCAGGTGCGCGAGGTGATCCGCGCCTGCGACGAGCTGGGGATTCGTTATCTCACCCTCTACGCATTCTCGACAGAAAATTGGAAACGGCCCCGGCCCGAGGTTGAATACCTGATGCGCCTCCCGGAAGAATTCTTCCGAACAGAGATCGACGAGTTGGTGGCGCGCCGCGTGCAGGTGCGCTTCATCGGGGATGTGGACCGCTTACCCGACCACACGCGCCGCGTCGTGGACGAAACGCTGCGGCGTACCGCCGGTGGCGATGGGATGGTCGTGTGCTTTGCGCTGAACTACGGGGGCCGAGCGGACATTCTCGAGGCGGTCCGCGGCCTGATGCGGGAGGCTGCCGAAGGCCGGCTGTCACCGGACGCCGTCACCGAGGCCGTGTTCGACGGCTATTTGTCCACGGCGGGCATCCCCGATCCGGACTTGGTGATTCGCACCAGCGGCGAACGGCGTCTGAGCAACTTTCTGCTCTGGCAATCTGCCTATGCCGAGCTGTGGTTCACCGATGTCTTGTGGCCGGATTTTGGGCGGGAGGGTCTCCTTGAGGCGCTGCGTGACTATCAGCGCCGACAGCGCCGCTTTGGCGGCTTAAAGTAGGTGAGTGGATGCTGAAGCAACGGGTGATCACGGCGGCGTTCGGACTGACCCTGGTGGTCCTCGTGATGATCTGGGGGCCCTTGCCCTGGCATTGGCTGGTATGGGTCGGTGCCGTCATCTGCGCAGCCGAATACACCCGTCTCTGGGGATTCTCGCCATGGTCGCTGATGTCGCTGTGGGCGTATCTGTTGGTCACCTATGTGGTCTGGCGGCCCGATTGGCATACGCGCATCGCGATTCAGACGATGGCGGGCTTGGCCCTGCTGTGGCCGGTGGTGCTGCGGAATCGTGTGTCGGTCACGCAGTCGGCCACGGTGTTCCTCGGCGCCCTGTACGTCGGCTATGGGGGCGAGGCGCTGGCGGCGCTGCGCGCCCTGCCGAGGGGATGGGCGTGGCTCCTGTTGCTGCTGGCGGCCATCTGGTTGACCGACACGGCAGCCTATTTTGTGGGTCGGCATGTGGGCGGGCCGAAACTGTGGCCTTCCATCAGCCCCAATAAGACCGTGAGCGGCGCGCTGGCGGGCGTGGTTGCCGCGGCTGTCGCCACTGTGGTGGTCGGCTATCTGTGCTTACCGGGCTTTGACCTCTGGTCTTACGCCCTCGTGGGTGTCCTGATTTCCATCACGGGCCAACTCGGCGACCTCATCGAGTCGGCGTACAAACGCGCGGCCGGGGTGAAGGATTCGGGTTCACTGTTGCCGGGCCACGGTGGGATGTTGGACAGGGTGGACAGCCTGCTCTTTGCCGCACCGTTTGCGGCTTACCTCATTCAAATCGGCGCCACGCACTGGTTTCAGTGAGGATGGGCGCGTTCTCTGTCAGCTCGCAAGGGCCGCGCCGCGCGCAGCCCTGTTTTTTATGGAAGCCGCGTGGTATGATGCCCTCGAGGTGAATGGATTGACCGTCTCTGTCGCGATACTGGGATCGACGGGAAGCATTGGCACACAAACGCTGGACGTCATCCGCTCCCTCCGTGCCAACGGATGGAACATCGAGGTGACCGTGCTGGCGGCGGGCCGCCGCACGGATCGGCTGGCACAACAGATCTGGGAATTTCGGCCGCGCCTTGTCGCCGTGGCGGATCAAGAGGCCGCAGAGGACCTGCGGCGCCAATTGGGAGACCTTCGAGGGATGGAGGTCCACGCGGGGCAGCGGGGGATGCAGGAGGCGGCGGCTTATCCGTCAGATGTCGTCGTCAACGCCATCGGCGGTGCGGCCGGCCTGCTCGCCACCTGGCATGCTGTGCGGCGCGGAGCGCGGATTGCGCTTGCGAACAAGGAGAGTCTGGTGGCGGCGGGAGAGTTGGTGATGCAGGAGGCGGCCCGCGCCGGCGCAGCCGTCATTCCCGTGGACAGTGAGCATTCGGCACTGTTCCAATGCCTGCTCGCCGGTCGGCGTGAAGAGGTGGAGGCGTATGTGCTGACCGCCTCCGGGGGACCGTTTCGCACATGGGACCTGGACCAACTGCGACAGGTGAAGCCCGCGGATGCGCTCTGCCATCCGAATTGGCAGATGGGCCCAAAGATCACGGTGGACTCCGCCACCCTGATGAACAAGGGGCTGGAGGTCATCGAGGCGCATCATCTGTTCGGCGCCTCCTATGATATGATCAAAGTGGTGGTGCATCCGCAGAGTGTCGTGCATTCCCTGGTGGCGTATCGGGACGGGGCGCTAATGGCGCAGTTGGGTGCGCCTGACATGCGGATTCCCATCCAGTACGCCATCACGTATCCTTACCGCGAAACGTCGCCCTGGAAGCGGCTTGATCTGGCTGCCGCGGGAGCGCTGACGTTTGAACCCCCGAACGAGCAGCGATTCCCCTGCCTCCGCCTCGCGTATGACGCCGGGCGAGCGGGTACAGCGGCGACGTGTGTGCTCAATGCGGCGAACGAGGTGGCGGTGGACGCTTTTTTGCATGGACGCCTGCCCTTCCTGGGGATTCCGGCTCTGATTGAGGCGGTGCTCGGCAAACGGGCGGTGCCCAATCCGGCCACCGTGGAGGACGTATGGGCCATCGACGCGGAGGCTCGGTCGGATGCGCGGGAGTGGCTGCGAGAGAGGGGATGTGGCCCGTGAGTGCCATGCTGATAGGCGCGCTGAGATCCATCGTGGCTGTGGTCGCTGTCTTGGCCGGGTGCATTGTCATCCACGAATTTGGCCACTATTATGTGGCCAAGCGCTGCGGTGTGGCGGTGCCGGCGTTTGCCATTGGGTTCGGTCCCAAACTTGTCCGCTGGTTCCGCCGGGGGACGGAGTTTTCCATCCGGCTGTTTCCCATCGGCGGTTTGGTTCAACTCGCGGGCGAGGTGCCGCAGGAAGGTCTGTTTCGCGCAGGAGAAACCATCGCCGTGGAACTCGATGAGGACGGGCGTATCTGCCGCCTGGGTGATCCCGCGGACCTGCCGGGCGCGCTGGTTGCGGTTCTGCGCGGTTGTGACCTCACGGATCGGATGACGATGACGCTCGAACATGACGGCGAGGTGCGCACCTACCGGGTGAGACCGCATGCTCGCGTGATCGCCGGACGAGACAACACGATTCCGCTGGTGGAACGACATGAGCAGGTGCTGGGCAAGCCGCTGTGGCAGCGCGCACTGATCATCGCGGCCGGGCCGCTGATGAACTTCCTGCTGGCGGGGGTGCTCTTCTCCGCCTTCTATCTGCATACCGGCCTGCCCGTGGATCAGCCGACGCTGGGCCAGATTGTGCCAGGTTCTCCGGCCGCTGCTGTGGGCTTGCGGGAAGGCGATAAGGTCCTGTCCGTGGACGGCCATGCCGTGGGTACGTGGACGGACCTCGTCAACCAGATTCGGTCGGACCGGTCCAATCCGCCTGCGCCTTTGACACTGGTCATCGAACGATCCGGCCAGACCCAAACCGTGACGGTCACGCCGCGTAAGGCCGCGGACGGCACGCCGCAACTGGGCGTCAACCCTCCCGTGGAGCGCAATGCCATTCGGTCGGTGGCGTCCGGCTTTTCGTCGGTGTGGTATGGTACCGTCAACGCGTTGCAGATGTATGGCCAGGTGATCCGATACCACCAGTTCAATGATTTGGCCGGGCCGGTGGGTATCGCCGACGTGATCAGCCAGGAGGCACAGAACGGCCTGTGGCACGTGGTGATGATTGCCGGGCTGCTCAGCCTGAACCTGGGTTTGTTCAATCTGTTGCCGATCCCGGCCCTCGACGGCGGTCGGCTGTTCTTCATGCTGGTGGAAGTGCTTCGCGGGAAGGCGTTGGACCCGAACAAAGAGGGGCTTGTGCACCTGATGGGCTTCGCGCTGCTCATGCTGTTTGCGGTGTTCATCACCTACCGCGACGTGACGCGATTGTTCTAGGAGGCCGTGTATGAGACAGAGCCGTTTGTTCTTGACCACCCTGCGCGAGGTGCCCGCGGATGCCGAGGTGATCAGCCATCAGCTGATGCTTCGGGCGGGATTGATGCGACAACTTACCTCCGGCGTCTATGAACTCCTGCCCCTGGGTTGGCGGGTGCTGTACAAGATTGAACAGATTGTGCGCGAAGAGATGGACCGGGCGGGTGCACAGGAGGTGCTGCTGCCCACCATCCAACCGCTGGAACTGTGGGAGCGGTCCGGTCGCTCCGAGGATTACGGGCCGCTGATGTTTCGGCTCACGGATCGGCACGAACGCGCCATGGTCTTGGGGCCCACGCATGAAGAGGTGATCACGAGCCTCGTGCAGCAGGAGATCCACTCCTATCGGCAACTGCCCGTGATCCTCTATCAAATTCAGACGAAGTTCCGCGATGAACCCCGCCCGCGCGCGGGCCTGCTGCGGGGTCGCGAGTTCCGCATGAAGGATGCGTACTCGTTTGACCTGGATGAAGCCGGCCTCGACCGCAGCTACCGGGCAATGTTTGAGGCGTACTGCCGAATCTTTGACCGGATCGGCGTGCGGTATCGCGCTGTGGATGCGGATCCGGGCGCCATCGGTGGCGAAGGTGGCACGCATGAATTCATGGTGCTGTCCGACGCCGGCGAGGATACCATCGCGGGTTGCACCTCGTGCGACTACGCCGCGAATATTGAAAAAGCCGCCGGACAAGCCCTCCCCCGTGCCGATGCCACGGCCACGCCGGCGCCTCAGACCGTGCCCACGCCGGGTACGCGCACGATTGAGGATCTGGTGCGCGTGTTGAATGTGGATGCGGGACAGATCATCAAGGTCGTGGTCTACGTGGCGGACGGCCAGCCGGTGGCGGCCTGTCTGCGCGGGGATCATGAGGTGAACGAGGTCAAGCTCAAGAACCATCTGGGTGTGCGGACGCTGGAGTTGGCCACGCCGGAGCAGGTGCTCCAGTGGACCGGCAAGCCGGTCGGTTTTGTGGGCCCGCAGTGCGGGCTGCGGGTGGTGTTTGACCGCGACATCTGGTCTGTGACGGACGGCGTGGTGGCGTCCGACACACCGGACGCGCACGACATCCACGTTGTGCCGGGACGCGACTTTCCGGTCGGGGAGACGGCGGACATCCGCAATGTCCGTGAGGGAGACGCATGCCCCAAGTGCGGCGGGTCGCTCCGATTCTACCGCGGCATCGAGGTCGGTCACGTGTTCAAGCTGGGCACGAAGTACTCGAAGGTGTTTGGGGCGGTGTATCAAGACGAAAACGGCCAGGAGCGCACCATCATCATGGGCTGCTACGGCTTGGGGACGACACGCGTGATCCAGGCCGTGATTGAGCAGTGTCATGACGCCGATGGCATCATCTGGCCGATGGCCATTGCGCCGTATCACGTGCATATCGTCCCGGTCAATACCGCGGACCCCGCCCAGCAACAGACGGCCGAGGCTCTCTACGAGCAGCTGCGGTCCCGCGGTGTGGAGGTACTGCTGGATGATCGCGATGAACGGCCCGGGGTCAAGTTCAAAGACGCCGACCTGATTGGCCTGCCGCTGCGCATCACGGTGGGACGCAAGGCGGGGGACGGCGTGGTTGAGCTCAAGGAACGCGCGACGGGTCAGGTTTCGGAGTTGACGCTCGAGCAGGCGGTGGCTCAGATTGTGGAGCGGGTGAACCCCTCCCGCTGAAGGGATACGGGGAGTAGGAGGTGGCGTCATGGACGCTGCGCTGGCACAGGTGACGGCCGGTGGTTCATCCGTTACGGCGGAGGTGCTTGGCACCATCCGCCGTGTTCGTGTGTGGCGCAGACCTGCGCGCATCGAGGTGGAGTGGGCGCCCTGGTCGTGGTCACCACAGGAAGTGGTCGACCCCGCGACGGGTGATGTGCCGGATGCAGCGCCGCCCGAACTGGCGCAGGCCATCCGCATCCTGGAGATCTATCGGCGCTGGCTGATTGAACTCGAGCAGGCATTCTCCGAATGGAACACACGGGTGGAGGTGCGCGCGGCAGCGTCAGACCAGGTCACGCCGGTACACGTGAGGGCCGCGATTCACGCGTGGCTTGACGACGCCAGCCGCAGAGAGCCTTCCGTCAACTGGCTCCGCCAAGCGGACTGGTCGCTGGAGGCGCGGCCGGGGACGGAGGGTGGGCCGACCGCCTGGCGGATTCGCTTCGCTCTGGCGTCGGAGACCGAGCTGCAGCAGCTGCGGCGCAAGGGGATCGAGGAGCGCCTGCCGGAGGAGATGAAGTCCATCTTCGGGATACCGGCCGAGTGCACGCTCGAGGTGGGCGCCGATGCGGAGGACCGGGTGGAGCAACTGCGCCAAGAACTAGCGTCCCTGCAACAGCAGCAGGTGCAGGAGGCGCTCACGGCCAAGCCCGAGGAAACGCCGGAGCCCGCCGCCGGGCGGGTGGAACCCCGGGAGAAAAACGGCCGCCGGTCCCGGGAGGACGAGCCTGTGGAGCCGCTGCGCATCGGGAAGGCCATCGATGGGGAGCCCATACCTATCCGGGAGATTGTGGACGAGATGCGCCGTGCGGTGGTGGAAGGCCGCGTGTTCGCGGTGGATCGGCGTGTGCTCCCGAGCGGACGCACGTTGATTCAATTCAACATCACGGACGAGACGGATTCGATGACCGCCAAGCTGTTTGTCCAAGGAGAGCGCCAGGTCGCGGCGCTGGAACCCCTCGGCGAGGGCACCTATGTGCGCATCCAGGGCCAGGTCCAGTTCGACACCTATGCGAAAGAACTGGTGTTCATGGTGCAGGATATGCAACCGGCCGATCCGCCCATCCGCCAGGACACCGCCGTTGAAAAGCGGGTGGAACTCCACCTTCATACCACCATGTCGGCTTTGGATGGAATGGCGTCCATCACCGATTACATCAAACAGGCGGCGCGCTGGGGACATGCCGCCATCGCGGTGACGGATCACGGTGGGGTGCAGGCTTTCCCGGAAGCGTACGCCGCCGGAAAGAAACATGGAGTTCGGGTGTTGCTCGGGGTAGAGGCGTACGTCGTGGACGACGGTTCGCCAATCGTGTATCGCGAGGCGCCGGTGCCGCTCGGGGAAGACACGGTGTACGTGGTGTTTGACACAGAGACGACCGGCTTGAACGCGCGCGAGGATACGCTCATCGAGCTGGCGGCGGTGAAGGTGCGTGGCGGGGAGATCATCGACACCTTCGCCACGCTGATCGATCCGGAACGCGCGTTGCCGCCGAAGATTCAGGAGTTGACCGGGATCACGCCGGAGATGGTCGCAGGTCAGCCCAAGCTCGCCGAGGTCATGGCGCGCTTTCGCGAGTTTGCGGAGGGCGCGGTGCTGGTGGCGCACAATGCGGAGTTCGATGTGGGTTTCCTAGGACACGCGGCGCAACGGTTGGGACTCGCGCCGTGGACGGAGCCCGTGATCGACACGCTGGCACTGGCGCGCGCGCTCTACCCGGAGGAGCGCAACTACAAGCTCAAGACGCTGACGCAGAAATTCAATGTGGAGCTGGTGAATCACCACCGCGCGCTGGCCGACGCGGAAGCCACCGCGAAGGTGTTTCTCCATATGCTGGCTGCGCTGCGTCAAGCCGGCGTGGAGCAATTGTCTGATCTCAACCGTCTGGCCTCCGGGGTGGATGTGACCAAGATTCGGCCGTTCCACGCCACGCTGCTGGTGCAGAATCGCACAGGGCTGCGCAATCTGTACGAACTTGTATCCTTGGCGCATACGAAGTACTTGCACCGTGTGCCGCGCGTGCCACGCAGCGAATTGGTGCGGCTGCGCGAAGGTCTGCTGGTGGGGACGGCGTGTCAGCAGGGTGAGTTGGTCCAAGCGTTCCTGCGCGGGAAGAGTGAAGAGGAAATCGAGGACATCGTCCGCTTCTACGATTTCCTCGAGATTCAGCCGGTCAGCCACTACGACAACCTCCTCCGAGAGGGTCTCGTGCAAAGCTACGAGAGCATCCGCGAGATGCAGCGTCGGATGGTCGAGTTGGGACGGCGTCTGAACAAGCCGGTGGTGGCCACGGGCGACGTGCACTATCTGAACCCCGGTGACCGGATCTTTCGGGAAATCTTCCTTCACAGCCAAAATCCGTCGGAGGCGGACAAGCAACCCCCGCTGCACTTCCGTACGACGAACGAGATGCTGGAGGAGTTTGCGTGGCTGGGCGAGGAACTTGCCCTTGACGTGGTTGTGCGCGCACCGGCGCGTGTCGCGGAGATGTGCGAGGATGTCCAACCGGTCCCGGAGGAATTGCACACGCCGGTGATTGAGGGTGCGGAGGACGAGGTGCGCCGGTTGACGTACGAGAAGGCGCGGCGGTTGTACGGTGATCCTCTGCCCGACATTGTGGAAAAGCGCCTGGAGAAGGAACTGGGTGCCATTATCAGCAACGGCTTCTCCGTCACGTACCTGATTGCGCACAAGCTGGTGACGAAGTCTCTCTCGGATGGTTACCTGGTCGGCAGCCGCGGTTCCGTCGGTTCGTCGCTGGTCGCCACGATGATGGACATCACCGAGGTCAATCCGTTGCCGCCGCATTACCTGTGTCCATCCTGCCAGTACAGCGAGTTCATCACCGATGGCAGCGTGGGCTCAGGGTTTGACCTGCCGGACAAGCGCTGCCCGCGCTGCGGGACCGATATGCTTCGAGACGGGCAGGACATTCCGTTCGAGACGTTCCTCGGTTTCAACGGGGATAAGGTGCCGGATATTGACCTCAACTTCTCGGGTGAATATCAGCCTCGCGCGCACCGTTACACGGTCGAGTTGTTTGGGCAGGACCACGTGTTCCGGGCAGGGACCATCTCGACCGTGGCAGAGAAAACAGCCTACGGGTATGTCCGCAAATACGCGGAGGAAAAAGGGTTGGTCCTTCGCAGTGCCGAGGTGGCCAGACTCGCTCAGGGATGCACGGGCATCAAGCGGACCACCGGTCAGCATCCCGGCGGGCTGATGGTGGTTCCGCGGCATATGTCCATCTACGACTTTACGCCCGTGCAGTATCCGGCGGATGATAAAACGGCGAGCATGCTGACCACGCACTTCGATTATCACCCGGCCTTGGAAGGCTGCCTCTTGAAACTGGACATCCTGGGTCACGACGATCCGACCGTGCTCCGCATGCTGCAGGACCTCACGGGGATTGATCCGAAGTCGGTCCCGGTGAATGATCCGAAGGTGCTCGGACTGTTCAGCAGCACGGAGCCCCTCGGGGTCCGCCCGGAAGACATTCGCTCCGTGACGGGCACCTATGGCATTCCGGAGTTTGGCACCAAGTTCGTGCGGCAGATGCTGGAGGACACGCGGCCCAAGACATTCTCCGAGTTGGTGCGCATCTCCGGTCTTTCGCACGGCACGGATGTCTGGCTGAACAACGCGCAGGACCTGATTCGGGCCGGGATCGCCACGCTGTCTGAGGTGATCTGCGCGCGCGACGACATCATGGTCTACCTGATCTACAAGGGTCTGGAGCCCATCCGGGCATTCAAGATCATGGAGTCCATCCGTAAGGGGAAGGGCGTCACCGAAGAAGACGCCGAGTACATGCGCTCCTTCGGCGTTCCGGAGTGGTACATCGAATCGGGGCGTAAGATCAAGTACATGTTCCCCAAGGCCCATGCCGCTGCCTATGTGCTGATGGCGGTTCGCATCGCCTGGTTCAAGGTGTATCGGCCGCTGGCCTTCTACGCGACATATTTCACCGTGCGCGCCGACGACTTCGACGTGGAGTTGATGGTGCGCGGTGCGGATGCGGTGCGTGCTAAGATTGACGAGATTGAACAGAAGGGCAACGCCGCGTCGCAGAAGGAGAAGAACCTGCTGACCGTGCTCGAGGTGGCGCTGGAGATGCTGATGCGCGGGTTCCGCTTCCTGCCGCTCAGTCTCTACGAGTCGCACGCCACGCGCTTCCTGATTAAGGAAGAGGCCAACGCGCTGTTGCCGCCGTTCGCGGCTGTGCCCGGGATTGGCGAGGCGGCTGCGCAAAGCCTGTACGAGGCGCGGCAGTCGGGGCCGTTCCTGTCAGTGGAGGATCTGCAGACGAGGTCCAGGGTATCGCGAGCTGTGCTGGATGTGCTGGAGGAGTTGGGGTGTCTTCAGGACTTGCCGGCGACCAACCAACTCTCGCTGTTTTAAGCGCAGAAGAGGGTGACCCGCAGGGTCACCCTCTTCTCGATGGGAAGAACGAGGGGACGGGGGCTTCTAGCTCGTGACAGCGCCGGCATCGGGGTTCGTAGCTCTCCGATGCGCCAGGGTACACGAGCGGATCATCCCAAGCCGCCGGGCGGCCGTTGATCAGTCGCTGCGGCAGTACCGCGGGTGAGCCGCAGCGCACGCACACGGAGACGAGGGACACGCGTTCGTCGGCCAACGCCAGCAGGTCACCGATGGGACCAAAGGGCATTCCGCGGAAGTCCTTATCCAATCCCGAGAGGATCAGCCAGCGCCCCTGACGAATCAGTTCGGCCGCCACCTGCACGATGAGCCAGCCATGGGCATCCCGTTCCAAGAAGAATTGTACTTCGTCGCACGCCGCTATCTGCACGTCATCGCGGACGACGCGCTCGTACCATTCGACGGGATCCGACACCGGCTGGGCGGGCATGCGCCTACCTGAGTGGCTGGCGATCTCGTGCGTCGCATACCGCTTGTCCAGCGCGTGCTTGTACACGCCGATGCGCCTTGGCGTGTACGGCAAACCCGCCCGCCGGCCGGCCTCCGCTCGGATCTCTTCCACGCGTCTGAGCGTCGTCACGCGGCCGATGAGTTCCTCCGTTTTTCCGGACATCATGTTGCCGGTGATGACCAAAAGATAGCCTGCGTCTCGTCCATCGGGAAGAATCAAGGTATCGTTGCTCCTCCGTTTCGTTCATCCCTCGACACCGGCACCGCTGCGCTTGGCGGCGCGCTCCCGCTCGCTCTTGCTGAGCAGGCGCTTGCGCAGACGGATATGCTTCGGTGTCACCTCGCACAACTCGTCGTCCTCGATGTACGTCACCGCGTCCTCCAGCGACATGAGCCGTGGCGCCTTCAGACGCACCGTCTCCTCCTTCGTGGAGGAGCGGATGTTGGTCATGTGCTTCTGCTTGGTGACGTTGACGGTCAGGTCATTCTCTCGCGTATGCTCACCGACAATCATCCCCTCGTACACCTCGGTGCCCGGGGTGATGAACATCACGCCGCGGTCCTCCAGGCTCTGCAGGGCATAGCTCGTGGCGATCCCGGTCTCGGACGCCACCAACACGCCCTGTCGGCGCCGCACCACATCCCCCCGCCAGGGCGCGTATTCAAAGAACCGATGGTGCATCGTGCCGTAGCCGCGCGTGAGGGTGAGAAAGATGCTGCGAAAGCCAATCAGCCCGCGCGTGGGCGCGAGAAACTCCAGCCGGACCGAGTCTCCGGAGGGACTGGGGTCCATCCGGCGCAACTCTCCCCGCCGCCGGCCCAGTTCTTCAATCACCGCACCCGCATACTCACTCGGGACGTCCACCGTGACCAGTTCCACAGGCTCGAGGCGCGTGCCATGCTCCTCTCGGGTGATCACTGTGGGTTTCGACACCTGGAGCTCGTATCCCTCCCGTCGCATCTTCTCAATGAGAATGGAGAGGTGAAGCTCACCGCGGGCGCTGACGAGAAATGCGTCGGTATCCTCCGTATCTTCGACGCGCAGACTGACGTCCGCCTCGGTCTCGGCGTACAGGCGTTCGCGCAGTTTGCGCGATGTGACGTACTTTCCATCGCGACCCGCGAACGGACTGTCGTTGACGAGAAAGGTCATCTGCAGCGTGGGCTCCTCAATGCTGAGCAGCGGCAGTGGCTCCACGTGCTCCGGGTCACAGACGGTTTCACCCACCGTGATCTCGGGGATGCCCGCGATGCCCACGATATCGCCTGCGCCCGCCTCGTCCAGTTCCAGGCGCCGCAAGCCCTGGAAGCCGAACAGCTTCTGGATGCGCGTTCTCGTCACGGATCCATCCCTGCGGCACCACGCCACCGTCTGGCCTGCCTGCAGCACCCCGCGATGGATGCGGCCGATACCGATGCGGCCCACGAATTCGTTGTAATCCAGCAGCGCGGCCTGCATGGCCACGGGGCCGTCCAGCGTCACCTGCGGGGCGGGGATGTGACGGATGATGACATCGAAGAGCAGGCGCATGTCTCCGGTGGGCTGGGATGGATCAGCTGTGGCATAACCGAGTGCGGCCGATGTGTATACCACTGGGAAGTCCAGTTGCCGGTCATCGGCGCCGAGGTCCATGAACAGTTCCAGCACTTCATCCACGACCTCAAGCGGTCTTGCCATCGGCCTGTCGATCTTATTGACGACCACCACCGGCGCGAGGCCGGCATCCAGCGCTTTGCGGAGCACAAACCGTGTCTGCGGCATGACGCCCTCCACGGCGTCCACCACCAGCAGGGCACCGTCCACCACCGTGACAATGCGCTCCACCTCGCCGCTGAAGTCGGCGTGGCCCGGGGTGTCGACGACGTTGATCTTGTACTCACCATAGGGGATGGACGTCGTCTTGGCGAGGATGGTGATGCCCCGTTCGCGTTCCAACTCGTCGCGATCCATGGCACGCTCTTCCAGCTGCTCGTTGCTGCGGAACAGGCCGGACTGCCGTAGCAATTGGTCGACCAGGGAGGTCTTGCCGTGATCGACGTGTGCGATGATGGCAACGTTCCGCAAATACTCCGGTTGGATCATGGTTGTGATGCTCCTTCGAAATGGAATACGCGTGCGCTAACCACGTTACCATGGCCGATCCGGCCTTGCAAACGGCGGCAAGGCATGGTTTGCACGGATTCATGGCTCGTGGTACAATCGGTAGTGTTGGACTTCGTATAGGCTCTGACTGGAAAGAGTGGGGCAACCCACTCTTTGATTTATGAAAGTGGCCGAAACGGGTGTTCGGCCCGCGTGCGAGGAGGATCGTGTGTGCCGAGGGAACGTGTGACCGAGATCGTCGAAGAGCTCGCCCAACCCATTGCAGAAGCCGCGGGTGTCGAAGTGGTGGATGTTGAATATAAGAAGGAAGGGTCGCATTGGTTTCTGCGTGTCTACATCGACAAACCGGGTGGCGTGGACATCGACGACTGCAGCCGCTTCAGCGAGGTCTTGTCCGAGCGGCTGGATGAGGTCGATCCGATTCCTGGCGCATACTTCCTGGAAGTCTCGTCGCCGGGGGCCGAGCGGCCGTTGAAGAAGCCCGCGGATTTCGAACGCGCCGTGGGCGAATATGTCCGCATTTCGTTGTACGAGCCGGTGGCTGGCCAGAAGGTGCTGGAGGGCGTGCTGCGCGAATACGGATCCGGGCGGCTGGTGGTGGAGCAACAGGTGCGTGGACGGAGCCAGGACGTGGAGGTTCCGCTGGACAAGGTCGCATCCGCCCGCTTGGCCATACAGTTCTGAGCGGACGCGAAGGGGGAAGGAACGCCCATGAATGTGGATTTTCTCGAAGCATTGGAGCAGTTGGAGCGGGAAAAGGGCATTGACAAAGACACGCTCCTGGAGGCCATCGAGGCCGCGCTGATTTCCGGGTACAAGCGCAATTTCAACTCGGCGCCGAACGTGCGCGTGGAGATCCGCCGGGATACGGGTGAAGTGCGGGTGTATGCGCGCAAGACGGTCGTGGAAGAGGTTGCGGACCCACGACTCGAGATCTCACTCGATGCGGCCACGGACATCAACCCCTCGTATCAGGTGGGTGACGTGGTGGAGATTGAGGTCACACCCCGTGACTTTGGTCGGATTGCTGCCCAGACGGCGAAGCAGGTGGTGACTCAGCGCATTCGTGAAGCCGAGCGCAACATCATTTACAACCGTTACATTGATCGCGAGGAGGATATCATCACCGGTCTTGTGCAGCGCCAGGATGCGCGCGGAGTGTATGTGGATCTGGGGGACACGGAGGCACTGATGCCGGCGGCCGAAATCCTGCCGACGGACCGGTTCCGCCAGGGCGACCGGGTGAAGGCATTCATCATGCGTGTGGAGCGTACCACCAAGGGGCCTCAGATTCTGCTGTCGCGTACGCACCCAGGCCTTCTGAAGCGGCTGTTTGAGCTGGAGGTACCGGAGATTTATGACGGCGTGATTGAGGTGAAGGCGGTGGCCCGGGAACCGGGGTACCGCTCCAAGATTGCGGTGCATTCGCACAACCCGGATGTGGATCCCATCGGCGCCTGTGTGGGTGCTCGCGGGATGCGCGTCCAGGCCGTCAGTCAGGAGATTGGCGGAGAGAAGATAGACATCATCAAATGGAGTGAGGACCCGGGTGAGTTTGTCGCCAACGCGCTGTCGCCGGCCAAGGTGATCGACGTTCAGATCTTCGAGGAGGAGCGCATGGCGCGCGCCATCGTGCCTGATCACCAACTCTCGCTCGCCATCGGCAAAGAAGGCCAGAACGCGCGGCTCGCGGCCAAGCTCACCGGTTGGAAGATCGACATCAAGAATGAGGCGCAGGCGGCCGAACTCGGGATGTTTGGGCGGCTGGTGGAAGACGCCGACGAGGACGAGATCGGCACCCTGTCCGCCGATTGGCTGAACGAGCCGTGAGGGGGTGCGGGCGATGCCGAGGGAACGGAAGGTCCCGCTCCGAAAGTGCGTGGGTTGTCAGCAGATGTTTCCCAAGCGCGATTTGACGCGCGTGGTGTGTACGCCGGAGGGCGAGATCTTGATTGATCCCACCGGCCGACGCAACGGACGGGGGGCGTATCTGTGCGGGAATCCGGAGTGCCTGCGGACGGCGCGCAAGCGCAAGGCGCTGGAGCGGGCGCTGAAAACCAGTGTGCCGGAGGCGCTGTACGATGAACTCGCCGCTCGATTCGAAGGATTCGCAGGGCCTGCTTGAGGCCCATCGGTTGAAGCGCGTCCAGGGCACACTGGGGTTGGCGCTCCGGGCCGGCGAGCTGCGGCTCGGCAGCGATGCGGCACTCGAGATGGTGCGCAGGCGACGGGCGAGCCTGGTGCTGCTGGCCACGGATGCCGGGCCGAACATTGAGAAGAAAGTCCGCGACAAGTGCGCGTTTTACGATATACCCGTATTGCAGGTGCTGGACCGAAGGCAGTTCGGACAGGCGTGCGGCCGCAGAGAAGCGGTGGTCGGTGCTGTGATCGGCCCCGGGTTTGCGCAGTCGTTGCTGAGACAGTGCGGGAAAGACACACGGGGGTGAAGTGTTTGACGAAACTGCGCGTGTATGAGTACGCCAAACAACTGAACATGTCGAGCAAGGAGATCATCACCATCCTCAATCGATTGGACGTCCCGGTGGCCAATCACATGAGCGTCATGGACGAGGCGATGGTGCAAAAGGTGGAGCAGTTTTTCCGGGAGGTCAAGCAGCGCGCGGCGCAGAAGCACGCGAGCGAGGTCGAGCGCGAGTTGCGCGAGCGGCAGCGGCAGCGCGAGCGCGCGGCGCGCGAGGCTCAGCGTGCTGCCGAACACAGTGCGTCGTCGGGTGAGACCGCCGTGCGCGGCACGCAGCGCGGATCGTCGCCTCGTCCGTCGGAGCGGCCCCAGGCCATGTCTGGCGCCGGTCGGCCGGAACGTTCGCAGGAATCCGCGGATCGAGCGAGCGCACCAGCCCCGCAACGGACGGCGGAGGCTGCGGGCGGTGTGCAGACCGGTGCGCAGGCCACCGCGCGTCCCGCGACCGACAGCCCTTCCCGCAGGCAGGGCGATACGCGAGGCGGGGCGGCGGTTTCGGATCGTGGCCCATCCCGCGGCGGGCAGGGGCAGCGTGACGGGCAAGGCTACCGGGGACCGCGCGGACCACGCCCGGGACGTGATCAGCGAGACGGTCAGTATGGTCGCGGCGGCCGTCCGGGTGGCGGTTTTGGTGCCTCGAGCGGCGGTGAACGTCGTGGTGGACCGGGTGCACAGGCCGGACGCGGTGGTCCTCGGCCGGAGGGCGGCCGCGGCGGCCGTCCGGGTGGCGGCTTTGGTGGTCGTGGTCCCCGGCCCGGTGGTCCGCGTCCCATCGTACCGCCTGCGCCGGTCGCGCAAAAGCCCGTCAGCCCGACCTCACAGCGTAAGGAGAAAGAACGGGAGCGCAGCCGGGAGGAGCTGGAACTCAGCCGCAAGGAGAGCTTCAACGAGAACAAGCTGATCCAGCAGAAGTCGGGTAAGCGTCGCGAGACGCAGCGTCAGGACCTGCCGTCGGAGGTCGTGGTCGAAGGGCCGATGACGGTAGGCGAGTTCGCCAAACTCCTGCGCCGGGAACCGTCGGAGATCATCAAGAAGCTGCTGTTCCTGGGCATCATGGCGACCATCAACCAGGACATCGACACGGATGCGATGGAACTTATCGCCGACGACTACGGCGTCAAGCTCACGGTGAAGGAGCCGGTTGACGAAGAGGCCCTCGACATGCTGGTGACGGAGGACAATCCCGAGGATTTGCGTCCTCGCCCGCCGGTGGTCACCATTATGGGTCACGTCGATCACGGCAAAACCACGCTCCTCGACGCCATTCGCCAGAGCCGTGTTGCGCAATCGGAGGCGGGCGGCATCACGCAGCACATCGGCGCCTACCAGGTGAAGGTCGGGGATCGGTTGATCACCTTCCTCGACACCCCCGGTCACGAGGCGTTCACGACGATGCGCGCGCGCGGCGCCCAGGTCACGGATGTCACGATTCTGGTGGTGGCTGCGGACGACGGCGTGATGCCGCAAACGATTGAGGCCATCAACCACGCGAAGGCGGCGAATGTGCCCATCATCGTGGCCATCAATAAGATGGATAAGCCGGACGCCAATCCAGATAGGGTCAAGCAGGAGTTGGCGCAACATGGCCTTGTGCCGGAGGACTGGGGCGGTGATACCGTTTGTGTGCCCATCTCCGCACTGCGGAAAGAGGGGCTCGACACCCTGCTGGAGATGGTGCTGCTGGTCGCCGACATGCAGGAGCTCAAGGCCAATCCCACGGCACGTCCGCGCGGTACGGTGATTGAGGCGAAGCTCGACAAAGGCCGGGGCCCGGTCGCCACGGTGCTTGTGCAGAACGGGACGCTGCGAGTGGGCGACATTGTTGTCGCGGGTACCACGTACGGTCGCGTGCGCGCCATGACGGATGATATGGGCAAGCGACTGAAGGAAGCCGGGCCGTCGACGCCTGTGGAGATTCAGGGTCTCAACGATGTGCCGAGCGCCGGTGACCGCTTCGTCGTATACGATGATGAGCGATCCGCCCGTCAATTGGTGGAGAAGCGCCTGAATCGGGCGCGTCAAGAGCAGTTGCAAGCCACCGCACGTGTCACGCTGGATGACCTGTACCGGCAGATCCAAGAGGGTAACGTCAAGGAACTCCATGTCATCGTCAAGGCGGATGTCCAGGGTTCGGTGGAGGCGCTCGTGCATTCCATCGAGAAAATTGATGTCGAAGGGGTCCGGGTGAAGGTCATTCACCGGGGCGTGGGCGGTATCACGGAGTCTGACGTATCGCTCGCGATGGCTTCCAACGCCGTGATCATCGGTTTCAACGTCCGCCCGGACGTGGGGGCCAAACGTGCGGCGGAACAGGCGAAAGTGGATATCCGCATGTATCGTGTGATCTACGACGTGATCGAGGAGCTGCAGCAGGCGATGAAGGGCCTGCTGGAGCCGGAGTACAAGGAGGTCGTGATAGGCCATGCGGAGGTGCGCCAGACCTTCCATATCTCCAAGGTCGGCACCGTCGCCGGATGCTACGTCACGGATGGCCGGATCACGCGCGATGCACAGGTGCGGCTGGTGCGGGATGGTATCGTGGTGTACGAAGGACACCTGGATTCCCTCAAGCGCTTTAAGGATGACGTCCGCGAGGTGGCGCAGGGCTTTGAGTGCGGCCTGACACTCGACAAGTTCCAAGATGTCAAGGTCGGGGACGTGATCGAGGCCTTTAAGATGGAAGCCGTGAAGCCACAATAAGTGGCGAACGGTGAGGCCCTGGAGGGATGTTGTATGAGC
The DNA here is from genome assembly GCA_023511725.1 of Alicyclobacillus sp. GTDB lineage: Bacteria > Bacillota > Bacilli > Alicyclobacillales > Alicyclobacillaceae > JAIMAY01. The sequence continues at coordinate 70,379 of JAIMAY010000005.1, forward strand.
CGCGTTCGGGCGGAGCGGATTGCGGAACAGATCAAGAAGGAACTCGCAGAACTGATCCGGACGGAGTTAAAGGATCCGCGGCTCGGTTTTGTCACCGTTACGCGCGTGGAAGTGGCGGGCGACCTCCAACACGTCAGGGCGTACGTCAGTGTCATGGGCAAGCCGGAGGAGAAGCAGCAGACTATCGCTCTGTTGGAGAGGGCCGCAGGCTTTCTGCGCGGCGAAATCACGCGCCGGTTGCACCTGCGGCTCGCACCGGCGCTGGTGTTCAAGCTCGATGAGTCGGGCGAATACAGCAGCCATATTGAGGCGTTGCTGAAGGAACTACGGCAGGATCGGCCGCAGGACGCCAACGTCGGGGGCGCCACACCGCCGGACGCTGATGGCTGAAGCGGAAGGAGGCACGGCATGGCTACGTGGGAACCGCGTCCGCGCGGGGCGGACCAACTCGCGCAGGTGGCGAGCGCCATTGCGGCGGCGGACGACTGGTTGATTGTGACACACGAGCGCCCGGATGGGGACGCCATTGGCAGTTCCCTTGCGATGGCGCACATCCTGCACGGCCTGGGCAAGCGATGGGCGTTTGTGGTGAGTGAACCTCTGCCCGTGCGGTTCTCCTACCTGCCCCTGTTTTCCTCGGCCGTCATTGCGCCGAATGAGTTGCGCGCGTATCACAACGTCATTGCCCTGGACTGTGCGGATCCGTCCCGGTTCGAAGCGGTGCACGCCTACGTGGGGGCGCAGGCCAACATCGTGAACATCGACCACCACCGAACCAATCCCCGGTACGGCGCGGCGGTGTGGGTCGATGAGAATGCAGCAGCCACGTGTGAACTGGTGTACCACGTGGCGCACCAGCTCGGCCTGCCGATGGGGACGGATCTGGCCACGTGCCTTTACACGGGCATCCTGACCGACACCGGCGGCTTTGCACAGCCCAACACCTCGCGCGAGGTTCATCAAATCGCGGCCGAGTTGATTGGGGCGGGCGTGGCGCCCTACGACGTGGCGGAGCGTGCACTCGAGGCGCGGACGCGGCCGCAGATGGAGTTGCTCAAACTGGCGCTGGCGAACCTGACGGTATCAGAGGACGGCCGGGTTGCCTCGCTCTATGTGACCCGCGCCATGTTGCAACAAGCGGGGGCGGACGAGGACGACGTGGAGGGTCTCGTCACCTTCGCGCGCAGCATCGACACCGTCGAGGTGGGCCTGTTGTTCCGTGAGGCGCCGGACGGGCGGATCAAGGTCTCCCTGCGCTCCAAGCGGCGGGTCGATGTCTCGCGGATTGCCCAGATGTTTGGCGGCGGTGGGCACGAGCGGGCATCCGGATGCACCCTCGATGGGCCGCTGGAGGCGGCGATGCAGGCGGTGATGCAGGCCGTGGGCTCGGCCATGGCGGGTGAAGCGCGATGACCAGCGGCGTGCTCGTCGTGGACAAGCCGGCGGGCATGACCTCGCACGATGTGGTCAGCCGCGTTCGACGCTGCCTCGGGACCCGGCGTGTAGGTCACGGGGGGACGCTGGATCCGGATGCCACCGGCGTGCTCGTGCTGTGTGTTGGAGAGGCGACGCGGCTGCTCGAATACCTGTCGGGTTCCGACAAGGTGTATGAGGGCACGGTACGGTTCGGCGTTGGCACCGACACCGACGATGCGTCAGGGCGTGAGACTGTTCGGCAATCCGCGGCGCATCTCACGCGGGAGGCGGTGACGAAGGCGGCGATGCGCCTCACGGGTGAAATCCGGCAGCGACCGCCCGCATACTCTGCCGTCCACGTGGACGGCCGGCGTGCATACGAACGCGCGCGTGCAGGCGAATCGGTGGAACTGCCCGAACGCGTGGTCATCATTCACCATCTCACTGTGCGCAGCTTCCGCGGCGGTGAGGTGGCCGAGGCGGCATTTGAGGTCGCATGCTCGAAGGGCACCTATGTTCGCTCTTTGTGCCGGGACTGGGGAGCGTTGCTGGGTGTGCCCGCGCATCTGGCCAGGCTCAGGCGTGTGCGCGCCGGCGCCTTCGACATCGCGGAAGCCGTGCCGTTGGAGCAGTTGTGTCGCAGTGATCACCCGTGGTCCTGGGTTCAACCGATGCAACGAGCGGTTCGGGATTGGCCGTCGGTGGTGTTGACGCAGCCTCTGCTTGCGCGGTGGTGCGCGGGTCAGGCCGTCCCTGTGACGGGGGACGGGCTGCGGGGGGTGCAGTCACCGGCGAACCAGCTGGTGGCTGTCCTGACGGAATCGGGCGATCTCGCCGGCATTGGCCGGTTGCAGTCCGCCCGGCAGCAGTGGCTGGTGCAGCCACGAAAAGTCTTGGGAAGAGGGAACCGTGGATGAACATCACAGAAGTTCACGCGCCGCTGGAACAGGCGCCGGGTCCGGCCGTGCTTGCCATCGGCAAGTTTGACGGCGTGCACCTGGGGCATCGGGCCATTCTCAGCACAGCGCAGCAATACGCGGCCGGAGCCCGGCTCGCTGTCATGACGTTCTGGCCGCATCCCGTCTACGTGCTGACCGGGAACGAACGCTATCGGCAGAGCCTGACGCCGCCGGCGGAGCAGGCGCGCCAACTGGCGCAGCTGGGTGTGGATGACGTCTACCGGGTGCACTTCACCAAGGCGTTTGCCGCCACCCCGGGCGACGAGTTTGTGCATACTTATCTCTTCCGCATGCCGCTGCGGCGGATTGTCGTCGGCGAAGACTTCCGGTTCGGGCACGGTGGACGCTTCACAGCACAAGATTTGAAGGCCCTGTGCGAACCGCGCGGGATTCCTGTGACCATCGTGGATGCCATTCTCGAGAGCGGTGCGAAAGTCAGCAGCTCGCGCATTCGGGAACACCTGGAGCACGGCCGTGTGGAGGCCGCGGAGGCGCTGTTGGGGAGGCCATACGCCGTAACCGGGGTGGTGGAGCACGGTGCCGCGCTCGGCCGGCAATTGGGGTTTCCCACGGCGAATTTGGGCGGGATCGACGACTACGTCCTGCCGGCCACGGGCGTTTACGCGGTCGCGGTAGCGCTGAACGGGCGCGAACCGGAGACATCCAACTGGTTCGGTGTGGCGAACCTCGGTTATCGTCCGACCGTGAACGGCTCCGCGTTGCGGCTGGAGGTTCACCTGTTGGATTTTTCAGGCGACCTTTATGGCCGCACGCTGCGCGTCGCCTTTCTGCGGCGCCTGCGGGAGGAGAAGCGGTTCGCCGACGTGGAGGCGCTGCGCGCGCAGATTGCGCAGGATGTGGCGCGGGTGCGGGAAATGGTCGGGCGTTGACAGTACACTCATTGTGAATCCCTTCGTGCTGTGCTATAATCTCTGAGTCCCGCAACAGGGAAGCCATCCGCTGGGATGACGCGGGGCGACGAACTATGCCGTGGATGCTCGCGACCCTGGGCGGCTTCTCCGGCATAGGGATGAGCTTCCGGATCACAGGGAGGTTTGTACAGTGCTGTCGAGTGATCGCAAGAAGGAGATCATGGAAAAGTTCCGTCTGCACGAAACGGATACGGGTTCTCCGGAAGTGCAGATCGCCATTCTCACGGAGCGGATCAACCAACTGACGGAGCATTTCCGCGTCCACAAGAAGGATCATCATTCGCGCCGTGGGTTGTACAAGATGATTGGTCATCGCCGGAATCTGCTCAACTACCTCAAGAAGAAGGATATCAATCGCTATCGCGAGCTGATTGAGGCTCTGGGATTGCGTCACTGATCACGGGGGCGGGCTGAAAGGCCCGCTTCTTTTGCATGCACAGGGATACCGATCCGCCTTTCGTCGGATCACAATACATAGATGCTCGACACCTCTCGTGCGGAGGACTGAATGGAGGAAGCCAGGCGAATGGTCAAACGTCACGAATTCATGTTGGCGGGCAGACCCCTGGTCTTGGAGACTGGGAAGATGGCCAAGCAGGCAACGTCCGCCGTGTTGGTGCGCTACGGCGACACCGTGGTGCTGTGCACCGTCACAGCGTCCCAAGAACCGCGGGAGCTGGATTTCTTCCCGCTGACGGTGAATTACGAAGAGCGGTTTTACGCGGTGGGTAAGATCCCGGGGGGCTTCATCAAGCGCGAGGGTCGACCAAGCGAGAAGGCCATTCTCGCGTCGCGTCTGATTGACCGTCCCATCCGTCCGCTGTTCCCCAAGGGGTTCCGGAACGAGGTGCAGGTCGTGGACATGGTATTGTCCGTGGACCAGGACTGTGCACCGGAGATTGCCGCCATGATTGGGACATCCGCGGCGCTCACCATCAGCGACATTCCGTTCGATGGACCGATTGGGGGCGTCATTGTCGGCCGAGTGGACGGCGAGTTCGTGATCAATCCAACGGTCGAACAGGCGGAGCGCAGCGAGATGCATCTTGTGGTGGCGGGCACCAAGGACGCCATTGTGATGGTGGAAGCTGGGGCCAACGAGGTGCCTGAGGATATCATCCTCGAGGCGGTGCTGTTCGGGCACGAGGCCGTCAAGCAGATTGTCCAGGAGATTGAGTCTTTCGCCGCGGAAGCGGGTGTGCCGAAGCGGGAAGTCGTCCTCCACGAGGTGGATCCCGAGGTGGAGGCCGCCGTGCGCTCGATGGCCACCGAGATGATGAAGACGGCGGTGCGCAACCCCGACAAGCAGGCGCGGGAGGCGGCCATCACCGAAGTCGGCAATCAGGTGAAGGCGGCGCTGCTGGAGCAATTCCCTGAGAAAGAGAAGGACATGGATGAGGTGCTGCACGAGGTTCTGAAGGAGGAGGTGCGGCGCGCCATCCTGCAGGAGGGCATTCGCCCCGACGGGCGGCGGCTTGACGAGATCCGGCCCATCTCCTGTGAGGTGGGGCTGCTGCCACGTGCTCACGGATCCGCGCTCTTTACGCGCGGGCAGACGCAGGCGCTGTCGGTGTGCACGCTCGGTGCCCTGGGTGACGAGCAGATCCTCGACGGACTGGATCTCGAGGAATCCAATCGGTACATGCATCATTACAACTTCCCGCCGTTCAGCGTGGGAGAGGCACGACCGCTGCGAGGACCGAGTCGGCGCGACATCGGGCACGGCGCGCTCAGCGAACGGGCGCTCGATCCCGTCATTCCGCCGGAGGACGAGTTCCCCTATGCCATCCGCGTGGTGTCGGAGATCCTTGAATCCAACGGCTCCACGTCGCAGGCCAGCATCTGCGGCAGCTCGATGGCCCTGATGGATGCCGGCGTGCCCATCAAGCGCCCCGTGGCCGGAATTGCCATGGGTTTGGTGAAGGAAGGAGACCAGGTGGCCATCCTCACCGACATTCAGGGCATCGAGGATCACCTCGGCGACATGGACTTTAAAGTGGCCGGGACGGAGCGCGGCGTGACGGCGCTGCAGATGGATATTAAGATTGCGGGCATCGACAGAAGCATCCTCGAACAGGCACTGCGGCAAGCGCATGACGGCCGTATGTTCATCCTCCAGAAGATGCTCGAGGCGATTCCGGAACCGCGCAAGGAGTTGTCGAAGTACGCGCCGCGCGTCATCACCATCCAGATCCATCCCGACAAGATCCGGGATGTGATTGGGCCCGGTGGCCGGGTGATCAACAAGATCATCGAGGAAACTGGTGTGAAGATCGACATCGAGCAGGATGGTCGCGTATTCATCTCCGGGGTGAATCCCGAGATGACGCAGCGTGCCCGCGATATCATCTTCGACATCACACGCGATGTGGAGGTGGGAAAGACGTATCTCGGCCGGGTGACGCGTGTGGTGGAAAATCTGGGCGCGTTCGTCGAGGTGCTGCCCGGCAAGGAAGGGCTCGTCCGCGTCTCGCAACTTGACGTCGGTCGCGTGCAGAGAGTCGAGGACGTTTGTCACGTCGGCGATCAAATCGAGGTCAAGGTCACGGATATCGACGCGCAGGGCCGTATCAACCTCTCTCGCAAAGAGGTTTTGCAGGCACGACAGGCGGTGGCCGGCGGTGCACGCAGCGCACCTCCTCCGCGCGGCGGCCAGGGTCACGGCGGTCATGGGGGCAACGCCAGGGGTGGCGTGAGGCGTGATCGGCCGCGGCACTGACGACGGCCCGCCAAAGCGCGAACCATCGATCCTTCCAGGGATTCCCCGGAGGGATTTTTTCATATCGAGGGCACCCTACACGTGACAATGGCATGGGTGGGAGTGTCCAACATGAGACGATCCGTAGCTCTGCTGGCGGCCGGGTGGCTGGCGGTCACCCTGTGCACAACCGCGCCCGTGACGCGAGCGGCCACTGCGCCGGGATCCCCGCCGCGGTTGGAGGACACCCTGCGCTATGCGGGACGCACGTTGGCCAAGGAGCCTGTCGACGCTCGGATCGACAGGGTATGGCACGCCGTCCCCGGTCTGTGCGGGTGGCAGCTGGATGTGCCGGAAAGCATCCGCTTGTCGAAGGCGAAGCACGACGGGCGTGTGCATCTCGCATGGCGAAGCATCCCGCCACGCGTCCGTCTTGCGGATCTGCCCCCTGAACCCATCTACCGCGGCCCAGAGCAGGAGCGGTCCGTCTGCCTCATGTTCAACGTCTCGTGGGGAGAGCAGTACATCCCCAGCATCCTGCGCACGCTCAAGCAGTCGGGTGTGAAGGCGACGTTCTTCCTGGACGGTGCGTGGGTGAAGAAGCACCCGGACTTGGCGCGTCAGATTGTCGCCGACGGGCATGCCATCGGCAGTCACGGCAGTGGTCATCCCGACTTCCGAACGCTGACCAGCGCCAAGCTCTATCAGCAGATTCAGGGAACGAATGACCTGCTGCAGCAGGAGGTGGGGGTTCGCCCGCGCGTGTTGGCTCCGCCCGCCGGCGCGTACGACGAACGCACGGTGCGGATGGCCCGCAATGCTGGGATGTACACCATCCTCTGGACCGTCGATACTGTGGACTGGCGAAAACCGCCTGCGTCCCTGATTTTGCAGCGGGTTCTCGCCGGGGTGGAACCCGGCGCGCTGATCCTCATGCATCCGACGGAGCCCACGGCGAAAGCCCTGCCGTCCGTCATCGGCCGGCTTCAGGCCGACGGTTATCAATTCAAAACGGTGGATCAGGTGGTGCTGGAGCAAACGGCCACCGCACCTCCCGCCGTCCTCCAGCGGTAAAGTGCGGTTGAGGTACACGCCGCGCTTCCGGTAGAATGGGGGAATGGCAGAGCCAACTCAGAGGTCAGAGGCTCGCGGGGAGGAAGCAGCTTGGGCTACCGGGTGCAGTTGCCGAACGGCTTGCGGATTGTGGGCGAGGAAAACCCCACGGTCCGATCCGTCAGCGTCGGAATTTGGATTGGGACGGGATCGCGCTACGAGACACCGCAGAACAACGGCATCAGCCATTTTCTGGAACACATGCTGTTCAAGGGTACAGAACATCTGAATGCGCGTGAACTCGCCCTCGTTTTCGATGAACTCGGGGGACAGGTGAATGCGTTTACGTCCAAGGAATACACCTGCTTTTACGCCAAGGTGCTCGACGAACACTTCGTCAAGGCCGCGGAGACGCTGGCCGACATGCTGTTTCACTCGCGCTTTGCTCCAGATGAGATTGAGAAAGAGAAGAATGTCGTCATTGAAGAGATCCGGATGTACGAGGATACCCCCGACGAGTTGGTGCTGGATGTATTGTCCCAGGGGGTGTTTGGGGATCACCCGCTGGGTTTCACCATCCTGGGCGGCGAGGGGAACCTGCGTGCCTTCACACGGGAGGACATCACCTCGTATGTGGCCAGCCGTTACACGCCGGGGAATACCGTGATCTCGGTCGTCGGGAATGTCGCCGAGGGGCAGGCGGTGGAGGCCATCCATCGCCTGTTCGGCGCTTGGCGAGCCACGCCCGCCTTGGTGGCCGATGGCCCGCCCGTGTTCGAGCAGAGTCTGCGTGTGAGAACCAAGGATACCGAACAGGTGCATGTGTGCCTGGCCAGCCCTGGATTCGCCGCCGGAGACCCGCGGATGTACGCGCTGATCCTGCTCAGCAATGCGCTGGGCGGGTCCTCCAGCTCTCGTCTCTTCCAATCGATCCGGGAGGAGCGCGGCCTGGCGTACTCCGTGTACTCCTTCCACTCCGCGTATCGCGATTGCGGGATGTTCGGCATTTACACCGCGACGTCACCGGATCGGCTGGATGAGGTGATGCGGCTGATCCGTGATACGTGTCAGGACATGGCCCAGCACGGCATGACGGCGGAGGAACTGCGCCGAGGCAAGGAACAGGTCAAGGGGTCGCTGATGCTCGGCCTGGAGAGCACCAGCAGCCGGATGACGCGGCTCGGTAAGAATGAACTGCTGCTTGGACGCGAGGTGCCGCTGGACGAGACCCTGGCCGGTATCAATGCTGTGACTGCGGAAGACGTGCGGGATGTGGCCAGGGCTGTGCTCGGAGGCAACTTCGCCGTGGCTGCGGTGGGGCCCGTGGAGGAGGACCAGTTGGCGCCATGGATGTGATCTCGGTGCCGCTTGAAGAAACGTGGATTGAGGTGCTGTGCAAAGTGGTATCGCCGCACCTGCTGCCGAAGGAGGCCCCACTCCCCCGCTATGCCTCGGAGGGCGCGGCGGGTATGGATCTGTATGCCGCCATCGAGCAGCCGGTGGAACTGCGCCCTGGCGAGCGACGCCGCATCCCGACCGGGATTGCGCTCAGCCTCCCGCATGCGGGGGTCGTGGCCCTCGTCTACGCCCGCAGCGGCCTGGCTTGGCGGCACGGGATTGGTTTGCCGAACGGGGTGGGCGTGATAGACAGCGATTACACGGGCGAAATTGAGGTCCTGCTCACCAACTTCGGGGATGCACCACATGTCATTCAGCCGCAGGACCGCATCGCGCAGGTGGTGTTCGCTCCCGTGTACAGAGCTCGCCTGAGGTTGACCGATGCGTTGCCGGCCACCGCGCGCGGCGAACGAGGGTTTGGATCCACCGGCCGATGAATCGAATACCGCTGAACGAAGAAGACCGGAGCGGTGTGACCGCTCCGGTTTTTGTGTTGCGGGCGGATGTCACGCCTCTCTGGGCTCATGCGTAGGATGCTATGCACGCAGCCGGGATGTTCGCCGGCAGTGCGGCCGCGATCTATGACAAGGGGAAGGGGAGTGACAGGCGTGCTCACGGGCCGCAGGCTGGTGTTCATCGGCGGCGATGCACGGATGCTGGAGGTCATCGCGCAGGTGACCGAGCTCGACGCCAGCGCCGTGCTGATTGGATTTGACAAAGTGACACGGTCGTTCCCGGACACCGTGCACGGTGAACTGAGTGAAAGCGTGTTGGGCGACGCGGACGCCATCGTGCTGCCCATCGCCGGGATGGAGGATGACGGTCGCGTGGAGAGCAAGTTCTCGGACGAGACCATCATGCTGACCGACACGCATTTCTCCTGGATGCGGCCGGGGGCCATTGTGTTCACCGGGATCGCCAGACCTGCCTTGGAGGACAGAGCGGCAGCCCACGGCCTGCGCCTGGTGAAGCTGATGGAGTTGGATGAGGTGGCCATCCTCAACTCTATCCCGACGGCGGAGGGGGCCATCGCGCTGGCCATGCAGCACACGGACATCACCATCCACGGCTCCACGACGGCCGTGCTGGGATTCGGACGGTGCGGTCAGACCTTGGCGCGGACGCTGTCGGGTATGGGGGCCAAGGTGCGTGTCGTGGCCCGGCAAGAAGCGCACCTGGCGCGAATTCGGGAGATGGCGTTGGCGGCCTATCCCTTGTCCCGCCTGGTGGAGGCCGTGGCGGACGCGGACATCGTCTTCAACACCATCCCGCATCACGTGCTGTCAGCCGCCGTGCTTGCCGCCATGCGTAAGGACTGCGTGATCATCGACATCGCCTCCAAACCGGGAGGCACGGACTTTCGCTATGCCGAACGACGGGGTATGAAGGCCATCCTGGCACCGAGTTTGCCGGGACTCGTGGCGCCGAAGACGGCGGGGCGCATCATTGCGGCGTCCCTGTCGCGAATCCTGGCGGAGGCCACGTGACGTGCCGTCGGGCCGCGAGAGGGTCGTGCTGTTCGGCAAGGCAGCCAGAGAAACGAGGGAAGCGGTATGGAACTGAAGGGTCGGACGATTGGTTTTGCGGTGACGGGTAGTCATTGCACCTACGCTGAGGTGTATCCCGAGATCGAGAAGTTGGTGCAGATGGGCGTGAACGTGATTCCCATCTTCTCGCAAACGGTGTTGGAGGTGTCCACGCGCTTTGGCGAAGCGGGCGAGTGGGCCCGTAAGATAGAGACGCTGACGGGAAACACGGCCATCACGAGCATTCCGGAAGCCGAGCCACTGGGGCCATCCAAGAGGCTCGATTGCTTGGTCATTGCGCCTTGTACAGGGAACACGCTGAGCCGCTTGGCCAACGCCGCGACGGATTCGGCGGTGCTGATGGCGGCGAAGGCCACGCTGCGCAACGACCGGCCGGTGGTCATCGCCATCTCGACCAACGATGGGCTTGGGCTCAATCTGCACAACATCGCCACGCTGATGAACACGAAAAATATCTTCTTCGTTCCGTTCGGGCAGGACGCGCCGCATGTTAAAATGAACTCGTTGGTTTCATTGATGAGTCTGATCCCTGAAACCTGTGAGGCCGCACTGGAGAAGCGGCAGCTTCAGCCCGTGTTGATTGAACGCTGGCGGCACGAGCGTCCGTGACTCGGTGCGCCTCTTTGGACGGAGAAAGGAAGTCGACAGATGCCACAACGCGAAGGCTACACGGTCGCCGTGCTGGGGGCCACCGGGGCAGTCGGACGACGCATGATCTGGAGTCTCGAGCAGCGAGGGTTTCCGGTGCGGGAATTGCGCCCGCTCGCATCCCCCCGCTCCGCGGGAACGGAACTCTCGTTCCGGGGACAACCGGTGCGCGTCGAGGCGGTTTCACCGGAAGCGTTTGCCGGGGTGGATATCGCGCTCTTCAGCGCAGGTGCAACGGCGAGCAAGACATGGGCGCCGGTCGCTGTCGAGGCGGGGGCGGTCGTGATCGACAACAGCAGCGCGTACCGCATGGAGCCGGATGTCCCGCTGGTGGTGCCGGAGGTGAACGCCGAGGCCGCGTACGCGCACCATGGGATCATCGCCAACCCGAACTGCTCCACCATTCAGTTGATGGTGGCTGTGGCGCCGCTTCGGGACCTGGGTATCGAGCGCATCATCGTGACCACCTACCAGGCGGTGTCCGGGATGGGGCAGAAGGCTGTCGATGCGCTGCTCGACGAAGTGGCGCAGGGACCGGACGGTGAGGCCACGACGCTGTTCCCCGTGGTCGCTCAGGCGCAGCATCATCCGATGGCCTTCAACGTGTTGCCGCAATGCGATGTCTTTCTCGACAACGGCTACACCAAGGAGGAAATGAAGCTCGTCAACGAGTCTCGTAAAATCCTGGGTATGCCGGATCTGGCCGTGACGCCGACGGCCGTACGCGTACCGGTGCTGTACGGCCACTCGGAGGCAGTATCGGTGACGTTCGCGAGATCGGTCACTGCGGAGGAGGTCCGGGATCGCCTGGGCAGGGCGCCGGGCGTGGTGGTGGTCGATGATCCGGAGCGGGCGCTGTACCCGCACCCGCGTATGGCGGCCGGCACCGGCGAAACGTACGTCGGACGGATCCGGCGCGACCTGTTCGACGAGCGCACGGTGAACATGTTCGTAGTGGCGGACAACCTGCTCAAGGGCGCTGCGTGGAACGCCGTGCAGATTGCGGAGCTGCTGATTCAACGCGGACGGTGAAGCGGCGGGATGCAGCCGGGAGGGGAGGCCGCGATGAGGATTCGCGTTCAGAAGTTTGGAGGTACCTCGGTTGCCACCCGGGAAGCGCGTCTGGCGGCCGCCTCTCACGTGGAGGATGCCATCGCCGAGGGTTGCCGGGTCGTCGTGGTGGTGTCGGCGATGGGGCGTCGCGGTGACCCTTATGCCACCGACACCCTGCTCTCTGTTCCGGATGAGTCGGACGCCGTCAGCAAGCGGGATCTGGATATCCTCATGTCCTGCGGCGAGGCGATTTCTGCCGTTGTGTTCGCGAGCGTCCTTCGATCCCGGGGCCATGCGGTGACCGTCCTCAGTGGCGGCCAGGCCGGCATCCTGACGAATGATCAGTTCGGCGATGCCCGTATCCTCGAAGTTCGGCCGACGCGCATTCTGCGCGAACTCGAGCGGGGGCACATCGTCGTCGTCATGGGCTTTCAAGGGATGACGGCCGAAGGGGACATCACCACGCTGGGCCGTGGCGGATCGGATACCACGGCAACAGCGCTCGGCGTCGCGCTGGGTGCTGATGTCGTGGACATCTTCACCGATGTGGATGGCATCATGACCGCGGATCCACGCATTGTGCAGGACGCACGGCGGCTGAGACGGGTGACCTACAACGAGATCTGCAACCTGGCGCATGAAGGGGCGAAGGTGATCCATCCGCGGGCGGTCGAGATCGCCATGCAAAGGAATATTCCCATCCGGGTGCGCAGCACGATGAGCAAAGACGAGGGTACATTGGTGACGAGTCAGGTGGGTGCGGTGGAAGGTGCATCGTTGCGAGACCAATTGGTCACCGGCGTCACGCAAACCAGCGGTATTGCGCAGATCACGGTGGAGGCGCCGGATATCCACCGCCGTAATATCTTTGCCGCGATGGCGCAGCATGGGATCAGCATCGATTTCATCTCCGTGTCGCCGAACAAGATCTCCTACACAGTTCCAGAATCGGTGGCCGAGAAAGCGGTGGACATCCTTCGACAGGGTGGGCTCGAACCCAAGGTCGTACCGGACTGCGCCAAGGTGTCGGTGGTCGGCGCGTACACCGGCGTGCCCGGTATCATGGCGCAGATTGTGGCGGCCCTGACGCAGGAGGGGATTGAGATCCTGCAGTCCGCCGATTCTCATACGACCATCTGGTGTCTCGTGCGCCGCGCGGAGATGGAGAGGGCGGTTCGAGCCCTGCACAGGGCTTTCGAATTAGGGGCGGCCGATTGAGTCCGGTCATGCTCCATCCTTGCCACGGGAAGGTGAGAATGATGGATTACGGTAGGCTGGTGACGGCGATGGCCACGCCGTTCACGGCGGACGGGGAGGTGGATGTGGAAGGCATCCGAACGCTGGTGGATCACCTGATCAGCACCGGCACGACGGCGATTGTCGCGTGCGGGACGACGGGCGAGTCCCCGGCGCTCTCGCACGCCGAGAAGCTGCTTGTGTTCGAAAAGACCATCGAGTTTGCCGCGGGGCGTGTCCCTGTCATAGCCGGGACGGGCGGGAACAATACCCAGGCATCGGTCGAGCTCTCGCGCGAAGCGGAACGGCTGGGGGCCGATGGTCTGCTGCTGGTCACACCATATTACAACAAGCCGACGCAGGAAGGTTTGTATCAACATTTTCGCAGGGTGGCCGAGTCGGTCTCCATCCCTGTGATGCTGTACAACGTTCCCGGACGCACGGCCGTGAATCTGGAGCCTCGCACGGTCCTTCGGCTGGCTGAGGATGTGCCGAATATCATCGCCCTCAAGGAAGCCAGTGGCAGTTTGGCGCAGATGCTGGAGGTGGCGGCCAACAAGCCGGATGACTTCTACCTGTACAGCGGCGATGACAAGTTCACGGTGCCGCTGTTGTCCATCGGCGGTTACGGTGTGGTCAGCGTGGCCTCACACGTCGTCGGACTCGAGATGACCGAGATGATCAACGCCTTCGTCACCGGCGATGTGTACACGGCGGCGACCTGGTCACAGCGACTGCTCCCCATCTTCGATGCTCTCTTTCGCGTGACCAGTCCGTCTCCGCTCAAGGCCGCCCTGCGTCTGATGGGGTTGCCAGCGGGGCCCGTTCGGCTTCCGCTCGCGGAAGCACCGGAGTCGGTGGTGGAAGAGCTTCGGCAGGAACTGAAGCGTCTCGGTAAACTGTGAACCAGGCTCCTCAGGCCGCAGCGGCGGCAGCCACGTGCTGCCGCCGTTTTCGCGCATAGACATACGTCAGCCCTTTCACAATACATACAGACATCTCGAGAGCGATGGCGGTTGTGCGGGATCGGCGCGAAATGGTATAATGCCATCAAGTGACTGGTGCGGCTTTGTTCTTGTTGAAATGAACATCGTCCGTGGATCAAGGGTCTCGCCGGGCGGAGTTTCGCCGAAGCGGAGACGGCGGAAGCGCGGGCGGGGATGCCAGGCTGTCGGCATGTCTCCCCTTGGTACGTCGTTGGTGCGTCACTGAAGGTTCATAATCGTCATGAAACAGCGCGTGCACGCTGATGTACGGGCTGAGGTATGCCCATTTTTTGCTTTTTGGGCCAGGAGGTTGGAGGTGCAAAGTTGGCAAAACACAGATCAGCCAGATTGTCAGTCATTCCACTCGGCGGCGTCGGGGAAATCGGAAAAAACATGACGGTCTACGGTTACGGCAATGACCTTATCGTCGTGGATGCCGGTTTGAAGTTTCCTGAGGAAGAGATGCTTGGCGTGGATGCCGTCATCCCCGACATCACATATCTGGTGGAGAACCGGGATAAAGTTCGAGGCATCCTGCTGACGCACGGTCACGAGGATCATATCGGCGCGTTGCCGTACGTACTCAAAAGCCTGAATGTACCGGTGTACGGAACGCGGCTCACGCTGGGGCTTGTGGAGAACAAGCTGAAGGAACACGGCTTGGCGGACAGCGTCAAATTGATCACCATTGATGGTAACAGCCGCATCCAGCTCGGGGCCTTCAAAGTGTCGTTTTTTTATTTGAATCACAGCATCCCGGATACCGGTGGGTTCGCCATCGATACGCCGGAAGGGCTTGTCATCCACACAGGAGACTTCAAATTTGATCATACACCGGTGGATGGCCGTCCGGCCGACTTTCATAAGTTGGCGGCCTATGGCGCCAAGGGCGTGCTTGCACTGGTGGCCGATAGTACCAATGCCGAGCGCCCGGGATTCACGCCGTCGGAGCGAACGGTCGGCGCCAAGATTGATGAGATCATCGGGCAGGCGCCGGGGCGCGTGATCCTTGCCACCTTTGCGTCGAACATCCATCGCATTCAAATGATCATCGAGGCTGCGGAACGGCACGGGCGCAAGGTTGCCGTGGTCGGCCGGAGCATGGTGAACAATATTCAGATTGCCATGCAGCTCGGTTACCTCACGGTGCGGCGCAACACCATGATTGACGCCGACGACATCGGGAAGGTGCCTCCGGACAAGCTGGTCATCCTCTCCACGGGGAGCCAGGGAGAGCCGATGTCTGCGTTGACTCGGATGGCCAGGTCGGCGCACCGGAAGGTCGAGATCCTGCCAGGTGACACCGTGGTGCTGGCCAGCTCGCCGATTCCCGGCAATGAGCGCTCGGTCGCCCGTACGGTCGACCAACTGATGCGGGTCGGTGCACACGTCATCTATCAGGGTGTGCACGTCTCTGGCCACGGCAGCCAGGAAGAGTTGAAACTGATGCTGAATCTCGTGCGCCCGAAGTACTTCCTTCCGGTCCACGGGGAATTCCGCATGCAGCGTCAACACGCCGATCTCGCCACCGCCATCGGGGTGGATCCAGAGAACATTTTCATCCTCGACAACGGGGATGTGGTGGAGTTTGAGAATGGCGTTGCCAGGCAGGCGGCCAGGGTCACCGCAGGGACGGTGCTGATTGATGGTCTCGGCGTGGGCGACGTCGGAAACATCGTGTTGCGTGATCGGAAACTCCTGTCTCAGGATGGTATCCTCGTCGTTGTAGTGACGCTCGCGAAGCAGACCGGCGCCATTCTGTCCGGTCCCGACATCATCTCGCGCGGTTTCGTGTATGTTCGCGAATCCGAAGCATTGCTGGATGAGGCCAATAAATTGGTAGCGGCGACACTGGAGAAGATGGTGGCGGAGAATATCAATGAGTGGTCGTCATTGAAGACGGCTGTTCGCGATACCCTCGGGCGCTTCCTCTACGAACAAACGCGCCGCCGGCCGATGATCCTGCCCATCATTATGGAGGCGTAACGCCGAAGGCCGGAGACTGCCATACACCGCACCGGGTCACCGTGCCCGCCCCGCTTGGGGCGGGCTTTTTGCATGTCGCTGGGGGGCTGGACCCATACTACGCGGGGAAGGGAAGGTGACGCGGATCCATGGGTCCGAAGATGGAAGATACCCCGGCGCACGAGTCTCCGCAGCCGCCTGACGCCGCATCGCCCGAGCAGGTGGTGCGCGGCGTGGAATCGCTTGGTCAGACCGCACCGATGACCACGGGCGACACCAATATCTACTGTCTCCCCATCATCGGCCAGATTGAAGGACACATGGTGCTGCCGCCGCAAAACAAGACCACCAAATACGAGCACGTGATCCCGCAGTTGGTGGCGGTGGAGCAGAACGACAAGGTGGAAGGACTCCTGATCATCCTCAACACGGTCGGCGGGGATGTGGAGGCAGGCCTCGCCATCGCAGAGATGATTGCCAGCTTGAGCAAGCCGACGGTGTCCCTGGTCCTGGGTGGCGGGCACAGCATCGGTGTGCCCATCGCCGTCAGCGCGGATCACTCTTTCATCGCCGAGACCGCGTCGATGACCATTCACCCGATTCGGCTCACGGGGATGGTGATTGGCGCGCCGCAATCATTCGAATACCTGGAGAAGATGCAGGAGCGCGTGATCCGGTTTGTGGTCAGCCACTCACGCATTAGCGAAGCGTTGTTTCGAGAGCTGATGCTCAACACCGGGGAGATGGCCCGAGACATCGGGACCACCGTGGTGGGGCGGGATGCGGTACGCTTCGGTTTGATCGATGCAGTCGGCGGACTCGGCGATGCGATGGCCAAGCTGCAGGAACTCATTCAGGAGCGCCGCGGCGCACCTCGGCAAGAGAGCGTGGTGCAGTGATGAGCCTGATGTGGACGATTGTTCCCGCCGAGTGGGTGTTCGCCGGCCTTGAGGAACGTGTACCGGAGATGAAGGAGATCCGTCGAGGCCACGTGACGATGCTGGTCACCCCCGAGGGCGTCGGCATGGGTCGCGTGCAGCGGCTGATCAGCCCCAATCCCCAGGACTACCTCAAGCCCGAGTGGCAACCGGGCGCCCTGGTTCCCCTCCTTGAATCCTCGTAGGGAGGAATGTCCCTGCCCTGTCGCGAAAAGAAACATGATGCGCCCACCGCAGGGGTGCAAACAGCGACGAGGGCAGGAGACATTCATGAGCAAACGCAAAGCCAAACAACCATTTCTTCAATTCGAACTCGTGGGTATCGGCCTGCTGGCCCTGTCGGCCCTGGCGCTCGGGCGTCTGGGCGTGGTCGGCAGGTATCTGGATATCGCGTGCATTTATCTGGCCGGATCATGGAGCTTTCTCGTGCCGATTTTCGTCGGCTACGCGGCGGTCTACATGATGTGGCACCGCTCGCCGTTCCCTTGGAACAACCGCCACATGGGGCTGCTCGTCCTCATGGTGACATGGCTGACACTGATGGAGATGGACTTCTATAAGGGATTGACGGCGTATTACCCCAGGGGCGAGGTGCCACTGTTTCAGGCTACCCTCAATGCCATCCGAGACATGTCCACGTTGGTGCTGCAACCGGATAGCAGCCACGTGCCTGGACCCGCAGGGGGTGGCTTGGTCGGATACGCTGTCTTCGGCCTCAGCATGTATCTGTTTTCGGTCACGGGAACATGGGTCGTGATGGCTGCGGGCGTCCTGATTGGCGGGGCGCTCGTGACCGAGCAGTCGCTGGTGGCGGGGCTCCAGCGCGGGACGAAGTGGATGGAGGACGTGCTCGACCGGGTGTGGAGCGGCGTACGGAACTATCTTCGCCTGTTGTTCGGGCCGGATGGCGGGCATGGCGGCAAAAACAGCGGACCGCGAAAAAATGGGAAGCCTGGCGGACGTACGCCCACCGCACCCGCGGTGATTGTCGACACCGAGGTGGTCCATGCGGGCAACAATGCCGAGGGCGGAGCGGAAACGCACGTGCCCATCGTGCGCGATTTTGCAGCGAGGGTGGTCCCTTCCGAGCCTGCAGAGGACGGGCACTCAGCCGAAGAGGAGATCCGGATTGAGCAAGCGGGAGGTCAGTTGGTCGTCCACTTTCCGGATCGTCCGCAGAGGCCGGTCAAGGAGCCGCCCAAGTCCAAACCGAAGGCTGCGGACGCGGCGTACACCGTCGGTCCGATGGTGCGTGACGAACACTACCAACTGCCGCCACTACGGATGTTTGCTCCGCCCGAGCCGCGCAGGGGTGGCTTTGATCAGCGAAGCGCGCAGGAGAATGCGCGTAAGCTCGAGGCCACGCTGGAGAGCTTCGGGGTTCAGGCGAAGGTGCTGGAGATCAGCCGCGGGCCCACCGTCACGCGCTATGAGGTGCAACCGGCGGTGGGGGTCAAGGTGTCCAAGATCGTCGGCCTGACCGACGACATTGCCTTGGCGCTGGCGGCGCGGGATATCCGCATCGAGGCGCCGGTGCCGGGCAAGTCCGTGATCGGCATCGAGGTGCCCAACCCCGAGGTGGCGGTGGTCACGCTGCGCGAGGTGCTGGAGTCGCCGGAATTTCAGCAGGCGGAGAGTAAGTTGGCGCTGGCACTGGGCAGGGACATCTCAGGTCAGGCCATCGTGGGCAATCTGCAGAAGATGCCGCATCTGTTGGTGGCAGGGGCGACGGGGTCTGGAAAAAGCGTGTGCATCAATTGCATGATCGCGTCCATCCTGATGAAGGCGAAGCCGCACGAGGTCAAGTTGATGATGATTGATCCGAAGATGGTCGAACTCAGCGGCTACAATGGGATCCCCCATCTCCTGGCGCCTGTGGTGACCGATCCGCGCAAGGCGGCCTACGCGCTCAAGAAGGTCGTGCAGGAGATGGAGCAGCGCTACCAGGCGTTCGCCGAGCGGGGGGCGCGGGATATCGAGCGCTACAATCAGTTGGCGCGGGCGGAGGGCGCGGATCCGCTGCCCTACATCGTGGTGATCATCGATGAGTTGGCGGACCTTATGATGGTGGCGCCGGGAGACGTGGAGGATGCCATCTGCCGCATCGCCCAGATGGCACGCGCCGCCGGGATTCACCTGATTGTCGCCACGCAGCGTCCGTCGGTGGACGTGATCACCGGCCTGATCAAGGCGAACATTCCCAGCCGCATCGCCTTCGCGGTGTCGTCCATGGCGGACTCCCGCACCATTCTCGACATGGGTGGCGCGGAAAAGCTCCTCGGGCGGGGGGACATGCTGTATCTTCCCGTCGGTGCGTCCAAACCCGTGCGCGTGCAGGGGGCCTACGTGTCGGAATCGGAAATCGAACGCCTCGTCGAGTATGTCAAACAGCAGCAGCAGGCGGTGTACACGGTGGATCTGACCCAGGTCGAGGAAGAGAACAGCGAGGATGCGGCCTCCAACGACCTGGACGAACTTTTCGCAGAGGCGGTCGATCTCGTGGTCGAGGCCGGCCAAGCGTCGGTGTCGATGATCCAGCGTCGCTTCCGCGTCGGATATGCACGGGCGGCGCGGATCATCGATCAAATGGAGCAGCAGGGCATCGTCGGCCCCTTCGAAGGCAGCAAGCCGCGAGAGGTGCTGATCCGGCGAGATCAGTGGCTGGCGATGCGGCCCGCCTACGGTCGCGGCGGCACCACCGCGGACGAGGGGCCTTGACGGGCAGGCATGCACACCGCCCGGTTCGCATATCATGAGGCGAACAAGCTCGGACGGGGTGGTGTGTATGCGTGTGATCCGGCGACCGCTCTCCAACTGGGCGCCGGCCGGCATTGCGGTGCTCTGTTGTCTGTGGCTGTGGAGCGCGGGCATGGTGTCGCAGGATATGGTGAATCCGACCGCTTTGGGCTTGTGGACGGGGATTCATCCCACCGCTACCCAAACGGGCATGGTGCCGGCCGCTGCGGATGTACCGGAGGACGTGATGAATGATATCGCGCAGGCGGTTGGTGCCGCGGGCCCCATCGACGAGTTGGTGGTGCTGCCGGACGGGGGCGGGGGCTACACGGTGTCCGCCACTCTGCAGCTCGGATATGGGCCGATCCCGGATCGCAACACCTTGGAGAAGACGGTCTCGCAGCAGGCTGCGCTATTCTTCTCGGGTTTGTACGGTGCGGACATCCCGGTGACGCATGCCGAGCTGTACTGGATGGCCGGTGAAGAAGTGGTGGCGGGGGCTGGACTCGGCGCCGACGCCTACCAGCGCATGGCGAGCGCGGTGGCCACCGGTCAAGACGGCTGGTGGCAGGCGCTTACCGCCCGCGCGGCATCGGCCTCGGTGTCAGGGGTGGACGAGGCGTGGGCGGAGATCCGGTCAGACATCGCGGGGGAGTCGTGATGAGACTGGGGTCAACGATATGAAGAGCCCCCGTTCCTGCCGGATCGGGGGCTTTGCAACGGCACCGCCACTCAGGGCCGGCGCCGCGGGGCTTCCCGGAGATAGGCCTGGCTGAAACCGATGCGCCGCCGTCGAATCTCCCGCATCAGCGCCATCACGATGGGCGTGTGCCCTGTGCGCATCAGCGTGTCGATGATGGTCTGGGCCGTGAAGGGTTCATGGATGGATTCGGCCACCTCGGGGTTGTCCTCCAGCGTATCCAGCCAGCGATCATCATACCGCGCACCGCGCCGCCGCTTGTAGGCGGCTTCATAGAGGTCGCGCACAGTGAACGGCAGATCCAGAATTCGCAGATAAAAGTCTAATTGATACAGTGTCTTGGCAACCGACAAATGTTCTCCGTGCGACTGATTCATGTGGCGGCCACCCCTCTGGGTTCTATTATCGGTGTGGGCTGAGAGAAAGGCAAGGATGATCTTTCCCGCAACGCGACCTTGGAATGGAAATGGTACAATGGTGCACATGAAGAGGATGACATGGTGGAGACGGCTGGCGGCGATGGGTGGAGCCGTGGTGACCGCGAGTGTAGTTACGGCCTGTGGACCGCCCGACTTTCAGAGGATGCGGCCCACAGTGACCAAACTCACGGCGGAGGTGATCCTCGCCGATGCGCCGCATTGGCAAGACGCGGATGTGGACCATGCGGTGTCCGGGAGCGGGGTGTCTGTCCGCGTAGATCACACGTCGCTCACAGATGCCTCGACGCTGGTGCAGTCGCGTTTTCGCTCGGCCGCACCCGGACTCATCGTCACCGTCGGCAGCGGAGCACCGCCGCCGGATTGGTTGACCGTGGCGATGTCGCATCCGTCCGCGCATTTTGAATGGATAGGCAGCGCCGCGGCAGCGTCCGTTCCGTCCAACGTGCGTGTGGTGGCGCCGGACGACAGGTGGGTCGCGGCGGCGGAAGGCGCCCTGGCGGGCGTGATGCTCACCGACTCAACGCCGACGACGCCCACGCCTGCCGTCGGTTGGACGGGTGGTGCGGCCGCCACCGTATCCAAGCGCGACATTCAACAGTTGGTCAGCACCCTGCTGGCCATCGCGCCTACGGCCACCGTTCAACTGGTGCAGCTTCCGGACGGGCCGTGGCCGTCCATCGTCGTGGCGGATCGGCCGCTGGCGGCGACCGAGTTTCACCAGCTTGAGGCGCACGGGTGCGTGGTGATCTCCCTGTGCCCGCAGCCGGCGGGGGTGGATGCCGTAGAGCCGTCCATTCCTGGCCCGGACGTGCTCCATGAGGATGTGTTGGCGTTCGCAACGGGTGGATGGAAGCCCGGTGTCGATACGGTGAAGTCGACGGACATCCTGCAGTGGTCGAGCCGGATCCCACCCAAGATGGTCGGGCAGGTGGATGCGTGGATGACGGGTTGGAATGCGTCCGGCAGTACGGCCACGGCGCTGTCCGCCGGCCAACAGCAGCGCTGGTCCACCGTGCTGGCGCGCGGTACCTGAGAAGCGGTCCTGACCGAGCCGGTTCTGCGCTGAATGTTGGCAGAAGCGCACAGGCATGCTAGTGATGAAGGAGCGGATGCTCATGCTTCCGGCTGACGGTGAAGCCGGGCTCGCTGAATTCTATTTCCAGTACCGGATTGTTCGCGACCGTCCGGGATTGCTGGGCGATGTGGCGTCGCTGCTTGGAATGCTGGGCTTCAATATTCATCAGTTGAACAGCGTTTCTGACGACAGTCGCGCGTTCCTGCTTCAGACACGTCGTCCGGAGCATGCGCAGGTGTTGCGATCCATCGTCGAGGGTCTGGAGGACATCCAGCTGACGGCGTTGCGCCCGCCGTCGCTGAGGGATCGGATTGCTCTGCGTCACGGGCGGTTCATTGAACGCAGCGACACAGAAACGCGTACATATCGGTTTGTCCGCGACGAACTGGGTGTCTTGGTGGATTTCGTGGGAGAGTTGCTGAAGCGTCCCGGACGCCAGGTGATTGGGATGCGTGGCCAGCCGCGCGTGGGGAAAACCGAATCCATCGTGGCGGCCAGCGTCTACGCGAACCGGCGATGGATCTTCATCTCGTCCACGCTGCTTAAGCAGACGATGTTGCGGGACCTGCCCTTCGACGAGTTCCTGCCAGATCAATTCGTCTTTATTGTGGACGGGGCGGTGACCACGTTTCGAGGAGACGAACGTCACTGGGAAGTGGTTGAAGATGTGTTGCGTCTGCCCGCGCCGGTCGTCATTGAACACCCGGACATCTTTGTCAAGCACTCGCACTTCGGTTGGGATCTGTTCGATTGTGTGATCGAACTTCGGCGTGATCCGGAAGAACAGATCCTGTACGAGGAATACGAGCGGGAGGCGGCGCGTTGGCAGGACTGATGCAGGCCGATGGCGGTTGGAGGGAAGACGATGCGTGAGCTGGGCGAAGTGCTCCGCAAGCGGCGGGAAGAATTGGGGATGAGCTTGGACGATGTCCAGGCTGCAACGAAGATCCGCAAACGGTATCTGCAGGCTTTGGAAGACGGTGATTGGTCGGTTCTCCCAGGGGAGGTGTACGCTCGCGGGTTCGTCCGAACGTATGCGGAACACCTTGGCTTGGACGGGCACGCGCTGCTGGCGCAGTTCACACCTGCCGCGGACCAGGAGAAGCGTGAACGCGAGCGGTCGATCCCGCCGAATCCATCGCAAGTCGACGTCTCCCCCGAAGCCCGCGTGCCGCGCGCTGGAGCCGAAGGCACCGGGCGTCCAGCTCGTGTACGGCGCAAACCCGCGGCGTCGAAGGATAGTGGCTGGCAGAAGTTTTGGAACGAATACGGGATGCAGGCTGCCGCGGTTGTGGTCGTGCTGCTGGTGCTGGGCGGCGGGTGGTATTGGTTGAGTCACGCGGGCGGCGGTCCGTCAGGAACCGACAATCACACGGTGGCCACTGCGCCTGGTGCCCAAGCGGGAAACCATGCGTCCGGCGGCAGCGACAACACAGTGTCTTCCAACAACACCACACCGCCGGTGGCGGCGCCGGGCAACAATACGACGGACCATCCCGGCACGAGCAACACCACGACCGTCACGGCCCAGCCGCGCCGTGGGAGTGTGCAGAGCTATGTGGTTCAGACATCGGCTGCCACGTTTGAGGTGAACCTCACAGCTCAGAACGGAAATTGCTGGGTTGCAGTGAAAGTGGACGGTCGAAGTGTGGATCCCAATGACATGGTCTACCAAGGTCAATCGCGCACCTGGCAAGGGGCGGAGACCGTCGACATTCAGGCCGGAGACGCAGCGGTGATCCGCGTGCTGGTGAACGGTCAAGCGGTCGAGGTACCTCCAGTGGCGGGGCCACTACACCTCAAATTTGTTCGTGGCTCATGATGGGATAGACAATGCGGGGGTGGCGAGATGGCGAAGGAGTATTCGTTTGACATCGTATCGCAGGTGGATCTGCAGGAGGTGGACAATGCTGTCAATCAAGCGAGGAAGGAGATTGAGACGCGTTTCGATTTCAAGAACAGCCGAAGCCGGATCGACTTCGACGGCAAGCAGATCACGCTGATCTCCGATGACGAATACAAACTGCAGGCCGTGATGGACGTTCTGCAGTCCAAGTGCGTCCGGCGCGAAGTACCGCTCAAGGCACTGAAACCCGGCAAGGTTGAGCCGGCCGCAGGCGGTACGGTGCGCCAGGTGGTGGAACTGCAGCAGGGGATAGCACAGGATGTGGCGAAAACCATTGTCAAATTGATCAAGGACTCCAAGTTGAAGGTGCAGGCCTCCATTCAAGGTGATCAGATTCGGGTATCCGGCAAAAGCAAAGATGACCTGCAGGCCGTGATCCAGATGCTGCGTGGGGCGGATCTCCCGGTTGCTCTTCAGTTCGTCAATTATCGTTGACGGGGGCGATTTTGACACCCTGATCCGACTGATCTATACTGGGTTCAACCCAGCGGGTCGGTCGGGTTTGCTGTGTTTGTTGGGGTTCCATGGATAAGCGCCACGTCCAAAGTGCGGAGCAGAGAACGGAGCGTGGGATGGTTTGAACTTGGCCAACCGCATCACACTGGCCAGGATATTCCTGGTTCCTGTTGTGATTTTTTTGTTGTTGGTGCGGTTTGACTTCTGGTCCGTGACCATCAACCACCGGACCACGACCATCGGCGAGATGGTGGCCGCGGTCGTATTCATCGTCGTGGCCAGCACCGATGCATTGGACGGCTATATCGCTCGCAAGCGCCAGATCATCACCAACTTCGGCAAGTTCCTTGATCCTCTGGCGGACAAGTTGTTGGTGTCGGCCGTGCTCATTAGCTTGGTGCAGATGCATCGCCTGTCAGCATGGGTCGCCATTTTGATCATCAGCCGGGAGTTCGCGGTGACCGGATTGCGCTTGGTCGTGGCGGCGGAAGGCGTCGTTCTGGCCGCCAGCAAGATCGCCAAGTGGAAAACGGCGACGCAGATCGTGGCCATGGTTGCGCTGATGCTGAACAATTTCCCGTTCTCCTACATCCAGTTCCCGTTTGATCAGGTGATGGTATACATCATGGTCATTCTGACCGTGTGGTCCGGCGTGGATTACTTCGTGAAGAACAAAGAGGTGATCGACGTCCGGGCGTGATGTTGCGGGGATACGGGGGTGATGGTCCCATGGACTGCCGCGCTGAGCACATCGCCGTGGGTAGTGAGATTCTGCTTGGGCAGATTGCGAATGGACATGCACAGCGCATCTCGCAGGCGTTTGCCGCGGCCGGCCTTCCTCTTTATTATCACACGGCGGTGGGTGACAACCTGGAGCGCTTACGGGCCGTATTTGCTATGGCGAGCCAAAGGTCCAACGTCATTGTGGTCACGGGTGGACTGGGACCAACGGCGGATGACCTGACACGTGAGGCGTTGGCGGCACATCTGGGTAGACCCATGCACGAAGTCCGCGAGGTGGTCGAGCGCCTGGAGGCTTACTTCCGTGCGCGAGGCCGGCAAATGGCGCCCGAAAATCGGAAGCAGGGCTTGCTGATTGAAGGCGGCGAATTCCTTCCCAATCCGAACGGTACCGCGCCCGGCATGTATGTACGCGACGGTGACACACACTATTTCCTGATGCCGGGTCCACCGCTCGAAATGGTGCCGATGCTGCATCATCACGTCATTCCCCGCGTTCGAGCGCTGTTTGGGCTCCAGCAGCGTATCGTCTCAAGGGTACTGCACTTTTGTGGTATTGGTGAATCGGATGTGGACCAGGCCATCCCGCATCTCACATCGCTTCGCAACCCCACCGTCGCGCCGCTTGCGGGTGAGGGCGAGATGCTCATTCGGATCACCGCTGCTGCCGAGGATGAGGGGGCAGCGCAGGCGCTGATTGCCCCCATCGAGAGCGAGCTCCGAAATCGGTTCGGACCATACATCTACGGTGTCGACGACGATACCCTGCCGAAAGTGGTGGCGCGGCTTTTGCGCGAGCAGGGGCAGACGCTGGCGGTGGCGGAAAGTTGCACCGGCGGTCTGCTTTCCTCTATGATAACGGCGGTACCAGGCGCCTCAGCCTTTTACCGCCTGGGTGTCACCGCCTATCACAACGAGATGAAGGTTCGACTGTTGGGTGTTCGTGACGAGACGCTGGCCAGCCACGGCGCTGTCTCCGAGCAGACGGCCCGAGAGATGGCGGAGGGCGTGCGGCGCCAGGCGGCGAGTACGTACGGGATCGGCATCACCGGGATTGCCGGGCCGGATGGCGGCAGTCCCGACAAACCCGTGGGGTTGGTTTACGGTGCCGTGGCAGGACCGGCTGCCACGCAGGTGTACCGCCTGCAACTGGGCGGATCACGTGAACAGATTCAGATCCGGGCGTCCAAACACATGCTTTGGCGGTTGTGGACGATTGCTTCGAGTGGAAAGGTGAGAATATGACATCGTTTCAAGACATGGGCTTGAGCCGCAAGGTTCAGCAGGCCATTGACGAGATGGGCTATGAGGAGCCGTCGCCGATTCAGGCGGCGTGCATTCCTCTGATATTGGAAGGCAAGGATGTCATCGGTCAGGCGCAGACCGGCACGGGCAAAACGGCGGCGTTTGGGATCCCGGTCATTGAACGCGTGACCTCGGAGAACCGAGTGCAGGCGTTGGTGCTGGCGCCGACTCGCGAGCTCGCCATTCAGGTGGCGGGAGAATTTCGTAAGATTGGGAAATACAAGCGGGTTCGAACCTTGCCCATCTACGGGGGGCAGTCCATCGGCCATCAGATTCGAGCGTTGCAACAGGGTGTACACGTCGTGATTGGGACGCCGGGTCGGGTGCTGGACCATATCCGGCGCGGCACGCTGAAGTTGAACCATGTGCGCATGGTCGTGCTGGACGAGGCCGATGAGATGCTGGATATGGGGTTCATTGAAGACATCGAAGCGATTCTGCGCGAAACCCCAGAAACGCGGCAGACGCTGTTGTTCTCGGCCACCTTCCCCGCGGAGGTCAAACGGCTGGCGCTGCGCTACATGAACGCTCCGGAGCATGTGACCATCAACCGCGGTGAGGTAACGGTTCCGCTCACGGATCAGGTGTACTACAAGGTCCTCGAGCGAAACAAGCTGGAGAGTTTGTGCCGCATCATCGACAGTGAAGAGGTGTCGCTGGGTATCATCTTCTGCCGAACGAAGCGCGGTGTGGATGAACTGGTGGAGGCGCTGTTGGCGCGCGGTTACCTGGTGGACGGCCTGCACGGAGATCTGAGTCAGGCGCAGCGCGACCGAGTGATGAAGCGTTTCCGCAATGGTGACATCGAACTGCTGGTGGCCACCGATGTCGCGGCGCGCGGCATCGACGTGGAGAATGTCACGCATGTGATCAACTACGACATCCCTCAGGACCCCGAATCGTACGTGCACCGCATCGGTCGCACGGGGCGTGCCGGCAAGCGGGGATTGGCCATTACCCTGGTGACGCCGCGTGAGTTCAAGCTGCTGAAGCAGATTGAGCGTGAGACCAAGGCGAAGATGGTGGCGCGTGAAGTGCCGTCTTTGGCGGATGTCGCCGAACGCCAGGCGGAGATGTGGCGAAACCGCATCGTCGAGACCATCCAGAATGGCGGTTTGGCGAGCTATCGCGCCATTCTGAACGGCGTGATCGACGAATACGATCCGGTCGATGTTGCGTGCGCTGCGCTCAAGCTGGCGGCGCAGGGCGACCTGCAGCCGGGGCAGGGCGAGGAGGATTACGACTTCGGTGACACCGGGGCCACGCCGGGTATGGTCCGGTTCTTCGTGAATGTCGGCCGCTCCTCGCGGATCAGCCCGTCTGACCTGGTGCGGGCCATTTCCGAGGAGGCGGGTGTGCCGGGGCAGGCCATCGGGAAGATTGATGTGTTTGACCGCTTCACCTTTGTCGAGGTGGAGGAAGAATCCGCACCGTTCGTCTATGAGGCGCTTCGTCAGAGCCGCATCAACGGTGCACGCATCAATCTGGAGCCGGCGCGTCCGCGAAGCCGGACGCGGTGAACCCATGCTGTATACCTGGGTCGAGCGGCGGCCGCCTGCGGGCGGCCGTTTCTGGTTTGGACCAGCGGGCACAGAGTGACGCCGGCCAGGCGCGGGCCTGCATGCGAACACATGTTTGCAATGCGCTGAGGAACTGATACAATGGAGAGCAGGAGAAGCTTGGACACGGGGCGAATCCATGTGATGTCACGAGGTCGTGACAGAGAGCGGGCGTTCCGGCGAAGGCAACGCATGGGGATGGTGGACGATGAACGATAAACGGACCGCGTTGGAGATGGCGCTGAAGCAGATTGAGAAGCAGTTCGGAAAGGGATCCATCATGCGGCTGGGGGAAGCTTCGGCCGCAATGAACATCGAAACCGTGCCGACGGGCTCCATCGCCCTGGACATCGCCTTGGGCGTGGGAGGCTTCCCGCGTGGGCGTATCATTGAAATCTACGGGCCGGAGTCCTCCGGTAAGACCACGGTGGCTCTGCATGCCGTGGCGGAAGTCCAAAAGCGTGGCGGACAAGCCGCCTTCATCGACGCCGAGCACGCACTGGATCCGGTCTACGCTGGGAAACTGGGCGTCAACATCGATGAACTGTTGATCTCACAGCCCGATACAGGCGAACAGGCGCTGGAAATTGCCGAGGCATTGGTGCGCAGCGGCGCGGTGGACATCATCGTGGTCGACTCGGTGGCGGCTTTGGTACCCAAGAGCGAGTTGGAGGGGGACATGGGAGACTCGCACGTCGGCCTGCAGGCTCGGCTCATGTCCCAGGCGCTCCGCAAGCTGGCAGGGGCCATCAGCAAATCCAAAACCATTGCGATTTTCATCAACCAAATTCGTGAAAAGGTCGGCGTGATGTTTGGCAATCCCGAGACCACGACGGGTGGGCGCGCGCTGAAGTTTTACTCCACCATTCGGCTGGAGGTGCGCCGCGCGGAGGCACTCAAACAGGGCAATGATGTCGTGGGGAACCGCGTTCGGATCAAAGTGGTGAAAAACAAAGTGGCGCCGCCGTTTAAGCAGTGCGATGTGGACATCATGTTCGGCGAGGGCATCTCGCGTGAAGGTAGCCTGATCGACATGGCGACCGAGATCGACATCATTCAAAAGAGCGGTGCCTGGTATTCTTTCGACGAGGAACGATTGGGGCAAGGGCGAGAAAATGCGAAGCAGTTCCTGAAGGAGCATCCGGAGATAGCGGATGAGATTGAGCGCCGCGTGCGGGAGTACTTCCATGTCAATGGTCCCGCGGTGCCGATTGCGGCCGCTGTGGAGGACGACGCTTTTGATTTCGAGGCGGACGAGTGAATACGCTGGGACTCCCGGCAAGGGGTGATCTGCATGGCGGTGGTGGTGGGACGAGAACCGGCCCCAGGCAGACCCGACTGGCTCGTCGTTTTGTGGGATGACGGCGAGGCGCTGCACCTGCCCGTGCAGGCGTGGGTGCGTGCTTCGCTGGCCATCGGCCGGGACGTACCGGACACGGTGCGCGACGAGTTGCGTGAGTACGCCCAGCAGTGGAAGCTTTATGATCGATGTTTGCACTGGTTGGCTCGCCGTGCGCGTACGCGTGCCGAGGTGCGAAGCTATCTGCAGCGGCTGGGCACAACACCGCCCGTCGCAAATGCCATCATCGCGGAGTTGTGTCGCGCGGGCTATCTGGATGATCGCCGCTATGCGGAAAGCCTGGTGGCATCATGGCGGGATCGGCGCAGTCTGGCGGAGCTTCGGAAGACGCTTTTGACCCGAGGCGTCACGCGCGACGTGGTGGATGCGGTGCTCACCCCCCTTCGCAACGAGAACGCGGAGTGGACGGCTGCGTTCAAGGTGGCTGATAAGTACTGGCGAACGCATGCCGGGACGCCGGCGCGGGAACGTAGGACCAAGCTGGCGCGCTATCTCGGCCGGCGTGGGTTCTCGGCGTCCGTGGTACGCCAAGTGCTTCAGCACCTCCAGGCCCATGCGGAGGACGAGGTCGAGGCATTCCTTGACAGCGATTCCTGCGGGGGGCTAGAATAAAAATTGCGTATGATCGCGGCCTCTAGCTCGAACCGCCGGTCCGAACACGGCTGGGACACGACGTGTCGGCGGGAGCAGGGAGGCATATCACTCCATGACATACATCTGGATCATCGCGATACTGGTCGCGTTACTCGTTGGTGGAGGTTTGGGTTTTCTCGCACGCCGAATGGTGGCGGAAGCGAAGATTGGCGCCGCGGAAGCACGGGCGTTGGAGATCCTCGAAGGCGCCCGCCGCGATGCGGAGGCAAAGCGCAAGGAAGCCCTGCTCGAGGCGAAGGAGGAAGTGCACCGACTGCGCCAAGAGGCAGAACGCGAATTGCGCGAGCGACGCAATGAGTTGCAGAAACTAGAACGACGAGTCCTGCAGAAAGAAGAGGCGCTGGACAGAAAGAATGAAGCGCTGGAACGTCGCCTGGAAGGGTTGAAGGAGCGCGAGGCACAACTGGATCAGTTGCGGGCGGAGATCGAAGAGTTGCACCGCAAGCAGGTCCAGGAGCTCGAGCGGATCTCGGGGCTCACGCAGGAGAACGCTCGAGAAATGATTTTGAGTGCCGTGGAACGCGAATGCCGGCATGATGCGGCCGTGCTCATGAAGGAGATTGAACAGGAGGCGCGTGCGGAGGCGGAACGTCGCGCGAGAGACATCATCGCCACCGCCATCCAGCGTTGCGCCACAGACCATGCGGCTGAGATCACGGTATCCGTGGTCAATCTGCCCAACGATGAGATGAAAGGTCGCATCATTGGGCGTGAGGGGCGTAACATCCGGACGCTGGAGACCCTGACAGGTATTGACCTGATCATCGATGACACGCCGGAAGCGGTGATCTTGTCCGGTTTTGACCCAGTGCGTCGAGAGATTGCTCGGGTCACCTTGGAACGGCTCGTCGCCGATGGGCGTATCCATCCGGCGCGCATCGAGGAGATGGTCGAGAAATCCAGGCGGGAGATTGAGGATCTGATCCGCCAAGAGGGCGAACATGCCCTGTTTGAGACGGGCATCCACGGGATGCATCCGGATCTGGTCAAACTGTTGGGCCGTTTGAAGTTCCGAACGAGCTACGGTCAGAATGTGCTGAAGCACTCCATTGAAGTGGCGCACCTCGCGGGGTTGATGGCATCCGAGTTGGGTCTGGACGTCACGTTGGCGAAGCGAGGTGGTCTGCTCCACGATATTGGCAAGGCCGTGACCCATGAGGTAGAGGGGTCACACGTCGAGATTGGCGTCGACCTCGCCAAGCGGTACAAGGAGCATCCCATCGTCATCAACGCCATTGCCGCGCACCACGGAGACGTGCCATTCTCATCGCCCATCTCGGTGCTGGTAGCGGCGGCGGACGCCATCTCGGCAGCGCGGCCGGGCGCTCGGCGTGAGACGTTGGAGATCTACATGAAGCGGCTAGAGAAGCTGGAGTCCATCGCGGAGTCCGTCGAGGGTGTTGAAAAGTGCTACGCCATTCAGGCCGGGCGCGAGGTCCGCATCATTGTGGATCCGGAACGCATCGACGATGCGGAGTCGGTACGCATCGCGAAATTGATTTCCAAGAAGATTGAAAACGAACTGGAGTATCCCGGCCAGATCAAGGTAACGGTGATTCGAGAAACTAGAGCCGTTGAATACGCAAAATAGAGTAGCCGCACGGCTACTCTATTTTTTAAGACCGCGCAGGCGCACGGCCGTTCAGGGGGCGAGCACTGGTGAGATGGTTATTCATCGGAGACGTCGTGGGCGACTCCGGCGTGACCTATGTCCGGGATGTGCTGCCACGGCTGGTGGAACGACTGCGCCCGGACCTGGTCGTTGCAAACGGTGAGAATGCCACCGCGGGTCGCGGACTGCGCCGACGTGCTGCGGAACAGCTCTACGATGCCGGCGTCGAATTCATCACTCTGGGGAATCACACGTTTGATCAAAAGGAAACGGAGACTTTCATCGAGGGCGACGCCCGCATTGTCCGACCAGCCAACTATCCGGAGGGCACACCCGGCAGGGGCTTCACGGTATGCCGCGTGAAGCAGCGAGATGTGCTGATCATCAGTGTGATGGGGCGGACCTATCTCAGCTCACTCGACTGTCCATTCCGTACGGTGGACACCATTCTCGCCAGGTATCCGCAGGTACGTCATGTGCTGATCGACTTTCACGCAGAAACCACGTCGGAGAAACAGGCCTTCGCTTGGTACGTCGCGGGCCGGGTCTCCGCCGTGATCGGCACACACACGCATGTGCTGACGGCCGATGAGCGAGTCCTGCCCGGGGGGACCGCGTACATCACGGATGCAGGCATGACCGGGCCGCGGGATGGCGTGATCGGCATTCAGCGGGAGGCGGTGATCCGCAAGTTTCTCACGCAGATGCCCGTAAAGTTTGGTGTGGCTCCGGGCGCGCGGCAGTTGTGCGGTGTGTGGATGGATGTGGATGACGACACCGGTCGGGCACTGCACGTGGAGCGGGTGCAGATCAACGAGGCGGAAACGGGCAGCGGTGGCTGAAGATTGGGACTCGCGTGACTACAGTGAGAAGTGGCTTTGCTGTACAGGAATAATCGGGTTCGCGGCGAATATCGTATAGTGTCCTAGTCCCGAGGTGATGAAGGAGGTTTTTCCCCCGTGGATGTGTTAAAGGTTTCCGCAAAATCCAATCCCAATTCCGTAGCCGGGGCTCTTGCAGGCGTTCTGCGCGAACGCGGCAGTGCCGAAATTCAAGCCATCGGGGCCGGAGCCTTGAACCAAGCGGTGAAAGCGGTCGCCATCGCGCGTGGATTCGTCGCGCCGAGCGGCGTTGACCTGATCTGCATCCCCGCCTTTACGGATATCATCATCGACGGCGAGGAGCGGACAGCCATCAAGCTGATTGTGGAACCCAGGTGAGGTCATGAATGCACAGGATAGGCCGGCGTCACACGCTGAAGTGAGGGACCACGGCCCCGTGATGCCGGTGGCGGATGCGCATGTGGATGTGTTGTACCGGTTGTGGCGAGAGGGTCTTGACCCCGCGTCCGAGCACCTGCAGGCAGGGGTGACTCGGCTTCGGCGCGGCGGGGTGAGGACCCAAGTGTACGCGCTGTTCGTGTTTCCGCACTTGTCTCATGGTGAGCAGCTGCACGCGGTCCTCCGGCAGGTGGACCTGTTTTACAGCCGGGTGTGCGCGGACGGACAGGTCGCGCCGGTCAGGAGTCAGAGGGAATGGGACGCTGCCAGAGGATCAGGGAAGATCTGCGGCCTTCTCTCACTCGAGGGAGGCGGGTGTCTGGGCGGAGACACGGGTGTGCTTCGCATGTTGCACCAACTCGGTGTGCGAGGTCTCGGCCTGACGTGGAATCCGGCGAATGACCTGGCTGACGGTTGCCGGGAGCCGCGGAATGCTGGTCTGACCGAGGCGGGACGGCGGATTGTGCGAGAAATGGAGCGGCTGGGGATGTGGATAGACCTGGCCCATCTTGGCGATGCTGGTGTACGGGATATCCTCGCCTTGACGGACGGCCCGGTGATGGCTTCTCACGCCAACGCGCGGGCGGTGCATGACCACCCGCGCAACCTGACGGATGATGTCATCCGCGAAATCATTCGTAGGCGCGGCTGGATGGGTCTCACCTTTGAGGCGAGTTTCGTCGCTGATCCGGAGATCGCGAAGTTGGACGACGTATTCGCCCACCTGGATCACCTGCTCGATCTCGGCGCCGAAGACGCGGTGGGCCTTGGATCCGACTTCGACGGTACATCGCATCCATTGCCAGGGCTGGCCGCGGCGGACGATTATCTGGGGTTCGCAGCCCTGGTGGTGCAGCGATACGGTGAGACCGTGGCGAGAAAACTCCTGCATCAGAACCTTGAACGCTTCCTCTTACGGCATCTCCCCGCAGTTTGACAATATCCCATGCGATTTGGCGGCGGACCCGTGACGGGCCGTCGCTTTTTCCTCTCTGGCCGCGTGCTCTGCGAGCGTGGCGGGCCATTCACAGGTGCCCAATCCTCCGCATACGATGTGGCGTGGGTGCACCGCCGGGAACCGGAGGCGCGGCCGCCCATCGTTCCGCGCCCCGCGCCGATGACCGCCCGGCGGTCCGTGCCGCACTCCGCAGTTTCGCCGCCGAGGCGCGGAACGCGGCGAACTGCAGACGACAAGGGGGTTACCGCATGGTGATCTCGAACAAGGACCTGAGCTACCGCGAGATCGTCGCCCACGCGGTGTGCGGTCGGGGAAGCAAGTATTCGCAGACCACCTACACCATCCGGCCCGCCAATCGGCCCTCCACCATCGGCGGATGCTGGGTGATGAATCACACCTACGACGCGGAGTTGGTGGGCGACTACGTCGAGGTGCACGGCCGCTTTGACATCAATGTATGGTACTCGTACAACGATAATTCCGAGACGGCGGTCGCCAAGGATACGGTTTCGTATGTGGAGCAGATTGCTCTGCGCGATCTCGATGCCGCCTGCGATCGCGAGTCTCGGACGGTGGAAGTGCGCGTGGTGCAGGCACCAAACTGCCTGGATGCCACCATCACGGGCAACGGCTCGGAGATCCTCGTGCGGGTCGAGAAGGAGCTCGGCGTCGAAGTGATTGGACGGACCAAGCTGTGCGTGGTGACGTGCGAGTTGGCTGAGAAGAAGGAGGAGGACTTCGAGGAGGAAAGCCTGCTCGACGAGGTCGAGATCGAAGACTGAGCAAAAGCGCGGCGATCACCAAATACACGGTCAGGGCACAGGGGCGGCATATCGACGCCCCTTTTTTTGCCCTGAAGCGGGAGAGGGTGGCGGTGAAGGTGCGGATCTGGATTGACCCACGCATACCGCCCGATGCGATTCGTGTGAGCGCAGCGTGCAGCCAGCCTCTGGAGGCGATTGAGTTTGCGGGCAATGTGGTCAGCCCCTCGATGGTGCGTTGCACGCGCGGCGTCCGGCCGGGACTGGCGGTGGGCACCACGGTTGGACGTGTCCTCGGCTTGCGCAGTCGGATGTTCTTACATGGCCGGATGCAGGACGGACACTTGAAGCTGGGCCCGTGCCTGGCGTTGTATGCGGAGCGCGCTTACGGACGGCGGCCGTTTCAAGAGCAGACGGAGCTCTTCCGGGACCTGGCGCGACTCGGTGCACGCCGCGGCGTTGCTGTCGCCGTGCTGGTGCCGGGGGACTGGGCGCGTCGGCGCGCGTACCTATGGACAGGCAGCGGTTGGCGGCGCGGGCGCCTGATGGCTCCCGACATCGTCCTGCGCCGAAGCGGTGTGTTTGCACCTTCGCGATTTTCTACCGCCTGGAGAGAGATTGAAGACCTTCGTTCGGCCGGCTTACTGCATACCCTGCCGCGGGAGTGCAGCGACAAGTGGGCCCTCTACCGATGGCTCCACACCGATAGCGAGTTTCGCCGGCACCTTCCCCGCACCGAGGTTGCGCGCACGGCACGCGACATATGGATGTATGTCAAGCAACGGAAGGACGTGTATGTGAAACCCGTGCACGGCACCGGTGGGCGGGGCGTCATCCGGGTGCAATGGGCGCCCAAGGATGCGGTGCGCGTCACCTATCACTCGGAGATGGGCGACTCGAGGACACGTACGGAAATGCTCACCGACCTCGCCGACTGGCAGCGATGGTGGCGTTTGCGCGGGTTGCGCGATGCCGTCATGCAGGACGCGCTCTCCCTCCTGCGCACCGATGACGACCGGCCCATCGACTTTCGCTGGCTGGTTCAATGGGTGGCTAGCGAGCCCCGTGTGGTTGCGCGCGTGGGTCGCATCGGTGGTCCCGGCGCCGTCACCACGAACCTGCACACGGGCGCGGATGCCGTCTGGGCCGTGGACGCCATGCAGAAAGCCGGGGTATCCGTGGATCACATCGACACGTGGCTGGACGAGATGGACACGCTCGCGCTGCAGGTGGCTCGGGCGCTCCGTGACCGGTACGGTGCCTACGCCGAGTGCGGCGTGGATCTCGCGCGCGACATGGATGGGCAACTGTACCTGCTGGAGGTGAATCCAACGCCCGGTCGACGCATGTTGCGGCAGCTGGATCCGGGCGTTCGCCGGTGGTCACTCGACCTGTTGCTGGAATATGCTATCACAGCCGCCGGGTATGCGGGTGGACAGAGGTGAGCAGGGGGGCCCGAGGATGGAGCAGGATCTTCGCTTGCGCATTCGGCGAGTTCAGCACATTGAACCCTGGATACGCGTTCATCCCGATGCCGGGCGGGTGCTCCTGCGCACATCCGATGGCATATGCGAATGCCGGTGCGGGATCAGTGAGGTTCAGGTTCGCGCCATCACGGATCACCGCCTGGAAGCGGATGTCTTGGAAATATCCGAACGGGTCCTAGACCTGCTGTCGGTGCCCGTGCTGCCGGCTCACGTGCAGGCGTGGATTCGGCCGGGTGAGGTCGTGATAGGCCCGCTGATTGGGGTCCTCGCCAATCCGCGGTGGAACGATAAGGCGCACACCGTCCGCCCTTCTCAGCAACTCCCCGCGATTCAAAAACTGCTCGAGATTGGGGCGGAAGAGGGTGCGCTTTGCTATGTGCTGGGCGCACGGGACATCGACTTTCAGAGGATGCGGGCCACGGGTTTTCTGTGGGACGGCCGGAGTTGGACCCGACACATCCTTCCACTGCCTGACACTATTTATGATCAGGTCATCTCGCGCAAGCTGGAGTTTCAAAAGCAACACCAGCAGGCCAGAAGGCGCCTGTCCGAGCTGTACGGTCCGCGGATCTTCAACGACGGGTTCTTCGACAAGTGGCAGATCCATCAATGGTTGTCGCAGGACCCGGCCACTCGCACAAGGACTCCGGCCACGCAGCGGGCCACCAGCCTGCAGGGCATGGCGCAATTCATGGAAAAACATCCAGTCACGTTCTTCAAACCCATTCATGGGAGTCTTGGCCTCGGGATCATACGGGTGCAGCGGTTGGCGAGTGGTTACCAGTACGCCATGAAGCGGGCTCGAGGAGACCCTCGAACCGGACACGGGAGCACCTCGCTGGAGGTGGCTCGCGCGTTGCGACGCGTGGTCTTGGGGCGGCCCTACGTGATGCAGCAGGGGATTGAAGTCGCTCTGTATCGCACCCGCCCGTTTGATGTGCGCATCCTGCTGCAGCGTGATGGCACAGGCGAGTGGAAGCGCACCAAGGCGTTCGTCCGTGTCGCCAAGGCCGGCGACTTTACGTCGAATCTGCGCAGTGGCGGCGAAGCCCTGCCGATGGACACGGTGTTTCGTGAAGTGTTTCCGGGTGCCTCACAGGCGCGGCGGGTTCGGCGGTCCATTCTGCGATTGGCCAGGGATGTGGCAGAAACGATGGAGCGACAATCGGGGAAACGATTCGGGGAACTCGGCGTCGACTTGGGCGTGGACCAGCACGGCAACGCATGGGTCATCGAGGTGAATTCAAAGCCTTGGAAAACCCCCGACACGGTGCGCGGGCGTCGGGATCTGGTCGATCTCGCCTTTCGCCGACCGATGGCCTACGCCATCCATCTGGCGTTGACATCCTAAGCAGAAGCAAAGCGAACAGGAGGGGGGTACCATGGCGTATTATCTCCTGCACGCGGGCCACATCTCCGCCAGGCGCCTGCTGCGCCGTGTGAAAGGTCTGCACGCGTACCGATCCGCAAACGCGCTTGCCGCCGACGATGTGGTCATCCGCTGGGGGCTGACGCCGGAGGGGGATCCCCCGACCGGTCAGATCATGAACGCGCGCGATGCGGTGGCGCGCGCCCAATCGCGTACGAAGATGCTGCGTTACCTCAAGCAGCTCGGTTTTCGCTGTCTACTGCAAGCCAACGATGATGGCGATGCACCGTCGCTGCTTCGTCAGTACCGCATTCCGATCTTTGATCTGAAACCGCTCGCCTGCTTTCGATCCGACGCCAGCGGCATCTGGATCAACCGCCGCATTCAACGTTTGCAGGAGTCGTTTCGCGAGGTGCCGCTGGACGACGACAGGGTCACCATTCGGGCGGTCAGCCTCGCCATGCGGGCCACCCATGCGCTTGGTTTGGATATGGCGATGGTTGCGGTGGGTATGGCAGCCAAAGGGATATTGTACGTGTTGGATGTCACACCAACGCCCGTTCTGGAAGGACGCATGCTGGACCTCTATGCCAGTGCGATTGAGCAGCACCGGGAGACCGCGCGGGAATGGGCGGGACGGCGCATTCAGCCGGTGCTGGGCACGGACGTGGAACTGATGCTGCGCAACCGCCAGGGCAAGATGGTGCTGGCGAGCAAGTACTTCTCCCGCCATGGTCGGGTGGGATGCGATGACCGAAGCGTGTGCTTCGATGGCCAGCGTCTACCGCTCATGGAGTTGCGGCCGGATCCCGCAGACAACCCCCTGGAGTTGGTGGAGCATTTGCGAGAGACCATGCTGGAAGCCGCGCGCACGATTGGTCGCGCCGGTGTGGAGTGGCGTGCCGGGAGCATGCCGTTCCGGCCTTATCCCACCGGTGCGCATCTGCATTTCTCCAACGTGCCGTTTTCCGCCAAACTGGTGCGCGTGCTGGACAACTATGTGGGGCTTCCGCTGATGCTGGTGGAGGACCCTCGCACCGCTCAGTTGCGGCGTCCGCGCTACGGGATGTTGGGGGATATTCGGTTTAAGCCGCACGGAGGCTTTGAGTATCGCACGCCGGCCAGTTTTGTGGTCGATCCCGACGTGACCACGGCTGCCTTCTGCCTGGCGTATGTCGCAGCGGTTTACCACAGAGAGTTACCCGTGGCCAATCTGGCGGACCCCAATCTACAACTTGCCTTCTATCGCGGAAACAAGCTCGCGCTGCGACCGGTATGGGAGCGTAACCGTGCCGCATTGTCCGGGTTGCCACTGTACGAGCGGTATCGGGATCGGCTGCAACCGCTGTTTGACATGATTGAGTTCGGACAGGTGTGGGATGAGGCGGTGGACGTGCGGCGGGTGTGGCACATTCCATTGCGCGGGCAACAACAGGCGACGCGCGTCACCCAGGCGTCATATGTTGTAACGGTGTGACAAACCGCGGAGGAGGGTACCGAATGGGCGGCGGGTTACGCGCGCTGTTGCTGTGCTATCGAACATCGGAAGGCTTACGCTGGGGTGTCCTACGTCGCACCTGGCCGGGATCGGTGCCTGGCAGTATTCGCCTGTCCAATGTGTCCGTGACGGTGCTGAAGCGTATGCCCGCCGCATCCTCCATCGTGTATCATCAGCCATTGAGCCTCATCACCTCGGAGGAAGGGCTGCGCGCGACCCCGGTGTTCGCGGTGCTGGCGGGTAGCGGTCGCAGACTCTTCCGAGGCTGCAAGCCTGAGTTGGCGGAGCTGCTCCAGTACGCCCGCCGGCAAGGGCGACTGATGTATGTGGTGCCGGCGCACGCCGTGCGTGAGAGCGTCTGGTGGCATGGCTACGTTCGTCACCGGGGTCAGTGGCGGCCCTTGCTGTTGCCGCGGCCTCAGGCGGTGTACAACCGTATCCCGTTTCGGAATGTTGAGCGCCAGCCCGAGTCCCAGCATGCGAAATTGCTGCTTCGCAAACTGACCATCCCGATGTTTAACCCCGGATACTTCAACAAGGCTCGCCTCTACGAATGGCTTCGCGCGGACGGGCTCAGTCGCTACATCCCGGAAACGGTGACCGACCTGAATCTGACCGCGCTCACGCGCCTGCTTCGGCGGCATCGAAGCGTCTACTGCAAACCGGCGGGGGGAAGCATTGGGCAGGGCATCCTTCGCGTAGATGCGACGGGCGATGGCGGGGTGCGGGTGACGCATCTTGAAGGGGGGAGATCCGTGAGCGAAACCCTGCCCACCGTGGACGAGGCGTGGGCCGCGGTCCTGCGCAGAAGAGGACCAGGGCGTTATGTGATGCAAGCGGCGGTTCAGCCGATTCTCTGGAAATCTCGTCCCTGCGATTTTCGCGTCCTGCTTCAAAAGTGCGGGACAAATTGGCATGTCACAGGAATTGGCGTGCGGGTGGCCGCGCCCGGCAGTATTACAACGCATGTGCCCAACGGGGGGAGCATCGAACGCCTGGAGGATGTGTTACGCTCGGCATTCCAGAATGGGGCGCAGGCCTCCAAGGAGCGCCTGGAGCGCACGGCGCTCATCCTGGCA
The DNA here is from genome assembly GCA_023511725.1 of Alicyclobacillus sp. Taxonomy (GTDB): domain Bacteria; phylum Bacillota; class Bacilli; order Alicyclobacillales; family Alicyclobacillaceae; genus JAIMAY01. The sequence continues at coordinate 110,184 of JAIMAY010000005.1, forward strand.
GAAGCGATTGACAGGCACTACGACGGGGAACTCGGCGAGATGTCGATGGATCTGGCTCTGGATGAATCGGGCCGGGTGTGGTTTCTGGAAGCCAACAGCAAGCCGATGAAGTTCGACGAACCGGACATCCGCGAGCGGTCGCTTCAGGGTGTGTTGAGCCGCTTGGAGGAGCTGGCCATCTCGGCCCCTGCAACCTCGCCAAGATCCTGATCAGCCCCCTCTGCACGCAGCGGCCACGGTAGACGGAAGAAACGCTGTCCGCGCCGGACCTGGTGCACCGCATGCCAGGGGATGAGCACCCATTCGCCGGCGTACACCAACACTGCGCCGTGCGACGCGAATAGATGATGGACATCGCTTAAATGGTTCGCGTAGCTGGACTTGTCCGGGGCCACGACGGGGCCCTCGAGCCAATCCTCCGCCTGAGCAAGCCCCACGCGGAAGGTGGGAACGGCGCGTTTTTCCGACACAGTTTTCCCTCCACGCTCAGTCTTTTCCGCGCATCCTTGCACCTCCTCCTTATGGTATCATTAATGGATGAATCTTCGCCTCATCAGGAGGTGCAGCCATGACGACAAGCTCGAATCGCGGTCCGCGTCTTCGTCCGGGCCAGGGTCTGGTGTTCGGCACACATCGGCCCAATCCGGTGGAGCGGCTGCGTTTTGACATACAGGCGCTGACAAGCGGACATGCCGTGGGTCGCAAGGCCAATGGCGAACCGTATCGTTTTTTGATCAAAACGTACGGCTGTCAGATGAATGAACATGACAGCGAAGTGATGGCCGGCATTCTGTCCGCTATGGGTTATGAGTCGACGGATAAGGAGGACGAGGCGGATCTCATCCTCCTCAACACCTGCGCCGTTCGCGAAAATGCCGAGGACAAGGTGTTTGGAGAAGTGGGCCGGTTGCGTCCGCTCAAGCATCGGAATCCTGAACTGATTCTCGGACTTTGCGGCTGTATGGCGCAGGAGAAAGGCGTGCAGCGCATGGTCCTGGACAAGTTTCCGTGGGTCGACCTTGTGTTTGGTACGCATAACATCCATCGGCTTCCGGTGCTCGTCACACAGGCCCGCCAGTCCCAGGACACGGTGATGGAGGTGTGGGACAAGGCGGCCGTCACCGTGGAGGATTTGCCTAAAAGCCGACAGGATGGTGTGCGCGCCTGGGTGAACATCCAGTACGGTTGCAACAAGTTCTGCACGTATTGCATTGTCCCGTACACCCGAGGCGCCGAACGTTCTCGGCTGCCGGAGGATGTGGTGCGTGAGGTGCAGACCTTGGCGGCGCAGGGGTTCAAGGAGATCACGCTGTTGGGCCAGAATGTCAACGACTACGGCGTGGACCTGGGAGACATCACCTTTGCCGGGCTGCTGCGGCGCGTCAACGAGGTCGATGGTATTGAACGTATCCGCTTCACGACGTCCAATCCGTGGAACTTCACGGATGAACTGATTGAAACCATCGCCTCGTGCGACAAGATTGTCGAGCACATCCATCTGCCCGTCCAGTCCGGCAACAATGAGATCCTGCGGCGGATGAATCGATCTCACACCCGTGAGTTTTACCTGGAGTTGGTGCGTAAGATCCGCGACGCCATCCCCGGCGTCAGCCTGACGACCGATATCATCGTCGGTTTCCCCGGCGAGACCGAAGCGCAGTTCCAAGACACGCTGCGCCTCGTGGAAGAGGTTCGCTTCGACAATGCGTTCACGTTCATCTATTCGCCGCGCGAGAACACGCCGGCTGCGCGGTTCCCGGATGATGTGCCTCCGGAGGAAAAGAAGGCGCGCCTGCTGCGCCTCAACGAGCTGCAGGCGGGCATCAGCGCGGAGATCAACCGGCGGCTGTTCGGACAGACCGTCGAGTTGCTCGTGGAGGGGGCGAGCAAGACCAACCCCGGGGTGTTGGCGGGCCGCACGCGCACCAACAAACTGGTGCTGTTCGAGGGGCCCAAGAGCCTCACGGGGCAACTGGTTCCGGTTCGAATCACCGACACGAAGTCCTGGACGCTGCGCGGCGAATGGGTGCAAAACACGCGGGAGGAGGCGCTGGCGTGAGCGCTTTGACCCGAGTGGACGCGGACGTCAGGCAGCGAGCACTCGACTTGGCCGAACGGATTGGAGAGACGTTGCGCTGCTCGGATGAGGCGCGGCGCTTTTGGCAGGCGCGCGCCAAGATGGAGCGGCATCGTCGGGCCCAGGCGCTGTTCGATGAGCTGAAGAAGAAAACCAATGCTTCACTGGTCCTGCAGTATCGCCTGGACCCGTCTCATCCGAAGGTGCTGCTCGCCGAGCGCGAGGTGCGTGAGGTGGAGGAACGCCTGTACGAGATCCCGGTGGCCATGCAATACAAAGAGGCGCACGCCGAGCTCAATGACCTGGTTCAGGGTGTGATTCAGGTGATGCTGGCCCGGCTGACCCAGGAACTGCCCGTGGAACTGGGGCCGCGGGGTTGCGGGAGCGGCGGCAGTTGCGGCTGTGGCCGTGGATAGACGGAGGGTACCCAGCGCATGACACCGATGATGCAGCAGTACCTGGACATCAAGGCGCAGCACCCCGATGTGCTGCTCTTCTTTCGCCTCGGCGACTTCTATGAACTGTTTTTCGATGACGCGGTGACCGTCAGCAAGCTGCTGGATCTCACGCTGACCGGGCGAGACGCCGGCGATGCAGGCCGTGTTCCGATGTGCGGTGTTCCCTATCACGCGGCGGAGGGGTACATCGCCAAGCTCGTGGACCAGGGCTACAGCGTGGCCATTTGCGAACAGGTGGAGGACCCGAAAAGCGCCAAGGGTTTGGTGCGGCGTGAGGTGGTCCGGATCGTCACGCCAGGTACAGCCATGTGGGAAGAAGGGGCGAGGAACCGTTTCCTCGCCGCCGTTGTCTCTGCGGACGTATGGGCTGTGGCCTGGGTCGATCTCGGTTGCGGCGAGGTGTACTGGGCCACATGCCACGACGTGGAGGGGGTCGTTGACCGGCTGCATCGCACGCGCCCGGTGGAAGTGTTGACGACGGATGCCGCGGATTGGCCGTGGCTGGAGGCGTGGTGTACGGAACGCAGTGTTCGCCGCACGCGCCGTCCCGCGCAGTGGACGGCGGAGGCGTCCGGCACGGTGTGTCGCCAGTACCAAACGGAAAACCTGGCGGTGCTCGGCTTGGACGGGGCACCCACGGCGGTGGCGGCGCTGGGACTCGCGTTGCGCTATGTTCAGGAAACCCAGCGCATGGTTCCCGGACATCTGCGGGTGCCGCGCCCATTGGAGCAAGAGGACGTGCTGTGGCTCGACACCGTGGCGGTTCGCCACCTCGAGCTGCTGGAGGGGCAGAGCCGTACACGCGCAGGCAGCCTGTATGACGTGTTGAATCGAACCGCGACCGCCATGGGTGGGCGGATGTTGCGACGTTGGCTCGAGCGTCCTCTGCGTGACGTATCGTCCATCGAACGCCGCCTCGACGCGGTGCAGGCGCTCTTGGACGACATGTTTGCACGGCACCGTCTGCGACAGGCGTTGGATCAGGTGTATGACCTAGATCGGCTGGCGGCGCGCCTGTCGCTCGGGACAGCGGGTCCGCGTGACCTGGTGGCGCTTGGCAGATCCCTTCGGGCGGTACCCGAGGTGCGCGCCGCGCTAGACGGCCCATCCGCCGCACGCCTGCGCGAACTGATGGCACAGCTTCCGGCGCTGGATGCGCTGGGGGAGCGGGTGCTGAGCACGTTGGTGGATCAACCTCCGGTGTCTGCACGGGACGGTGGGCTGATTCGAGAGGGTGCGGATGTCACGCTGGACGAACTGCGCCAGGTGGCGTCCGGAGGAAAGCAGTTTCTGGCCGAGCTCGAGCAGAAAGAGCGTGATCGGACAGGCATTCGGAGTCTGAAAGTCGGCTACAACAAGGTGTTCGGGTATTACATCGAGGTGTCGAAAGCCAATCTCTCGCTCGTCCCAGACGATTATGAGCGGAGGCAAACGCTCACTGGCGGCGAGCGTTTCGTCACCCCTGAGTTGAAGGCGTGGGAAGCGCGCATTCTCGGCGCGGAGGCGGAGATGGCGGAGCGTGAGTACGCGTTGTTCTGCGAACTTCGCGATGCCTGCATCGCCGCGCTGCCGGATCTCCAGCGCACGGCGGAGATCCTGGCCGAGATTGACGTCCTCCTATCGCTGGCGGAGGTGGCCGCGGAGCGGGGGTATGTTCGTCCCAAGCTGCGGCATGATCCCGGGATCCGGATCCGTGGCGGCCGCCATCCCGTGGTCGAGGCGGCGCTTCCAGGTGCGTTCGTGCCGAATGACGTGGAATTGACACCGGATCGGCATATGATTCTGCTCACCGGTCCCAACATGGCGGGCAAAAGCACGTTCATGCGGCAGGTCGCGCTGATTGTCATCATGGCGCAGATGGGGAGTTTCGTACCCGCCGACGAGGTGGAGCTGGCGCCGGTGGACAGGGTGTTCACACGCATCGGGGCTTCGGACGATCTCGCCGCCGGTCGCAGCACATTCATGGTAGAGATGGTCGAGCTCGCACAAATTCTCCATCAGGCGACACCGCGGAGTCTGGTCCTGCTGGACGAGATTGGGCGGGGCACGAGCACCTACGACGGTCTGAGCATCGCCGAAGCGGTGATGGAAGCGCTCCATCAGCCCCAGCGGCGCCCCTTTACGCTGTTTGCCACCCACTATCACGAGCTGACGGAGACGGCGGAGGCGCTGCCCGGTGTGGTGAACTGCTCGGTGGCGGTGGAGGAGCGGGGGCGCGACATCGTGTTTCTGCACACGGTGGTGCCTTGGCCCGCGGACAAGAGCTACGGCATTCACGTCGCCAGGTTGGCGGGTCTACCGGAGGACGTGCTGCGGCGGGCGGAGACGCTGCTTGCCCAGCGGGAGGCAGCGGCGCAGGCTCAGGCGCAGGCCGCGCCCGCTGTGGAGCCTGGGCTCGAGCATGAGCGCAGCAAAGCGGGCGACAGCAACCAGACGCAGGATCAGACGGTGCGCGAAGACCGTGGGGGGATTCCGGTTCCACTGTTCATGGAAGCCGCCCAACAGGTGCTGGACCGTCTTGCGGCGGTCGATGCCCTGCGGCTGACGCCGCTTCAGGCGTTGGAGCTCCTGCATGAGTTGGCGCAGTCCGCGCGGGAGGTGCGCATGTGGGGAACATTCAGGTGATGCCGCCGGAGTTAGCCAATCAAATCGCGGCCGGTGAGGTGGTGGAGCGTCCTGCCTCTTGTGTGAAAGAACTGATCGAAAACAGCCTGGACGCGCAGGCCTCGCATGTGCACGTGGAACTCCAGCAGGGCGGTATCCAGGCGATTGTCGTGACGGACGATGGCAGCGGCATGGATGCCGAGGATGCGGTCCTTGCGTTTGAGCGGCACGCCACCAGCAAGGTACGTCACCCCAGGGACCTCTTTCGCATCCGAACCCTGGGCTTTCGCGGGGAAGCCTTGGCTTCCATTGCTGCGGTGGCTCGCGTGGAACTGCAGACGCGGCAGCGCGGCGCGGCGGCGGGCACCCGGGTTCGCGTCGAGGGCAGTCGCCTGCAAGGGCCGGCGGAGCCGACCGGGATGCCACCGGGTACGCGTATTGAGGTGCGGGATCTGTTCTTCAACACTCCGGCAAGGCTCAAGTATCTGCGCTCCGTCCAAACGGAGCAGGCACGCTGTATGGAGGTGGTCCAACGGGCGGCGATGGCCCGCCCCGACGTGGCCTTCCGCTGCGATGTGGAAGGACGCGTGGCGTTTCGGACCGGAGGGCGAGGGGATCTGCTCGAAGTCCTGGCCGCTTTGTGGGGGATCCCGGAGGCTGAGCAGTTGCTTCGCGTCGATACCGCGCACCGCGACTACCGCGTGACCGGCTATGTAGGGCGTCCGGCCCAGGCGAAGTCCAGCCGCAATTTTGCGCACCTGTTTGTGAACGGGCGTCCGATTCGCAACCTGACGCTGCACCAGGCTGTATTGACCGCCTACGGCGAACGACTGATGGTGCATCGCCAGCCCATCTATGCCCTGCACATCGAGATGGATCCAGCGCTCGTGGACGTGAACATCCATCCACACAAATCCGAGGTGCGCTTCAGCGAGGAACGCGATTTGGCCGAGTTGGTTCGCGAAGCCGTGGCCGCTGCGCTCGGCGGCGCATCGCTGATACCACCTGCCAAGCTGGCGCCACCGTCTCCCGAACGTGTGGTCGGCGGTCGGTCCGTGCCCTCACCCCAACCTCCTACGCGTGTGGAAGGGAGCCGGGGTGTTCAGGTGTCACTCCCCTTGGGCCGATCCCGCTGGTCCCCCGCCGTGCGGCCGGTCCTGGAAGCCGCGCTGCGCACCGAGGAGCACCCGCCGGATGTCGTTCGGGAACCCTCTCCGCAAGCCGAGGTCGATGCGCAAACCGAGGTGTCCGGCTCCGTCAGCCGCACCCGCGAACCCGTGCTGCCCCCCTTGCGGCTGGTCGGCCAGGTACTTGGCACCTACATTGTCGCGGAGGCAGAGGATGCTCTGTACGTGCTGGATCAGCACGCGGCGCATGAGCGCGTTCTGTACGAGCGCTTCAAGCAGCGCCTGGAGGAGCAGCGCGTGTCCGCGGTCCCGCTCTTGACGCCGCTGACGGTTCGTCTTCTTCCGGAGGAGCGGCAGGCAGTGCAGGCGCATCGGGAACTACTGGAGGCGTATGGGCTTCACGTCGAGGAATTCGGCGGCGCGGACATGGTGATTCGGGCCGTGCCGGATATCTGGGAAGGTTTGGACGCCCTCAGGTTGGCGGAGGAGTTGCTGCGAGAGTTGCCCAGCGTCGGCAAAGTTGCAGACCCACGCGAGCCGCTGCGCGAGTGGTTGGCGCTCCGCGCGTGCAAAGCGGCGGTGAAAGCGGGTATGACCATGTCCGAACCGGAGTTGACAGCCCTGTTGGAGGCTCTCTCGGAGTGCCGGGATCCCTTCCATTGTCCGCATGGACGACCCATCTGGATCCGGTTGACGCGTCGCGAGCTGGATGTACAATTTCGGCGCATCGTGTGATGGCTTGGGGAGGGGGCAGGTGGAGCTATGCGCGTGGTCTGCACGACACCGTGGAATGCAACGCCCGCAGCACGGCAGCGCGCGGACCAGCTCTCGCGGTGGTTCACGTGCCCGCGCGTGCCGCGTCGAAATCGGAGTATCGACACCCTGCTGCAAGAGGAGCGGGCCGAGGGCGTGATCGTCGCGGAGTCCTCACCGGTGCTGTATCATGCGACATGCGTGGACAAGCCGCTGTTCTTTCACCCCGGCATGGCCAAGACGCGCCTTGCGGCTCTGCGGCGGGGAAATGGTGATCGGCTGCTGCGGTTGGCCGAGGTGCGGCCGGGGGACGTGGTATTGGATGGCACCTTGGGGCTGGGTACCGACAGCCTGGTGTTCGCTCACGCGGTCGGCGCGCATGGACGGGTCCTGGCGGTGGAATCGTCGTGGTGGCTGGCCCGCCTCTTTCAGTACGCGCAAACGCACACCTCGGGGCAACCCGCGTGGTTGTGTGAACTCCTGTCGCGAATTGAGGTGCATGTCGCGCCTCACCTGCACCTGTTGCGGCAACTCCCTGACCGCAGCGTGGATGTGGTGTACTTCGATCCGATGTTCCGCAGTCCGGTGAGGACTGCCACGACGCAGGTGGAGCCGATCCGACCCTGGGCGGATGTGTCTGCCCTCACGCCGGAGGTCGTTCGGGAGGCTCAGCGGGTGACGAGGCGCTGCGTGATTGTCAAGGAGCGCCCGACTTCGGGGGAGTTCCAGCGTCTGGGGCTCCAGCCGGATAAGCCGCGCGGGACGTTCGCGTATGGGGTGTGGCGAAAGGAGAGCGGAGATGGAGCGCTGGGATAGGCCGGTGCTATGCATCGTGGGGCCCACCGCAACCGGAAAGAGTGAGCTGGGGGTGCGTGTGGCCCACGAGGTGGGCGGTGAGGTGATTTCGGCAGATTCCATGCAGGTGTACCGCGGTATGGATGTGGGCACCGCCAAGTTGACGCCCGCGGAGATGCAGGGCGTGCCGCATCATCTGTTGGACATCGTGGAACCGTGGGAACGCTTCACCGTCGCGCAGTGGAAGGCGCGGGCGGAGGCCGTGATCGACAGACTGCACCGGGAAGGGCAGCTCCCTGTGGTGGTTGGCGGTACGGGGCTGTACATCCGCAGCATCACCGATGACCTGGACTTCGCGCAGACGAAGGGATCTCGGGCCATTCGCGAGCGATGGCAGCGCTATGCGGAGCAACACGGTGCAGAGGCACTGCATGCGAGACTGGCCGAGCGCGATCCAGAGACAGCGCGCCGGCTGCACCCCAACGATGTTCGCAGAGTTGTACGCGCACTCGAGGTTTTGGAACTGGGTGAAGGGCCGTGGTCGGTACGCTACGCCTGGCGTTTACGAGGAGGAAAATATCAGACCCTGCAGATTGGGCTGAGCATGCCACGAGCCGCGCTGTATGCCCGTGTGGAAGCCCGGGTGGATGAGATGATGGCGCGGGGGTTGGTGGAGGAGGTTCGCCGGCTCCTGGACCAGGGTGTGGACGCAGCGTGTACCTCGATGCAGGCGATAGGCTACAAGGAAATGGTGGCGTACCTCAAGGGAGAGTGCTCGCTGGAGGAAGCCGTGGCGCGCATCAAGCAGAACACGCGGCGTTTCGTGAAGCGACAACTGTCGTGGTTTCGGCGGGATCCGCGCATCCATTGGATCGAGAAAAATGCGGACGGTACCTACCCGGAAGGCGCGCTCGACGCAATTTTACGGGCTGCGCGTCAACTGGCTGCAGGAATTCCGGTATACAGCCTAGAATAAGCTGTTGTGACCCTCTCGAGAGGAGTGCCGACATGAGCAAGCAGTCCGTGAACATTCAGGATACGTTTTTGAACCAGGTGCGCAAGGACCGGATCCCGGTGACGGTGTACCTGGTAAACGGTTTCCAGATTCGAGGCAACGTCCGCGCTTTCGACAACTTCACCGTGGTGTTGGAGGCTGACGGAAAGCAGCAGATGATCTACAAACATGCCATCTCCACGTTCATTCCCGCTCGGCCCGTGTCCCTCACGGAACCCGAGTCGCACACTTGAGTTTGGACGGTTGCGCATGCCGGTTCTCCGCTGGACAGGAGAAATTTTACTACGCCCCATGAGCCCGGCGGGGCATTGACAAAACCGCGTGCGCTGTGTTAAGTTATGACTTGCCGTCGGGCATGGCGCCAGCGTAGCTCAGCAGGTAGAGCGACTGACTTGTAATCAGTAGGTCGCAGGTTCGATTCCTGTCGCTGGCTCCAGGTTGGAGGGGTACCAAAGCGGCCAAATGGGGCGGACTGTAAATCCGTTGCGTAATGCTTCGTAGGTTCGAATCCTACCCCCTCCACCAGACTCGTACAGGGGCGTAGTTCAGCTGGTAGAACGGCGGTCTCCAAAACCGCATGTCGTGGGTTCGAATCCTGCCGCCCCTGCCAT
>JAIMAY010000066.1 GCA_023511725.1 Alicyclobacillus sp.
CGAGGCCGTATGTGCCTGTTGCCTTACAACCCAAACTTCCTTTCAAGCAGGAAATACAGAATTTCTCGGTTCGAGAATTCCGAGTTGGCGAGAATGGTAAAGAGCTGACTGCGGATGGTGTTCCGCATGGACACGACAATTTGCCGCTCATCCGGCGATAGCAAATGCCCATAATCTGTCAATACAATTTCTGTGGTTTTCACCGTTTCAAAGAGAGTCGCTATCGGATCTCGCTGCGAATTGCCGCCCCCGTGGATACGGTAATATCCCAATGGCTCCGCCACAAATGCGCACGTCGCGCCATGAAGGATGAAGACGATATGCCGTAACCAATCGTGAGCAATCCGAAGGCGCATGTCTTCCATGCCGTAATCCAAAAACAGCCGTCGCCGGTAAACCGAACGCGGACTGACGTGTACACCTTGCAGGATCCACCTTCTCAACGTCACCGGGTCACCCTGGGGAAACACCCCGTCTGGTCCGCCAAAAATAGACAAATATTTCGGATGCCTCGGCTGGCCGTATAGACGCATGTTCTGCCGAATGGTGCCCTCTATGGTGAAGAGGTCTGCAAAGCCGATATCCGCTCGCTCTGCTTCCATTCGCTCGATAACCTTTTCGCAATAGGTGGGCAACAACACATCGTCGGCATCCAAAAAGGTGAGGTACGTGCCGGTTGCGTGGAGTACACCATAATTGTAGGTGTAATTCGCACCGCGATTGACCCCATTTCTCAGGACAATCACGCCGTGGCCCATGTAAGATTCGGCAATCATCAACGTATCGTCCGTCGAACCGTCATCGATGACAAGAATCTCTTTCTCGGGGTAAGTCTGACTTAGCGCTGACTCAATGGCCTCGCGAATAAACGCCCCCGCATTATACGCCGGGATGACAATCGATATCTTGCGTGAATCCAAGCGTTACACTCCTCGCATTGCCTTCTAGAATGTAGAATCGTTCATCGACTCAGTTCGACACCCAGGCCGCGATTCCCTCGTACTCCGCGAAGATCGTCTGTGGCCTCACGTCCCCATCCACCCCTCCACCGCCACGATGCCGATCACGGCCGCCCCCAACGCGGCCGCCCGCCCCGCGTAGCGGCTCTCGCGCCCGGCGTCGCCTGCGGCAGCGGTGGCCATCGCGAGGCGGGCCGGCCCGTCCATCGTGAGGTTCGACGCGGCCACATTCTGGAGCGCGGCGACATGTGCCACCGGCAGATGCAGGCGCTGCGCGGCGGCCACGTGGAGGGGCACGAACATCGCGTTGCCAGCGGAGTTGCTGCCGCTCAGGTAACCGCCGATGCCGCCCAGGAGCGGCACCAACGCGATGTAGAGCCAGGCGGGGGCCAGAGCAGCGAGGTGGCCGAGGGTGTCCGTCATCCCTGCCCGCTCCATGAGGGTCGCCATGGCCATCAGTAAGATGGTGGAGCCGGCGGCTGGCACCATCTGGCGCAAACCCCGTACGACGAGTTGCCCCGCGCGCGGAGGTGCCAAGCGATAGATCACGACACAACTCAGCGCCGCCAACACCAGGGCAAAGCCCGGTTCCGTCAGCCACAGCAGCGCGAAGTGCGCGGATGGCACATGCCACGCCACGCCAGCCAACGCTCTGTGCACGCGTGGCACCACGTCCGTCACGATGGCCCACAGCAGAAGCACGCCATATGGTATCCACGCCCGCCAGGCGCCGGCTGCGCCGTGGGTGGCCGTCGTTGCCTCGCGCGTCCGAAGACCTAGGTCCGCAGGATGGGACCGTCCGTCGTCAGGTGCCGCACCCTCCAAACCACGTCCGGCGCGCAGCCGCATCACCACGAGCAGGACGCCTGCCGTGACCAGGCCGCCGACCACCCCAACGATGCTTGTCGGCAGCACGAGGTTGCCGAGGTAGAGGGATGCCGAGAGGATCATCCACGTCAGCAGCACCCATCCCAGGTAGCGGCGAATCGCACCGCGCCCCCCGGCGATGCGCGCGGTCAAAAGCGTGTACAGCAGCAGCACCGGGATGCTGAGGAGGGCGCTGTGGCGGCCGAGATCGTCAATCAGAACACCCGACAACTGGGAGTTGACCGTCGTACCCGCGGCCATGGCCCCCCAGGGCACCGCCGACTGGGTCAGTAGACAGAGCCAGACAGTGCGCTCAGCGTCGAACCCGAGGGCACGGTAGAGCGGTGCCGCCATCAGGACCCCCACGCCGAACCCGGTGGCTGACTCGAAGAACGGGCCGAGGGCGCCGGTGATGAGCAGGGCGCGCTCCACGTCGGATCGGGCCAGGCGCGTCAGCGGCGTCACCACCTGGGTAATGGCGCCTGCGGCGTTCATCATCTGATACAGGACGGCACCCGCGAGGAGTACGTACACCACGTGGAGGGCGCCGAGCGCGCCTGGCAGGAGCCCGAGACCGACGTCCGGAACGGCCAGGTGAAAGGCGGTGGGGAGCAGGGCAATGAACAGGGCGCCCGCGAAACCAACCAGGGAGGCGCGCAGAACCGGCCAGCGCAACCATAGGATGGTGATCACGGTCACCACCAAGGGCAGCACCGCCAGCAGCACATTCCACAGCGTCAGCGGGACAGGCATCGAGGGGCACCACCTTTCATGCACGGACTTCGGGCGGGTGTGGCGTCTCCGGCTTATCAGGGGAGGCCGGCTGCCGCGCGGATGGCTCTGCGATCCCGCACGTGGATGGATCGCGCACGAGGGGCTCGGCATCAACGGGCTCCTGCCCTGCGGCGGTTTCGTCCAAACGCGGTGGGTGGCCGAATCCGGCGAGGGGGCCGAGGCCGGAACGGACGAGGTCGACAAAGATCCGCACGAACTTCGGATCCCACTGCACGCCGGCACCGGCCTCGAGAATGGCCAGCGCGCGGGCCACAGGCATGCCGCGGCGATAGGGCCTGTCCGACGTCATGGCGTCGAACGCGTCGGCCACCGCGAGAATGCGACCGTCAAGGGGGATGGCCTCCCCCGCCAGTCCGTCCGGGTAGCCGCGCCCGTCGTAGCGTTCGTGATGAGATCTGACTCCGGGCAGGAGATGAGCCAAGGCGTCCGCTGGCTGAACGCGGCGTAGGATGGATTCGCCAACAGCGGGATGCGTTTGGATGATGGCGTATTCCTCCGGCGTGAGCTCGCCGGGCTTCATCAAGATGGCGTCCGGAACGCCAATCTTCCCGATGTCATGCACCAATCCCACCTGACGGATGCGGCGGATGGATGCCGCGTCAAAGCCGGCGCGTTCAGCGATGCGCACCGCGTACTCGGCGACGCGCTGCGAGTGACCGGCGGTGTAGGGATCCCGCGCGTCGAGGGCGGCGGCCAGCGTGGCGAAAATGCTCTCGAGCAACTGCGTGTTCTGCTCGTGCCGGAGGCTGAGCGCAGCGGCGAGGTGGTTGAAACCCTGCACCACGCGCGCGAATTCGTCGGTGTATATATCGTCCGCCCGCACACCGTACTCACCGCGCTGAATGCTGGCCAACCACTCGAGCAGATCCGTCACAGGCCGCTCCACCGTGCGGGCTAACCAGGTGGAGGCGAGCCAACTGAAGATCATGCCGAGGATGAGGATGATGGCCACCCAGGCTATATACCGCGTGCTGACAACATTCTGATTCGTCACCAACCCTCCAGCGGCCGCGAGGGTGAACAAGCAGACAGGCAGGGCGCCGATGAACAGCGTGCTGGCCCGGAACTTCGTCCGGAGCGATGAAAGGGGGACGCCGCCGAGGGACAACGGAACACCCCTTGCCGCTGACTGGCGCACCATCCACCGCAGCGGATCGTGCACTGCATCATTCGTCAGGAAATACTCCGCAAGCGCGTGCATCCCGTCCACAAGCAGGCTGGCTAGGAGTGCAAGTGTCACATGGTACAAGCGCAGATGGAGCAGATCCGCATGCACCGCCCAAGCGCAGAGTCCGAGCGCAGGGACGCTCACGGCAAGCCAATGTGGGCCAATGATGCGCCGAAAGGCCAGGCCAGGGAGCCTCAGCATCCTGGCGTACGCATCCTGCCAAGCTTCGGGACACGCTTCCGGGCAGTCGACCAACTTTTGAATAGGACGAAGGTCGTGATGCAGCACGGCGCCATCCGCGATGATCATGATGATGACCGACGTCAACAGGATCCCCGCGAGCCGCCACGCATCGCTCCATGGCAGCGAAAGACCCTCGTACATCACCGCACCACTGACGCCGACGAGCAGAAAGATGATGATGGATGCGGCCGTATACTGAATGGTCAGTCTGCGGATGAGGTGCTTGAGTTCGTTCACAGGGTCCTCCTCGCCTGCACCGTTCTACGCTGATAGTCCATCTGCGGTCTCATTGGCATCCGATCCCCAACCTCGCCCGGCGCGGCCGAGTAAGGCCCTGCTCACTTCAGGAAATCGGCCAGGGTGGGTATCAACACCCGGGCTCCCACTTGCAGAGACGCCAGCTGCACCGATTGCGCGGTGTTCAGGTCCGTGATGGCCTTCGCCATATCCGTGTCATCCACACCCGCGAGCAGGGTTTGAACATTGTTGACCAGGTCAGTCAAACGGTTCTGTTCAAACTGCACGCGATTCAGCCGCGCGCCGACATCGGCCTGGCCCGCGGTCATCGTGTCCAACCGGCTGTCGATCCCGCTGATCAACTGGCGCACCGTCGCCCCGTCATTGGACTCCAGCGCCGTTTGCAACTGGCTCAGCAGGCTGAAGGCATTGTCCGTGTCTGCCGCCTTACCGAAAAAGTCGGCACCTGACACATTCACCTGAAGCTGCACGTTATCCCCGACGTGATACAGCACCGCTCCCTGGTCGGGCGTCGTGGTGGCCGCCGTGCTGGGGTCATACGGCGCAGTGGACACCTTCTGGCCACCGAACACGTAGTGACCGTTGTACTGCGAGTTCCCGATGCTGACCAACTGGTCATAAAGTTGGCCGACTTCCGCGGCAATCGCCTCCCGGTCCGTCTGCGTGTCGGATGCGCCTTGGACGGCGAGATCGCGCGCACGCTGCATCACCTGA
>JAIMAY010000027.1 GCA_023511725.1 Alicyclobacillus sp.
CTGATCAAGCTCTCATGCGTGAGCATCACACCCTTGGGACGCGACTCCGTGCCGCTGGTGTACAGGATCTGCGCCACGTCATCCCCGTCCGCCGGATAGTCGGCACCCTCCCCCGCAGCACGGAAGGCATCGTCCCTGTACATCTCTGCCAACGCGCGCCAGCCGTGCGCGGCCGCCTCCTCATCCACCGCGTCGGTGTCCATCAGCCAACGCAGCTTCAGCGTCAGTGGCCTGCCCTCGTCGGCCAGTTGCGCCAGCGCCGCCTCCGCCACACCGCGCAACGCGGGTGCCACGAGCAGCGCGCACGCCTCCACATGGCCGAGGATGTACGCCACTTCGCTCGCAGTGAGCATGTAGTTCATCGGCACCCAGATGGCGCCCACCCGCAGCGTGGCGTAGTAGGCAATCACGCCATCCAGATTGTTCTTGGCGAGCACGGCCACCCTATCCCCGCGTCCTACCCCCGCCGTCCACAGGGCGGCCGCCGTGGCCGCAACCCTCTCCTCGAGCTCCCGATAAGTCAGCCGCTCGCCCTTGTACACCAATGCAAGCTTGTCCGGCACGCGCGCCACGGTGCGGCGAAACACGTCCGACACCGTTTGCCGGCGTGCACGCTGCACCGCATCCTGCCATCCCGTCGTCAACAGAAGCACCCCTCCCCATAAGCTACGTGCCTCTCGGCCTGCCCCGGGCACGCCTTGTGGCCCATTATACCCGAGTTCTCACGAATTCGAGGATTTTTCGTATAGTTTCCGCGCCGTCGGGCTCAGTTCCACCTCGTGCACGTTGCGGTACGTGCCGGCCAGGAAGTCAAGGCTCGGGTTGGTCACCCCGAACCAAAAGTGCTCGTTCTTGAAGTGGTGCCATAGATGATATTTTTTCATCCATCGCCCCCAGCGCGTGCGTGGAATGATGGGTCTGTGAGCCACGTAATGCGTCCATTCGTAGTACTCCAGAGCCGTCAGGCCGCCGGCGGTCACGCATGCCGCAAGAGGTAAAGAACGTGTGATCAGCCAGGATGCTGCGAACACCACGAGAAAGTTGGGGATGCTGTACCACACAGGCAGAAACAGCAATCGAAGATTTTGCGGCTCCTCGTGATGGTCGTAATGCAGCCGCCGAAAGATCTTCAGTAACCACGCCTGTTTAGGCGGTTTCGCATGGAACACAAAGCGGTGCGTGAAATACTCCGAAACGTAGAAGACCGCGATCCCGATGATGACGCATAGCCAACCCCGCCACGCGCCGAGGGCCGGCACGCCGCACGCCCACGCCGCCAACGCCAAAAGCCCCATGAGCCAAATGCTCTCGTGACTGACGAACTCACGGAGATAGCGCCCCATCGCAATCCCTCCCGACCAGTCGGTTGTTCTAGGATATGCGGAATTCCGTGCATTCAGATCATTCGACAGACCATTGTCCGTTCCTGTCTGTGAGCGCTTCGCATATGCTTCTCCCAGTCTTCGTCCCTCAGCCTTCACGGCTGCGGGACGCGCACGGGAGGTCGACCGTCATGGCCCGTAAGCCGGAGCTGGGCAAATATTTGCTCTGGCGACTGTTTCGCAGGCATCCCCGGTTGCGTCCGCATCTGCCCGACACGGCGCGGTATGCGCCGGATCGGCTGCGTCGATTCCTGGATAGATACGGCATGGTGTACGTGAAACCATCCGGCGGCAGCCAGGGCAAGGGCATTATGAAGGTATGGCGCGAAGGGGATGCCGTCCTCGTGAAGAAAACGGTCCAAAAGGCCAGGCGATTCGACAGCGTGGAGGCAGCCATCCGCCACATCGACCAGCAGCGCGCGGGCAAGCCGTACATCGTCCAACAGGGGCTCAACCTGATCCGGATCGACGGGCGGCCTGTCGACATCCGCGTCATGGCCCAGCGCACACGCCCGGGCGGGCCATGGCTTTATTCAGGGATGGTGGCCAAGATTGCCGGGCCAGGGAGTGTGGTCACCAACGTCGCCCTGAGCGGAGGGCGCGTCATCCGCGTCGAGGAAGCGCTGCGCCGCGGCTTGGGATGGAGCGACGGTCGCATCCGGCAATGCATCAAGACGCTGCGGGAGCTCTCGCTCATCGCCGCCAACCACTTCGACACGTACCAGCCGTACCGCGAGATTGGGTTTGACATCGGGATCGACCAGCGCGGCCGTATCTGGCTGATTGAGGAGAACACCGCGCCCAGCCACCCGCTCATGAAAAAGCTGGGCGATCCCACCCTCTCCCGCCTCATTGAAGCACGCTGGTCGATGTACCAACGCGCACTCCAGCGCACATTCGGATCTGCTAATATGAAAGGGAGACAGCATCGGTCACGGCGGCGTGCCGGTTGAGCGGCGCGCCAGCCCTCGGGGAGATGACAGCGTGCATCCCACCGCGTGGCTCGCCTTCGCCGCGGGTTTTCTATCGTTCTTCTCGCCCTGCAGCTTGCCGCTGTATCCGTCCTACCTTTCGTACATGTCCGGCGTCGCCGCTGGCGCGAGCGATGCGCCGGCGGACGTTCGCCGGCGTCTCATCCTGCATGGATTGGTGTTTGTGGCCGGCGTATCCGTCGTTTTCTTCGCGCTGGGCCTGTCCGCCACCCTGCTCGGTCAGTTGTTCAGCGCATGGCGCGCATGGATCCGCGTGGTGGGCGGGTTGTTGGTCGTGCTGATGGGGGCCTTTCTCGCGGGGCTCGTGCCCGCACCGTGGCTGCTCCGCGAACGCCGGTGGCACCCCGCTTCGCGCGATCCCGGCCTTTTCACGTCGCTCCTCCTCGGCCTCAGCTTTGCGGCAGGCTGGACGCCGTGCATTGGCCCCATCCTCGCCTCCGTGCTCGTGCTGGCCGCCACCCAGGCGAGCGCTGGCGCTCTGCTCATCGCCGCGTATTGCATCGGCTTCGCCGTCCCTTTTCTGCTACTGGCGGCGGGACTGGCATCCATCCGGCGCTGGGTACGCCTGGCGTTGCCACTGCAGCGCGTGGCGGGCGCCGTGCTGATGGTGATGGGGTTTCTGCTGCTGACGGGCGTGATGGACCGATTGTCGGCGCTATTTGCCGGTTGGAGCAGCCCGGGTCTGTGAGAAAGGAGCGATGTTGCGATGCGCCGTGGATGGCTCCTGACGGGGCTGGGTGTACTGCTCGTGCTGGCGCTGGTGATTGCATTCCGGACGCTGCACCAACCGTCCGCGCGTCCGTTCGCCGGCAACCCGGCACCGAACTTTACCTTGCACACGGTGGAGGGCGGATCGGCCGTGTCGTTGTCGGCACTGCGCGGCAAACCGGTGGTGCTGAATTTCTGGGCATCGTGGTGCGGCCCGTGCAACGAGGAACAGCCCCTGTTGAATCAGGCCGCGACTCAGTACGGTGGCCAGGTGCAGTTCATCGGCGTCAACGTCACCGTCGGAGACAACGTCAGCCACGTGCAGGCGTTCATCCGCCAGCACAGCGTCACCTACCCGGTCCTGTTGGACCCGAGAGGTACGGTCAGCACGTTGTATCAGGTGTCCGCGTTGCCCACCACCCTCTTCATCGATAGCAGCGGGAGGATTGTGGATCGCGTCACCGGTGCACTGACCCAAACTGCGTTGGATCAAGAAATGAAGCGCCTCACCGCATCCAGCACCGCGGCGGGGTGACATGCGAGGAGGCTCCCCATGACGGACCACAGGTGGCCGGCTGCGGCCCGGATCATGGCCATGCACATTGGCCAACCACGCACCCTCCGCTCGTCCCCGGATAACCGCCCGTGGACCACCACCTTCATTCGCCAGCCTCACCCAGGCCCGCTCAGCCTCAGCCGTCTGGGACTGGAGGGCGACCGCCCCGCGGATACACGCCATCACGGCGGCCCGGACAAGGCCGTGCTGATGTACAGTGCGCAGCATTATCCGGCTTGGCGACAGCGGTACCCCGAAGCCGGGTTCGGCCCTGGTGGCTTCGCGGAGAACTGGACGGTGGAGGGACTGGACGAGGAGACCGTCTGCATCGGCGATGTGTACGCTGTCGGCACCGCCCTCGTCGAGGTATGCCAACCGCGCGTGCCGTGCTACAAGATTTCCAAGCGGTGGGGTATTCCCAGTTTGACGGAGGAGGTTCGGGCCAGCGGTTGGACAGGCTGGTACGTGCGCGTGCTGGAGGAGGGTGAGGTGGAGACGGGCGCCACGTTGCAGCTGTTGCACAGACCCTATCCCGCACTCACCGTGGCCCGCATCAACGACCTGCTCACAGGACGCCTAAAGGAGGCCGCTCTTCGTCAGGCCGTGTACGACTGCCCTGCGCTCGCAGACGGGATCCGATCCGCCTTTGCACCGTAACCGATGCAGAAAGGCTCACCCCGGCTACCTCGCGCGGGAGCAGTAGCCGGGTGTTACACCGGATCGCCAAGGGAGGGTGGCTTAGCTCTCCCGTACCGCAGCAATGACCAGGTTGCGCCCCGCCCGTTTCGCGGCGTAAAGCGCATCATCCGACTGCTGCCGCAGGTGCTCGGGACGAGGGCAGGTGTCAGGATAGACGGCGACACCGGCGGAGACGGTCAGGTGCAAGCGTTGGCCGTCCGGCAGCTGGCCCCCCTGCTCCTCCACGGCGACGCGTACCCGCTCGGCCACCTGGACGGCAGCCGGCAGCGACGCGCCAGGCGCCAGGATGGCAAACTCCTCACCGCCGATGCGCGCCGCCACGTCCCCAGGCCGGCAGGATCTCTGAAGGGCGGCGGCAAACTCGCGAAGGGCCGCATCGCCTGCCGCATGACCGTAGGTATCGTTCACCTTTTTGAAGTGATCAATGTCAAACAAGAGCAGGGCCACCGCCGTCCCCTGACGCGCAGCCCGCTCCAGGTGCAGAGCCATGGTAGCCTCGAACCGCCGCAGATTGGCAAGCCCCGTCAGATGATCCGAGGAGGACAGCCGCTGCAATTCATCATGCCTGTCGGCGTACTGCTCCACCATGTCCACCAGCCACGCGGACGCGTACACCGCGATAAACGACGTGAGCCACTGCCACGCCAGTAGGCGTAGAGTGACAACCCGCGCGGATGGCGCGGCGTATGCCATCACCAGCACGGATATCTGAAGCAGGGCGTAAAGGTTGCCCAGGGCCAGACGATACCGCAGTCGCCGCGCCAGCCGAACCAACCATGGTGCCACGAGCCCGATGACAAGCATGTTCAATCCGAACACCAGGGACGTGGACGAGACGCCAAACAGAAGGGATCTGGCGAGCGCCTCCACCACCCCTGCCACAGAGCCGGCCACCGGCCCGCCGAGCACCGCGGCAACGATGACGGGGACATGGCGCAGGTCAATGATCATCCTGGACCCAGGCACCGGCACCGCGTGGTACATCAGCACCACGCCCATGACGCCCGCCACGAACCCCGCAGCCGCCATTCGTACCGGCCGGGAGAGCGGCCGGCGGAGCGTCATCCGCCGCAGCACCCAAAACCCGGAGATGGTCAATGTGAAGATGACGCAGAGATTGATAAACAGCGTGTCGAGCACAGCACAACTCCCTTGCCCGCGATGGGTGCAACTTCAATCCACAAACGGCCCGTTGTAGATGGGGCGCTCGCCGATAGGCTGGCCCACGGCGTACACAAAGCGTAGCGGTGCACGCCCTCCGCCATCGCGCACGACTTCAATGACGCGGGCATCGGCATCCGCAGGAACGAACAGCAGGTCTCCCTGCGCCGC
The DNA here is from genome assembly GCA_023511725.1 of Alicyclobacillus sp. Taxonomy (GTDB): domain Bacteria; phylum Bacillota; class Bacilli; order Alicyclobacillales; family Alicyclobacillaceae; genus JAIMAY01. Next base: position 5,670 of record JAIMAY010000027.1, read on the forward strand.
CTTTGGACCGCTCACGCTACCGTCGTCCGTTTCAAACGGCTGCCTGAGCGTCTCCCGGACCATGTTGAATGTCCCTTGCCCCTCGAGAAGATAGACGAAGCCTTGAAAACCGGCGGGGACCTCCCCGCGAAAACGGAAGGTGCCCGCCACCTGCACGTCCACGTAACGTATGTCGCGCTGGATCCGCGCGGGCGATCCCGGCCCCACAATCATCCGCACGGTCACATCGTTCCCTGCAGTGGTCGGAATCTCCTCCGGCGCGAATTCGCGATAGGATGGCGCCACGCCTTTGTCCGCCCGCGGAAGATTGATCCATAGCTGAAGGCCTGTGGAGATGTCATCCCCGTGCGGCATCTCCGAGTGGATGATACCGCGTCCCGCCGTCACCGTCTGCACACCGCCGGTCGGAATCACCGTCGAGTTTCCAGCGCTATCCTCATGCGCCATGGCACCGCCGAGCACGTAGGAGATGATCTCGAAGCCCCGGTGTGGGTGGTCCGGGAACCCATGGGGGTGCTGCATCGCAAAGTGATCCAAGAGGATGAAAGGGTCTGGATACATCAAGTTCCGGTTGGGAAACACGCGCTGCGGATAGCGGCCCATGTACGCCGGATTGGCCGCTCGTCCGACATGAATGAGTGGCGCTTGCAGTGTGGTCATGCTGAACACCTCTTCCCGCTCGAGCTCCAGTATACGCTAAGCGGGAAGGGAACTCACATACAGGGACAGGTAGCCAAAGATGGTGCTCCACGCGCGGTGCAGAACAGGGAAAATGCCGCGCCGCAAAACGGCGTAGCCCGCACCGATGCCCTCCCGGCAGACCCGTCACTCCCGCGCGGCCCCGGCCACCGCCGTGTGGCCCTGGTGTGTACGAAACTCTCTCCTAATCCCTCCCATGTGACCGCATCGGTTACCGTTCATTCAACAACATCTGCAGCCTTCGCTTCACTTGTGGCCACTCATCGTCAACGATGCTGAAGTACACGGAGTCACGAATGTACCCGTCGTGCATAATCCGATGCTTTCTCAACACACCTTCCTTGACGGCCCCGATGCGTTCGATGGCCTTTTGTGAACGTAGGTTCCTACTGTCCGTTTTCAGTTGAACCCGTATCGTTCCCAACACCTCAAAACAGTGCTTCAACAACAGATATTTACATTCCGTGTTGATACGTGTACGCCACACACTGGGATTCAGCCAGGTCCAGCCGATTTCCAAGTGTCGATTTGGAATGGAAATGTCTAAGAATCGGGTGCTCCCTACGATCTTGTCGGTTTCTCTGTCCATGATCACAAAAGGGAACTCGGAACCCGCCGCTCTTGCGGAGAGTGCCTCAGACACCAGGCGCTTCATGTCCTCCATGGTCTCCACTCGCATGGGCATGTAGGTCCATATTTGCGGGTCTCTCCCCGCTTCAAACAAACCTTCCACATGGGATGCGTCCATCGGCATCAGCGTTGCGCGTTCACCCGTGAGTTCTACAGGATCGATGTGGTAAACGTTGGCTTGGCGCATTGTACCTCCCTCACCATCCGAGGCGTTCGCGAAAGGATACGATTTGCGCCGTGTGATGTCGATCATGCCAAGCGTAAAAAGCGAGTGCCCTGTCCAGGCTCCAGACTCCTGTCACCGGATGGACAAATGTGCGGGAAAAGTCTTCGACAGACATGCCCTCGAGCAAAGTCGCCCAGCGTTCGTGGATCAATTCGAACAGTTTCAAGGAGGAACTTACCGGTACGTTTTTATCGGGGAGCTCGGCCCACAAATTTTCCTGCGCAGGCATGATCCGCGGGTTGTCTTCCGTCAACGCACACTTGAATCGAGTATAGACGAGCATGTCGTTCTCCGCCAGATGATGCACGATTTGACGGACGGTCCAACCGCCTTCCCGATACGGCGTATCCAATTGCTCAAGTGAAAGCCCTTCTACAGCCTCATACAGCTTCGAAGGTGCATCCGCAATATCCCGGATCCAGGCTTTTCGCTGATCCGCGGAGACGCCCTCGACGAGCACAAACTTTCCGATAGGATAGCGCACATCTTCCATCTTGCTTCGCCTCCAAGGTAACGTCGCGAGCTGGCCAACGTTTGTGGCCCAGGTATGTCTGAAGGGAAGGTGTTGCCACCATCATACCGAACTTTGCCCGCGTGGTGAGCAGGAGGACCGTCCATAACAAAAAGCCACCCTGATGGGTGGCTCTTGCTCTCTGGTGGAGGCGACGGGAGTCGAACCCGCGTCCGAAGACCTCGCCACACGAACTTCTACGGGCGTAGTACGTCTACTGATGTCCCTGCGGCACGCGGACGCACACGCTTGCCGTCAGGTGAGCTCGCATCATGTCACCGGGTGTCCGCGAGCAGGACGCCCGGTCAGCCCGTTAGTATGACGTCACCAGGTGCGCACGGGCACCGCACAGGGTGACGGCCTGGCGCTGATTAGGCAGCCAGGGCGAGGTTGTTGTTGAAGCGATTCGCTTTGCCAGTTAATTTTGGTCCGCGTTTTAACGTGGCCGCAGCCCCACGGCCCGCCGTTCATGCTCGATCAGTCCCCGTCGAATCCAAAACGCCCCCGCGTTCTTTGACGGATGCTCACGAACGGCTGCGCGAATCGCTGCAGTGCTGACGCGGAACCACCGTCTGGCGGCGTCCGCAGATCTGATCATACGCGCGCGGCCTTGGCAAGGCAACGGGGATTTGTGGCACGTAGCGAAGGTTCACCCGCGCCCGCGTAGCGCGCGCTCTATCTCACGGCTCGCATCGCGGCGCTTGGCGGCCTCACGCTTGTCGTACAGCTTCTTACCGCGGGCAAGTCCCAGCTCCACCTTGCAGAAGCCGTTGCGCAGGTAGAGCCTTGTCGGAACTAGGGTATAACCCTTCTCCCGTACGGCGCCAAGCAGGCGGTTGATCTCGTGCCGATGCAGGAGGAGTTTGCGGCTGCGCAGCGGATCATGGTTGAACCGATTGCCCTGCTCATACGGACTGATGTGCATGTTATGCACATACACCTCGCCGTCTTCCACCCGCGCATACGCGTCGCGGAGGCTGACCGAGCCGCGCCGGATGGACTTGATCTCCGTGCCCTTCAGCACAATGCCCGCCTCGTACGTCTCCTCGATAAAGTAGTCATGGTACGCTTTGCGGTTCTGGGCCAGCGTCTTGCCATCGTCCGGCCGCGCCATCCGGTTCACCCCCCCAGTATGCCGTATGGCGTAATTTTTATCATAGCACGATCCGCAACGAGCCGCAACGTGCGTACCGGATTTGTAAGAAGGCGAAACGCTGTGCCGTGCATCCCGACGGACTCCCCGCATCCCCTGACGCGCCATGGCGGGACTGTCCGGAGGCCACCGGCCGGCCTCCGTATCCAGCCCCGCACTCCCGGTTCCATCACTCTGTGACGTCAGCGCCCGCGGCGACGCGCCTTTCCGTTCGCGCGGCCCCCGCGGCGGCGCTCGCCGTGACCATGCGGCGCCGTGGGATACGCGGCACCCGCCACAGCCTGCTTGCGCCGGTGCTTCGCCGGCGTGGGCAGCGCCTCCACCACGGGATCAGCGGCGCGGCGCGACCGCTTCTTACCAACCTTGCCGCGGCGCGCATCTCGGGAGGGCTCCAGGGCAACCGCCGCTGGCCCAGCCCCTTCCCGCCTTGGGCGGCTCTCCTTAGGTCTGCGCGCCAAGCGTTCGCGTTCCCGCTGCGCGGCGCGGCGCTGACGCGGCGACAAATCCTCGTCGTAAATGACCGTTGCCCGGCCGTCCTCATACACCATGGTGCCCTCGCGCAAGTGCGCCACCAGCTCGAAGTCTATCTGCAGTTCTTCCTTGTTGGCGCCAAGCACGCGTACCCGCACCGGATCGCCCAGCCGGAACACCCGCCGCGTGCGTTCGCCCACCAGGGCCATCTGCTTCTCATTCAGCGCGTAGTAGTCGTCGGTCAGATAGCTGATGTGAATCAAGCCCTCAATGCCGTTCTCCAGCTCCACAAACAGCCCGAACGGAGTCACACCGCTGATCATGCCGTCGAACTCCTCGCCGATGCGCTCCTGCATGTATTCGACCATCTTCAGCTGATCGCACTCGCGCTCCGCCTCATCCGCCAAGCGTTCACGCTCGCTGGATTGCACCGCCGCTTCGTCCACGAACGCCTGCAGCCGCTCCATGCGCTCCTCCGACATGCGGCCGGTCAAAACCTCGCGGATGATCCGATGGATGACCAGGTCCGGATAGCGCCGAATGGGCGAGGTGAAGTGCGTGTAATACTGCGCCGCAAGGCCAAAGTGACCGAGGCACTCGGGCGAGTAACGGGCTTGCCGCATGGATCGGAGCATCAGCTTGGAGATGACGTTTTCCTCGCGGGTGCCGCGGATTTGATCCAAAATCTCCTGCAACGCCTTGGGATGCACCTTGTTGCCGACACCCTTGAGGTGGTACCCGAAGTTATGGATGAACTCGTTGAATTCGAGCATGCGTTCCATCTCCGGCTCCTCGTGCACACGGTAGAGGAACGGCACATTGAGCCAATGAAAATGCTCCGCGATGGTCTCGTTGGCGGCGAGCATGAATTCTTCGATGATGCGCTCGGCGATGGACCGCTGGCGAGGAACGACGGCGGTGGGATGACCCAGGTCATCCACGAACACCTTGATCTCGTCGAAATCGAAGTCAATCGCGCCCCGCGCCATGCGTTTGTCGCGCAGGATCAGCGCCAACTCCTCCATCAACTCAAAATGCGGCACCAGCGGCTCGTAGCGCGCCATCACCTCGGGATCCCGGTCCTCCAGAATCCTGCGCACATTGTTGTAGGTCATCCGCTCCGTGGTGCGGATCACGCTCGGATAGATATCGTGGCGCACGCGCTCCCCCCGCGGCGTGAACTCCATCTCGCACGTCATCGTCAGGCGATCAACGCGCGGATTCAGCGAACAGATGATATTGGACAGCCGCTGGGGCAGCATCGGGATGACCCTGTCCACCAGATACACGCTGGTACCGCGCCTGAACGCCTCGCGATCCAGGATGCTGCCCTCTTTGACGTAATAGCCGACGTCGGCGATGTGGACACCGAGCAGGTAGTTGCCATTGTCGAGCCGTTTGACATGCACGGCGTCGTCCAGGTCCTTGGCGTCCTCGCCGTCGATGGTGACAATCACCTCATCCCTCAGATCCCGCCGGCCCTCGTAATCCTTCTCGGACAACTCAATCGGAATGGCCTCGGCGGCGCGCAGCACCTCGTCCGGGAACGTCTCCGGCAGCTTGTATTTGCGCACCACCGCCAGGATGTCGATCCCGGGCGCATCCGGATGCCCCAACACCTCCACAATGCGACCCTCAGGTCCGCGCGTCGGCGTCGGATAGGAGGTGATTTCGGCCACGACCACATACCCGTCGTGCGCATCCATCATGTCGCCTGGGCCGACGTAGATGTCCTGCTGGAAGCGCTTGTCCATGGGGGCGACGAAGCCGTGATCGCGATGCCGAGTGAACTTGCCCACCACCCGGTCGTTGGCCCGCTCCAGCACGCGCAGAACGCGTCCTTCCCGGCGCGGACCTGTGCGACCCGCCTCAATCCGGGCGAGCACCTTATCGCCCGGCATGGCGCCGCCTATCTCGGCGGCAGGGATGTACACGTCCGGTTGATCCGGTTGGTCCGGGATGACAAAGCCATAGCCGCGCGCTTTCATCTGCAAACGGCCGACGACGAGGTTCATGCGCTCGGGCACCCCATAGCGGTGCGTGCGCGTCTGCACGATGTCGCCAGCTTCCTCCATCTCGGTCAGGAGGCGCACAAACGCTTGAAACTCATCCTGACCATCAATTTCGAACGCCTCCACCAACTCCTCCAGTTTCAGCGGCCGGTAAGCCTCATGCCGCATGAACGTGAGGACCTCATCTCGGGTGACCAACCCATTCCCTCCCTTCTCATCCCGTTATCGCTAGTCTGTCCGTCCGCGCTGGAAACAGACCCGAGAACCGCACATACAGAAACAAAAAAGTGCCGCCAGATGGCGGCACCCGCGTCCAATCCTCAACCGGATGTATGGACGAGCAGCCAGGCAATGAGCAGAGTCACCAGGAAGAACAGAACGGCGAGTACCACCGTGACCTTGGCCAGGAACGAGTCGAGACCTTTCGGGCGGCGGCTGCCCACCTGTTCGGAACCGCCCGTGATCACTCCGGACAGACCGGCGCTGCGCCCTGACTGCATGAGAATCACCGCGATCAGCGCGATGCAGAGAATCACCAACACCACTTTCGCTGCTGCGAGCACACTGCCCACCTCCGGGTGGAGATGGTTTCAGCATATCATGAACGGGCGTACGGGACAAAGGGGTGACACAGGGCCGACCGTCTTCGGCGTCGAGCTTGAAACAATCCGGATCCGTGAACCCCGCTGCGCAACGGTACAGCGGGGTCTCGCAAGATGGCCTTTATTTGCCCACCTGCTTGAACGGTGTCTGACCCGCGTACAGCGCCGCCTCACCAAGATGCTCCTCGATGCGCAGCAGCTGGTTGTACTTGGCCACCCGGTCCGTGCGGCTCGGCGCCCCAGTCTTGATCTGGCCTGCGTTGACGGCCACCGCAATATCCGCAATCGTCACGTCCTCCGTCTCGCCGGAGCGGTGCGAGATGATGGCCGTGTAGCCGCTGCGCTTTGCGAGTTCGATACAGGCGAACGTCTCCGTCAGCGTACCAATCTGGTTGACCTTCACCAGAATGGAGTTGCCGACGCCGCGCTCGATGCCCTGGCTCAGACGATCCGTGTTCGTGACGAACAGGTCATCCCCCACCAGCTGCACCTTACCGCCCAGCGCACGGGTGAGGTTCTGCCAGCCGTCCCAGTCGTCCTCGGCCAGGCCGTCCTCGATGGAGACGATGGGATAGCGGCTGAGCAGCGTCTCGTAGTAGTGGATCAACTCGTCCGACGTGCGGACCACACCCTCGCCCTCGAAGTGATAGCGGCCATCCTTATACAGCTCGGTGGACGCGATGTCCAGCGCCAGCGACGCGTCTTCACCCGGCTTGTAGCCGGCCTTCTCGATGGCCTCTACAAGGATGGCGAGCGCTTCCTCGTTGGTCTTGAGGTTCGGGGCGAAACCGCCCTCGTCGCCGACGGTGGTGGCCAGGCCACGGGAGGCGAGCACCTTCTTCAGGCTGTGGAAGATCTCCGCACCCATCCGCAGCGCCTCACGGAACGTCGGCGCGCCGTGCGGCACGACCATGAACTCCTGAATGTCGACCGTGTTGTCCGCATGCTTGCCGCCGTTGAGGATGTTCATGAGCGGCGTCGGCAGCGTGCGACCCGCAAAGCCGCCCAGGTAACGGTAGAGCGGAATGCCCAGCTCATTGGCCGCCGCCTTCGCCACCGCCATCGAGACGCCGAGGATGGCGTTGGCGCCAAGCTTCCCCTTGTTCGGCGTGCCGTCGAGCTGGATCATCATCTGGTCGATGGCCACCTGATCCAGCGCATCCTCGCCGATGATTTCCGGACCGATGACCTCAATCACGTTCTGCACCGCTTGGCGCACGCCCTTGCCACCGTAACGGTCCGCGTCGCCATCGCGCAGCTCCACCGCTTCGTGCGCGCCGGTGGACGCACCGGACGGCACGATGGCGCGACCCACCGCACCGGATTCCAACTCCACCTCCACTTCCACCGTCGGGTTGCCGCGCGAATCCAGCACCTCGCGCGCATGCACGTCAAAGATCTCGGACATGAACGACCACCTCGTTTCGGTTATGTAAGGCCCGCCGAGCGCATCAGGCGCGCCGGCGGATCAGGCTGTGCCCCGTCATCTCCCGGGGCTGCGGTATCCCCAGGATATCCAGCATGGTCGGCGCCAAATCGGCCAAGATGCCCGGCTCCAACTCAATCCCATCGAGCGTGACGATGAGCGGCACGAGGCTGAGCGTATGGGTGGTGCACGGCTCGCCTGTGTCGGGATCAATCATGATGTCCGCATTCCCGTGGTCCGCCGTGATGAGTGCCACGCCGTTCTGCGATTCGATGGCGTCCATCACCGTGCCGAGACATTCGTCCACCGCCTCCACCGCGCGGATGGCCGCCTCGAGCGAACCGGTGTGACCCACCATGTCCGGGTTGGCGAAGTTCAGGATCATCACGTCAATGTCGCCCGAACGCATCCGCTCCGCCGCCTGCGCGGCCACCTCATACGCACTCATCTCCGGCTTCAGGTCGTATGTCGCCACCTTCGGTGACGGCACCAGGATGCGCTCCTCCCCCGGGAACGGTTCCTCGCGCCCTCCGGAGAAGAAGAAAGTGACATGCGGATACTTCTCGGTCTCCGCAATCCGCAGCTGGCGCATCCCGGCTCGCGCCAGCACCTCGCCGCAGGTGTTGGCCAGATTCACGGGCTCATAGGCAATGTCCCCGCCCACCGTGTCGCTGAACTTGGTCATGCACACGTAGTGGACATGCGGAAATGCCGGGCCGCGGTCGAATTCGCGAAAATCCTCGTTCGTGAACACACGCGAGATCTGAATGGCCCGGTCCGGCCGGAAGTTGAACAGGATGACCGCGTCCTGGTCGCGGATCAGACCGATGGGTTCCATCTGTTCGTCGATCACGACAATCGGCTCGACGAACTCATCCGTCACGTCGCGGGCGTAGCTGGCCTCCAGCGCGGCGATGGGATCCGTCGCCTGCTCGCCTTCGCCGTACACCATCGCCCGGTACGCCTTTTCGGTGCGCGCCCAACGGTTGTCTCTATCCATCGCGTAGTACCGGCCCACGACGGTGGCAACGCGGCCCGTCCCCAGCTCACGCATGGTCTCCAGCACCTGGCGCAGGTACTCCCGCCCGGATGTGGGCGACGTATCGCGGCCGTCCATAAACGCGTGCACGTAGACCTCCTGCACGCCGTAGCGTTTCGCCATGCGCAGCAGGGCGAGCAGGTGATCCATATGGCTGTGCACGCCGCCATCCGATACAAGGCCGGCCAGATGCAGACGCGTACCATGCTTGAGCACATGCTCCATCGCACCCTTGAGCGCGGGGTTTTCGAAGAACGCGCCAGATTCAATGTCCTTGTTGATGCGCGTGAGGTCCTGATACAGGATGCGCCCCGCGCCGATGTTGGAATGACCCACCTCCGAGTTGCCAAACTGGCCTTTGGGCAGACCCACCGCCTCTTCACTGGCGCGCAGCGTCGTGTGCGGCCAGCGCGCCCAGAGGCGGTCGAACACCGGCTTTTTCGCCATTGCCACCGCGTTCCCGTACGTCTCCTCGCGCCACCCGAATCCGTCCAGGATGATCAGGGCCACCGGGCCGCACCCGCTCGGCCGGGATCGCCGCTCAAACGGTGCATCGGAGAGCGTGTGCTGAATGCTCGTCGGTCCGTTTGAGCTGCTGCTCATCTCACGCACCTCCTTGCGCCACGGCCTGCGCCATGGCCACGAATGATTCGGGGTCCAGACTTGCACCGCCGACCAACGCCCCGTCGATGTCCGGCTGCGCTGTGAACTGCGCAATGTTGTCCGGCTTGACACTGCCGCCATACAGGATGCGCACCCCGTCCGCCGCCTCCGCGCCGTGCGAATCGCGGATCCACATGCGGATCCGGCCGATCACGTCCTGCGCATCAGCCGCGGTCGCGGCTTGGCCCGTCCCGATGGCCCACACCGGTTCGTACGCCACGACCGCCGTCTTCACCGCATCGGGACCGAGCGCGGACAGCCCGATATCCACCTGCCGCCGCACCACCTCGTAGGTGCGTCCCGACCGCCGCTCCTCCAGGTTCTCCCCCACGCACAGCACCGGGATGAGCTCCGCCTCGGCGATGGCCCGCACCTTCTCACGCACCCGCTCATCCGTATCGCCGAACATCTGCCGCCGTTCCGAGTGCCCGGCGAGAATGTACTGTACCCCAAGTTCCTGGAGCATCGGCACACTGACCTCACCGGTGAAGGCACCGTGTGGCGCCTCATGCGCGTTCTGCGCGCCCAAACGTACGGCCGCCGGCAGGATCACACGCAGCGGGTGCAGGGCGGTGTACGGTGGGCAGAGGACGAGATCGACATCCGCCGGCAGCCGTCCCGACATCCGCCCCAGCGCTTCGGCAAAGGCACGAGCCTCCGCCACCGTCTTGTGCATCTTCCAGTTGCCCATCAGCAGTTTTCGGCGCATTCCGCCATCTCCTCCCCCGCTGCGAGAGATCACTTGTCCTGCAGTGCCGCCACACCGGGCAGGACCTTGCCTTCCAGGAATTCCAGGGAGGCGCCGCCGCCGGTTGACACGTGCGTCATCTTATCCGCCAGCCCGGCCTGTTCCACCGCAGCCACCGAGTCTCCGCCGCCAACGATGGTGGTGCCGTGCACCTCCGCGACGGCGCGGGCGATGGCCACGGTGCCCTTTGCGAACGCTGGCATCTCGAAAACGCCCATGGGACCATTCCAGACCACCGTCCGCGCGGTTCGGATCACCTCGGTGTACGCAGCTACCGTCGCTTCACCGATGTCCAGCGCCATCGCCTCCGCCGGGAACGCGCACACGGGCACCGTGCGGTGGGGCGCGTCCGGCGCAAACGCATCCGCCGCGACCAAATCCGTCGGCAGGTGGATTCGCTTCCCCGCTTGCTCCGCCTGCTGCAACAACCGCCGCGCCGTGTCGATGGCGTCGGGTTCAACGAGCGATTTCCCGAGTTCATACCCCTGAGCAACCAGGAACGTGTTGGCCATACCACCGCCAATGAGCAGTGCGTCCACCTTCGGTAACAGGTTTTCCAGCACGGGCGCCTTGTCCGACACCTTGGCGCCGCCGATGATGGCGATGAAGGGCCTGTCGGGATCCGTGAGCGCCCGGCCCATCACGGTGATCTCCTTTTCCATCAGGAGCCCGGCCACCGCCGGCAGGTGGTGCGCCACCCCTTCCGTCGACGCATGCGCGCGGTGTGCGCTGCCGAACGCATCGTTCACGTACACATCACCCAGGCGAGCGAGCTGCGCCGCGAAGGCCGGGTCGTTCTTCTCCTCTTCGGGGTGGAAACGCACGTTTTCCAGCAGCAGCACGCCGCCGGGTGCGAGCCGTTCGACCGCCGCTTCCGCCGCCGGTCCCACGCAATCCTCCGCAAACGCCACCGGCCGGCCCAGAAGCACTTCCAATCGCCGCGCCACGGGGGCCAGCGAGTATTTGGGATTGGGCTGCCCTTTCGGCCGGCCGAGGTGGCTCATCAGGACCACCTTGGCGCCCGCCTCCATCAGCGCGCGGATGGTGGGCAGCGCCGCTCGGATCCTGGTATCGTCCGTGATCTCACCGTCCTGAATGGGCACATTGAAGTCCACGCGCACCAGCGCCCGCTTCCCGTGCCACTCCACGTCCCGGATGGTCCGCTTATGCATCGCACCGTCCTCCTCCTGCACCGCCTCGCGCCGCCACAGCGCGCGACGCTGAAAAGGGGAGAGCGCGGCCGCGTCTCCCCTCGACCTGGCTACCATTGTACAGAATCGTCATGGGGGTCTCCAGTGCATCGGGACACTTTCCATCCCGCCCGGGTGGACATTTTCCGTCCCTCGACTCCATGGCCGATCCCGCCACCGGCGCACACCCCTTACTGCGACTTGCACTCCTCAGCGCGCCGCCACGGGCATCTTGCGGCCCACGTAGGCGGCGAGATCCACCACGCGGTTGGAGTAGCCCCACTCGTTGTCGTACCAGGCAATGACCTTGACCATCCGATTCTCAATCACCATCGTGCTCAGCGCATCGACGATGGAGGAGTGCGGATCGCCATTGAAATCGCGCGACACCAGCGGCTTCTCGGTGTATGCCAGGATGCCCTTCAGCGCACCCTCCGCAGCCTCGCGCAGCGCCGCGTTGACCTCGTCCGCGGTCACATCCGTCGCGAGTTCCGCCGTCAGGTCAACGACCGACACGTTCGGCGTCGGTACGCGCATCGCCATGCCGTTGAGCTTACCCTTCAGCTGGGGAAGCACCAATGCCACGGCCTTTGCGGCACCGGTCGTCGTCGGGATGATGGACAGATTCGCCGCGCGTGCTCGCCGCATGTCCTTGTGCGGCAGATCCAAGATGCGCTGGTCGTTGGTGTACGAGTGCACCGTCGTCATCAGACCGCGCACAATCCCGAACTTCTCGTCGAGCACCTTGGCGACTGGCGCCAGGCAGTTGGTCGTGCAGGAAGCGTTCGAGATGACGTGATGCTTTTCGGGGTCATACATGTGCTCGTTGACGCCCATCACAATGGTGATGTCCTCGTTCTTGGCCGGCGCCGAGATGATAACCTTCTTCGCACCGCCGCGCGTGATGTGCGCCTCCGCCTTCGCCTTATCGGTGAACAGGCCCGTGCTCTCCACGACCAGATCCACGCCCAGGTCTTTCCACGGGAGATTGCCGGGATCGCGCTCGGCGAGGACCCTGACGCGTCGACCGTTCACCACCAGGTCATTGCCCTCCGCACGAACCTCCGCGTTCAGCCGGCCGTGCACCGAGTCGTACTCCAGCAGCATGGCCAGCGTTTCCGCATCCGTCAGGTCGTTGACGGCCACAATCTCCACGCCACTCCGGTTCATCGCCGCGCGAAAGACATTGCGACCAATGCGCCCGAAGCCGTTGATACCAACACGAATCGTCATGATTTCAGCCTCCCCTTGGCTTCCCCGTTACAGCCCGGTGCGCCCGGTGCGCGCCTCATTCTGGGGTTCCACGAGGTCCAGCAGGCCGCGCGCCGCGCCCTCATCCGTAACCAACACGTCCATTCGGTAGGCCCGCGCCGCCGCCCGAATGGCCCGCGCCTTGGTGTGGCCGCCCGCCACGCCCATCACCAGGCGCGCGCCTTCCAGATCAGCGAGCCGCAGGCCCGCGGTCGTCATGGTGTGGACAATCTCGCCCGCATCGTTGAAGTAGTAGCCGAACGCCTCGGCCACTGCGCCGCTCGCCCGCAAAAGGCTGAGTTCCTCCTTCGGCAGCTGGCGCCGGTGCGCCATGCGCAGCGCTTCGCCGATGCCGTGCACGACGATGGTGGCCTCGCGGATCTCCTGCAGGCGCTCCGCGATTTCCGGCTCCTGCATGAGGTGCTCCAGCGTGTCCGGGCTCAGCCGATCCGGCACATGCAACATCACCGACCGCCCCCCGAGGCGTTGCGCCAGCTCCGCGGCGATGGTATTGGCCTGCACCGCGACCGTTTCCCCGAGCCCCCCGCGCGCCGGCACCACCTTGACCGGCGGCGCCTCCGGTTGCCTCGGCATGCGCCGTGCCATCGCGGCGAGGGTGGTGCCACCCGTGACGGCGATCACGTCCCCCTCCCGCAGCACCCCGCGCAGAAACACGGCCGCCTGGTGACCCAAGGCATCCTTCACCCAACCGGCTTCGTCACTGTCGCCGGCCACCACCACGACCTGCGAGATGCCAAGCGCGCGGGACACCCTGTCACTCAGGTCCGTTCGGCCCTCGAGCAGAGCCACGAACCCTTCCAATTCATCAAGAAGAGCCTGCCCCTCTTCCGACAGGGCCATTCCCGCAGCCGATGCGGTGAGCAGCCCCTGCGCCCGCAGGAACTCCACCTCGCTGCGCAGCACGCGCTCCGTGATGCCCATCTCCGCCGCCAACGCACGCCGGCCAACCGGCTGCAGCAGGCGAATCCGCTGCAGGATGTGAACCCGCTCGCGCAGCACCTCCAGCAACTCCGGCACAATGCGCCGCGCCGCGTCCAGGTGAAATGCGTCCACGACCATCCTCCTGCCCTTCCGTACCCCGTCTCGCGTCCGTGCCACCCCTCGGCGTCACGGCAACTGTCCCGCCAGGACGATTTTCGTCCCACAGGTACCAACCTCATCATACCCGAAAATCCAGCGAACAAGCTGGGTGTCGTTCGGGTCAATTTACGTCCCGGGTGTACGGTTTGGGTCCCGCCAGGGCAAAAACGGGCTGTAACGGGTTCCCGTTACTACCGCCATCGTATACCAATTGCGCCACAGATGCAACCGGCGCCGGCCCCGCAAACTGAGCTTGCCCGCTTGGCCAGCGCCGGCCAGGTCAACCCAGCCGGCGCCGCCGCTGCGAGGACGGGATGCGCATCGCCTCGCGGTACTTGGTCACCGTGCGGCGCGCCACGCGGATGCCCTCCTCCGCCAAACGCCTCGCGAGCGCCTCGTCAGACAGCGGATGCCGGGGATCCTCCGATTCAATCCAGGATCGGATGCGATGCTTGACCAACGCGGCGGACGCCTCCTCCGTATCGGCCGCCACCTCTCCGCTGAACAGCACCCGCAGTTCGATCACGCCCCGCGGCGTCTGCATCCACTTACCGCGAATGGCGCGGCTGACCGTCGACTCGTGCAACCCGAGGGCGGACGCCACCTGACGCAGTGTCAACGGGCGAAGCGCAGGCCAACCCTCGTCGAAAAACCGCCGCTGCCACTGCACGATGTATTCCGCCACGCGGTACAGCGTCCACCGTCGCTGCTCCACGCACCGCGCCAGCCACTGCGCTCTCCGCCAGCGCTGGGCCAGCCACGTGGACGCCGCCTGGTCGTCCTGTGCCTGAATCCAAAGTTCGGCACGGATCCGCAGCCGCGGTTCCGCGGGTTCGTTGGTTCGCAGCCACAGCGTATCGCCATCGCGCTCGAGCACCAGATCCGGAATCACGTACGCCGGCGGCTCGGACGTCGACCCGAGCGCCGCGGCGGGCCGCGGGTTCAACCGCCGAATCGCATCGACGGCGGACTGCACAGCATCCGGCGACTTTCCCAGGCGCCGCGCCAGCTTGGTCAACGGCTCGCTCGCCAAGTGCTCGAGGTGATGCTCAACGATGTGCTGGGCGAGATCGCGCACCGGCGGCGGAACCTGCGCCATCTGAAGCAGCAGGCACTCGCGTAGATTGCGAGCGGCGATGCCGAGCGGATCGCACGATTGAAGGAGACGAATCGCCGCTTCGGCCTCCTCTTCAGAACACCCGAGCCAGCGCGCGATGTCCCTGCTGGACTCCCGCAGGTAACCGTTTTCATCGAGCATGCCGATGAGCTTGATGGCGCACTCCATCACGCCCCTCGGCGCTGCCATACACCGCAGTTGCGCCTCGAGATCGTCGGCGAGGCGGACGGGCATGGACACCCGCTGCTCGAGAGGGTACGGCTCCCGCCGCTCCCCCCCGCGCTCCGCGCCGGCGGTGTCGCGCCAGCGGAGCCACGCGACGGCGGGCAGCGGTGGCGGTTCCACCTCCACATACGGGTTGGCCTCCGCCTCTCGCTGCAACAACTCATACAGTTCCCATGCGGAGCATTGCAGCACGGCGATGGCCTGGCGCATCTGCGCCGTCATCACCAGCCGCTGCGACTGCACCTGCAGCAAGCCGAGTTCTAGTTCCATGGCCATCCCTTCTTCGCCATGTGCTTAGGAAGATCTTCGCCGCGACTTGGCACGCATCCTGCATGCGAAATCTGTAACCATGTGCCGGTTTCTGACCCCATGTGTCGATGCCCGCGGTGTTGATTCACTTGTATGCGCGTACGGGGAGACGGCATGCCAGGCAGAGGACGGGCACCGGGCGCATATACATACGGTACGGCAACACTGGGCGGAGGGGAGACCATGCGCATCGGCGTCATTGGAACCGGCACCATCGGCGGCATGTTGGCGAAAGGATTCGCGGCCAACGCGGCGGCGAAGGTCTGTCTGTTCAACCGAACCCCAGAAAAGGCCATCGCTCTGGCCCGCAGCGCACCCAATCTGCATACGGTGGACAGCCTGCGCGATATCGTGTGGTTTAGCGAAGTCATCTTCCTGTGCACCAAGGCTCAGGATGGCGAGCAGGTTTTGCGCGACATCGGCGGACTGATGCGCAGCCAACAGATCCTCGCCACCACCATCAGTACCATCCCCCTTGACGCGCTGCGCAGGATGACGCACGCAAAGGTGGTGAAGGTGATCCCGAGCATTGCCCAGTCCGTGCGCTGCGGCAACATCCTGCTGTGCGGCGCTTCTGATCTCGACCCTGCCTCACGAGCGAAGTTGGAGCAGCTCCTGGCCCCGCTCGGTGTCCTCTACGAAGTGGCGGAAGACGACCTGCGTGTCGCGTCCGACCTTGCCAGCTGTGGCCCGGCGTTTCTCGCCGGCCTACTGAATACATGGGCGGAGGCCGCAGCCAGACAGTCCGGCATACCCCAGAGGGATTGCCTGCGCTTGCTGGAGGGGAGCGTGGCGGGCTTGGCGGCACTGATCCGCGCGGGCTGGAGCCCGGCCGACGTGATGGCGCGCGTCGCCGTCCCGGGGGGTGTGACGGAATCGGGTCTGAAGGTCATCCACGAGGACGCTCCCGCCCTGTTTTCACGCATTCATCAGGCGACAGCAAGTCACGCACCAGCAGCACCCCTGATGACGGATCCGGGTTAATTGAGCAGAATTTTGAGAACCCTTGACGAAAGACGTCGGAGGGCACGGGATTACCCTTGTTTCCCTGCTGGACCTTGACGATAATACAGATAAGCTCGATGACTCGGCCAGTGTGATCAATCCAGGATGTGCCACGAACACCCGCCGCGGCACGAAAAGGGGGAATCAGCTGTGGACGACACGGCGCTTCGTCTGCCGTCGGCGGAACCAAGCAGCGCGCACCATGTGCAGCACGTGCCCGTGGCCGCGCTGCACGCGGACAAGCCTCCGCGTCCCAACCCCGCATATCCCACGGTATGGCGCGATGCCCCATCGGAAAAGAACGAAGACGACGGCTGGTACGGTGTGTGGTGTCACGGCCTTCGAACGGTGGCGAGCGGACCTGTCTCGGAACTGGGTGTCGCAGCCATGGCGCTGTGCACCGCGCAGGGGCGCGTTCTCGATGTGACAGGCGCGCCGCGGGCCTTGCAGTGGCTCACCGAACACGGGGTTTATCCGGGGGCGTCGTTGACTCAGGGTGTCCCCCAGGCACCGCAGCTGGGGCGGGCCGTACGCGCGGTCTGCGGCATGAATGGCGAGCCCCTGTGGCCGTCGGGTACGGGCGGCCTCCGCACGCCCATCGCGCATGCCACCGAGGTGCCGTGGCTGGCCACGGCCATCCGCGTGGAATCCCCCAGCCCGATGGCGCCCGACATGTGTCTCGGACTGTGGGCATCGGCGATGGACATCCGCCCGCTTCGTGCGGTCATCCAAGCCGTGGCCACCGCCATGCGCGAATGGCTGAGAGCCGCGATGGAACGCAGTGAAAAACTGAGAATGGATCAGTGCATGCGCGACGTGGAACGCCTCTCCATTCTGACCTCCCTGGCCGCCGGGATTGCGCACGAGATCCGCAATCCACTGACGACTGCGCGCGGCTTTCTGCAGCTTTTCGCTGAACGCCTCGCTTCGACAGAGGACAAGCAGTTCCTGATGCTCACCATTCAGGAACTCGATAGAATCCATCGGCTGGTGGCTGACTTCATGTCGCTGGCCAAACCCTCGCCGTGTATGCAGAAGCCCGTCGACGTCTGCGAGGTCCTGCGCAGCATCGCCGAATTCATCCGCCCGGAGGCGTTGCTACGCAACGTTGCTCTGGAGACGATGTTGCCGGCCGCGCAGGTCTGGGTCACGGGAGACGAGCAGCAGCTCAAGCAGGTGCTGCTCAACATCGCGCAGAACGCCCTTCAAGCCTGCGATGGCGGCGGCAAGGTTGTGCTGACGCTCGAGATCGAACGGGATGAGGTGGAGATTCGCGTCTGTGACACCGGCTGCGGGATACCGGCGCATGCGTTGGACAAGGTGTTCCAACCCTTCTACACCACGAAGCCGACCGGCACCGGATTGGGTCTGGCCATCTCCAAGCGCATTGTCGAGGAGCACGGCGGCTGTATCCACATCCACAGCGGCGTGGGCGAGGGCACCATCGTCAGTATCCGCCTGCCGCGAGGCTGCGCGCCCATGAACTGACCGCTGCCTCACCATCCCCAGTGAAGCAGCCACACCTGCATGGGCGCGCCGTGCTTCGCGCCTGTCGACTCACCGCCCATCGCACCGGACGAATCCGGCGACACCCGTCGTTCATACGCGAGCTGATACCCCAACGCCGTCAGAAAATGGCGCGCCCTCCCGTTGTTTGGTGAGATGTGGAAGACCATCCCCTGCGCTCCGGCCAGCCGGCAGAACTCCGCCAATTGCCGCAACGCCTGGCGCCCGATATGCCGATCCCGCCACGCCGGCACGACGTACAAACTCTCCACGCGGTACCAATCCCCAGCCTCCTCTTGCGCGGGCCGCGCCACGGCGCACCCCACCGCATGCTCCCCGGCGACGATGAAGAACGCATGGGTGGCGGCCTCTTCGAGAAACGCCGCCACCTCCGCTGCCACCTCGTCCTCCGGCGGCGGTTTGCATCCGTCGAGCGCCAGCACCTCCGCTCGCTCTGCCAACCGCATTTGGGTGAGTTTCGCCTTGTCCTCGGGGCGCGCGCGCACCAGTCGGACTGAAGAAGGCACCACGGAGGCTCCGGCGGGGTCGGGCACGGCGGCCGCGGCGGGTCGTGACGCCGCACGCGGGTGCGGCCGCGGTCGGGGACGCACCGCCTGTGCGTCTCGCTCCAGGCGCTGCCGGCTCGCGGATCTCGACATCTCATCCAGCCCGAGAAAGACGAGGAAGACCGCCCCGTACATGGCCACCCCCGGCACCCACACCGGCGTCGACCGATTCAGGCGATGATAGACGACGGCCGCCGCAATCCCCACGGCCAGTGCGGCCACGGCCACCCCTGTGCCAATCCGGTGCCACCGCCTTCGCTGCATGGACCCTCCCCTTTCCGCTCAACCTTGCGCTGCACCGAGCAGCGTATCCAGTTCCTCGACGAGATCAGAGAACAGCTGCAACGTCGCGCGCACAGGTTCCGGCGAGGTCATATCCACACCCGCTCGCTTGAGCAGGTTGATGGGATAGTCGGACCCACCGCCCGACAGGAACGACAGATAATCGGCGACTGCGGGGTGGCCCTCCTTGAGAATGCGCTGCGCGATGGCGGTCGCCGCCGAGATCCCGGTCGCGTACTTGTACACATAGAACGGGGTGTAGAAGTGCGGGATGCGCGCCCACTCCAGTGCAATCTCCTGATCCACCGCGCAAACGGGACCGAAGAAGGTCTGGTTGAGCTTGTAGTAGGTGTCGCACAGCCACTCCGGCGTGAGCGCGCCGCCCTGCTCGACGTGCTCGTGCGTCAGCTTCTCAAACTCCGCGAACATCGCCTGGCGGAAGAGCGTGCCGCGGATCCCCTCCAGGTGATGGTTGATCAAGTAGGCGCGCCGCTTCGGATCGTCCGTATGCTGAAGCAAATGATGCATGAGCAGCGCCTCGTTGCACGTCGAGGCCACTTCCGCCACGAAAATGGTGTAGTCCGCATACACGTACGGCTGTGTTTTGTGCGAAAAGTAGGTGTGCATGGCATGACCAAGTTCGTGCGCCAGGGTAAACATGTTGTCCAGTGTGTCATGCCAGTTGAGGAGGATGTACGGATGCACGCCGTAGGCCCCCCAGGAATAGGCGCCGCTCGTTTTGCCGCGCGTCTCGAACACATCGACCCATCCGCCGCTGCGTAGGCCCTCGCTGGCCACGCGAACGTACTCGTCGCCCAGCGGGCGAATGGCCTGCTCCACGGTCTCAACAGCTTCCTCATACTTCACCGGCCAATCCACGTTGGGAACCAGCGGCACGTACAGGTCATACATGTGCAACTCGGAAAGCCCTAGCGCTCGCCGCCGCAGATCCAGGTATCGGTGCAGAGCAGGCAGATACTCGTGCACGGCATCGAGCAGCCCATCGTACACGGACAGCGGCACATTGTCGGCGTCCAGCGCCATCTGCCGCGCCGAGTCGTAACGACGCACGCGCGCGTAAAACACGTCCTTCTTCACGCTGGCGCCGTGAATGGCCGCCAGGGTGTTGCGATGCTTGCCATAGGTGCTGTACATCGCTTCGAAAGCCGCGCGCCGGACCTCCCTGTCGCGGCTCTCCAGGAACTGCATGTAGCGCCCGTGGGACAATTCGACCTCGCGCCCCTGCTCGTCGCGAATGGTCGGAAACCGCATATCGGCGTTGTTAAACATGGTGAAGATATGGTGCGGTGCATTCATCACCTCGCCAGCCGCGGCGAGCACCTGCTCCACCTCGGCCGACAGAATGTGCGGCTTTTGCCGAAGCAGCTCGTCGAGCAAGAACTGGTAGAGCCGCAGCGGTTCACTCTCCTCCAGGAATGCGCGGATCCGCGCCTCCGGCAGCGCCAGGAGCTCGGGTTCAAAGAACGATTTCGCGCTCTGCACCTCGACCAAAAGGCTCATCGCTCTATCGGTGAGCGCCTGCCATGTCGGATTGGCGTTATCCTCATCCTGGCGCATACGCGCAAAAGCGTAAAGGCGGGCGAGTTTCTCACCGATGTGATCCTGCAACCTCAGCGCTTCCAACAGCGTCTCTGCCGATTCACCCAGCCGCCCGCGGTAGGCCAGCAGGCGCTGACACAGCTCACGAACCGCACTGGCATCCTGGTCCCACGCTTCGACGGAGGGATACAGGTCTTCCAATCTCCACTTGTACTTGTCCTCCACCTCCGCGCGCGTGGGCACGGCCGTGGCCGCACCCCCCTGTTCAGGCCTCCGTTTCAGAGCACGTGCCAAGAGATCCGTCATGCATGGGTCCTCCTCATCTGTCGTCTATCGAACGCACCGGGCAACAGGGCCGCCACCGTCGTCTGCCGCTGGGCCCCCTCCAGATTGGCGAGCATCACCGGAACATCCGGATCGCACCATTCACTAAGCACCTGCCGGCATGCGCCGCAGGGTGACACCGGTTGCGGACTGTCCGCAACCACGGCCACCGCTCGGATCTGCGGCCGACCCGTTTCGGCAACAGCGCGAAACAGCGCGGTTCGCTCCGCGCAGTTGGTGAGTCCAAACGAAGCGTTCTCCACATTGACCCCTGTGATGATCCGACCATCCGCGAGCAGCAGCGCGGCACCTACCGCAAACCCGGAGTATGGGACGTAGGCGTTGGCTCGCGCGGCCGCCGCGGCGGCGACGAGCGCGTCGAGATCCGGTGACTCGCCAGGCGCGGAGGACGCCGACGCTGCGTTCGCGTCCACGCGGCCGAGGATGAGAGGCGCAGCAGCCACCGGACCTTCCCCGACCTCGATGCACTGCGCCAACTCCCGCAGCGCACGCTCGGCGTCCGCCTCCGTCCGCGCGTGCACCTCCACCACCGGTTCGCCGCGCACCACCGGATGGCCCACTTTGCGCAGGAAGACGAGGCCGACGGCGGGATCGATGGCGTCGCCCCGCTTTGCTCGGCCTGCCCCCAGCCGCATCGCCACCAAGCCGGCGGCTTCCGCATGGATGCCTCGAACCACACCGTCCGCCTCAGCGCGCAGGTGACGGACGACAGGAGCTTTCGGCAACAGCGACAAATCATCCGCCACACGCGCGTCGCCGCCCTGTGCGGCGACCCAGGTGCGGAACTTCTCCAGCGCCCTCCCGTCTGCGAGGGCCGCGCGCAGCGTCCGCTCCGCCTCGCGCAGGTCCCGGGCCATCGCGGCGCTGACCAGGAGTTCGGCGCCCAGCGCAAGACACAGATCCTCGAGGTCCTTCGGTCCTTGGCCGCGCAGGGTTTGGATGGCCTCGCGCACCTCCAAGGCGTTGCCGACCGCCTGACCCAGCGGCTCTTCCATCTGCGTGAGCAGCGCCGTCACCCGCCGCCCCGCGCGCCTGCCGATGTCCACCATTCGTTCTGCGAGTTGACGTGCACTGTCGATATCCTTCATGAACGCCCCGTTGCCCACCTTCACGTCGAGCACGATGGCGTTCGCCCCGCTCGCCAACTTCTTGCTCATAATCGAACTGGCGATGAGTGGAAGAGACTGCACCGTGTCGGTCACGTCCCGCAGCGCATACAACTTCTTGTCCGCCGGTGCGAGGTCCAGCGTCTGTGCCGCCACCGCGACACCGATGCGCCGCACCTGCGCTCGGAATGCGTCCAGGCCGAGCTCCGCCGAGAAACCCGGAATCGACTCCAGCTTGTCAATCGTCCCTCCGGTGTGCCCGAGCCCTCGCCCCGACATCTTCGCCATCGGAACGCCGAGCGACGCGACCAACGGCGCGAGCACCAACGTCGTCGTGTCCCCCACACCCCCGGTACTGTGTTTGTCCACCTTCACGCCCGGGATGTCCGACAAGTCCAAGACGTCCCCCGATTCCGCCATCGCCATCGTGAGTTCGGCCGTTTCTTCGTCATCCATCCCCTGAAACACGACCGCCATCGCCCACGCGCTCATCTGCTCGTCGGGAATCTCTCCACGCACGTAGCCATCGATGATGGCGCGGATCTCTTCGCGGCTGTGGCGTCCGCCCAGTCTTTTCTTGCGGATGAAGTCCACCATCCGAACCATAATCACGCCTCCGCGCCCAGGATCTGTACTCCTGCACAGAGCGTACCACACCTTGCGCGCAAAGCCCAACCGCCCCGCTGCCCCGAAACGGTTGAATCGGAGCAGCTTCCATGGTACTGTCGGGTCGATATCCCGCCACGGTCGATCTCGCCCCAGGAGGCCGGATCATGCGCACCTCGGTACAGACGTTGCTCACGTTTCTCTATAAGATTGCACTTTCCTTGATCAGCTTTTGCGTGAGCGTGCTGGCGGCACGCTGGTTTGGACCCACCGACGCGGGGGTCGCCAACCGCGCGGTGTTCCAGCTCGCCAGCACCTACGCGCAGACGGGCATGACGTTCGTCGGTGGCTTCACGAGTTATCATGCCTACGCGGTAACCAAGTGGCCGGAAGAACGCGTACGGGTGGTGCAGACCGGGAACCTCCTGGTGTATATGATGGCAGCCTTGGTCTGGGCGGTGGCTGCCACGCTCAGCGTCGCCCACGTCCCCATCCATCCCGCGTGGCTGTGGACACTCTGGGTCACGCCGCTGCTGTTCATCTTCGGATTCGGCAGCAAGATATTAAACGCCCTCGACGAAATCAGCTGGGTCAACCGGCTGAACATGGTCCAACCCTTGCTCTTTCTTGTATTCCTCGGGCTTTGCTGGCTGCACCGCCCCGCTGCAGCGGACCAGCGTCTGACCATCGCCCTCGGATTGTGGCTGGTCACCTGCGCAGTGGCGGCGATGTGGACCATGGGTGTCACGTATCGCCATCTCCCCCGCCCAGCGCGACGCTGGCGCTGGTGGCCTCGGCACGGTCGCGAAACATGGGTGTACGGCGGTGGCTCCGCGCTCGCTCAGGTCGCCAGCTACGTCAACTACCGGATGGACTTCTGGCTCACCGCTTGGATGCTCGGCAACGTCGTGGCCTCTGTGTACGGCATCGCCGTCGTGGCGTCAGAGGTGCTGCTCAACCTCTCCGGCTCGCTGCAACAGGTGGTGTACGCGCGGATGACCGGCGGAGCGCATGAGGACGCGGCGTCTCTCACGGAGGTGGCCACACGCCAGACGCTGCTCTCATCGACCTTGGCCGCTGTCGCCATGGCCGTTGTGTTTCCGTTTCTCATCCGCTACGCGTACGGGTATCGGTACGCGGCGGCCGTGTTTCCGTTTTGGATCCTGCTGCCGGGACTGGTATTCAAGGCTGCCAGCAACCTGGTCATTCAATACGCGACCAACACCCGGGGACGGCCGCTCACCTCCGTGTGGATGAACGGTCTGTGCGCGTTCATCAACGCCGCGCTCTGCTTCGGGCTATTGCCGTGGTGGGGAATGTTGGGAGGGGCCGTGGCATCGACGGGATCGTACATGATCTCGTTCTTCCTTTATACGTTGTGGTATGCCCGTGTCAGCGGCCGATCCGGCCCAGCGCTATGGCGGATCCAACGCGACGACATCGCGGCATACGGGCACCTGGTGCGCTGGCTGTGGCGAAAATTTTGGTAAACACCATCTCCGGCACCCGTCGTCCAACGCGGCTCCGGCGTGACAACACGAGGTAACATACGAATCACGATGTCGTACTACATGTGCCGTCTCCATCCTGGAAATTAGAAACCTGTGGCCTGGGAACAAAGCCTGACGATGGACAGGTCAGGGAAGTTATTCGCTTCTGCGGGAACTGGCGTTCCCTTACGGTTGAGGTCTGAAGGAATCGCTCCACGCACCTATGCAGTCGCAGCTCGTTCGATGCAATACAAACGCCGCATGAGCGCTCGACTGCTACCCTGTCACGGATTCTGGTTAGATTCACCCAACCATTGACTTCCAACCAAGGTAAGGCTAGAATGGAAGAAACGTATTCCTCAGAATATATCGACTTGAGAGGTGATTCACCGTGAGCGGCCGTCGTGTTAACCAACTCATGTTGAAAGGCGTTGCTTCACTTGCTTCAACTGTTCTGTTGTCTACAGGAATCGTTTATGCTGCCCCCCCATCAAACCATATCGTCCGCCAAACGATTCTCCTGGTGCGATAGCTCATCCACCTTCAACAGCCCAATCGCCATCCATGTCGCCAAATACATGCCAGCGTTACTTTCCTCCTTCGACCATTAACATCGCAATCTTTAGCACGTCATCAGACGGTAAACTTACGTACATTAAAACGCAAACTCTTGACTTCACCAATGAATATCTTCCGAATGTACTGCCCAATGAGTGGTATGCCAGTTGGGATAGGAAGGCCTTGGACGCAGGGGCACTTGCGACAAAAACGTATGCCTGGTATCATCAATCCTTTGATTGGAAATTTCCGCAATACAACGCTGCGCTGGATAATACGACTCGCTCTCAAGTATACAAACCGAACACAGCAACGGCCGCAACGAATGCTGCCTATGCTGATGAGGCCGACTTTCTAATCACCGATAGTCAGGGTAACATTTTTGAAACCTCGTACAGCGCTGGCCCATATTCTGGCGCAGCATCAGACGGAAAGCACATGTATCAAAATGGTACCGAATGGTACGCAGTAAATGAGGGCTGGAGTGCCGCTCAGATGGTAGCCTTCTACTACTCATACTACAATGCCAAAGTTACTTCCTATTATGCGAACGTGTGTCCGAACACACTTCCTTTAGGGGGTCAATGACATGGTAAGAACCACCCTTATCGGCTCAGCGCTCGGCCTCGTGTTCATCCTGTCGGGTTGCGGTGCGGCCGCGAACGTCACGAACAACCAGGTCAGCAGCGCGACGATATCCACCCCATCCAACAATCAAACGACGGGAGACAACTCGACGCCATGCCCCCCCGCCGATGTACCTGTGTGGGCCACGAGCGTGAAAGCTGATGGCCCCGTGCTCACGTCGCCTCCCACCGGCACGGGTCCTGCTGCCACAGCATGGGCATTTTTTGCCGATGTGAACGCCGGGCGGTATGAAGATGCGCTGGCCACGTTGTCAGGAACACTGCGGGATGGCATGACGAGCGCACCCCAGTTCCTGCACAACTACAAACACGTTGACTTTATACGTATGGCGGACATTACGAAGGAAGCTCCAACGGAGAATGAGGTGTCTGGCGCTTACGATTACCGTGTTTACTATTTGGAAGTCAATCAGAAGCTGAACCACCTGGTTGACTGCAGTCAAACAGCGCTCCGCGATGGCTTAACGCGGTATGCTGTCTACGTCGTGCAGGAGAAGAAGGATGGGCCTTGGCACACAGTTTTGCAGGAATTCGCGCCCCCTCTTTCATCCCCCTGAGGATGCGTACGGAAAGCTGGAGAGAGACGAGGACCCGGGGCGTATCGCCCCGGGTCGCGCAATCGCACGGGATGACGGCGTCACGCAAACACCGGATCCTTCAATTCCTCCAGCTTGACCAGCGAGTGTTCCGCCACATCCTTGTGCAGGCTGTTGCCGTGCGCATCCATCGTGACGATGGCCGGGAAGCCGTCGACCTCCAGGTGCCACATGGCTTCGGGGATGCCAAACTGCTCGAGGAAGTCGACGCCCTTGACCTTCTTCACGCAGCGCGCGTAGTACTGCGCTGCGCCGCCGATGGCGTTCAGATAGACCGCACCATACTTCTGCAGGCCTTCCAGGGTCTTGGGGCCCATGCCGCCTTTGCCAATGACGGCCCGGATCCCAAACTTCCCGATGATATCCGCCTGGTACGGCTCCTCGCGCGAGCTGGTGGTCGGGCCGGCTGCCTTGACCTGCCACTCGCCGTTCTCATCCTTGAGCATCACGGGACCGCAGTGGTAGATGATGCCACCGCGCAGGTCCACCGGCGCGTCGTACTTGATCAGGTACTTGTGCAGCTCATCGCGGCC
>JAIMAY010000028.1 GCA_023511725.1 Alicyclobacillus sp.
GAAAAAAGCCCCACAAGATTGACACGAATGGACAAGGTGTCCCTGCCTCTCCGCGATCGCGCCACATAAGCCGGGAAAACCGGCTTATCCGCCTCGCCGAGGGCGCGATCGCGCCACATAAGCCGGGAAAACCGGCTTATCCGCTCCGCCCAGGGCGCGATCGCGCCACATAAGCCGCGAAAACCGGCTTATCCGCCTCGCCCAGGGCGCGATCGCGCCACATAAGCCGCGAAAACCGGCTTATCCGCCCCGCCGGGGTCACCGCAGCGCCACATAAGCCGCGAAAACCGGCTTATCCGCCTCGCCCAGGGCGCGATCGCGCCACATAAGCCGGGAAAACCGGCTTATCCGCCTCGCCGAGGGCGCGATCGCGCCACATAAGCCGCGAAAACCGGCTTATCCGCCTCGCCGAGGGCGCGATCGCGCCACATAAGCCGCGAAAACCGGCTTATCCGCCTCGCCCAGGGCGCGATCGCGCCACATACCGCCGCAAACCCGCCCCGCCGGCGCCAGCGTAGGTTGACGCGCGACCTGCCTCAGGCACCGTCGCCGACGCTGCCCTACACGGCCACCTACAGCTCGAGCACCGCTGCCTGGAAAATGTCCAGACCCTCGTCCAGCAGCGCCCAGTCGATGTTCAGCGGACAGAGGAAGCGGATGGCATTGTTGTAGACGCCGCAGCGCATCAGCAGCAGGCCACGGCGCATGGCGGTGTGGCAGACGCGCGCCACGGCGTCGGGATGCGGCTCCATCGTGGCCTTGTCGTGCACAAACTCCACCGCCACCATCGCGCCGCGCCCGCGCACGTCGCCGATGTACGGGCTGCGCACCGCCAAGGCGTCGAGCCGCTGGCGCAGCCGCTCCCCCAGCTCTGCCGCGCGCTCCACCAGGTGCTCCTCCTCCATCACGTCGAGCACGGCGAGGGCAGCAGCGCAGGCGACGGGGTTGCCCACGTAGGTGCCGCCGAGCGTGTTCTCGGCGGGCGCGTCCATCACGTCCGGCCGGCCAATCACGGCCGACAACGGCAGTCCGGCGGCGATGGATTTGCCGGCGGTCATCAGGTCGGGCACCACACCCTCATGCTCCATGGCGAAGAAGCGTCCGGTGCGACCGTAGCCCGTCTGGATCTCATCGGCGATGAGCAGGATCCCGTGCTTGTTGCAGAACTCCCGCAACAGCGCGAAGAAGCCCGGCACCGGGACGATGTAGCCGCCCTCCCCCTGAATGGGTTCGGCAATCACAGCCGCAATCTGGGCCGGATCGAACCACGTGACGGCCGCCCGCTCCAGCCAGCGGCGGAAGGTCTCCAGGTCCGGCCCGTGCGTCGCGCTCGGATACGGCAGCCGATACACCTCGGGCGCGTACGGCCCGTAGCGGGCCTTGTACGGCTGCAGTTTGCTGGTCAGGCTCATCGCCATGTACGTCCTGCCGTGGAACGCGCCATCGAAGGCAATGACCCCTGGCCGGCCTGTGTACGCCCGTGCAATCTTGATGGCATTCTCCACCGCCTCCGCGCCCGAGTTGAAGAACAGCGCCTTCGCGCCCGGGATGCGGGTGTACGGCACCAGCCGCTCCGCCAGCGCAATCAGCTGCGGATACGGAAACATCGTGTAGTCCGTGTGCGTGAACCGCTGCGCACTCTCGGCGATGGCCCGCACCACCTTCGGATGGCTGTGCCCCACGTTCAGGCACCCCACCCCGCCGACGAAGTCGATATAGCGGTGGCCGTCCGCGTCGTACAGCAGTGCACCTTCCGCGCGCGTGATCATCGCCGGCAGATACGGCCGGTACGCCCGCGCCACATACTTCTCCGCTTTCTCCAGCCACGGTGCGCTGGCCGGCCCCGGCAGCACCCAGTCGTTTTGCATGCGACTCCCTCCTCACAAGCTGTCAATTGCGTCTCCCACTCGCCGAAGCAAACCGCATGCCAACGCTCGCCGCCGCTCCGGCCGCGCTGCCGTCCTGCACTCGCCGCCCGCGTCCCGCGCTATAATGGCAGTGGATGATGCTTTTGCATGCCCGGTTTTGCAGGTGGCGAGAGGAGGATGTTCATGGCGGACCTCGTCTCACCGGATCTCTGGCGCACCTACCAGGAAATCTGCGAGTGGGTGCCGGTGGGTGTGCACATCGTCGACAAACAGGGCAGGACGCGAGTGTACAACCGGGTGATGGGCGAGATCGATGGCTATGAGCCGGCGCAGGCGCTGGACAAGAGCCTGTTTGATCTATACGACCTGACGGAGGAAACCAGCACGCTGTGGAAAGCGCTTACAACCGGCAAACCCATCGTCGTTCGGCGGCAGGTGTACTTTGCACGCAATGGCCGGCGCATCGTGACGCGCAACCGGACCAAGCCCATCGTGCTGGGCGGTGAGGTGATAGGGGCCATCGAGATCGCCCACCCAGAGGCCGATGCGTCGCCGTCGCGGCGGCGCCTGTACACGCTCGACGATGTGCTCGGGGAGAGCACAGCCATCCGCCGCGCGCTGGATCTCGCCCGCCGCGCCGCTCGCACGCGCGCGTCGGTGCTGATCTCGGGCGAGACGGGGGTGGGCAAGGAGCTGTTCGCGCAGGGGATCCACACCGCCAGCCCGCGCGCCGCCGGTCCGTTCGTCGCGCAGAACTGCGCCGCGCTGCCGGCCGGGTTGCTGGAGGGGATGCTGTTTGGTACGAGGCGAGGTGGGTTCACCGGCGCCGTGGATCGGCCCGGCCTGTTCGAGATGGCGAGCGGCGGTACGCTGCTGTTCGACGAGGTGCATACGCTCGACCCGTCACTGCAGGCCAAGCTTTTGCGCGTGCTGCAGGAGCAGACCGTGCTGCCCATCGGCGGGACGCGGGAGGTGCGGGTGGATGTGCGCGTGATCGCCACCCTGAACGTCCCACCACGCCAGGCGCTGGAGCGCGGCCTGCTGCGGGAAGACCTGCTGTACCGCCTCAGCGCCGTCTACATCCACGTGCCGCCGCTGCGCGATAGGCGCGAGGACATCCCGCTGCTGCTGGATCACTTCGTGCGCGTCTACAGTGATGCCTGCGGCATCGACGTCCCCGGCGTCGAACCCGAGGTGGTGCGCTGGTGCCTGGATTACGACTGGCCTGGCAACGTGCGCCAGATCGAGCACATGGTGGAGGGGGCTATTGCGCTGGCCGATCCGGGCCGCCCCCTCGCCCTCGCCCACCTGCTCGCCGTGCACCCGTTGGCGGAGCAGGCGGCCCATGCGCGACCGCCAGCAGCCAGCAGCCCAACCGCCGACCGCACGCAGCGCACCAGCCGCAGGCTGGATCTCGCCACCATCTCCGCAGCCTACCGCCGGTGCGGCGGCAACGTGTCCGCCGCCGCTCGCGAGCTGGGCATCAGCCGCCAGCGGCTGCAGTACTACCTGCGGCGCTACGGCCTGCGTAACGCGCACGACGACCCCCGGTCGGGCGGCCACTGACGTCGCGCGCCGGAAAAAATTCAACGCACCGGTCCGGCGTTCATGCGCTCGAAGATCTCGTCGATCTCGGCCCTCGACGCCTGCCGCCCCCGCTCCGCGGTGCCGTACGCCACCTCCGCGTCGCCCCGCTCAAGACCGGGTAGGATGCCGGCGATGAACTCCTCCACCGACACCCCGCGGTACGTCTGGCCTCGGCGCTCACGCGCGCCCTGGTCCAGCTCGGTGTCGACCATCGGCGGGATCACCTCAATGACCTCCACGCTCGTGCCGCGCAGCTGCCGGCGCAGGCTCATCGTGAACGAGTGCAGCGCCGCCTTCGTGGCACAGTAGATGGGCATCCGCGCCATCGGCGTGAAGCCGAGTCCGGAGGATACGTTGATGATGGCCGCCTGCGGGCGCTGTAGTAGATGCGGGATGGCCAGCGTCGACAGGTGAATCGGCGCATCGAGGTTGATGGTGATCTCCTGCCGACGCGCCTCCCAATCTCCTTCCGCCCACAGGTCCACTTCGCGCTGAATCCCGGCATTGTTCACCAGCACGTCAAAGTCCGGGAATTCGCTCGTCACCCAACGAATGAGGTCACGGCGCTGGTCCGCGTCCGCCACATCGCAAACGCGTGTGTGCAAAGCCGGAAGCTTCGCCTTCGCCTCTTCCAGCCGCTGCGCTCTGCGGCCGCAGATGATCACGGTGCTCCCCCCTTTCACAAACGCCTCCGCGAGGCCCAACCCAATCCCCGTGGCCCCGCCGGTGATGAGCACCGTCCGACCGCTCAGTCGCATGACGTCTACCCCCTTGTCAGGCGGACGCCGATACCTCGTACGCTGAACAAAAAATGGGCGCCCGCGGTCTCCGACCTCCATTGTACGGAGTCCTGCACGAGCGCCCAAAACCCCTTCTCAACCGATCACGGGGTGTACGTGAACGCGTCGATGGTCACCTTGTTCCCGGTCGACGAGGCGCTGTGTGCGCCCTTCACCACAATCTGGATGGTGTGGGACGTCTCCGACAGGCCCGTCTGTTGGAAGATGACCTGCTTGTACTTTGTTGAGGAGGTGTAAAGGTTGACCGTCTTCACGAACTTGCCGTCGAGGTAGACATCCGCGTAACCCTCGTCCACCCCCGTCTTGGCAAGTACCTTGATGTCGACACCAGTGAACGTGAACTGCACGTACGCCCCTTTGGTCGTGCTGTAGGACAGGGTACCGCCGCTGTCACTCGATTCCTTGGCGTGTGTCCACGTGCTCGAGTACTTGAGGCTGCCGCTGTTGTCCTCGACAGTCACTGGCGGCGGCACGACCGTGACGGATGCCGGTTTAGACTGGTTCCCGGCCTTGTCCACCGCAATCACGCGGTAGGTGTAGATGCGATTCACCGTGGTCGATGTGTCCACATCGTGGGTCTGGTCACGGGGCACCACGGCAACGTTGGTAAAACTAGAGTCCTTGGGTGCAAGGCCCGGCGCGCGCTGGATGATGTAGCCCGCTAGATCCGGTTCTGTATTGCCTGTCCAGTTCAACACTGCATGCTTCGCACCGTCCAACGTCACCGTCAAATGTGTCGGCACAGACGGCGGCGTGGTGTCCACCAAGGTGACGGTGTTGGACGGCGGAGACTCCAATCCGCCATGATTCACCGCCACGACGCGGTACGTGTACGGTACAGATAGCTCCAGGGAGGTATCGGTGTACGTTGTCTGCGCCGAGCTCACCGTGTCGATGGTTGAAAAATCACTGTCCTTCGGCGACTTCCCGAACGCCCGCTGAATTTCATATTGGGTCACGTTGATATCAGGGCTTGGGGTCCACGTCAACACCGCATGATTATCGACGTCCACCTTACCCTGGAGATGGCTCGGTGCAGTGGGCGTCAGCCTGTCGTCCGCCACCACAAGTGCATCGAGATCAATGGTGGTTGCCGATTTGCGGGCACCCTGTTGCTTGTCCCACTGGCCGGTCCATTCGATGGTCATCTTGTGTTCACCAGGGGAGAGACCCAGGTCCTGATACACGGTGACCTGGTCTTGGTCCTGCGGGCGGTACAGGCTGACATCATATGCCTTACCGTCGATGGTGATTCGCGCCACCCCTTCACCCGGCCCCTCGTGCGCCAGGTAGCGTACCCCCGTACCGTTGAAATAGAATGTGAAGGTTCCCGCGTTGCCGTCGTTCACCGAGGTGTAGCTGCCTCCGTACGCATCCTTGTCCTGGACCATGGTCCACGCGTGAGGCGAGGAACCCGTTCCACCCAACCCAAGCATGTTCCATAGCGTCGGATCGTCGTAAGTGCCTGGCAACGCCCCAAGTGTAGCAGTGAGCACGTAGGCACCGGTGCCCGCGTAGTCATACACGTCGATGTAATACGTCCCGTCGGACTGAGCCACGTAAGTGATGGTCTCGTTTGAGGTATTCGCTTGTTCGGAATAAGCCAGGATTCCGTCACTCGACTGAACGGTCCGGGCAAGTGGACTGTAAAGGTAAAGGTCAAAGTCGGTACCGCTGTTGTCCCCGGTGGCCAGTTGAACGGTGATGGTCTCACCTGTATGCAGCGGGATGGCATACACATTGTCGGTCGCCGATCCGTCAAAAGAACCCGTGACCTGGTAGATCCCCTGCTCGGCATCACCGGTCAACGCAACCCCCGGAACATCCGCCAGTGGGTCATAAGCCAAGGCTGCCGCTGCGTCCACCATGCCGCCGGTCGACACCTTATTCTGCAGCATGGAGGTAGGCTTGGCCGTGGCCAGGATGGCCTGCCGTACTTCGTCTACAGACCAATTGGGGTGCTCGCCTTCAACCAAAGCTGCGACGCCCGTGACGAACGGCGCAGCCATCGAGGTGCCGCTCAGATACGCATAGCCATTAATCTGATCATAGGGGCCATCCTTCGGCCAATACAGATCCACCTGGGCTGAGGGATCTGTCACGGCAAGGTCGTCATTGTACGGTGAGATGTCGGTCCCATCGAGGCTGTAGCTGATATCCGCATAGGCAGAGCCATCACTGCCTGTCAGCGTCTGGCGGGTGTCACCGTCCGCGGTCACGTTCACATGCAGGTAGTTCTGCACGAGGTCCGACTGCTCGCTGAGGTAGAGAACGTCCGGTCCAGACAGATACACGTTTCCGCCCGATTTAAGGTATGCAATCAGATTTGCCTGGTCCGTATCGGTAAGGTTCGGGGTGATGCCGTCGCCAAAGGAATCGCCTGTGAACCAGATCACAGCCTTGTACGCCTGCATCGCTTCGGCGGAGGGGCCATCGTTCCCCGAGGTCTTGTCAACCGTGACGTTATCGTATCCCGCAGCCTGTAGCGCGTCGGTGTAGTAACCTTCCACGTCCGGGTATCCCAACATGTTGGCACCGCTGCCATCATCGTCCACAAGCAGAATGGGGTCAGATTGCGAGACACCCATCGCCGTGAGCGCTCGTTTAACAATATCCGCACGCACGTCGCTTTCTCCGAACTCCTCCAGCCCAAATCCCTGCACGACAGCGTGATACGTGGTCGGTGACCCGCTGGGTGAGGTAGCCGGTCCGGTCACTTCGACGCTCGCCCCATCATCGAAATAATGTTTGGCCACGGTGCTCAGAATGTCGGTACCCGGCGCAGCAATTTGTACGGTATTATCCCCGTAATTGGAGAACGGGGCCATATTCCCATTCCCGTCGATGGCAGCCACCGTGATCTGATTGGGTAGATCATACGCAGCCGGATAGAAGGACGCCTCAGACGAGAGATTGTCCAAGTTTACCCCATCGTTGCCGGCCGCTGAGACAAACAGCATGCCCGAGTCCTGAATAGCCTCTTTCAATGCCTCGTCGTAGCCATACCCGCCCCACGACGCATTGGCAATCTTCGCGCCATGCTGCGCAGCGTAGTTGATGGCCTCGATGGCGCCTTCGTCATCGCCCCCATTTGGGCCAAGGAACTTACAGATCATCAGATCTACGTTCTGGGCAATCCCGGCGGTTCCGAATTGATTGATCTCCGCGGCGATGATGCCGGCCACATGCGTGCCGTGAACGTCTCCATCCTGCGGATCAAACACCGACCCGTCGCCGTGGTAGAAGTCATACCCGTGAACGTCTTGTCCGTTGAATCCGTCATCGGGGTTCGCATCCGGATTCGTCCAAATGTGGTCAACCAGGTCAGGATGAGTGATGTCGACCCCCGTATCGATGACGGCCACCACAATGTTTTGCAGAGACTTGGTTTTAAGGCTGTTCCACGCGGGCACCACGTCAATGTCCATGCCAGGGGTACCACCGCTCTGACCGGTGTTCTGCAGCCCCCACTGCTTGGAGAACAGGGGCTCCTGGGTCTGAGGCAGGTCCGTGGAGTTACCCAAGTCCGTAGGGTAGATCTTGTAGTCTGGCTGGGCGTAGTCTACGGCGCCTGATTTAATCAAGGCGGCCACAACAGCGTCAACGGATTGACCACTTGAGACTTGCAGGACTTGCGCACCGACGAGCGGCAGGTGTTTCTCCACCTTGAGTTGCACGTGCTTACCGCCAACATTCAGCGAGGTCACCTGTCGCCCAGGTTTGAACTTTACAATGACCTTGCCTGGGACGTACACCTGCTTGGGCTGCGACCCGAAGCTTGGCCGCACCTTCACGCTTGATGCAGACGTGCTCTTGCCCGCAACAGACGGCCTGGTTTGCGCTTGAGTCGCCGCCAATTTCGGAAGCTGCGCATCAGCCTGCGGTCCAGATGCCACCGACGAGGATGACAAGATGGGATGAGAGCCCTTTTTCACGTGGTTGGTCACAGGTTTCGCGGCAGCGTGCTCCGTTCCCCACGCCAGCGTCGTGGGAGACAGGCCGAGAGACAGCGCGACGACCCCAGCCAACAGCCGTAATGGCCCTCTCTGCCGTTGTGACATGTGTACCCCTCCCTGAAACGTTCTAACGCGCCTCTCAGCGGCACGCCGCTCCTATTCGACGCGCTATGAACAATTCCTTCCTCCCATGCACCCTTTTTCTTTGAGAGGAATGATTGACATGGAGGATCCCAGCACCACGTACCTACAGGTTGCGTAACGTAACATTGTTATGTTATAATGGCGCCAACCTGAACAGGAGTGACCTGCCGTGGATGAAGAACTGATCTCGAAAAAGGAACTGCTGGACCTCACGGGCATCTCCTACGGCCAACTGTACCGCTGGAAGCGGAAGCGGCTGATTCCCGAAGAGTGGTTCATCCGCAAATCCACCTTCACCGGCCAGGAGACGTTTTTCCCGCGTGACAAGATCCTGGCGCGGATCGAGCTGATCCGGAACATGAAGGAGGATCTGTCGCTGGACGAGATCGCCACCAAGGTGTCCCCCGTGCCGGATGTGACGCTGCGCTTGGCCGATCTTGAGAAACATCACATTGTGACAAGCGCCACCGCCACGTGGTGCCGTGATGCGACAGGGACCGAGGTGCTGGTGTTTGGGGAGGCGTTGGCGCTGAGCGTGATCAACCAGCTCATCGCCGACGGCAGCCTCACGTGGCCGGAGGCGGACATTGTGTGGCGGACGCTGCGCGCGCACTACGAGCGCTTCGCGGACCGGGCGGCGACGCTGGTGTTCGTGCGCAAGCTGGGCGTGTCCACCTGCGCCCTGCTGGCGGCGCGGCAGGAAGGCGGTGCGGACATCGAGTTCGATCCCGATGCCCATGTCGTGGCGCGCGTGGATCTGACGACGGCGGCGGAGGCCCTGAAACTGCGGGTGCTGGAAATGGAGGATGCGACACGATGACGGAACGGAATGTGCGCCTGAGCGGCGTGAGTCAGTTGGCGGGCGGTGACTACGGGGAGGTCGTCGTAGAGGGGGTGGCTCACATCCGCGACGACATCCGCTGCGAGCGCCTGGAGGTGAGCGGAAAGTGCCGCGTGCGCGGCCGTGTGCACGCCCGCATTGTCACCATCGAGGGCAAGTGCGATGTGGAAGGTGACATCGAGGCGACCGAGATTCGGATCTCCGGGTGGCTGGGCGTGGTCGGCAACGTGTCGGCAGAACGGCTCGAAGGCAGCGGCCTGCTGCGCGTGCGCGGGCTGGTCAACGCCGAGGATGTGCGCCTGTGGGGTGCGGGGCGGGTGAGCGAGATCGGCGGAAGTCGCGTCGTCATCGAGTCGCATCACCACAGCGGCTGGCTTCGCTGGCTGCGCGCCTTCGAAGCGGAAGTGATTGAGGGCGACGAGGTGCGCCTGACGGGCGTGAGCGCCGGCCTCGTCCGCGGCGGGACGGTCTACATCGGGAAGGGTTGCCGGATCGACCGAGTCCAGTACCGACAGAGCTTGCACCGCAGCGACGACGCCGTGGTGAAACATGCCGAGCAGGCTTGATGCAGCGGTGCGTTGGCAACCGTGTGCAGAACGAACGCAATCGTGCACGGCGTATAGCGTATGAAAGGAGCGTGGAGTGTGTGACATTACCGAAACCAACGTCTGAGTCATCCCCGAGCGCGGGCGACATTCGCATCACCGGCAGCGGACGCGCGGCGGCCGGGCGCTACCGGAGGGTGCATGTGGTGGGAGATGCGACGTTCGATGGACCCGTAACCTGCGAGGAGCTGCACGTGACGGGCAGCATGCGCGCCCACGGCGAGCTCACCTGCGGACGTCTGCACCTGCGGGGCGAGCTCCGGGCGGACGGCGACGTGCGGGCGGAGGAGGCGCACGTGTTCGGGCTGATCAGAGTCCAGGGCAGCCTCGAAGGAGAGCGTCTGAAGCTGCGCGGCGCCGCCGAGGTGGACGGACTGCTCAGCGCCGATGAACTGTTCATCCGCGCACATGGTCCCATCCGGGCGACCGAGATTGGCGGTGGGCACATCGACATCTGCAGCCACGGCTGGTTCTCGCGCCGCGTCGACGTAAACGCGGAGGCCATCGAGGGCGACGATGTGCAGCTTCGAAGCATCCGGACCTCCGTCGTGCGCGGGCGCACGGTGACGATTGGCCGCGATTGCGAGGTGCAGCGCGTGGAGTACAGCGCCCATGTGGACATCTCGCCGCGTGCCAAGGTGCAGGAGGTGGTGCAGCGGTGAAAGGGACGAAACCGGGCCTGGTCATCGCCGGCCTGTTGCTGGCCATCTTCGTTGGTGCCATCGACAACACCGTGGTATCCACTGCGATGGGGACCATCGTCGCCAGCCTCGGCGGGTTTGACCAATTCGTCTGGGTCACCGCCGCCTACATGGCGACGGAAACGGCCGGGATGCCCATCATCGGCAAGCTGTCGGACATGTACGGGCGCAAGCGGTTCTTTTTGTTCGGCGTCACGGTCTTCATCGTCGGATCCATGCTCTGCGGTACGGCGCATACCATGTGGCAGCTCGCCCTCTTCCGCGCTCTGCAGGGGGTGGGTGGCGGCGCGCTGATGCCGGTCGCGTTCACCATCATCTTCGACGTGGTACCGCCCCAGCGGGCCGGGCGGATGTCCGGGATGTTCGGGGCTGTCTTTGGCGCGGCGAGCATCATCGGGCCGCTGCTCGGCGCCTATATTACGGACCACCTGAGCTGGCGGTGGGTCTTCTATATCAATCTGCCGATTGGCATCGTGGCCCTGCTCCTCGTTGCACTGGCGTATCACGAGTCAAACCGTCACACCCGCCAGGCCATCGACTGGCTCGGAACCGTGACGCTGGTGCCCGCCGTCGCAGCGCTGATGTTCGCGCTGCAGCTTGGTGGGCAGAAATACGCGTGGTCGTCGGGCGTCATCATCACCCTGTTGGCGCTGGCCGGCGTCCTGTTCGCGGTCTTCCTGTGGGTGGAAACCAAAGCCAAGGCCCCCATCCTGTCCTACGCCATGTTCCGTGAACGCCTGTTCTCCGTGGCGAATCTGGTGGGGCTGGTGACTTCCGCGGCGTTCGTGGTGGCCGTGGTCTACATCCCCATCTACGTGCAGGGAGTCCGCGGAGGTAACGCGAGCAACGCGGGGCTGACCCTGCTGCCCATGATGCTTGGGAGCTCCATCACCGCCCCCATCGGCGGGCAGCTCGCACAGCGGCTGGGATATCGGACCATCATGCTCACGTCCGGCACGATATTTGCTTTGGCTCTCGTGATGTTGACGCAACTGACCAGCAGCTCTTCCGTATGGTGGCTCGAGGCGGCGATGGTCCTGCTCGGCCTGGGCATCGGCCCGTCGTTCTCCGTGCTCGGCATGGCTGTCATGCAGCCGTTCGATCCCGCTCACCGCGGCTCGGCGAGCAGCACCATGTCGTTTGTGCGCGAGCTCGGCATGACCATCAGCATCACCATCTATGGCGTGCTGCAACGTAACCGATTCGATCACGGCTTGAAGACGCTGTTCGCATCCGCTCCTGGGCCCAGCGGCCCAGCGGGATTCAGCGCTTTCCCCGTGAGCATCCCGGATCCGCGCATGCTCCTGTCGCCCGAGCTGCGCGCTCACATCCCTGCTTTCGTGCTGCAGCGCCTGACGGACGTGCTCACATCCTCCATCACGACGACGTTCGCATGGACACTGATCCCGGCCCTGCTGGCGCTCCTGTTCAGCTTCGGCTTTGGCAAATCCCGTTGGGCCGGCTTCACCGCGACGCCCGCCGCGTCTGCGACGCCGTCCTTCGAGGGTGAGCAGCGTCGGGAGAGCGTCCGTCCCACCGGCGGCACGGCGGAGACAGAAGCGGAGGTTGAAGCATGAGCCACACCATCACCGCCACGGCGCCATTGCGCCGACATCAACCGTTTGTGCGCCTGCTCATCGCGCTCGCCCTGTCAAGCATCGGCGACGCCGCTTACTTCGTTGTGCTCGGCTGGTTCGTCATTGCGCAAATGGGGTCCGAGGCCGTCCTCGGATCCGTGCTGAGCCTGGCCTCCATCCCCCGCCTGGTGTTCATGCTGGTGGGCGGCGCGCTCGCGGACCGGGTGGATAAGCGCGCGGTTCTCATCACATCGGTCGGGCTGCGCGCCGCCATGCTGGCCGTGTTCACCTCCATCCTGCTTGCACGACACGGCAGCCCGCTCTGGCTGTTGGACGGGTTGGCGCTGGTGTTTGGCGTGATCGACGCCTTCTTCTACCCGGCCAGTTCATCCATTCTGCCGACCCTGGTCTCGCACGACCTGATCCCGCGCGCCACGAGCCTCGTCCAGACGGTGCAACAGTCGAGTAGCGTGACGGGTCCGCTGGTGGCCGCCGGACTACTGTGGCTGGGCAGCTATCCGGCGATGTTCGGGGTCATCGCCAGCGTGTTCGTCCTGAGCGCGGCGGCATTGTGGATGCTGCGGCGGACGGCACCCGCCAGCCCCGTGATGGACAGCACGGCCGACGCTGTGGCCGAGGCGGGGCCACATCCGCGGCGCCCGTCCGTGCTGCGCGATATCGTGGACGGCGTGCGCTTCGCCTTTTCCATCCGCATCCTCGCCCTGATGATGGGGGTCTCCCTCGTCCTCAACGCACTGGTCACAGGTCCGCTCAACATCGGCCTCCCCGTGCTCATCCACCTGCACGGGTGGCCCGGCAGTGTGTACGGCGGGTATCAGGCCGCCATCGGCGTGGGTATGGTGTTGGGCGGGGTCATGACCTCCCTGCTGAATGGTTTTCGCGGCCGGTTTCTGTGGCTCGGCGGCATCGGGGCGCTGATGGGACTCGCGATGGCTGCGGTGGGTTACATCCCTGTCGCTTGGCTGGGGATGGCCGTGATGGGCCTGATGGGGGTCGCCATCAGCTTCGTCAACGTCCCCATGATGGCCTACCTGCAGGCCATCATCCCTCGGGAGATGCTGGGCCGGACGATGGCGCTGGCGACACTGATGGCGATAGGTTTGGCGCCGGTCAGCTACGCCCTCACGTCGCTGGTGCTGCAGCACGGCGTCGAGGTCCGCGTCATGCTGCTGGTCTGCGGTATCGTCCTGGGTGCGGTGTTCCTCCTTCTCTATCTATCGCGGGACTTTCGGCAGATGGAGTCGCACCCGCGCTGGCGGGCGACGGGCGGTGAAGGTCTCACACTGTGACCATCACGTCCACCCGATCCGTGAACACACCATCCACACCGGCCGCCGCCAGACGGCGAAAATCCGCGACATCGTTCACCGTGTAGGCCCGCACCTTACGGCCGCGCGCGTGCTGATCCTGCACCCACTGCGGCGTGACCGCCCCTGCATCGATGTGCACGGCCGCAGCGCGCAGCTCCTGCGCAACCCGTTCCGCCCGGCGGCTCCAGCGCTCGACCAGCACCGCCAGCGGTGCCGCCGGGGCCATCTGGCGAAGGATGCGGAGAAGGTCGTGATCGAACGAAGATATGACGGTTCGACTGCGAAGTCCCATCTCGCAGATCATGCACCACGTCCGCTGGATCAATCGCACTCTGTCGTGACGGACTGACTTCAGCTCCACATTGACGAGAAGGTGCGGCGCCTCATCGCGCAGGAACGTGAGTACCTCCGCGAGCGATGGTACACGGGTACCGCGGAAGGCTTCCCCATGGCGGACCCCGGCATCCAGACGCTGAACCTCTTCCCATGTGAGCTCGTCCACGCGTCCACGGCCGTCCGTGGTACGGTTGACGCGGGCGTCGTGCAGAACGACGGGTACGCCGTCGGCGGTGAGTTGAACGTCGAATTCGACGCCTGTGGCACCGGCTTGTGCCGCGGCGCGGAACGCCGGCATCGTGTTCTCGGGATACAGCGCGGAGAATCCCCGGTGCGCCCAGATCTCGGGCATTCTGATTCCTCCCCAACGAGGCAGTGGACGGTCTGTTTGTGATCATAGCGTACCAGGCGGCGATGAACACCGCGTGAAAAGCCCGTGAACAGGAAGTGAAGAAAGCGCAAAAAAGCGCCACACAGGTCGCTCCCTATGTGGCACATACCCTTGCATCGTTGCGCTCTGAGCATCGTCATGCGCTCATGGCGTGTAGACGATACTGTCCAGGGTGATGGTGCTGCCCCTGGCGCCCTGACTGTGCTTGCCCTCAGCAACGAGTTTGAGAGTGTGTGACTTCTCACTCAGCCCAGTCATCGAGAAGACCGGTGCTTTGAAGTGCGTGGTGTACGCATAGAAATTGAGCGTAGCCACTTTCTTACCGTCCAGGTACAGATCCGCGTAGCCCTCATTCGGCCCAGTCATGGCGTATAATGTCACGTCCGTTCCTGTAAACGTCCACGTGACCGATGCTCCGCGCGAAGCCGTTTGTGATATCGTACCATTTCCATCCGACCGCCCCTTCACATGGAGCCAGTACCCCGTATACTGCAGCGCCTTGGACGTATCGTCCACAGTCACGGAACTCGGTGTCAGTGTAAGCGTCGATGACGGACTGGATAGCCGCCCTGAGGCATTCACAGCCACGACGCGGTACTGATAGTGCAGCTGAATGACCGCCACCCTCGTGTCCGTGTACGTCCATACGACGTGACCCGACGTTCTCGTCAACATGGCAATCGTATGGAATGAACCACCTAGGCCATCGGCTCGCTGCACCATGTACGTCACGACACCAGGTTCCCAGTTGTCCGACCAACGGAGTACAGGGTGCTTGGACGCGTCCAGCGCGGCCTTGAACTGTGTCGGCGCAGACGGTGCCTGCGCATCATTGGACACCGTGATGGCATCGACATTGATGAATGATCCGGCCTTCAGTCCCGTGACGCTCGTACCGGTGCTCTCAATTGTGATGCGGTGCAGACCCGGAGCAAGACCGTTCACGATGTAAACCGGAGCGCTGACGGTGTACTTCTGGGAAAAAAGTGATACACTGGTCGGTCGGCCGCCGTCGATGGACACGAGGGCGACCCCTTGATCAGGTCCCTTCACAGCATCAAAGCCGACACTTGTACCCGTAAAATACACAGTCACCGAGTGGCCGGTACCAGACGCAACGAGGGCCGTCCCACCGAGTGTGCCCTCCAAGCTTTCACGGGTCCAAGTTCCCTGCCGCACGAGGTATGGACTTCCGTCATCATAAACGCCGGGACCCACGCCCTCAGAAGTGGAGGCTTTTAACGTGTATTGCCCGCTTCCGCTGAGCGCCTCGACATCCAGATAGTACGTGCCGTCCGTCGGTGCTACAAATGTGATGGCTTCCTGTTTTCCAGTATCTTGAGTTGAGGCTGCCAACAACCCTTCGGACGTTAATACACTGGACGTTTCCGGACCGTACAGGTATAGATCAAAATCGGCATGAGACGGCACCGTCAACGTTGCGCGCAGAATCTCACCCTGGTGCAAGGGCACTGACCACACATTGTCATCGCCAATCGTGCCTGGATGTGCCGTGCTGGTCAAGGATGCTGTGACACTTCGACTGGTCGTTGCATCCTTCGTCCACAGCGGGGTCCCCGGAATGTCCCACGAGGGGTTAAACTGGAGTGCCTTCGCAGCATCCACCATCCCGCCCCCAAACACTTCGTTGCTTACATCATGAAGTGGTTTTGCCGTATCCACGAGGGCGGCACGAACTTGCTGAACAGTCCAATCCGGATGCTCACCCCACACCAGCGCGGCCACACCGGTGACAAAGGGAGCAGCCATTGACGTACCTGACCTGTATGCGTAGGCTTGGCTGTAATCCGTGTCAGCCGGCCAATAGATGTCTACTGCCGTGTGACCATCATTGGACGGAATGAAGTCAGTGTTGCTCCCGACATAAGGATAGATGGCCAAGGCATAGGAACTTCCTTCATACACACTACCGCTACCTGTAAGGTCTGTTCGTGTTTCCTCATCCTCCACCACAGCCGACAGATGAAGCCAGCGGCTTGCAAACGAATCGTTTTCCAACGGTTCGTCGCCTGCCAAGGGCGTTGCGCCGGAGAGGTATAATCTTCCCCCCGCCTGAAGATAGCTTTCGAGTTGCTGAATGTCTGCGGAGGTCAGGTTCGGCAGCCATGTGCCGTTGTTCGTCCAGGTTCCAGTGGCTTCTCCGGTGACCCACAGCACCGCATCGTAGTTTTCCATCATGGACGCCGTCGGATTGTCGTCTTGCGCACCAACTCTCCAGACGTCATACGAATATCCCGCTGCCTCCAAGGCGTTCGTGTAATACGTGGAGACGTCGGGCAAGCCCGAGTCATGACCATCATCGTCAACCAACAGGATCTTGTGACCTGGGTAGACACCGAGCTCCTGAAGCCCGCGGGACAACACGTCCTTGGAACTGTTCTCCGAGTCCAGTTCTTCGAGCCCAAAGCCCTGCACCAACGCCTTGTAGTTTGAAGCGGTACCCGAAATCAGCACACTGGCCGGACTAGCGTAGGTATGCTTCGGTGCACTGCTGAGCACATCCACGCCGGGTGCCGCAAGCTGCACATGTTGCCACCCGTAATTGGAGAACCACGCGAGATTCCCTTGATTATCCACCGCAGCGACACTGATCTCATTTGGGAGATCATAGTCCGCAGGGTACGTGCCCTGAGAACCAGGCACGTCCAAATTCTCGCCATCATTGCCAGCGGCGGCAACAAAAAGCATGTTGGAACGAGCCATCGCTTCGCGCAAAGCCGCATCATACATCGGAGTCCCCAACGACAGATTGGCGATCCGGGCCCCATGTGCTGAAGCATACTCGATGGCCTCAATCACTTTATCATCTGTCGTATAGCCGTTGGATCCGACGACCTTGCAAATCATCAATTGGACATTTTGGGCAACTCCCTGCACACCTGTACCATTCAGTGTCCCACCGATGATGCCCGCAACGTGCGTGCCATGCAGATCTGCGAATGGGTCCGCTTGTGTGGAGTCTGTGATAGGCGTGTTGTTCACAAAGTCGTAACCGTGATCACCTTCGAGATCTGTCCACAGATGCGGCTGAATATCTGGATGATCAACATCGACGCCGGTATCAATCACCGCCACCACCATCGGTTGGGTGGCTGTGCCAGAGAGGGCGTGCCAGGCGGTCAGAACATCAATGTCAACTCCACTTGTTCCCTTTTGACCAACGATGTCTTGACCTGTGTTATGCAGTCCCCACTCCTGGGAGAACAGCGGATCCGTTCCGTCGTCGAGGGGATACATCTTGTAATCTGGCTGGGCGTACACGACCGCCCCGGAGGACTTCAGCGCATCGATCAACTGGGACACTGAGACACCTTTGGGTACCGATATCATCTGTACCCCGGTCATGGAAAACGTGCGCGCAGCGTGGAGCGCTATGCTGCGACCACCAACGTTCAC
Organism: Alicyclobacillus sp.; assembly: GCA_023511725.1. GTDB lineage: Bacteria > Bacillota > Bacilli > Alicyclobacillales > Alicyclobacillaceae > JAIMAY01. Next base: position 17,555 of record JAIMAY010000028.1, read on the forward strand.
ACTGGTGACCGCTTGACCGGATTTGAATTTGACGAGCACACGGTCCGTCAAGTACGGCGTACTTTCATGCATCAATTTCTTGGTTCGAATGACCGACATTTGAGTCTTGGCCACATGTTGGCTGGATCCACCATTTACACGAGACACCGTCGTTGCCGGCGTCGACCCCATGGCCATCTGGACGGCGCTGTGTACTGCTTCCTGCGTGCCGACAGCCGATGCCGGCGCGGCGATGACGTCACTCTTTGCAGATGCAGCCGCGTATATTGACGTTGTGTGAACTGAAACTTGCCCGGCACCGACTGTGAACGGACTGATGGCCATGATCCCTGCGAACGCACCTGCTGCAACCTCCGCGCGTCGCCTCCGCATGTGACGTCGGTTTCCCACCTCTCAAGCCACCCTCCCCAGCCCTCTCCACTTCAGTGGGCGAGAGCGATCAGATGCAGGAACTATTCGACGCCTCGGTGGCATTTCCTTCCTACAGGACTACCCTCTCTCCCGCAACTCGCGCCTCAAGAACTTGCCCGTCGCCGTCTTCGGGATCTCCTCGAGGAACTCCACCATGCGCGGGTACTTGTAGGCTGCCATGCGGGCCTTGCAGAACTCGATGAGCTCCTCGGCGGTCACCTTCCCCACGTGGTCAGCTTTGAGCGCCACAAACGCTTTGACCGTTTCGCCGCGGTAGGGATCCGGCACCCCAACCACCGCGGCCTCGCGCACGGCGGGATGCTGATACAGCACGTCCTCCACCTCGCGCGGCCAGACCTTGAACCCGGAGGCGTTGATCATGTCCTTTTTCCGATCCACGATGTACACGTATCCGTTTTCATCCATGACCGCCACGTCGCCGGTCAGGAACCAACCATCATGGAACGCATCGGCCGTGGCCTCCGGGCGATTCCAATAGCCCGCGAAAATCATCGGGCCGCGCACCGCGAGTTGTCCCTGCTCCCCAGGGGGAACGTCGCGCGCAGGATCATCCAGATCTACGATGCGCGCCTCGCAGTTGGACACCGGGAGGCCGATGGAGAGCGCGCCGGAGGCGGGATCGACCGGGGCCCGGGTGCCCAGCGGCACCATGGTGAGCGGCGAGTTGCTCTCCGTCAGGCCGTAGATGTTGTGGATGTACGGCCCCATCTTGGCCTGGAACTCCTCCACGATGGCCGGCGCGATGGGCGCCCCGCCGCTGTAGCACTTGGTGACGGAGGTGAAGTCGCGCTGCGCCGCCGAGGGCGCGTTCATCAGAGCGATGAACGCGGTGATGGAGCCGACGGTCATGGTCGGCCGCCACTTTTCGATGTAAGTGAGATACACCTGCGGATCAAAGCGGTGCAGGATGACCATGGGCATCCCTGCCAAGGCTGAGACACACATGTGTCCCACAATGCCCGTGATGTGGAACAGCGGTGCCAGTGCCAGCACCGTGTCGTCCGGCCCCAACTTCATCCATGTGCGGTACACGTCGGCATTGAACACGAGATTGCGGTGAAGGTTCATGGCGCCCTTCGGTTTCCCGGTGGTCCCGGATGTGTAGACGAGGAACGCCACGTCCTCGCCGTTCACCGTCGCGCGGCACGACGGATTTGGCGGCGCCGACGAGAGGGCCGCGACAAAGTCGATGGTGTCCGCGGCAACGCGCTTGGGCGAGCGAAGGGCGGGTGGAATGGCGGCCGGATCGGCCAGGAAATCCGCTTCGTTGCCCGTGAAGACCGTGTGCACCTGGGTCCCGGCGATGCCCTCACGCCCATAAGTCTCGTACAGCGAGTCGAGCGCCACCAGCACCGATGCGCCGCTATCGGTAAGGTGGTAGTGGAGTTCGGCCGCCTTGAACATCGGATTGAGCGGCACCACGATGGCGCCGCGCTTCCAAGCGCCGAAGCAGGCAATGACGAAGTGCGGGTTGTTCTGCGTGTATACCGCCACCCTATCCCCCGGCTGCACCCCGCGCTCCGCCAGCACCGCCGCAAACCGATCCGCCCACTCGTTCAACTGACCCCACGTGTACGTGTCGTCGAAATAGTGGAGCGCCGGCGCGTCTGGACAGCGTGCGGTGGTTTGCTCCAGCACGTCCGCCATACTGAGCGTCGGCACGGGCATTTCCGCAGGAATATCGGCAGGATAGTGCCGCAGCCAGACCTTTTCCTCATAGATGGATGCCATGGCGTCACCTCCGATGAGAGCGCATCTATCCGTAGAGCGGGTAGAGGTCGGCGTTTGCCCCGCTGGCCGGTGCTCACTTGATGGCCACAGGGTTCACAGGCGCGCCCGTGCCGCGGTAAATCTTGAGCGGTGCGCCAACATACAGGAACGTGTACTGGCCGTCCTCCGCACAATCGTCAGCCAATTCTTCAAGCCACAAGATTTCGTTGAAGAGTACCCCAAGGTTGCGCATGAGGGCATTGTGCAGGGGTAGAACGACACCCGTCTGGGGTTCCACGGTGGTCTCATTCGCAATCGTGTCAGTGGCAAGTACGGGGATTTCCGTCTCGTGGAACCAACGAATAAGTTCTGGGGAGAACGTGAGGCCGGGCTCATTGAAGTTGTCGCCGTAGAATGCTTCTGGGCCTTTCTCGTAAAACACCTTGAGCCAGCCCGTGCGAATCACGAGGATGTCGTGATGTTCGATGGTGACACCCTGCCGCTCAGCGCAAGCCAACAGGTCCTCCAAACCGAACGTTTCACCCGCCTCCAGCGCGTCTTTCCCCCGATGCCGCGCCATGTCCAGCAGGACCGCGCGCCCTACAACGCCGTGTTCGGCAATGGGGAGCACGCTCGCCTTCTCCATCCCCCCAATGGTGGATTTTGCATCGTAGCCATTCCAGATTTGGTCGTCGTACCAGGTGTGGCCGAGGGCATCAAACTGCGTGGTGCCCTGCAAGAACATCGTGATGTAGTCGTCAGCGTACTCCAAGCCGCCCGGCACCGGGTGCAGCTTTTCCGAAAGGTAGTGCCCTTTGTCCTGAGTCATCAGTTTCATGGCACCTGATCTTCCGGGCCACACCGGGTCACCCTTGGGATGGCCGATCACGGCCCCCAGCGTAAACGTCTTTCCACTTCGCACGGCTCGAACGCCCCGCAGCACCTCTTCGGCGGTCAGAAAGTTCAGCGACCCAATCTCGTCATTCGGCCCCCACCGTCCCCAGTTTTTTGGAAGACCCTCGAGCAACTGCGATACGGTGATCCGTTCGGCCACGACGCTTCACGCTCCTTGAGGTGAGGTTGGATTTCGATGATTCTGACACACCTTGCCGCAAAGGCGCTCGTCGACGCGCCAAGACGAGCGCCTGTGTCACAATATTAAATCAAGTCGCACGATGGGTCAAAGACAGCAAGTGGGAGGTCTGTATAACAAGCTTCAAGTGATGTTGTGCGGCCACGGAACGCCCTTGCGATCGTACTCACGCCTGCGCAGGACATGGCGCTGGATCTTCCCGGACGGCGTAAGAGGAAACTCTGTGAGGAACTCCACCTCCCGTGGGTACTCATGTCTTCCAACTCGCTCTTTCACCCAGGTCTGCAATTCAGCGGCAAGGGTTTCCGTCGATGAGGCGCCCTCGCGAAGCTTCACAAGCAACTTCACCACCTCGCCGCGGATGGGATCCGGTGTACCCACGGCGGCCGCCATCACCACGGCAGGGTGCTTAAGCGCGGCCTCCTCTATCTCCGCCGGACCGATGCGGTAACCCGCGGAGGTGATCACATCGTCCGCTCGGCCCACGAACCAGAGGTAGCCGTCGTCATCGACGCGACCGAGATCGCCCGTTCGAAGCCAATCGCCCGCAAATTTGGCCGCTGTGTCTTCCGGTCGGCCCCAATATTCCAGGAACATGACGGGATCTGGCCGACGAATCGCTATCTCGCCGGTGGCCCCCGGAGGGAGCACCCGCCCGTTCTCGTCAATAACCGCCACCTGATGTCCGGGGACGGGACGCCCCATGGAACCAGGTTTTGGGGGAAACAGCGTGCTGCAATTGGATACCACGAGATTGCATTCCGTCTGACCGTAGAACTCGTGAATGGGCAGGCCGAGTTCGTGACGCGACCAGGCCAGCAACTCTTCGCCAAGCGGCTCGCCACCGCTCGCCAGCGTCCGTAGCCGGATACGCCATCGACTTTTCGGCGACGGCACCTGCCGCATCATCTTGAGGGATGTGGGCGGCATGAAGACATTTCGTATGCCCCAGCGTTCCATGAGGGTAAAGGCCTGCTCAGGGTCAAACTTGCGCATCCGATGCGCCAGCACAGGCACGCCCCAGTACAGCGCGGGGAATAACACGTCATACAACCCGCCAATCCACGCCCAGTCCGCTGGCGTCCAGAAGATATCACCATCTTGCGGAGCGAACTCGTGCGGGAGACTCGCCCCGGGCAGGTGACCGAGAAGAATGCGATGTCCGTGCAGTGCGCCCTTCGCGGGGCCGGTGGTGCCGGACGTGTAGATGATCACGGCAGGATCATCTGGCGAGGTCGGTACCACGTCGAACTCGTCTGTCGTGGCACGTGCCATGATATCGTCCCAGCTATGCGCGCCCGTGATCTGGCCGTCTGTCACCACAACGTGCTGCAGCTCCGGCAACTCGCTCCGCAGATCCATCACGCGCGCCGCCTGCTCGACGTCGGTGATCAGCACACTGGCCCCGCTGTCGCGCAGGCGATACACGAGCGCATCCGTGCCGAAGAGCGTGAACAGCGGCACCGCGATGGCACCCATCTGATACGCCGCCATGTGCGCCACCGCGAGATGCGGGCACTGGGACAGCAGAATCGCCACCCGACTGCCTCGTTGGATCCCCATCGCCGTGAGCGCACACGACAGCCGGTTGGCGCTCCGCCATAGATCTCCAAAGGTCCACGTCTGAGATGTGCCGTTGCCGAGATCGAACAAGATGGCCGGGGCATGCGGGTGCGTTCGCGCATGCCTGTGACACGCCGACTGCGCGATGTTGAACTGCTCAGGTATCCGCAGGCGAAACCGCCTATAGAGTTGTTCATAGGGCAGCGCACGCAGATCTTCTCCATCCACCACCCAGAGGTCGGAAGCATGCATCGCGTTCCCTCCATTCCGATCCCGAACGCCTCGACGCTCCGATAGCCCGTGGAGCCACCGCTGTACACTGCCTAGCGGAGGCTGCTTCCGCTACGGCGCGCCACCGCTGGAGTGGCCCCACCGCGGCGGATAAGCGGTATTTTTCCGCCTTATCCGGCGCGATCGCGGCCTCGTCGAGGCGGATAAGCCGGTTTTTCCCGCTTATGTGGCGCGATCGCGCCCCCAGCGAGGCGGATAAGCCGGTTTTTCCGCCTTATCCGGCGCGATCGCGGCCTCGTCGAGGCGGATAAGCCGGTTTTTCCGCCTTATCCGGCGCGATCGCGCCCCCGTCGAGGCGGATAACCCGGTTTTTCCGCCTTATCCGGCGCGATCGCGCCCCCAGCGAGGCGGATAGGCGGGTTTTTCCGCCTTATCCGGTGCGATCGCGCCCCCGTCGAGGCGGATAACCCGGTTTTTCCGCCTTATCCCGCGCGATCGCGCTCTCGGCGGGGCGGATAAGCCGGTTTTTCCGCCTTATCCGCCGCGATCGCGGCCCGTCCAACGCAGATAACCCGGTTTTTCCGCCTTATCCGCCGCGATCGCGCCCCCAGCGAGGCGGATAACACGGTTTTTCCGCCTTAGCGAGCGCTGCGTGGCGCCGTCGCGCCCACCGGCGTAGCCTCGCCGCACCACCATCGCGCCCCACCGGCGCTGGGATCACGCCTGGATGTACGGTTCGGCGCTCTGGTACTCGCGGACAATCTCCTCCTCGCGGCGGCCTTTCAGGAAGGCGAGGGCAATCAGGGTGACCACCGCGTTGAAGACGATGTACGCACTGATGGCCGAGGAGTGGCCGTACTTATGCATCAGCCACAGCGCGATGGACGGGGCTGGACCGCCCGCCACCAGAGACGCCAGCTGGTAGCCGAGCGATGCGCCGCTGTAGCGAATCTTCACCGGGAACGCCTCGGCAATCAGGGCCGCCTGCGGACCGTACAGCATGTCGTGCGGGATGAGCGAGATCACGATGGCCAGGAAGGCGAGGGCCGCGATGCCGCTGTCCACCATCCAAAAATAGGGATACGCGTAGATGAGCACGGCGATGGCGCCAATGGCGTACATCCGGCGGCGGCCAATCCTGTCCGACAGGTAGCCGAAAAAGGGCACACTGAAGAGTGAAAGAATGGCCGCGCAGGTCGTCGCGTTGGTCAGGAAGCCTTTGTTGTAGTGCATGTACGTGCTGCCGTAGCTGAGGATGAACGTGATGAACAGGTAGAACGGTGCCTGCTCCGCCATGCGGACGAGGGCGGAGAGGACGATTTCCTTGGGGTTGGATCGGATGGCTTCCCAGACCGGGACACGCACCACCTGCTGCTCACGCAGCACCTGCTGGAACTGCGGCGTCTCCAGGACGCGCAGACGGATGAACAAACCAATGACCACCAACACCAAGCTGAGCAGGAACGGCACGCGCCAACCCCAGGTATAAAACCCGTTCCCGCTGAGGTTCAGGAAGATGGTCATCAGCACGGACGAAAACAGCAGCCCCAGCGCCACGCCGAGTTGCGGCCAACTGCCCATGAAGCCGCGACGTTTGGCGTGCCCCCACTCGATGGACATGAGAACGGAGCCGCCCCACTCCCCGCCCACGCCGATGCCCTGCAGGATGCGCAGGATGATGAGGATGGTCGGCGCCCAGGCGCCGATGCTGGCATAGGAGGGTAGCACACCCATCAACGCACTGCTGATCCCCATCAGCGACAGTGTGACAATCAGGGTCGCCTTGCGGCCAATCCGGTCTCCCCAGTGACCGAAGATAGCCGCCCCCACCGGGCGCGCCGCGAACCCAAGGAACATCGTGGCAAAAGCCTGGAGCTGGCCGACGTAAGGATCGGAGTTGGGGAAGAACAGCTTGGGAAAGACCAACGCCGCCGCCGTGCCGTAGAGGAAGTAGTCGTACCACTCGATGGCCGTACCCACCGTGCTCGCCACGGCCGCTCGGCGAACCTGTACCCGGCGCTCCTCCTCGGTAAGCGCTTTCGCGTTCACTGCCATGGACGGACCTCCTTTGGTCCCCCGCGTGCATGGTGAACGACGCGGGTTGTTGTTATGGATAATACCAAATCATATGAATTTATAGAACGTCGATCTCGGACCACTTACACGGACCCTTTCCATGCCCCGCCGTCTGAGCCATGAACGACGCACCCCGCTCTCCCGTCACGCCGTGTGCTGGCTGGCCCCGGCCACCTGCTGCAAGATCTCCGCCACGTCGTCCTCCGCCACGCCGGCTTCGCGCAGCACCTCGGCCGTGTGCTGGCCGAGGAGAGGGGGCGGATTGCGGCGAACCGATGCGGCGCCGGAGCTGGTCACAAGCTTCACGGGCACGCCTACGGATTTCACGGTGCCGGCCGTCGGATGCTCGGTGGACAGCACCATCTCGCGCGCCTCCACGTACGGATCCGCGTACAACTCCGAGAAGCGGTAGATGGGGCCACTCGGGATGTGATGCGCCCGCAGCCGCTCCACCCATGACGCCACCGTGTCGGTGCGAAACACGTCCTCCAGGATGGGGATCAGTTCATCCCGATGCCGCACCCGATCCGGGTTCGTCCGAAACCTAGGATCCTCCACCAGGTCCTCGCGGCCGATGGCGGTGCAGAAGGCGACCCACAACCGGTCATTGCCCACCGCCACGTTGAGGTACCCATCCTGCGCCGGGAAGGTCTGGTAGGGACAGATGTTGGGGTGGATGTTACCGAGCCGCACAGGGTCTCGCCCGGTGGCGAAGAAGTTCCCCGCCAGGTACGTCTGCCAGCTCATCATGGTCTCCATCAGCGAGGTGTCGACCCAGACCGCTTCACCTCGTTGATCCCGCATGTAGAGTCCCGTCAGAATCCCGACGATGCCCCACACGCCGGTGCCTACGTCCGCCAGCGAATACCCACCCTTCATCGGCGGACCCGCGGGCTCTCCCGTCACGGCCATGAACCCGCCCATGCCTTGAGCAATCAGGTCATACCCGGGGACATCGCGGTAGGGACCCGTCTGTCCAAAGCCCGAAATGGAGCAGAGCACGATGCGCGGGTTGAGCGCACGCAGCTGGTCGAATCCGAAACCCAGGCGCGCCAGCGTACCAGGCTTGAAGTTCTCCACCACGACGTCCGCCCGTTTGACCAACTGCTGAAGAGCCCGCTTGCCGGCCGGCGTCTTGAGGTCCAGCACGATACTCCGCTTGTTCCGGTTGACGCTCAGGAAATAGCTGCTCTCCCCGCCTACAAACGGTGGTCCCCAGGCCCGGGTCTCATCGCCCTCCGGCGGCTCCACCTTGATCACATTGGCCCCAAGGTCCGCAAAGTACATCGTGCAATAGGGGCCGCTGAGCACACGTGTCAGATCGAGAATCGTCAGACCCGCAAAGGCGTACATGGCCGCTGCCCCCTTCGTTGAACTGTTGCGGGATCGCCAGCATTGCGGTCGAAGGTTATCCCGGGATACGGCGGGCAAACCTGGCCATTCGCTTTTCGCGAAATGCCTGCACCCCTTCCGAAAAGTCCCGCGCATCCACCCAGTGTCCTCCCGCGTCGGCGCACCCGTCGAGAACGTCCCTCACCCCCTTCTTCACGGCGTGCAGCGAGGCCGGTGACTGCTCGAGAATGGTGCGAGCCAGCCGCATGACCTCCGCGTCCAGGCGATCGCTATCCGTCACGGCATGCAGCAACCCCAGCGCCTTGGCCTCCCAGGCGTCGTACGATCCGGCCGTGTACACGAGCGCCGTCGTCCGTCCCGGCCCCAGATGCTGCACCAGCCTGCGCAGGAACGGCGGCTGCAAGGTGATCCCCAGCTTGCCCACCGGCATCCCGAAGCGGGCCCGCTCCGAGCCGATACGCACGTCACAGCCCAGCGTCAGCACGAACGCGGCACCGTACGCCGGGCCGTCGATGCTGCAGATGGTGGGGATGGGCAGGGACTCGACCGCTCGGATGGCCCGCTCCATCTGCTCAAACGCCCCGTCCGCCTGCTCCGGCGTCATCTGCGAGAACTCCCCGATGTCACTGCCGGCGCTGAACTCCCCAGGCCGCCCCCGCAGAATCAGCACCCTGACGCGCGGCGGCAGGTGGAGACACCACTGCTCCAACGTGTGCCACATCCGCTGCGTGAGCGCGTTGCGGAACTGCGGTCTGTCGATGGTGATGATGCCGACGCCGCCCGCCATCTGGAGTCGCATACTGCCCAATTCCTCAAAGCGGCGGATTCGCACCTGCATGGCTGTCGGGTCACGCTCCTCGCTGCGGATCGCCCGATTGTCGATTGTCGACAATCGACTGATGGAAACATTTTGCCGGATGGATATGTCGATTGTCAATCCTCAGAAAACACCAGGCGCGAAAGCCCCGCACATCAGCGCGTGCGCAGGGCCCGATCCATCCCGTGACGGACGTTCTCCAACAGCAGCGCCTTCGCCTCATCGAACCGCCCGGAGGCCAGTACATCCACGATCCCCCGATGCTCTTCCAGCGACATGCGCATCTGCTCGACATCTTGCGTGGAGAGTTGCAGCACCGCAATCAGCAAATTCTTGAGTTGCCGATACATCCGCCACAGCACCGAATTGTCCGCGTGCTCAAAGATCAGCTGGTGGAAATCATCGTTGAGCCGGGCGTACGCCTCGGCATCCACGCTGGCGAGCGCCTCCTCCATGTCCTGGAGCACACGTCGAAAGCGCCGCTCCACCTGGGGCGTCCAGCGCTGCACCAGCCTGTCCATCGCCATCGCCTCCAACCCCAGCCGAACCTCGTACAGTTCGCGGAGCTCCTTCTGGGTGTAGGCTTTGACCACCGTGCCGCGACGAGGCAGGCGCTCCACCAGCCCTTCGAGCTGCAGCATGTACAGCGCCTCGCGCACCGGCGAGCGGCTGGTGTTGAACGTCGCCGCCAGCTCCTCTTCTTTGAGCCGCTCTCCAGTGGCGAAACGGCCTTCCAGGATGCCGCGCGCAATGTACTCGGCGATGCGCATCGGCAAACTTTTGCCGATCTCGTCTTCCTCTCCGCGTACCGTCATGAACGCGGAAAACTGCATCAGGCCACCCCCTGTGCGCCGGGAAGGCGTCGTATTATCATACAGTATAAAGCGCTTTCCAGCAGCAGGGAAGGAACATGCATCATGCGGGTGTACGGGCTGGTGGGGCCGAGTGGCTCGGGAAAAAGCCATCATGCGCCGGAGATTGCTCAGCGACTCCACGTTCGCGCCATCCTCGATGACGGCGTGCTGATCAAAGATGGCCGGCTGGTTGCCGGCCACTCCGCCAAATTCGAGCGCAACCCCATCACGGCCATTCGCCGCGCACTGCTCACGGACCCCGTCCATGCCGCCGAGATCCGGCGCGCATTACGAGGCGAAACCGGCGTGCTGGTCCTCGGCACCTCGCGCCGGATGGTGGAGATGGTCACCCGTCAACTTCAGCTGCCCGCTCCGCAGGTGTGGCTCGACATTGCCAGCTTTGTTCCCGAGGAGCAGCGCCGGCTCGCTCAAAGCCTTCGCCGCTACGGCATGCACGCGGTCCCCGCCGTGCCATCGCCCGGCCGCGGATCCAGGCTGGAGCGGTGGCTGCACCGCCTGCGCTACACGCTGCCCGGGCACGCCTTTCTGGCCCCCAATCTGCCACAGCTCACCATCGTGCGGGCGGCCTTCGCGGATGGCGCCATTCACGTGCATCCCCGCGCCGTGGAGGACACCATCCGCATCTTCACGGCACGCGCCGGCTATCCCCTGCAGGCGACGCACATCCGCGTGCGCACCGACGCCATGCCGGTCGTCCAGATGGAGGTACGGGCGCAGGCCGTTCCCGACCTCCGCCAGCAGGTGGAGCGCTACCTGCACGAGGTCCAGACGGTGCTGCGCCAGGCGCTCGCGCTTCCGGCCGTCGCCGTCGAGGTGCGGGTGACGAAGCTGATCATCCATCCTTGATGCATTAAACCATCGCCAGGTTGGCCTGGATCAGATCACGGTACCAATAGGCGCTCGCCTTCGGAATGCGCGCCTGCGTATCGTAGTCCACGTAGACGATGCCGAACCGCTTGGTGTAGCCGTGCGCCCACTCGAAGTTGTCGAGGAAGGACCACACGTAATACCCGTGCAGGTTGCCGCCCTCCTCGATGAAGCGCAGGCACTGCGCGAGATGGGCCTCGAGATACGCAATCCGATCCGGATCCTCCACGCGCCCGTTCACCACGACATCCTGGCACGCGGCGCCGTTCTCGGTAATGTAGATGGGCAGCGCCGTGTACTCGTCGCGAATGCGCGAGAGCAGGCGGTACAGCGATTCGGGATGGATCTCCCAGCCCATCGCCGTCACCGGACCACCCCCGGGGACATGGCGCACCTTGAACAGCCCTTCGTCCCCCGCCGCCACCACATCCCGCGAGTAGTAGTTCACGCCGAGGAAGTCGATGGGCCGGCTGATCACGGGGAGATCGTCACTGCGCATGAAGCCGAGATCGGCGACCGCGCGCTCGTAAATCTCCAGAATGTCCGCTGGATAGGCGCCCTTGAACAACGGATCCAGGAACCAGCGGTTGAAGAAGCCGTCTTGCCGGCGGCGCGCCGCCTCGTCCTCCGGACTGTTGGAGGCCGCCCATACGTGGTTCAGGTTGAGGGTGATCCCAATCCGCGGTACATCGTCCCCGGCTTCGCCCGCGGCAGCCCCCTGTCCCAGCGGCGTCAGCGGCGCGGGACGAGCACCGAACTCCGCCCGGAAGGCGTCGACGGCAAGGCCGTGCGAGAGCAGGATGTGATGGGCCGCGGCGATGGCCTCACGCCAGTCGTGATGTCCCGGCGCATGCTCGCCGATGGCGTACGACAGGAATGACGCGCACCACGGCTCATTGTGCGTGATCCACATGGGCACGTCCTTGCCGAGGGCGCGGAACACGGTCTGCGCATACTCGACGAAGCGGTGCGCCGTGTCGCGATTCACCCAGCCGCCCTGATCCTGCAGGTACTGCGGGAGATCCCAGTGGTACAGCGTGATCGCCGGACGGATGCCCGCCTTCAGGAGCTCGTCGACCAGCCTGCGGTAAAAATCCAGCCCCTTCGCGTTGAGTTGGCCAGGTTCCGGGAAAATCCGGGGCCAGGCGACGGAAAATCGGTACGATTGGATGCCGAGTTCCTTCATCAGGTGGATGTCATCTTTGTAGCGATGGTAGTGATCGCAGGCGACATCCCCGGTGTGCCCGCCGTAAACCTTGCCCGGCGTATGCGAAAAGGTGTCCCAGATGGATACGCCGCGCCCATCCTCATGCACGGCACCCTCGATTTGGTACGATGCTGTGGCAGTTCCCCACACGAAACCACGTGGAAACTGCAGATGTCTGTGTGTCAAAACGCAACCCCTCCGTCTCCTCTGTCGCATTCCACCGGTGCGGGGTTCCGGCGCCGAAGGCCGGTGCGCTCATCCTTTGACGGCCCCGGCGGTCATACCGCGGATGAAGTGGCGCTGGAACAGGAAGAACGTGATCATGACCGGCAACGTGACCACCGTCGCAGCGCACATCAGCAGGTCAAACCGGTTCTGGTACTGGCCTACATACAGCCGGATGCCCACGGGGATGGTCTGTACATCCGGCGTGGTGGTGAGCACCCATGCGAACATCAGCTCATCCCACGCGGTGAGAAAGACGTACACGCAGGTGGCGACGATACCAGGCCCGGCGAGCGGCAGGATCACGCGCCAGAACGCCTGCCAACGATTGCATCCGTCCACCATCGCCGCCTCCTCCAACTCGCTGGGGATGGCCACGAAGAAGCTGCGCATGATCCAGATGCTCATCGGCGTGTAGAACGCGGTGTAGACAATGATCATCCCCCAATAGGTGTTGACCATCGGGATGCCCAGCCATTTGTGGATCTGCAGGAACAGCATGTAGACCGGGATCAGGAACATGATACCCGGGATCATCTGCGTGGCGATCACGCCGATGGAAAACAAACCGGAGCCAGGAAACCGGTATCGGGCCAATGAATAGCCCGCGAACATCGAGAACAGGCACGCCAGCACCATCGTGCACGCGTCGATGATCAGGCTGTTCTTGAAGTAGTTGAAGAAGTTGACCGTCTGCCACATCTGCACGTAGTTTTGCCACTGCGGATGGGCAAGACTCAGACTGTTGATACCCTCCAGGATCTCCTGGTTCGTGTGCAGCGACGTAAAGATCATCCACAGGATAGGAAACACGGTCAGAACAACAATCACCCACGTGATGGCGGTGAGCACACCGCCGCGAACCGCTCGGAGCGTGCGCGTGTTCATTCGGATGTCAACTCCGATCTGAAGGTACGGTACCAGATGCCGACCACGACCAGCATCGCCAGCATCAGCAGCGTCGATGCGGCTGCACCGGAACCGAAGGCCCAGTACCCAAAGGTCTGGCGCGTGAGCAGTGTCATCAGCAGGTCACCCCAGACGCCCGGGTAGCCCGCGCCGTTGCCGAACATCATCGCGACGATGTTGTACGAGTAGACGTTGTAGATGATCTGGAACAGTAGCTGAATCGCAATGATGGGACGCATCAGGGGCACCGTGATGGTCCAAAACTGGCGCCACGATGAAGCGCCGTCGATGCGGGCGGCCTCGTACAACTCGTCCGGGATGGTCTGGAGACCTGACAGAAATACGATCATGATGAACGGCCAGCTCCGCCAAATCGTCGGGATGATGATGGCCCACAGGGTGTTGGGACCAATCAACCAGAACGGTTTAGACGGCAGCAAGTGCAGCACGTTCACGAGGATCTGGTTGATGATGCCGGTATCCTTCTCCCACATGAAGCCCCACAGAATACCGACCACATACGACGGAACAACCCATGGCAACAGCATCGCCGTTCGCGCGATGCCGCGCCCGGGGAATTTTCGGTTGAGCAAAAGCGCTGTCACCATGCCGATGATCATCACGCCGGCGGTGACCACAATCGTGTAGATGACGGTGTTGCGAACGGCAAACCCCAGCCCCGCGCGAATGGGATCCTGCGGGTTCGTCAAGACGTGCACGTAGTTGGCGAGGCCGACAAATGGTGCCCCGAGAAACAGGGGCAGCGTGAACTGGTTCAACTTCAGGAAGGACATGTAGATGCCTTCCGCCATGGGGATGAAGTGAACGAGCAGCATGAACAGCAAGGCTGGCAGCACCAGCACGTACGCGAACCCATAGTTGCGGAAGAAACG
>JAIMAY010000029.1 GCA_023511725.1 Alicyclobacillus sp.
CTTGCGCCTATAGCTCAGCGGATAGAGCACCGGTCTCCGGAACCGGGTGCGGGGGTTCGATTCCCTCTAGGCGCACCAATCGGGCAAGGCCCGTCGCAACGCGGACACCGCGGTTGCGGCGGGCTATTTTTGTACCCCTGGCCGTGCATACCCGCGTCCAGGGGCGGTCATCCGTTTACACTCACGGATACGCGGCGCGGACACCATCCAGCGGGCAAATTTGGTTTCTAGTGATCCTCCTGCAAATCCTCGTCCCGAGGACTATAATCGCGAATGGTTATGGTTATCTGTAAGTTTGTTTTATTCCGCGTAAAGGTGGTTCTGCATATTTATGCAGAATGCTTTTCGCGGGAATCGTGAAAGGGGGCAAGGTTGTGCAGCCTATTTGGAGAAAGGTTGCAGCCGCAGCAGCATCAGCGGCCACGCTGGTGGCGCTTGTCGCTGGTTGTGGCGGCGGTCCGTCGACCAGCAACAATGCCAGCGGCGGACAGACGACGAGTGAGCAGAAACCCATTGAGGGCGGCAGCGTGACGCTGGATGCTCTGCAGAACATCCGGGACCTCGACCCGGCGTTCGCGTACGACACGCAGTCGTACGAGGTCGTCACCGAACTGTATGACCAGTTGGTGACTTGGAAAGGGGATACGACCGACATCATCCCGATGGCGGCGCAGGACTACACCGTGTCGCCAGACGGCCTGACCTACACGTTCCACATCCGCAAGGGGATGACCTTCTGGAACGGTGACCCGGTCACGGCTCAGTCTTTCATCGACGAATTGTACCGTGTGCTATCTCCGACGCTGCAGTCGCCCGGTCAGAGCTTTTACGAGATCATCCAGGGTGCAGATGCCTATGCCGCCGGAAAAGCCAAGACCATTTCCGGTCTGCAAGCGCCTGATCCCTACACGCTCGTGATCAAGTTGTCCAAGCCCGAGGCTTTCTTCATTCAGATCCTGACGATGCCGTTCGCATCCGCGGTGGATACGAAGTTTATCCAGAGCGTGGGCAATCACGAGGTCTACAAGAAGAATCCCGCGTTTGACTCCAACCAGGCCATGGGTTCTGGTCCGTTCAAGCTCCAGAGCATCAATCAGAATCAGATTGTGCTAGTCAAGAACACCAATTACTGGCGCACGGACCAGTACGGCCAGAAACTCCCGTATCTCGACAAGGTCACCATCAACGTCAACGGCAACGACCAGATTGACGCCATGCACTTTGAGCAAGGGCAGACGGCATGGATTGCGTGGAACATGGGCGGCATTCCGAGCTCCGCGTATCCGAAGTTCATGTCTGATCCGAATCTCAAGAAGCTCACGGTCACGGCCGTTCAGAACTCGGTCCAGTATGTGGGCATGAATACGAAAACGGGTCCGACCGCGAAGCCACTGGTTCGCCAGGCGATTGAGTACGCCATCGACAAGCAGGCTGTGCTCAAGTTGAACAACGGTCGCGGCCAGATTGCGAATCAGCCGTTGCCGCCGGGTGTCGTGGGCTACGTGAAGAATCTGGATCCGAGTGTGCAGTACACCTACGACCCCAACAAGGCCAAGCAGCTTCTGGCGCAGGCCGGCTATCCGAACGGTTTCACCATCGACTTCTATTCCCAAAACTCGCCGGACCAACTGAAATTTGACCAGGCGATTCAGCAGCAGTTGGCGCAGGTCGGCATCAAGGTCAATCTGCATACCAGCAGTTGGGCCACGTTCCTCGACGTGGCGGAAGCCGGTAAGGCACCGATGTTCTGGCTCGCCTGGATCCAGGACTTCCCTGATGCCTCGGACTTCCTGAACACGTTGTTCAACTCGAACCAGGCACCTCAGAACAACATGACCCTCTACTCCAACCCGCAGGTGGATGCCTGGCTGAACAAGGCGCAGTATGATCCGAATCAGGACGAGCGCAACCAGCTTTACGCGCAGGTGACGAACCAGATCATGAAGGATGCGCCGTGGGTGCCGATGTGGTACGACACCTTCACGGCGGCCGTTCAGCCGTGGGTGCATGGGTTCTACATCCCGAAAGCGACCACGGACCGGTACGAGTTCATCTGGGTGGATCCGGGTCACAACAGCTGACGCGCTGCACGATGTGGAGCGGGCGCGGTGAGCGCCCGCTTCTCCATGTCCGAGCGGGCATTCCCGCCATCGCAGCTCACATACCGTAAACCGTGTGGGAAGAGGGGCTTGGCTTGGGCAACATCCTTGAAGTTCGACAATTGACGGTGGAATTTCCCATCGATGAGACATATCACGCGGCGGTGGACCGCGTGAGCTTCTCCATTCGCGAGGGCGAGACGCTCGGCCTGGTCGGTGAGTCGGGCTGTGGGAAGAGCGTCACGTCGCTTGCTGTCATGCGCTTGCTTGCGTCCGCAGCGCGAGTCACCGGGCAGGTGCGGTTTCGGGACAAGGATCTGCTGCAACTCCCCGAACGCGAGATGCGGCGGGTGCGGGGGAACGAGATCGGCATGATCTTTCAGGAGCCGATGACCTCGCTCAATCCCGTTCATCGGATCGGCACGCAGATCAGCGAGACCCTGCTGCTGCACCGTGACATGAGCAAACGCGCGGCGTGGGATGAGGCGGTGCGGTTGCTGGAGGCGGTTGGCATCCCCAGGGCACGGGAGATTGCGAACGAGTATCCGCATCGGTTATCCGGCGGCATGCGTCAGCGCGTGATGATCGCCATCGCGATGGCGTGCAACCCGGCCCTGCTCATTGCGGACGAGCCGACGACGGCCCTGGATGTGACGATTCAAGCGCAAATCTTGGATCTGATGCGCCGCTTGACGCAGGACCACAGGACCGCCACTCTGCTGATCACGCATGACCTGGGCGTGGTGGCGGAGATGTGTGACCGGGTGGCCGTGATGTACGCCGGCAGGATTGTCGAGGAGGGGCCGGTGCGTGACATTCTGCGGAATCCTCAGCACCCCTACACCAAGGGGCTGCTCGGATCGCTCCCGAAGCTGGATGGACCGCGTGAGCGCCTGCGTCCCATTGATGGCAATGTCCCGGCGATTCACCGGATGCCCCCCGGTTGCCGCTTTGCGCCGCGCTGCCCGCATGCCATGGACGTGTGTCATGAGCGGGACGCGGAGTTTGTGGAGGTCAGTAGCCATCACCGTGCGCGCTGCTGGCTGCACGCGCAGTGAGGAGGGACAACATGGCGCAACCCCTGCTGGAAGTGCGGGACCTGAAGAAGTATTTCCCGATTCGGCGCGGCGTGTTTCAGCGCACGGTGGGCCATGTGCGCGCGGTGGATGGCATCTCGTTCACCGTGGCGCAGGGTGAGACGCTGGGCGTCGTCGGCGAATCCGGGTGCGGGAAGTCGACGATGGGAAGGACCATCCTGCGGCTGCTCGAACCGACGGCCGGCGAGGCCACATTCGACGGGGCAGATCTATTCAAGATGTCGAAGTCGCAGATGCGGGCCATGCGGCGGCAACTCCAGATGGTATTTCAGGACCCGTATGCTTCACTGAACCCACGCTTCACCGTGATGGAGACGCTCAGCGCCCCGCTCAAGATTCACGGTCTGTATCCTTCGCCGAAGGAGCGCGAGCGGCGCGTGCATGAGATGCTGGAACGCGTCGGCCTCAGCCCTGAGCATGCTCGACGCTATCCACATGAGTTCTCCGGCGGCCAGCGCCAGCGCATCGGTATTGCCCGGGCGCTGATGGTCGAGCCGCGTTTGATTGTGTTGGACGAGCCCGTAGCGGCGCTCGACGTCAGCGTGCAGTCGCAGGTGCTGAATCTGCTCAAGGATCTGCAGAATGAGTATGGTTACTCCTATATCTTCGTGGCGCATGACCTGAGCGTGGTGCGCTATATCAGCCACCGCATCCTGGTCCTGTATCTGGGTCAGATGATGGAGTGGGCGGAGACGGACGATTTGTTTGCACATCCGCTGCATCCCTACACACAGGCGCTGTTGTCGGCCGTACCCGTGCCTGATCCGGATCAGAAGCGGGAGCGCATCATCCTTCAGGGGGACCTGCCCAGTCCCGCCAATCCGCCAAAGGGCTGTCCGTTTCACACCCGCTGTCCGGTGGCCATGCCTGTGTGCAGCGAGCAGCGGCCCACTTGGTCTGAGGTTCGGCCGGGACACTTTGTTGCGTGCCATCTGCATGGCGGACCGTCCACGGAAGGAGGCGCATCGTGATGGAGAGCCTGCACCCACAGCCGGTGCCGGTGAGCATGCCGGCCCGCGAAGCATCGCGTCCCAGCCTGTCCCGGCGTCTGTGGCGAAGCGTGCGCACGTATCCGATGCTCTACGTGGGCGGCCTCATCGTGCTGCTGCTGGTCATCGCGGCGGTGTTCGCGCCGGTGCTTGCGCCGCACAACCCGGACACCCAGTTCCAGGACATTGGCCTGAATGCGGAGGGAACGCCGGTCGGACCCAATGCCACCTTCCCGTTCGGCACCGACAGCGTAGGACGGGATGTGCTGTCGCGACTGCTCTACGGAGCGCGCGTGTCGCTCATCGTCGGCATTGTGTCGACGCTGATCAATCTGCTGCTGGGTGTCGTGATCGGCCTGATCAGCGGCTACTTTGGCGGTTGGGTGGACAACGTCCTGATGCGGATCACCGACGTCATCCTGGCCTTCCCGGTTCTGCTGTTGTCGATGGCCCTGGTGGCAGTCGTTGGGCCGAGCCTGTGGACGGTGCTGTGGGTGATTGGCGTCGTCGGTTGGGGTACCATGGCGCGCGTCGTGCGCGGTCAGGTGTTGGCGCTGAAGGAGTTTGAGTACGTGCAGGCCGAGCGGGCACTGGGGGCTTCGCACGGCCGGATCATGTTCCGCGTGATCCTGCCCAACCTGATGGGCCCTGTGATTGTTCTGTCGACCCTGAACGTCGGCGCCAACATCCTCACCGAGGCTGGGCTGAGCTTCCTTGGCATCGGTATCCAGCCACCCACGCCGAGCTGGGGTAACATGATTCAAGAGGGCATTCAGACGTACACCTTTGCCCCCTGGACCATGTGGTTCCCCGGCCTGGCGTTGGTGTTAGCCGTGCTAGGGTTCAACCTGCTCGGTGACGGGCTGCGCGATATCCTGGATCCGCACAGCGCCACCAGGCGTTGAGAGGGGGGAGCCGCATGTACGCCTATATCATCCGCCGTCTTGGTTCAGCCGTCGTTGTGCTGTTCGGCATCTCCGTTGTGTCGTTCCTGCTGATCTACGCCATTCCGGCGGATCCCGCCCGGCTCATCGTCGGCCCCAAGGCCCCTCCATCGGTGGTGGAGGGCATGCGCCATCAGCTTGGGTTGGATCAGCCGCTTCCGCTGCAGTACATTCACTACATCTGGCGCCTGCTGCACGGTGACCTTGGCGTGTCGTATTCCTTTAACCTTCCGGTGCTGACCATGATTGGCCAGCGCCTGTGGCCGACCGTGGAACTGGCGCTCGGTTGCTGGATTGCCGAGCTGATCATCGGCATTCCTCTCGGGATCTACACCGCGCGCCGGGCCCGTCGCATGAGTGACTTCATCCTGAGCGCGCTGGCACTGATAGGTATCTCGCTGCCCGTGTTCTGGCTGGGGCTTCTGCTTCTCTATTGGTTCGCCTTCCGGGTGCCCATCTTCCCGCTCGGCGGCTTCGGCGGCCTGCGTTATCTGGTGCTGCCATCGCTCACGTATGGCATCACCGGCGCGGCGTACTACATGCGCCTGCTGAAATCGTCCATGCTGGAAGTGATGGAGCAGGACTATGTGCGAACCGCACGCGCCAAGGGCGCGGGGGAGAGCCGTGTCACCTGGCGGCACGTGGTGCGCAACGCCCTGATCCCCGTGGTGACGTTCGGTGGCATCGACTTCAGCTACTTGCTGACGGGCGTGATCCTCATTGAGTCCACATTCAACTGGAACGGCCTCGGCACTCTGGCCTATACGGCCATCCAGAATATCGACATCCCGGTGATCATGGGGACGGTACTGCTGGTCGCTGTCGCTGTTGTGGTGTTCAACCTCATTGTCGACATTCTGTACGCGGTGATTGATCCGCGGATTCGGTACTCGTGAGGTGGCGTGCGCGGGGGCATCGCCCGCGGCGTCCATCCGCCCTTCTGCCCAGCGCAAATAAGGGGCGCAGCCTGTACAGGCTTTGCCCCTTTCGTATGCGGTGCGCGGTCGCCGGAATCAGCCCGTGCGCGACCGGTGCCAAAGCATACGCCGTGATGTCAGCGCACCACCCGTACCCAGGGACGGTCGTTATACCAGGTGACCGCCACGCGGATGCCGAGCGCGTCGGACAGGCGTTCGTCGGTGATCACTTGATGCTTCGGTCCCGCGGCGAGGACGCGTCCGTCCCGGAGCAGCAGCGCGTGCGTGAAGAGGGGCAGCACTTCCTCGGGGTGGTGCGTCACGTACAGCAGCGTCGGCGCATCCTCCGCGGCGGTGGCGTCGGCGAGCGCATCGAGGAACCGCTCGCGCGCCGGCAGATCCAGGCCGGTACAGGGCTCATCCAGGATGAGGAGCGGTGGCTGAGCCAAGAATGCGCGCGCGAGCAGGGCCCGCTGGCGTTCGCCCTGGGAGAGCAGGCCGAACGCGTGCGTCCGCCGGTGGGAGAGGCCGAATTGCTCGATGAGGTGTGTGGCTCGCGCGAGATCCTCCGGCGTAGGATCCTCATACAGGCCGATGGAGGCGTGGCGGCCGCTCACGACGACATCGAGGACGGGATCCGAGCCGTGGTGGGCGGCGAATCGATCCGCCAACGCCACCGACACCCAGCCTATGGACTTGCGCAGTTCGCGCAGGTCGCACCGGCCGAACACCTCGCCCAGTACCTCGATGCGCCCGCTCGATGGCCACTCGTATCCGGTGACGAGATGCAACAACGATGTCTTACCGGAGCCGTTCACGCCGATGATGGCCCAGTGTTCTCCGGGCTGAACGGTCCAGGTGATGTTCGACAGGATGGTTTGCTCCCGGCGCCGCCAGGAGACATCCTCCAGGCGCAGGATGGGTTGCATCCGGTCACCCCTCTCCGCGGTTTCTCCTTCCCAATATACA
This sequence comes from Alicyclobacillus sp., assembly GCA_023511725.1. Classification (GTDB taxonomy): domain Bacteria; phylum Bacillota; class Bacilli; order Alicyclobacillales; family Alicyclobacillaceae; genus JAIMAY01. The sequence goes on from JAIMAY010000029.1 coordinate 7,016, forward strand.
ACAGCCGCCCCGAGGTGTGGGGCGGCTTGTTTCATGCGCTTCGTGTATTGCGGCCGGTTGCACGCGGCCCCCGGCGGGATGGGATCAGCGGCGAGGTTCGTACGGGATACCGTCTGCCGCCGGCGGTGTGCTCCGGCCCACCAGTCCGCACAAGGCCAGAATGGTCAGCGCGTACGGCAACATCTGCAGCAGATTGGGGGAGACGCCATGGCCCTGAAGCGCGATGGCAAGCGCATTGGCAAAGCCGAACAGCAGCGAGGCGCCGAATGCGCCGAACGGCGTCCACTTGCCAAAGATCATGGCGGCGAGCGCGATGTAACCGCGGCCGCCGGTCATGCCCACGTCGAACGAGTGCAGGATGCCGATGGACAGATACGCGCCGCCGAGGGCCGACAGGACCCCGCCGATGATCACGCCCAGATAGCGCAGTCGCCACACGTTGAGCCCGACGGTATCCGCCGCCAGCGGGTTCTCGCCGACGGCGCGCATGCGCAGGCCCAGCTTGGTGTGGAATAGGAACCAGTGCGAGAGCACCACCAGCACCAGCATGACGTAGAGCAGGATGCTTTGGTGCGAGAGAATGGCCCCGATGAACGGGATGTGGTCCAGGAACGGGATGTCGACACTCGGTAACTGCGGCGTATTCGGTGGTGTCCCCGTGTAGCCGAAGATGGTGTCCAGCAGAAACGCCGTCAGCCCGGCGGCGAAGATGTTGACCGCCATACCGAGCACCACTTGGTCCGCAGCGAGGCGGATGGCCGCCCACGCGAAGATGGCGGCGACAATCGCGCCCATGACAAGCGCGATGAGCAGACCCAACCAGGCGGAGCCGGTGTAGTAGGCGAATGTGACGGCGAAGAAGGCGCCCACCAGCATGATGCCTTCCATCGCGATGTTGACCACGCCCGTGCGCTCGGAGAAGGTGCCGCCGAGCGCAGGCAGCGCAAGCGGGACCGCCATCGCGAGGGTGGATGCCCACAGTTGCGGACTGGCGAGTACGCTCATTCACTCGCACCTCCCTGTGCGGGCGTGGCGATGGTGTGTTGGCCGCGGCGTCGCCGCCGGAACCACGCGCCGATGGTCGGCAACAGCCGCTCCGTCGCGACGAAGAAGACGATGAGGCCCGTTAAGACGTCGGTGAGGCTGGCCGGTACGCCCGAGACCTGCTGCATGTTCTGGCCACCGTTGCTAAGCGCCGAGAAGAAGATGGCGGCGAGGATCACGCCGAACGGGTGATTGCGCGCGAGCAGCGCCACCACGATGGCCGTGTAGCCGTATTGTGCCGAGAAGCTGTCGTACAGGCGCGTGTCGACGCCCAGGAGCTGCACGGCACCGGCGAGTCCCGCGAGCACGCCGCTCAGCCCCAACGCCAACACCGTATACAGCGGTACGCGGATGCCGGCGTAACGGCTGGCGCGCTGGTTGAAGCCGACAGCGCGCAGCTGAAAGCCCATGGTGGTGTGCTGCAGCAACCACCACACCACGACGGCCGCCAGCAGCGCGATGAAGATGCCGGTGGTGAGCTCCGAAGGCGGCATGATCTGCCGCAGTTGCGCCGCCGCGTCGACCGCCGGCGACTGAGGTGTGGACCCCGTCTCCTGCAGCGGCCCACCTTCAATCAGGTATTTGACGAACAGGATGCTGATGTAGCTCAGCATCATCGTCGTGATGACCTCATGCGCGCCCAGGTACGCCTTGGCCAGCCCCGGGATGACGCCTCCCCAGAGCGCTCCGGCGAGCATCGCGGCGACCAGGCAGACCAGCGTGTGCAGCCAGCCCGGCAGGGTGTGAAAGTGGATGCCGCACCAGGTGGCCGCAATCGCGCCCATCCAGTACTGCCCTTCGGCGCCAATGTTGAACAGGCCCGCGCGGAACGCGAGGGCGACACCCAGGCCTGCTAGGATCAGCGGGATGGCGCCAGCCAGCGTGTTGCCGAGGTTGAATGACCCGACGAACGCCCCGGAGATGAGGGACCCGTACACCTGCACCGGGTTGTAGCCCAGCGCCGAGACGATGATGGCCCCGATGATCATGGCGATCACGGCCGCCGCCAGCGGCATCAGGATACTGCGCAGCGCACGCGTCATGCGCCGCTCACCCCCGCTTCCTCCGGCCGTATGCCGGTCATCATGAGTCCCAGTTGCTCGCGCGTCGCGCTCTCCGCGTCAACGATGCCAATCAGGCGGCCATCATGGATGACGGCGATGCGGTCGGAGAGGCTGAGGATCTCGTCCAGCTCCAGCGACACCAGGAGGATGGCTTTGCCCTCGCCGCGCAAGCGAACAAGCTCGCGATGCACGCCCTCGATGGCGCCGACGTCCAGGCCGCGCGTGGGCTGGGCGGCGATGAGCAGGGCCGGATCGCGAGAGACCTCCCGCGCAAGGATCACCTTCTGCTGGTTACCCCCGGATAGTTCCGACGCCTTGCGCTCCGGTTGCGGCGGGCGCACATCAAACAGCTTGAGCAGCCTGTCCGCATGCTGGCGCGCCGCCCCATGGCGCAGCACGCCCCGGCGCGAGAAGGGCGGCCGGCGGAAGTCGCGCAGCATCAGGTTTTCGGTGAGCGAGAAGTCCAGCACCAGACCGTCCAACTGCCTATCCGACGGGATGTAGGCCATCCCGAGGCGCACCCGCTCCGCGGGTGAGGCATGGGTGATGTCGCGACCGTTCAGACGCACCCGCCCCTCGGTGGTGCGGAGCAGGCCGGCGATGGCGTCGACCAGTTCGAACTGCCCGTTGCCGTCAATGCCGGCGATGCCCAGGATCTCGCCGGCACGGACCTGGAAGCTGACGCCCTTGACGCGCTCATGCCGCGCCGAGTCCGCCACATGCAGGTTCTCCACCGCCAGCACCACGTCGCCCTTGTCGGCGGGGGGCTTGTCCACGCGCAGCACCACGTCGCGTCCGACCATCAGGTTGGCGAGCTGCTGCGGCGTCGCGCCGGCCACCGGCAGCGTCTCGACGGTGCGGCCGGCGCGCATCACGGTGACCCGGTCCGCGATGGCGATGACCTCGTCGAGTTTGTGGCTGATGAACAGAATGGGCACACCCTGCTGCTTGAGATGGCGGATCACCTCGAATAGCTCCGCCGTCTCCTGCGGTGTCAGCAATGCTGTGGGCTCGTCCAGAATGAGGAGCTCCGCCTTGCGGTAAAATGCTTTGAGGATCTCCACCCGTTGCTGCAACCCGACGCTGAGTTCGCTCACTTTGCGCGTCGGGTCCACCTCAAGGCGATAGCGCTGCCCCAGTTCGCGCACGCGCTGTTCTGCCTCGCGGCGGTTGAATCGGATGCCAGGGGGTTCATGGCCGAGCACGATGTTCTCCGCCACGGTCAGTGCAGGGATCAGCATGAAGTGCTGGTGCACCATGCCGATGCCAGCCAGGATAGCGTCGCGCGGGCTGCGGAAAGTCACCGGCCGGCCGCGCAACCGGATCTCGCCCTCATCCGGTGGATAGAGGCCGGAGATCAGCTTCATGAGCGTCGATTTTCCTGCACCGTTCTCGCCGAGGATGGCATGCACCTCCCCCGGCATCACCGACAGCCGCACCTTGTCGTTGGCGACGACGCCGGGAAAGCGTTTCGTCACGTCCACCACTTCCAGGAACGGTTTCGAAGCGGCAGGCGCGCTCGTCTGCGGCATCGGCGAACCTCCCTTCCAAGCCGCGGTGAAGCGCGGCCCCTGATCTTGGATCATGGTCCTCCGCATGCAGGCGGGCGGCGCGGCCCGAGGGCCGAGCGCCGCCCGCTTGACCGAAGTGCCGCACAAAGCGGCGAGACATCTCGAATTCACTTGCTGAGCGTCGCCGACACCTGGATCTGGCCGCTCTTGATCTGATCCGCGAGCTGATTGACCTGGTCCACAATCGACTTCGGTACCACGCTGTTCGTGGGTGCGATACCGACGCCGTTATTGGCGAGATCAAAATACTGCGCGCCGCTCTTGAATTGGTTGTTGAGTGCCTGCTTGATCACGTCGTACGTGGCTGTGTCAACGCCCTTGAGCGCGCTGGTGATAACGGTCTGCGGCGCCACATAGTTCTGGTCCGCATCGACGCCGATGGCGTAGACGCCCGCATTCTTGCAGGCGTTGATGACGCCAAGACCGGTGCCGCCCGCCACCTGGAAGATGATGTCGGCGCCGTCGGCAATCTCCTGCTGTGCCACCTGTTGACCCTGCGCCTGATCATTGAAGCTGCCCGCGTACTTGATCTCGACCGTGGCGTTCGGGTCCGTCTTCTTGACGCCCTGGACGAAGCCTGCGATATAGGAGTCCACCGGCGGAATCTGCATGCCCCCCACGACACCCAGGACGTTCTTGTCATTGAGCCCCTGGATGCCCTTTTGCTGCTCCATCAGGCCAGCCAATGCTCCCACCAGATATCCGCACTGTTCCGTCTTGAACAGCGCCGAAGTGACGTTGGGCTGCCCTTCGATGTCGTCATCGATGATCAGGAACTTCGTGTTGGGATACTGCTTAGCGACTTGCTTCACCGCCGAGTCCATCAGGAAACCGACGGCAATCACCAGGTTGTACCCCTGCTGTGCGAACCGCGTCAGGTTCGGCACGTAGTCGGACTGGGCATGCGACTCCGTGACGGCCGTGGTGATGCCGAAATCCTTCTTGGCCCGGTCGAGGCCGACGCTGGAGAGATAGTTGAAGCCGTGGTCATTGAGGCCGCCTGTATCCGTAACGAGGGCCACCTTGAAATCGGGATGGCCGCCGCCGGCGGCGGTGGTGTTGTTGGCGGCCCCTGCGCCCGTCCCGGCACCGCAACCTGCCGCGAGCGCGCTCATCCCCAGGACGGCTGCCGCGGCTGTAGACCAAACCTTCCACTTCATTCACATTGCCCCCTGTCTTTTGCGCCATGATAGCTTGCCATACGAGGATTGACTGATTCTCCATGCGTGGCGCAAATCCTGCTCGTAGTCTGCCCGCACGGGCAGGATTTAGCCAGCATGGCACGCATATACCACTCGATCCACTTGCTCACCCTCGACCCACGAGCAGGCTGTGCATCACGGCAATGCACCGATCCATCACCATCACCTTGCCGTGCTGTTTCGCTAGCTCGGCGGCCGCCTCGTCGTACACCCCTTCCTGCGCCCAGATCACAGGCGCCGAGATCTGCACCGCCTCGCGCACCACGTTCATCAGTGCGTCACTGCGGCGAAACACGTTCACGATGTCGACCGGTTCAGGCAGATCCAGCAGGGACGGATATGCCTTTTCGCCCAGCGCCTCGCTGAGCGCGGGATTCACGGGGATAATGCGGTACCCCCGTCGCTGCATCTCCGCGGAGACGGAATAGCTCGGCCGGTCGGGGTTGTCGGACAGGCCGACCACCGCAATTGTCCTCGCGCGCTGGAGGATTTCGCGAAGCTCGTCGTGAGACGGATTCTCGAACATGGCATAGCCCTCTTTCTCGTTGGGGCGCCGGTGGCCCCGGGTTTCTCCGATACTGAGCCGGATCGACATCAGTATAGCAGAGATACGTCATGGGAGCGTTTTCTTTACCAATCGCGGCGATTTCATTGCCTGGGGAGGATTGTCTTCGGCGGTACCGAATACAGTGGTGTGGAACGAAACATTTTGTGCATTCAAACAGAGGGGGATGCATGTGGCCAGACCGCTCGACGGGGTGGTGGTGCTCGATTTCAGCCGTTTGCTTCCGGGACCGTACGCCACGCAACTGCTCGCACAACTGGGTGCACGCGTGATCCAGGTGGAGGCCCCAGAAGGGGGTGACCTGGTGCGGTACATGCCGCCGATGGACGCGTCGCTGGGCGTCTCGGCCAAGTACCGGCTTTTGGGCCGCGGCAAGCGGCGCATTGCGCTGGACCTCAAGCGTCCCGAGGGCCGCGATGCCGCGAGGCGCTTGGCCGCTGCGGCGGATGTGCTGGTGGAAGGATTCCGGCCCGGTGTGATGCAGCGGCTTGGCCTTGGCTATGAGGCGTTGTGCGAACTCAATCCACGCCTCATCTACTGCAGCATCAGCGGCTTTGGCCAGACCGGGCCGTGGCGGGAGAAGGCGGGGCACGACCTGAACTACGTCTCGCTCGCCGGCGTCCTGTCGCTCTCGGCCAGCGACGGCGCACCCGCGCCGCCGGGCGTGCAGGTGGCGGATCTGGGTGGCGGCGCGCAGATGGCCGTGATCAGCATCCTCGCCGCGCTGCTCCACCGACAGCGGACGGGGCGCGGACAGTACCTCGACGTGGCGATGCTCGACGGCGTGCTGTCCTGGCTCTCCATCCACGCGGCGGACGCGCTGGCGCTGGGACACAGTCCCGAGCCAGGCACGCGGGTGCTGGGCGGCGATTTCGCCTGCTATCGCGTGTACGCGACCGCCGACGGGCGGTTTCTCAGCGTCGGCGCGGTGGAGCCGCATTTCTGGCAGCGCCTGTGTGACGCCGTCGGCCTGCCCGAGTGGAAGGACGCGCAGTATGCATCTGATCCCGTGCGCACCCAGGTGATCCAGGCGTTTGAATCGGCGTTTCGGCGGCACACGCTGGCGGAGTGGCTGGAGCGGCTGGCCGAGGTCGATACCTGCATTGCGCCTGTGCTCGACGTCCATGAGGCGCTGCATAGCCCGCAGGCCCGTGCGCGGGGTATGGTGCGGGAGGACGAATCCGGCCCGTACCTGCGTTTCCCCGTGCCGATGGAGGGCGTCACCGACGCATCCAGCGCAGGCTCGGCCGATCCGGCCCGCTGGCGCCTCGGCGCGGACACCGAGGAGGTGCTGCGCGAGTTCGGCTTTCTGCCGGAGGAGATGGAGGCGCTGCGCAGGGCGGGCGCCATTCGCTGACTGCAGCGTGAATCGCGACAAAGGGGGCCATGAACACGATGCCAGAGTCATCGGGGACACAGACCGAGCGCCCGCGGCCCGTGGAGCGCTTCGCGCGCGGACGCGGCGTGTACGACACACCGGAGCACGAGCGGTTCCGGGCAGCCTTTCGGCGGTTTCTGGAAACCGAGATGGTGCCGAACATGGCGGCGTGGGAGGAGGCGCGCGAGGTGCCGCGCTGGGCGTGGCGGCGCTTCGGCGAACTGGGCTACCTGTGCCCGTGGCTGGATGAGCAGTACGGCGGGAGCGGTGCCGATTTCACGTATTCGGCCATCATCATCGAGGAGATGGCGCGGGCCGGGGTGGATATCGAGGTCAGCCTGCACAGCGACATCATCGCGCCGTACATCTACCATTTTGGTACAGAGGAGCAACGCCGGCGCTGGCTGCCCGGCTGCGCGAGCGGAGAGATCCTGCTCTCCATCGCCATGACCGAGCCTGGCGCGGGGTCGGATCTCGCCGCCATCCGCACGCGCGCGGTCAAGGATGGCAACGACTACATCATCGACGGCAGCAAGACGTTCATCTCCAATGGCGCTTCGTGCGATCTCGTCATTGTCGCCTGCCGCACCGACCCGGACGCCCCGCCGCACAAGGGCATCACGCTGATTGCCGTCGAGAACGGTACGCCGGGCTTCACCAAGGGCCGCAAGCTGAACAAACTGGGGCATCACACGCACGGCACCTCCGAACTCTTCTTCGACGGCTGCCGGGTGCCGCAGGCCAACCGGATCGGCGAGGAGAACCGAGGCTTCTACTATCTGATGCAGCAACTCCAGCGCGAGAGGCTGGTGGCCGCGCTCGGCTCGCAGGCGAACGCGGAGGCGATGTTCGAGATCACCCTGGCGTACGCCAAAACCCGCCAGGCATTCGGTCGGCCGATTGGGCGCTTCCAGCACAACGCCTTCAAGCTGGTCGAGATGGAGACGGAGATTGAGCTTGGACGCACGTTTGTGAACGAGTTGGTGGCCGATTTCATGCGCGGCGTCGACATCACGCGCAAGGTCTCGATGGCCAAGTGGTGGATTGCCGAGATGGCCAACCGCATCGCCTATCAGTGCACGCAGCTCCACGGCGGCTATGGATATATGGAAGAGTATGAGATTGCGCGGAGATTCCGGAATGTTCGGATGGACACCATCGTCGCGGGGACGACGGAGATCATGAAGCTGATTCTGGCCAAGGAGCTGGGATTGCAATGAGGGAAAGGCAGGCGAAGCCCGATGAACATCGGTCAGGGATTGACCGCAGCGGCGATGCACGCGCCGGGCCGCACGGCCGTGTACGACGAGGGGGTGACGCTCACCTACGCCGAGCTCTGCGCGCGCACCGAGGCGCTGGCCGGCGGTTTGCAGGAGCTGGGTGTGCGCCCGGGCGACCGGGTGGCGCTGCTCATGCTCAACGAGTACCGCTACCTGGAGTTGCTGTACGGCATCACAGGCAGCGGCGGCGTCATGGTGCCGCTCAACGCCAGGCTGGCGGTGCACGAGTGGGTGTTCATGCTGAACGATTGCGAGGCGTCGATGCTGGTGCTGCACCCAGAGTTTTTGCCGACGCTGCCGGCCATCGCGGCGCAGGTGCCGTCGCTTCGCACGTTTGTGCTGGCCGCGGATGATCTGCCGGGGACCGTCGCACCCGGTACGCCGCCGCTCACGCTGTACGAGGCGGTGGTGCGGGCGAGGGTGCGGGGTCGGATCGACAACGTGGCGCAGGACGATGACCTTGCCGCCATCTTCTACACGGGCGGCACCACGGGCACGCCGAAAGGCGTGATGCTGACGCATGGGAACCTCCTCGCCAATACCTACCAGGTCATGCCGTACGGACAGATGACGGATGAGGACGTGTATCTGCACGCCATGCCCATGTTCCACCTGGCGGACACCGGCGGCACCTGCGGCGTCACGCTGTATCGCGCGGCGCATGCGCACATCCGCACGTTCGATCCCGTCCGCATGCTCGACGCCATCCAGCGCTGGCGCGTGACGACGGTGACGCTCGCCCCGACCGCGGCCAACATGTTGCTGCGCTGCCCTGCGCTGGATGACTACGACCTGTCCAGCCTGCGCCGCATCACGTACGGTGCATCGCCGATGCCGGTGGAGGTGCTGCGGCAACTCATGCAGCGCCTGCCGCAGGTGGAATTTGGCCAGGCGTACGGGATGACGGAAGCTTCTCCCGTGCTCACCGTGCTGACGTCGCGGGACCACCGGCTGGACGACGAGAAGGCGGTGCGTCGTCTCGCCTCCGCGGGCAAGCCGGTGGCGGGGGTCGATGTGCGGACCTGGCGACCGTGGACGAGGATGGGTACATTTACATCGTCGACCGGAAGAAGGATATGATTGTGACCGGTGGCGAGAATGTCTACTCCACCGAAGTGGAGAACGTCCTCTATGAGCACCCGGCGGTGCTGGAGTGCGCGGTCATCGGCATTCCGCATGAGACGTGGGGCGAGGCGGTCCATGCGGTGGTGGTGCTGCGGCCGGGCCAGGTGGCGACGGCGGAGGAGATCATCCGCTTCTGCCGGGACCGGTTGGCGGCGTACAAGGCGCCGAAGTCGGTGGAGCTGCGCACGGAGTTGTTGCCGCGCAGCGGCGCGGGCAAGATCCTCAAGCGTGCGCTGCGCGACCCGTACTGGGCGGGCAAATCACGGCAGGTCTAAGCACTCGGCCTCTCCCCGCAGATGGGGCGCCGGCTCTCCGTCCTCTTGGGTCGGACGTCCTGGACAATACAGGCGCTGCCGGTGCGCGTGGCACCGGCAGCGCGGATGTCCGGGCACAGGGAGGTTTTTCGGCACGGTGTACGGCCGGCGGGTCAGGTCACGGGCTCTCCGGGCTCTCGTAGTGGTGTGGATACATCCCGCCCATCATGTGCGGCGACGAGTCGGCATACATGTGCGGATAGCTGGTCACGGCGACGCCGGCCGGTACCGCGGCTGTGCCGACGCCATAGGCCGGGACGAACAGGAAGAACAGCACGAAGATGATCAGGAACACCACGGCCCAGCGTGTGTAGCCACCGAAGACGCCTGTCATGTCTCATCCCTCCTTGCGAAGTTACCGTATTGGATGATGGGACTAACGCCGGGTGAAACGGGCAGGTGCGGATTTGACAGCGAGGGAGGCGGTGCAGGGTGGAGGAACAGCGGCAAGGCGTGGACAAGCCGGGGGCTGTGCCGGGCTGGACGGATGTGCTCGTCGGCCACGCCCAGGACGAGGACCGCGCCACCGGCTGCACGGTGATCCTGGTGCCGCGCGGCGCGGTGGCCGGCGCCGATGTGCGGGGCGGCGCGCCGGGGACGCGCGAGACGGACCTCACGCGGCCGGAGAACACGGTGAGTGAGGTACACGCCGTACTGCTTGCGGGAGGCAGCGCGTTCGGGCTCGATGCGGCGTCGGGGGTGATGCGGTGGTTGGCGGATCGGAACGTCGGGTTTGACACCGGTGTGGCGCGCGTGCCCATTGTCCTCGGAGCCGTGCTGTTCGATCTCGCCCTCGCCGACGTCCAGGCCCATCCGGACGCGGCGATGGGTTACGCGGCGTGCGAGACGGCCCGCCACGTCCAGCCGTGCGCGGAGCCCGGCGTGGCCGAGGGCTGTGTCGGAGCGGGCACGGGTGCGACGGTGGGCAAGCTGCTGGGGATGGACCGGGCGGTGAAGGCCGGGATCGGCTGCGCTACGGAGGTGGCCGGCGCACTGTGCGTGCAGGCTTGGGTGGCGGTGAATGCGGTCGGCGAGGTGGTGGATGAGGCCGGAAACATCCTCGCCGGGATCCGCGGCGAGGATGCGGGGACTTGGCGGCCTGCGCTCGAGATCATCCGCGACGGCGCGGCGCGCGCGGCCTTTGGCACCAACACCAGCATCGGCTGCGTGATCACCAATGCCCGCCTCACCAAGGCCGAGGCGACGAAGGTGGCCCAGATGGCGCACGACGGGCTGGCGCGCGCCATTCGTCCGGTGCACACGCCGGTGGACGGTGATACGCTGTACGCGCTCAGCCTCGGCGGGGTGGAGGCGGACGTGCTGACCGTCGGATCGCTGGCCGCCGAGGCGGTGGCCGCCGCGGTGCGGCGGGCCGTGCGGATGGCGACGCCGCTGGCGGGTCTCCCCAGCGTATCGGCGTGGCGGGCCGAGGGCGGATCCGACGTGTGATCCGGGACGCGTCATCCGGGGCGCGCAGGGGTCAGTGCGAGCATGCGCATGCAGATTTTTGGATGGACATGCAGACGGGGGCTGGCGCCGCCCCCGTTTTCTCGTTTATACTGACGGTGTTGTTGCATGAAGATACAGGTTTGAGGATGATTATGCAAAAGGCAGGCTGCGGGTGCCGTGCCCGCGCACGCCGCAACGAATCCTCGCAACGCCAGCGGGTGAGGTGAGAGGGATGGCAGACAAGATGGTGAGCGGGGCGTCTTCGCCGGGCGCGCGTGTGCGCGTCGGCGTGGTGGGCGCGAGCGGTTATTCGGGGCTGGAGTTGCTGCGCATCCTGGCCGCGCATCCCCAGGTGGAGCTGACGCTGGCGGCGGCCTCGCACTCGGAGGCGCGGCCGCTGCCCGAGGTGTATCCGCACCTCACGGGGCTTCCGGCGCTGGCGCTGGAGGTATACAGCGCGGACGCCTGCGCCGAACGCTGCGACGCGGTCTTTGTCGCTCTACCCTCCGGGTCATCCGGCGCGGTGGCGGCGGAGCTGTGGGCGCGAGGGCTGACGGTGATTGACCTGTCCGGAGATCTGCGGCTGCCGGCCGCGTTGTACGAGCGCTGGTATGGCAAACCGGCGGCGCCGGCCGAGGCACAGGCGGCCGCGGTGTACGGGTTGACGGAGTGGAACCGCGAGCAGGTGCGGGCGGCGCGGCTGATTGCCAACCCCGGCTGTTACCCCACCGCCTCGCTGCTCGCCCTCCTGCCGGCCGTGCGCGCGGGGCTTGTGCGGCCCGGGGGGACGGTCGTGATCGACGCCAAATCCGGCGTCTCGGGCGCCGGGCGGAGCACGGCGGCGCACCTGATGTTCGCGGAGATGGCGGAGAACTTCCTGCCGTACAAAGTGGGCAAGCACCAGCATGTACCGGAGATTGAGCAGATGCTGGGCGAGGATGCCGGGCCCATCGTGTTCACGACGCAGCTGTTGCCCACGGTGCGCGGGATCTACGCGAGTTGCTATGTGCCGCTGGCGGACGGCGTGGACGAAGCCCGCGTGCGCGACGCTTATCTGGCGCGGTACGAGGGCGAGCCGTTTGTGCGCGTGCTGCCGCCCGGGGAGGTGCCGGCGCTGAAGCATGTACGTGGCGCCAACATGTGCCAGCTCGGGCTGGTGGTGGACGAGCGAACGCGCACCCTGATGGTGTTCTCCGCCATCGACAATCTGGTCAAGGGCGCGGCGGGGCAGGCGGTGCAGAACTTCAACGTCATCTTCGGGTTCCCGGAGGAAACGGCGCTCACAGCGGCGGCGCTGGCCCCGTGAGCGATGGAGGGAAGGGACGGATGAGTCAGCAGCCGGTGCTGATCAAGGTGGGCGGATCCCTGCAGGCGGATGCGGTGGCGGCGCTGGTGCAGGCTATCCGCGCTGCGCACGCGGCCGGCCGCACGGCGGTGGTGGTGCATGGTGGTGGCCCGCGCATCACCGCAGCGCTGAAGGCGGCGGGGCTGGACCTGCCGTTCGTCAGCGGGCGCCGCGTGACGACCGACGAGGCGATGCCCATCGTGGAGCGCGCGCTCGCGGAGGTTGGCGCGGAACTCGCGGCCAGCCTGGCGGCGGGCGGCGTTCGCGTGCGGCAGATGAGCGGCGCCGCGGGGTGGCTGCGGGCGCAACCCTTACCGGGCATGGCGCGCACAGCGGACATTGCGGCCGTGGACGCCGGACCGCTGGGGGCGGCGCTGAGCGCCGGTGAGGTGCCCGTGGTGGCGCCCATCGCCTGCGATGAGGCGGGCGTCACGTACAACGTCAACGCCGATGTCGCGGCGGGGGCCGTGGCGCGGGCGGTGGCGGCGGACAGGGCGGTGTTTCTCACGGATGTGGATGGTATCCTGCGCGGCTGGCCGGAGGGTGAGCGGATTGCCGAGGCGGATGAGGTGACGCTGCGCACGTGGCTCGTGGATGGAACGCTGTCCGCCGGCATGATCCCCAAGGTGGAGGCCGCATTGGCGGCCACCGCCGGCGGCGTGACGGCGTACCTGGTCAACGGGCGGGATGCGGCGGCGGTGACGTGGGCCGTCACCTCGGAGCAGGCGGATGCCCCTCGCTTCGGCACGCGAATCCCAGCCAAGCTGCAGGGTCAAGCGGTTCCGGCAGCATCGCCGGAAGGGGAGGTGGCGGCACCATGACGGAGACAGCCAAGGCGCCCGCGCATTTGGCCAACAACTATGGCGCCAGGTCGCGGACGATGGTTCGCGGCGAAGGCGTGTATCTGTACGACGCGGACGGACGACAGTATCTCGATTTCACCGCCGGCATTGCTGTGTGCAGCTTGGGGCATGCGCATCCGAAGCTGGCGCAGGCGATTGCGGAGCAGGCGCGAACGCTCATCCACTGCTCCAACCTGTACCTGAATCCCTGGCAGATCCGGCTGGCCGAGCGTCTGGCGGCCCTGTCGGGGCTGGCGCGGGCGTTCTTCTGCAACTCGGGTGCGGAGGCCAACGAGGCGGCCATCAAGCTGGCCCGGCGTTATCAGAGCGTGGTCTGCGGGCGCCCGGACAAGACCCGCATCCTGTCGCTTCCCGGGGGCTTTCACGGCCGCACGCTGGGCGCACTGTCCATCACGCCCAAACCCGCCTATCACGAGGGCTTTCGGCCGCTGCTCCCGGACTGCGAGGCGCCGGCGTCTTGGGATGAGCTGCCGGGGTTGGTGGACGAGCGGACGGCGGCGGTGTTCGTCGAGGTGATCCAGGGCGAGGGCGGCGTGCGGCCGGTGCCCGTGGATCTGCTGCAGGCCATCGCGGCGCGCTGCCGCGAGACGGGCGCGCTGCTCGTTGTGGATGAGGTCCAGACCGGGATCGGCAGGACAGGCACGATGTTCGCCTTCGAGCAGGCGGGGATCCGGCCGGACATCGTCACGCTCGCCAAAGGTCTCGCGGGCGGCGTGCCGGTCGGCGCCGTGCTGGCGCGGGAGGAGGTGGCCGCCGCGTTTGCACCAGGTAGCCACGGCTCCACGTTCGGCGGCAACCCGCTGGCGATGGCCGCTGCCCTGGCTGTGCTGGACACGGTGGCGGACCCTGCGTTCTTGGCGCAGGTTCGGGAGGTCGGCGCACACCTTGGGGAGGTGCTGAACCGCTTCGGCACCGAGGTGGCGGGCCGCGGTCTGATGTGGGGGATGACGGTGCCTGACGCCAAGGCGTACGTGGAGGCGGCCGCCGAGCAGGGCGTGCTGCTGACGGCGCTCGGGGAGACCCGCGTGCGATTTGTCCCGCCTTTGACCATCACGCATGCCCACGTGGACGAGCTCGCCGCTCGGCTCGAGCGGATAGCGCTCGCGTGAGAGCGGAGCCGCCGAGGTGAAACGGAAACGGCGAGGCGCCGCCCCGTGCTCGGGGTGGCGCCTCGTTTGGCATCGGCGCGGGACGTGCGGCGGGGCGTTGAGCCGCGCCGCGGAGAGGCCTCGCCATGCGCCGCGCCGCTGTTATATGACAGCTATCCTAAGTCGCAAAAAGTTCATACAGATTCCGCTTGTCGCGTCTGGCACGCTTGCGCCACATGTGTATAATATATCATAGCTGTCTCATCACAATGATTGAATTTCTTGCAATAGATGCAGTCCTTCCAGACCTTGTGCGGCAGCGTGTGTTTCTCGACCACGCGAAAACCCAGCTTCTCGAAGAACACGGTCTGGTAGGTGAGGGACAGCACCTGTGCGATGCCCAGCGCTTCCGCCTCGGCGGTCAGCCGCTCGACGAGCTTGCGGCCGATGCCCTGGCCCTGACACATCGGGTGAACGGCCAGTGAGCGGATTTCGGCGAGATCGCGCCAGAGGATGTGCAGTCCGGCACAGCCCACCACACGCTGGCCGGAGACGGCGACGGTGAAACACTGCAGGTGTTCATACAGGGAGCGGTGGGTGCGCGGCAACATCAACCCCTGGTCGGCATAGTGCTGGATCAGTTGCTGCATGTCATCCACGTCGTCCATCGTCGCTTTCCGAATGTCCATGGTTTCAGCCTCCCAGCGGATCCAGGGTCCCCGCCTGTCAAGTGAAGCGGCGCGACACCGCGCTGCGGCTTTGAACCGAACGCGGAGTTTGCAGCGTTCCGCGTGCGGTGGCATCCGCATATCGTTCACCGGTCGCCGGTGACTTGCAACGATTTTGTACGAAATCAGTTATAGCATGCCATGGTATTTATATTCAAGTTGTTGTATATTCTTTCACAACGACATGAGATGTGTGCAGGAGCGCTGCTCCTTTCGCCCGGCCCGGGCGGCATACATGTCACCATACCGCGAAAGGAAGTGACGAGGTTGAACTTGAACGCTTTGACCACACAGATCGGTCGTGAGCATGATGCCTGCGGCATCTTCGCGCGCATCGAAAAATCCGGGGTGGCGACCCAGAAAACCATCGCGGCCGGCATCCAGGCGCTCAAGGCCCTCCGTCACCGCGCGGGCTATGTGGGGGGCGAAGGCGACGGGTGCGGGCTCCTGCTGGATATTCCGCGACTGCTGTGGCAGAGCTGGCTGAGCGAAGCCGGCCTTTCGCCTGAGTTGGCGCACGACCCACGCTTTGCGGCCGGGCACCTGTTCCTGCGCCGCGGCGACGCCGAGATGCTGCACACCAAGGTAGCGGAGGTGTTGGACAAGGCTGGGTTTGAACGACTGCTGGAGCGCGTTCACCCGGTGAACTCTGACGCCCTGGGCCCATCCGCCCGCCGCGAGGACCCGGTGTTCCTGCAGCTCGGCCTGTTGGCGCCGGAAGCGGCCGACGTGCCGGTGTACAAGGCGCTGGCTGCCCTGGAGAGCATCGACGGCGTGCACGTGGTATCGCTTAGTCGCTGGACGGTGGTGTACAAGGTGGTCGGCGACGGCGACACGCTCGCCGCCTACTATCCGGACCTCACGCATCCGTACTGCACGTCGGCGTTTGTGCTGGCCCACACCCGCTACTCGACCAACACGGCTACCGCGTTCTCGCGCGTGCAGCCGTTCGGTCTGCTCGGTCACAACGGCGAGATCAACACCATCACGCGCTTTTACGCCGAGGCGGGCATGATTGGCATCCAGGTAGACCCCAATTCGAGCGATTCGCAGATGGTGGACCGCGTGCTGCACTGTCTGACCGCGGAGCGCGGCTGGTCGCTGTTCGAGGCGATGGAGTTGATCTTCCCGCCCATCGTGCACGAGATCAAGCAGATGGCGCCGGAACTCTCGGACATGTATATGTTCCTGCGCGCGCTGTGGGGTCCGTTCTCGCAGGGACCGGCGGCGGTGATGGCGCGCTTCGGTCGGGAGGCCGTGTTCACCGTGGACGCCCTCGGCCTGCGCCCGATGTGGCTGCTGGAGACGGATGAGGCGTACCATTTCAGCTCCGAGCAGGGCATCGTGCCGGCGGAGTTGTGGACGAACGAGCCCAAGCCGCTGGCGCCGGGGGAGAAGCTGGGCCTTACGTTCGGCGCGGACGGCGTGCGTCTGTTCAGCTACCCCGAGTTGCAGCGCGAGGTGCTGGCGCGCCTGTCGAAGAAGTTCCGGTTCTCCGGCGAGGGCCGCACGCTGCGCTTCACGGGTCCGTTTCACGCGCGCGAGAGCGCCGGCCATCCGCTGTGGGATAAGAAGCCGGTGCTGGTGCGCGCGGCGGCGTTCGGCTGGCGCGAGGACGATGTGCGTCTGCTGGAGCACGAGATCCAAACGGGCGCCGAACAGATCCGCTCCCTTGGCCATGACCAACCCTTGGCGGCGCTCGAACCAGGTCTGCGCCTGATCCCTGACTTCTTGCAGGAGACTGTCGCGGTCGTGACCAACCCGGCGATTGACCGTGAGCGCGAGATCGAACACTTCAGCACGCGCACCGTGCTCGGCAAGCGCCCCTCGTTCATGGGGCTGTATCAGGACGCCGCGCGCGTCGAGATCCAATCGCCGCTTCTGCTCGAGCAATTGCCCCCGGAGACGGAGGTGCCGCGGGAGGACGTGCAGGCGCTCGCGTACCGCCTGGGCACGCTGCTGTACGAGGATGCGCTGGCCGCGCTGCACTCGCATGTGCACGGGACGGTGGAGATCCTGATCCACCGCCAGGAGGGTGAGTCCATCGAGGCGGCGCTCGACCGCTTCCGTCAGGCGGCGCTGGAGGCTGTGAATGCTGGGGCGAATGTGATTGTCCTCGATGACCGGCTGCAATTCCGCCGCGGTCCTCATGTTGATCCGTTCCTGGTCACCTCCGCCGTTCACCGCGCGCTTCAGCGGCCGGCGTCGAGCCAGGGCGGGGAGCACCTGCGCCGGCGGACATCGCTCGTGCTGCGCAGCGCGGGCATCCGCAACCTGCATGACATCGTCGTCGCCATCGGCCTCGGCGCCGATGCGGTCAACCCGTACCTGATGTGGGAGATGGCGGCGCACCGCGCCAGCCTTCAGGGGATAGAGAACCTGTACAACGCGCTGTGCAAGGGGATCGAAAAGGTGCTGTCGACGCTCGGTATCCACGAGCTGCGCGGCTATGAGCGTCTGTTCAGTGCCATCGGACTGCACCAGGAAGTGGCAGCAGTGCTGGCAGTTCCGAACTTCTGCAGCGGTCCGGGCGTCGGTTACGGTTTCGCACAGATGGAGGAAGAGGCCGAGAAGCGGCAGGCGCTGTACGACACCGCCGACGAGCGGGTGATGACGCGGCTGCGCGCCTTCCAGCTGTACCCGCGGATCTGGAAGGCGGCCGGCCAGGTGGCGCAGGGCGAGGCGGACTATCGGGGGTTCGTGGAACGGCTGGATCAGTTCGAACGCGACAATCCCATCAACCTCAAGCATGTGCTGCGGCTGCGCGGGCTGGACTCGGTGGAGCCGGAGATTGACGAGGCGGCCCTGACCGAGATCGACACGAGCGTGGACATCCACGACTATCCCATCGTGATCAGCTCGATGTCGTTCGGATCGCAGAACGAGGTGGCTTATCGCGCCTACGCCGAGGCGGCATACCGGCTGAACATCGTCGGCCTCAACGGCGAGGGTGGCGAGATCAAGGACCTGTTGACGCGCTATCCGCGCAACCGCGGTCGCCAGGTGGCGTCGGGCCGGTTCGGCGTCAACGCGGAGCTGTGCAACGATGTGTATGTGCTCGAGATCAAGATTGGCCAGGGCGCCAAGCCGGGTGAGGGCGGCCATCTGCCGGGCTCCAAGGTGACAGTGGAGGTGGCGGCCGCGCGCAACGCCTCGCCGGGCGTGGACCTGATCTCGCCGTCCAACAACCACGACATCTACTCCATCGAGGATCTGGCGCAGGTGATCTACGAGCTGAAGCAGATCAATCCGCACGCTAAGGTTGCGGTGAAGGTGCCGGTGGTGCCCAACATCGGCACGATTGCGGTGGGCATTGTCAAGGCCGGCGCGGACATCGTTAACCTCAGCGGCTTCGACGGCGGCACCGGCGCGGCCCGTGCGCATGCCATCCGCCACGTCGGTCTGCCGGCGGAAATCGGTATCAAGCTGGCGCACGAGGCGCTGTGCGAAGCAGGGCTGCGCGATTGCGTCGAACTGTGGGCGGACGGCGGCATGAAGTCGGGCACGGACGTGATGAAGGCCATCCTGCTCGGCGCCAACCGCGTCGGTTTCGGTACGATGGCGATGGTGGCCATCGGCTGCACCAGTTGCCGCGCCTGCCACAAGGACACCTGCCATGTCGGCATCGCGACGCAGATGAAGGACATGGAAGAGGCGTTGCTCAAGGGCGTGAAGTCGTTCACGCCTCGCGAGTTCGACAGCGCCGTCGAGCACCTGGTGCGCTTTTTCCGGGAAATCGGCGAGCATGTGCGGCGGCTCACGCTGGCGCTGGGCGCCAAGCGGACGCAGGACCTGGTCGGCCGCAGTGATCTGCTGGAGCAGTTCGCCGCGCTGGATAGGGTGGATCTCTCCTGGCTGACGCGCGTGCGCGAGGGGATGCTGGGCCGCGGCTCCAACATCTCGTTCCGGCCGTGGGAAGAACAGTTTGCGACGGACGAGTGGGTGGAGGAGCGCGTCGCGCTGGCGACGGGCACAGGCACGGCGGTGGTGGCGCCGGCGCCGGTGCGTTCGCTGGCGGTGAGGGGCGCCGGCGGCGACGAGGTGATGCCCGCTCCGCGCTGCGTCGGCACGCGGGAGAGCGGTGAGCGCGTCCGATCCCGCCAGAGCGACGGCCGCGTCGTGGTCGAATTCCCGCGGGTGGCGGGCAACGGCTTTGCAGCCTACCACACGGTGGGGATGGTGTCGATTGCGCACGGCGGCGCGCAGGATGGCGTCGGCAAGGGCGCGTTCGGCGGGCGCGTGATTGTCCTCAAGACCCGCGGGCGCGATGGCGTGTGGCGCGGCGGTTCTGTCGGCAAGGGGCTCGCCTACGGGGCGCAGCGCGGGCTGTTCATCGTCCAGGGCAACGCCGACGCTCGTGCCGGCATCCGCCTGTCGGGCGCGGACGTGATCATCGGCGGCGAGGTGGAGCAGCCGCTGCGCGATGACCTGGGCTGGATTGGCGCGCGGGCCAACATCAAGGGCTTCGCGTTCGAGTACATGACCAACGGCCGCGCGCTGGTGTTGGGCGATCCGGGCCCCTGGATCTGCTCCGGGATGACGGGCGGATCGGTCTATCTGCGCGTGAACCCGGACATGGGTCTGACCGACGAGGCGCTGCGCCGACGCATCGCCAAGGGCGCCAAGGTGACGCTCAGCATCCTCGACGCCAAGGGCGAGGCGGATGTGGTGGAACTCTTGACCGTGTACCAGAAGGAGCTGCGCCGCAGCGGCCAACATGAGGAAGCGAAGAAGCTGACGCCGCTGATCCAGCACCCGCTGGAGCACTTCCGGATGGTCCGGCCGGGCACCGACATCACGGACCAGGACATCGCGACGGAGTGACGCGGATGTCAGGCACGTGCGCGCGATATCAGAGGAGACGGCAAAGCGGCCGCCTCCTTTTTTCTTGCGCTGCTCTTGATAAATATACATGACTGTGTATAATCATACGAAGAAGTGATGATGCCGGGATCGGCAGGGAGAGGGGAGAGCGTCGATGAGCGTGCGGCAATCCGTGGGTTACCTCGGACGCGGGCGGGCGATGGTCATCCCGCTGGGCGACGGCTACCTGTCCGTGCGCCTGCAGAATGCGTTGATGGAGGCGCATCGGCGTCTGCGCGGCAGGGACTTCCTCGACTTCTCGGACTACACGCCGGAGGAACTCGACGCTCTGCTGAGGCTGGCGATGGTGCTCAAGGAGGCCCAGAAGACGGGCTTCGCCCACGCGCTGTTGCCGGGGAAGACGCTGGGTTTGATTTTTGACAAGGCATCGACACGCACGCGCGTGTCGTTTGAGGTCGGCATGCTGCAGCTTGGCGGCCATGCGCTGTATCTGCCGAGCGGCTCGACGCAGATGGGGCGCGGCGAGCCCATCGCCGATACGGCGCGGGTGCTGTCCCGGTACGTGGACGCCATCATGATCCGGACGTTCGGCCACGCCATCGTGCAGGAGCTCGCGGAACACGCGACGGTGCCCGTGATCAACGGGCTGACGGATGAGCACCATCCGTGTCAGGTGCTGGCGGATGCGCTGACCATCTGGGAGCACAAGGGCGAGCTCCGCGGCGTGACGGTGGCCTATGTGGGGGACGGCAACAACATGGCCCACTCGTGGCTGCAGTTGGCGCCCAAACTGGGCATGAACATCCGCGTCGCCTGCCCCAGCGGCTATCTGCCGCTGCCGCCGATTGTCGAGGAGGCGAAACGCGCCGCGGTGCAGAACCGCACGCAGGTGCTGGTGACGACGGATCCTCTGCGTGCCGTGGAGGGCGCGGATGTCATCTACACCGACGTGTGGGCCAGCATGGGCGACGAGGCGGAGGCGGAGGAGCGAAAGGCCATCTTCCAGCCCTACCAGGTGAACGACGAGTTGGCATCGTATGCCGCACCCGACTATGTGTTCATGCATTGCCTGCCGGCGCACCGCGGTGAAGAGGTGACGGCGGACGTGATCGACGGGCCGCACTCCATCATTTTTGACCAGGCCGAGAACCGGCTGCATGCGCAGAAGGCCATTCTCGCGGCACTGCTCGCGGATGCGGGCGCATTCGGGGAGGGACTGTAATGGCGGAGAAACTGGTGCTCGCATACTCGGGCGGGCTGGATACATCGGTGGCTATCGCGTGGCTGAAGGAGAAATACGGGTATGACGTGGTGGCCATGTGCGTCGATGTCGGCGAGGGCAAGGACCTCGATTTTGTGCAGCGCAAGGCGCTTCAGGTGGGGGCAGTGAAATCGTACCGGGTGGATGCGGTGGACCGCTTCGCCTCCGACTTCATCCTGCCGGCGCTGCGCGCCAACGCGCTCTACGAGGGGAAATATCCGCTGGCGTCAGCGCTGTCGCGGCCGCTGATTTCGCAGCTGCTGGTGGAGGTGGCGGCCCAGGAGGGCGCCAGCGCGGTGGCGCACGGCTGCACGGGCAAGGGCAATGACCAGGTGCGGTTCGAAGTGTCGGTCAAGGCGCTCAATCCGAAACTCAAGGTGATTGCGCCGGTCCGCGAGTGGAACTGGACGCGCGACGAGGAGATCCATTATGCGAAGGAGCACGGCATTCCCATCCCGGTGACGCTCGATTCGCCGTACAGCATCGACGCCAACCTCTGGGGCCGCGCCATCGAGTGCGGCGTGCTGGAGGACCCATGGGCGGAGGCTCCGGAGGACGCGTTCGAGTGGACCGTCTCGCCGCTGGTGGCTCCGGATACGCCGGAGGTGGTCGAGATCTCGTTCGACGAGGGCGTCCCGGTGGCGCTGAACGGCGAGCCGATGCGGTTAGCGGCACTGATCTCGAAGCTGAACCAGCTGGCCGGAAAGCATGGTGTGGGCCGGATCGATCACGTGGAAAACCGCCTCGTCGGCATCAAATCGCGCGAGGTCTACGAGTCCCCCGCTGGCGTGGTGCTGGTACAGGCGCACCGAGAGCTGGAGGCCATCACACTGACGCGCGAGGTTGCCCAGTTCAAGGCTGGCATCGAGCTGGAATACGCCAAGCTGATCTACAACGGCCTGTGGTTCTCGCCGCTGAAGCAGGCGCTCGATGCGTTCATCCAGGAGACGCAGAAGAACGTGACGGGCGATGTGCGCGTCAAGTTCTACAAGGGCTCGTTCCAGGTCACCGGGCGCCGCTCGCCGTACTCGCTGTACCGCCATGACCTGGCGACCTACTCGACGGGGGACGCCTTCGACCATCAGGCGGCGGTCGGCTTCATCCAGCTGTGGGGGATGCCGACGACCGTGTACGCTGACCTGCACGGTGCGGCGGCGACGGGCACGCGGGGGTCTCATCCAGTGGGCTACCACGTGCTCGAGGCCGCGGGCGATGCGGTGTTGACCGGGGCGGCGGAGACGGCAGCAGAGTTGGGGGACACCGGCGCATGAAGCTGTGGGGCGGTCGCTTTACCGAGGATACCGACAAGCTGGTGGAGGACTACACGTCCTCCATCCGTTTTGACCAGCGCCTGGCGGAGTACGACATCCAGGGCAGCATCGCGCATGCGCGGATGCTGGGCAGCACCGGCATCATCACATTGGAGGAAGCCGCGCAGATCCTCGAGGGGCTCGAGGCGGTGCTGGCGGATGTGAAGGCTGGGCGGGTGCAGTTCCGCATCGAGGACGAGGACATCCACATGAACGTGGAGCGGTTGCTGCACGAGCGCATCGGCCCGGTGGCAGGCAAGCTGCACACGGCGCGCAGCCGGAATGACCAGGTGGCGCTCGATATGCACCTGTACATGCGCGACGCCATCGCAGCCGTGCAGGCGGGCATCCGCGAGCTGCAGACAGCGCTGGTCCAGCAGGCACAGGCGCATCTGGACGTGATCATCCCCGGTTACACGCACCTGCAGCGGGCGCAGCCGGTGCGCTTGGCGCATCATCTGCTTGCCTACTTCTGGATGCTCGAGCGCGATCACGCCCGCTTCCACGACTGCGCTCGCCGCACCGACATGATGCCGCTCGGCGCGGGGGCGCTGGCGGGCACCACGTTCCCGATTGATCGGGAGCAGGTGATGCGCGAGCTGGGCTTTGGGCACTTGTACGAGAATTCGCTGGATGCGGTGTCGGATCGGGATTACCTGGTGGAGTTTCTCGCGGCGGCGAGCCTGCTGATGGCGCACCTGTCGCGCCTGTCGGAGGAACTGATCCTCTGGACCAGCGAGGAATTCGGCTTCGTGGAGCTGGCGGACGCCTATTGCACGGGTTCCAGCATGATGCCGCAGAAAAAGAATCCCGATGTGGCGGAACTGGTGCGCGGCAAGACCGGCCGCGTGTATGGCCACCTCTTGGGGCTGCTCACCGTGCTCAAGGGATTGCCGCTCGCCTACAACAAGGACCTACAGGAGGACAAGGAGGGCGTGTTCGACACGGTCGACACGCTGCTGCCTGCACTGCGCCTGTTCGCGGGCATGGTGGCGACGCTGAAGGTAAGGCGGGACAGGCTGCAGGATGTGTTTGCGCGCGACTTCTCCAACGCCACCGACGTGGCGGATTACCTCGCGAGCCGCGGTGTACCGTTCCGCGAGGCGCACGCGGTGGTGGGACGGTTGGTACTGGAGGCCATCCGGCGTGGCACGTCGCTGGCGGGCCTGCCGTTCGAGGTGTATCAGGCGGCGAGCCCCGCGTTTGCGCCTGACATTTACGAGGCGCTGGACCCGGTGCGTGTGGTGGACGCGCGGGCGGTGCGCGGGGGTACAGGCAGGCAGGCGGTGGAGCAGCAGCTGGCGCTGGCGCGGGAGCGACTGGCGGGTGACGGCTGACAGGATCTGTGACCGGACCTGCGAAGCGTCGACGTTCGCCGCTATGCAGTCGGCATGGTGTGTGGCCGCGCGGCGAGGTGCCGGCGTGTGGTACAAATTGGCGCGGGCGGTGCCGCAGGATGGCCGGCGGCGCCGCCTTTTGCATGCTGTGGCAATCGGGTATGATAGACGCGATAGGCGCTGCACGGCGAGACACAGAGCTGGGAGTGGGGACGTTGCTCATCGTACAGAAGTATGGCGGGACGTCGGTGGGAAGCATCGAGCGCATTGAGGCGGTGGCGGATCGGATAGCGCG
>JAIMAY010000030.1 GCA_023511725.1 Alicyclobacillus sp.
TCGAGGCGCCGGTGCGTCAGATTGCTGACAACGCCGGCGTGGAGGGCTCGGTGATTGTCGAGCGGCTGAAGAAGGAGAAGGTCGGCATCGGTTACAACGCGGCGACCGGCGAGTGGGTTGACATGCTCCAGGCGGGTATTGTCGATCCGGCCAAGGTCACGCGCTCGGCGCTGCAGAACGCGGCCAGCGTGGCGGCCATGTTCCTGACCACCGAGGCCATCATCGCCGACAAGCCGGAGAAGGAGAAGGCGGCTGCGCCTGGCGCCGGCGGCATGGGCGGTATGGACTTCTGATCTCTGTGACCTGGATGAGGGACGACGCGCGTGCGAGACGGTTCTCGCACGTCGTCGCCTCAGCGGGAGCCACAAAGCGGCGGGGATTCCCGGGCAGAGCGGGATAACCCCGCCGTTTGTGTTCACGGGGACGGGATGGGATCTGTGACCGGCGCGTTGGATGAAGCCCCGGCCACGGCTGGTGCTGGCTGCTGGCAAGGTTGACGAGGATGTCTGGATGGTGCAGCATAGGTCTGGTATGGGGAGGCGATGCGCGTGCGGTCGATTTGGTTCACACTGTTGGCCGTGGTAGGGGCGCTCGTGGTCGTGGCGGGCGCACTGTACGGGGGCCTCGTGTACAAATATCACGAATCCGCGACCCAGGCCATTCGGCCGGTACTTCCCATTTGGCGCCCCACGTACGGAGTGAAGGCCGGAGGGCCCAACCGGCTGGAGGTCATTCGGTTGGTGAATTGCGCCCTGGCGCTCAGCAACCGCGTCAGCAACTCACCGACGTTGAACGCTTCGGGTCTGCAGTCGTTGGGCAGTTCGAACCCCACTGAAGCTGGGCGGGCTTGGAACATCTACCGGAACAACCTGGAGCCATACCTCACGGACCAATTGCTGCTCATGCAACAGAACCTGCCTGCGGCCCGTCCGTATCTCGCCAACCCGGACGCGCTCGCCGACGACATCCGCAACATGCAGCTGCTGCTTCGTGTCGCCGATGTGAAGCAGGGAACGGTCGGTCTTGAGGCGTTGCGCCTGTTCATCCAAGCCACACAGGATGTGCAGTATTACCTGCTGGGCAAAGGGGACACACCGCCCGGTGTGACCGAGATTCAGGGCAGCCGGCGTCTCGATGATTTTCTGGCGCCCTATCTCAAACAGTTGGCGTAACAATTCTACAGATTCCGACCAAATTCTTGGACAACCAGGCAGGGATCCGGCACTCGGTGTCGAAATCGGTCTCCTTGGAACCTGAGACGAGGGGAGACCGGGAGCCACATGAAATGGGGCAGACTGTGGACCGCGGCCGCAGTGACGGCCTCGCTGTGCGCGGTCGGATCACCTGCCACCACCTCCTTCGCCGACACACTCTCCAGCTACCAGCAGCAACTGAACCAACTCAAGCAGCAGAAAGCGGCGACCGCGCAGAAGGTCCAGGAGCTCACGCAGCAGGAACAGAGCCTGCAATCGCAGATTGCATCCGTGAATCAGAGCATCAACGCACTGCAGACGTCAATTGATCAGACGCAGGCGCAGATTGAGCAGAGAAATCAGCAGTTGGCGAAACTCCGTACGGAGATCGACCAGACGCAGCAACAGCTGACGCAACAATACCAAGTGCTCGAGCAGCGCGTGCGCGTGATGTATGAAGCCGGCCAAACCAGCTATCTGAGCGTGCTGTTTTCGGCGACGAGCTTTTCTGATCTGCTGGACAGGCTGGAATTGCTGTCGATGATTGCGGAGCAGGACAAGCGGGTGTTGAATCAGATTCAGGAGTCCAAGGCGAAACTGGATGCTGCCCAGCAGGAGTTGGAGGCGCAGCAGCGCCAGCAGCAGCAGGCGTACGCGCTTCTGCTCAAGCAGCAGTCGCAGATGGAGGATCGCAAGCGGCAGCAGCAGGTTCTGCTGGCGCAGGTCCAGCAGAACAAGGCTGCGGCCCAGCAACAACTGCGTGACGAGAATGCAGCGATGTCGAAGTTACAGTCTCTCATTGACTCGTTTCTCAAGGCGTATGGCGGTTACAGCGGAGCTGCGAGTGGTTGGACATGGCCTGTGCCCGGGTATTATCAGATCAGCTCTGGATTCGGGTATCGCTCGTTTGGAGGCGGGGAATTTCACAAGGGCATCGACATCCCGGCGCCAAGGGGTACACCGATTGTTGCGGCCACCAGTGGCAGGGTGCTCTATGCGGGTCCAGCTGAAGGCTTTGGCAACTGGATCGTGATTCAATCAGCAGGGGGGCTGTTGGAAGTCTACGGGCATATGCCGGCCAGTTCTATCCGCGTGTCGCCTGGCGAAGTGGTACGCGTGGGACAGCAGATTGCCTCCGTGGGGAGTGAGGGTTACTCCACCGGTTATCACTTGCATTTTGGCGTTGCCAAAGGGTCATTGAGCAACTACGTGAATCCTCTGTCCTATGTGAGGCCGTAACCTGAGGCTCGACCCGACAGAAAAATCACCGCCTGTCGGCCCCCAGCGTGGGGCCGTCAGGCGGCTCACTTCATGCGGATGGTGAGCGGACGAGTCTCGATGGCCGGACAACGCTGCATGTCTTGGCAGCGGATATTCCGGATACAAGATGGCGGCGCCTCCTCCCTGGTGTTTGGATGCCGGCTGTCACACGATGGACCGCCTCACCTCGTCAGCCGCTCAGTGGACCTGTTGCGATGCGGGTGCCGACTTGACCTCGACGCGATAACCGTTGAAGGTCAGCAACTCGGACAACTTGTCTACCTCGCGCTTGGTCATGGCGCGGCTCTCTTTCCACTCGTCTCCCTTCGTGTACCAGATGACGTACAGGGGTTCGGTGTCCTTCATCATTCTGCTCCCTCCTACACAGCATTGTAGAACCGATGCCGGACTTGTCCGTTATTTTCGACATCGTTCTACAAGGGGAATTATAAAGCATCCGCAACTAAAAATAAACAAAATATTTGTGACAGACCGGTTACATCCACGCCTACATCCGCGCGGGCTGATCCGCCCGGGAATGCTGGGCACTGGATCGGACCGGATGCCAGGGTGACGTCTCTGATTCCATAATTGCCGGATTTTACGTCTTTATTCACGCAGGCGGGGGGTCCCATCCCGCTTTGAACGTTGTACAATTGGCATGAACAGGCATTCGGATCCGGCACCGTGACATCAGGACGGGCCGGGCGAGTGCGAGGGATGAGGGGGAACGGACGTGATCGACAAACAGCAGAGGGCGTCGCTGAACGGGTGGCATCCTGCACTGGAACCGGTGGCGAGGGCCATCGCGTCGGCCATCGTTGGCAAGGAGGAAGTGATTCGGCTGCTCTTGACCAGCCTTGTGGCCGGCGGGCACTGTCTGGTGGAGGACGTGCCCGGCGTCGGCAAAACGACGTTGATCCGAGCGACGGCAAGGGCCCTCGGCTGCGACTTTCGTCGGATTCAGTTCACGCCGGACCTGCTGCCCTCGGATGTGACGGGTGTATCCATATACAACCAGAAATCGACCGAGTTTGAGTTCCGACCCGGCCCGGTGTTCACGCAGGTGCTGTTGGCGGATGAGATCAACCGCACCTCGCCCAAGACGCAGGCCGCGCTGCTGGAGGCCATGGAGGAAGGATCCGTCACGGTGGACGGGCGAACACACCGGCTGCCGAGGCCATTTTTCGTATTGGCGACCGAGAATCCCGTGGAATTCGAGGGCACCTTTCCGCTACCCGAGGCGCAGTTGGACCGGTTCTTGATGAAGATTCGGATTGGCTATCCGTCGTTGGGGGATGAGATGGAGATCCTGGCGCGCCGCGGCGGCGGACCGGCGGTGGAGGCGATGCAGCCGGTGGCGTCGCCGGAGGATGTGCTGCGTTGGCAGCAAGAGGCATCGGAGGTCCACGTGGCGGATCCCGTACGCGAATACATCGTCCGGCTGGTCCAGGCCACGAGGGACCATGCGGCCATCGAACTCGGCGGCTCACCGCGCGCCACCCTGGCGCTGCACAACGCGGCCCAGGCGTACGCGTTTGTCGCCGGGCGGGACTATGTGGTGCCCGATGACGTTCGCGAACTTGCCGCACCGGTGCTCGAGCACCGCATCCTGCTGACGGCCGAGGCGCGAATGAGCGGCACCCGCGAAGCCCAGGTGCTGCGCGACATTGTGCAGCGCCTGCCCGTGCCCATGCACGCGCCGGCGGGGCGGGGGCGGTGATGCGGCGGCGCAATTTGGCGGTCTGGACCATCGGGGCGCTGCTGGTCGCGGCCGCCTTCGTGTTGACCAGGATTCAGGGGGGATTCATCCCCTGGTTTGTGTTCGATTTTGCGCTGGTGGCGTGGCTGTACGAACTGGTGGTCTGGTGGCATGGCGGTCGGGGTGTCGTGATCGAGCGGCGGCTGTCTTCCGTCAGGGTCGCAGCGGGGAGTGTATTGGATGTGGCGATCCGGCTCACACGACGCGGGCTGTGGCCCGCCCTGTGGCTGCGCATCCGCGAGGAGATGCCGGAGGGGCTGCGGCCGGAGGCGGGGGGTGACGAATGGTGGCTGTTCCCCTGGCGGCCGGGTGAACACGAACTTCGCCACCGCCTTCGCGCCGAGCGCCGGGGTGTGTATGAGCTCCCGCCGGTGCGCATGGAGACGGGTGACATGTTTGGGCTGCAGCGCACCGTGCGCCAGTCGGGGGACCCCGTGAAGATCATAGTGCATCCGGCCATCGCGCCGGTACGCGTGCTCGGTGGAGAACGCCGCCTGCCCGCGGACGCGCGTCAGCAAACCGTGCGGCGCGCTGAGGAGTCGACCGAGCTCGCGGGGGTGCGGGAATGGTCCCCGGGAGATCGGCTCGGGCGCGTTCACTGGCCCACCACGGCGCGCATGGCGCAACTGCACTCCAAGGCGTTTGAGCTGCAGTCCATGGGGGGCTGGGTGTTCGTGGCGGATGCGCTGCAAGCGAGCTACGCTGCTCGCCCCGTCGGCGACGCAACATTCGAGCTGACGATGAGCATCACCGCGTCGCTGATTGCGCACGCGGCGCAGAGAAAGTGGCCCGCGCAACTGTGGATGGCGGGCGACCGTTGGCGTGAACTCCCCCTCGCGGGATCCCCTGCCTTGGCGCTGGAGGCGCTGGACCTGCTGGCGATGGCGGCCCCCGGGGGGAGCGGGCGCTGGGCGACGCAACTGCAGCGCCTTGCGAGACGGATTCCCGCCGGCGCGGCGGTGGTGCTCGTCTCGCCGCAGGTGACGAAGGAGGCCGCGTCGGTCCTGTCCGCACTTGCCGCTCGCCATCCCTTGCTGTGGCTGGTGCCCTCGCCGCATGGAGACGCGGGGCCGTCACCGTCGGAACTCGCGACCCTCGCGGAGGCGGGGGTGGGCGTACGCGTGATCCGCAGGCCGCAGGACCTGGCGTATCCGGGGAGAGGAGGACTCGGCCGTGAGCCGCTGGCAACGGTGCGGACTTGAGGCGGTGTGGCGGGCCGCGCACGGCCTGCTGGTGGCGGCCTGGTTGTGGCCCATGTTTCCGCTGCTCGAGTCCCTGGGTAACCTCACGCATGCTGGGGCGTTTCTCCCGTACATGGTGGTGCTGGCCTTGCTCGAGCTGGTGCCATGGCCAGTGCTGCGGGGCATCGGGGCGGTGGCGCTGGTGGGGGTCGGCATCGGGCGGTTCTACGGTCCGCCGCTGTTTCCCCAATTGGACGGGCTGAGCAGGTACACAGCCACTTGGCAAACCGTGTTGGACCAGGCACGGCAGATGCTGCAGGGCGGGGGTGACTGGGTCGATCCGCTGCAGACCACGGTCTTCATGCTTCTCGTATGCGTGCTGTTCTGGTGCCTGTGCGTGCTGGCGCGGTATGCCAAGTCGTGGTTCATCGTGCTTTTCGTCGCGGTGTGTGCGCTGGCCTGGGTGGACGCGAATACCCCGGTGCATCCCCGCTGGGAAGCGGTCTGGATGCTTGTACTCGGGACGGTGATCCAAACCATCGCGCATGGCCGGCAGTTGTGGCGGCGCATCCCCGCCCCCGGCCGATCCGGTCTCTTCCTCCTCCTGCGCCTTGGCGCGCCGCTGGCAGCCTTTCTCGTGGTGGCCGGGGGCATCGCCTGGGCGGCCCCCAAGCCCGGCGCGGTATGGCCCAATCCCTGGTCGAAACGTCCAGGGCT
Organism: Alicyclobacillus sp.; assembly: GCA_023511725.1. Classification (GTDB taxonomy): domain Bacteria; phylum Bacillota; class Bacilli; order Alicyclobacillales; family Alicyclobacillaceae; genus JAIMAY01. The sequence continues at coordinate 6,114 of JAIMAY010000030.1, forward strand.
GGGTGGCGGGACGGGAGCCGCGGCGGTCAAGAATGTGGGCTACAGCGATGACATCAGTGAACTCGGTGGGGACTTCGTCGAGGATCCGACGCCGCGTCTCGCCGTGGAGACATCGCAGCCGGTGTATCTGCGTGGCGCGGCGTACACGACCTACAACGGACACGGATGGACGGAAGACTCGCAACTTGGTGAGACGGGGGCGGCGGTGGGCGAGCCCATCCTGCAGGACCCGGACAGCGCCTTTCGCAACACGTTGCCCGCTCAACCGGTGCGCGCGACCATCCAGGTGGTGAACGGTGATCACCTCGTGAGCTCGCATCTGTTCGTGCCGTACGCGCCTGTGGAAATCGTGTCTTCTCAGATCCATCTGAACAGTGGCGACTTCGCGCTGGATGCAATGGATGCCCTCTCGTTCGGCGGCGGTTTCAGCACGGGTGACACGTACACGGTGTTGTCGCGCGTGCCCGAGGATCCATCGCAGGTACTTGCCTCTGTGAAGCGGGCATCGTTGGCCCAAGCGGGAGACGTCGTGCCCGCGGAGGTAGTCAACCTGCAGCTGCCCAGCAATCTGCCCGAGGATGTGATCCGCCTCGGTCAGCAGCTCACCGCAGGCGTGGACGGGGAGTATGACGCGGTGGAGCGCGTCATCTCCTATCTGCAAAGCCATGAGCAATACGCCACGCAGGGGATTCCCGTGCCGGCCGCGAATCAGGACTTCGTCGAGCAGTTCCTGTTTGACACCCACCGCGGCTATTGCATGCACTTCGCTTCCGCCGCTGCGGTGCTGCTGCGCACCGCCGGCATTCCGACGCGACTCGTGACCGGGTACGCGGAGGGAGAACCGGATCCGAGTTACACCGGATCAGGTGAGCGCTACATCATCCGCAATGAAGATGCTCACGCGTGGATTGAGGTGTACTTCCCCAACTTCGGTTGGGTCCCGTTCGATCCGACACCGGGGTTCAGCTTCCCGTGGTCGCCGACACCGTCTACACCGTCCTCGGCGGGCTCTGTCGACAACTCGACACCGGCGCCGGCACCCACGCCGCGCAAGCAACCGACGGATGACACCGCCAGCGCCGGCTCCACCGGTACCGTCGTGCAGGTGCCGGCGTGGTTGGGGTGGCTGCTGCTCGCCGTCCCCGCGGTGGCCGCGGTGTGCGCGGTCATCTTTCGCAGACGCCTGCGCTTCTGGTGGATGACGCGCAGGTGGCGGTGGGATAGCGCGGATGGATTCAGCGCCGCGCTGCGCGGCCTGATCCGGCTGCTGCAACGGGAGGGCATACTTCCCGCTGCGGCGACCGTTCGCGGTCTGCTCGCCGCGAGCCGGAGGGCGGGCCTCAGCGAGGACGATGCGCTGGCGCTGATCCGCCCTGCGGAGATGCTGTGGTACGCGGGGCGCATGCCGGCTCCAGAAGAGTTGGCGGCGGCGAGATCAGCGTGGCAGCGCTGGCTGCGTACCATTCTCATTGACGCCGGGCGAAAGCATCGGTAGAATAAGTCCGTTCTCATGAATCTCATGAACATCGCTTGCAGGTCTCGTATAATGCCGGGAATATGGCTCGGCAGTTTCTACCGGGCGACCGTAAATCGCTCGACTACGAGGCCGGTTTCGCAGGAGCATGCGTGCCGCGGACACGCGCAATGGCACGCGGCTTCTGCGGTCTGTCCGTATGGACCCGGCGCCTCGTATGTCTGGCGAAAGGATGGAAGATCCTAACCAGCAGCGAGGCAACGGGTCTTTTTGATCTTCAGGAAAGGAGCGTGAGTCATGGCCGGCCACGAGACGGTGGTGGTCCTGGACTTCGGCGGTCAGTACAACCAGCTCATCGCGCGGAGGATCCGTGAACTCGGTGTGTACAGTGAACTGCTTCCGCACGGCACGCCGGCGAAGGAACTGCGCGAGCGGAACCTGCGCGGCGTCGTGTTCAGCGGCGGACCGCACAGTGTGTGGGCGGAGGGGGCCCCGGATGTGGATCCCGACGTATTCGAGCTGGGTGTGCCCATCCTGGGCATCTGTTATGGGATGCAGCTGTTGGCCAAGCGTCTTGGTGGCAGGGCGGAGCGAGGCGAGTTGCGCGAGTACGGTCATGCCGAGATTCACGTGGCCCCCGATGCCAGCTTGATCTTCCGAGGGCAGCCCGCAAAGCAGCAGGTGTGGATGAGCCACTCGGACGTGGTCGCCGAGCCTCCGCCGGGATTCCGCGTCGATGCCCGCAGCGCCTCCGGGATCATCGCGGCGATGCACCATCCGCAGCGGCGTCTGTACGCGGTGCAGCACCACCCGGAGGTGATGCACACCGAGTACGGGCGAGATCAGCTGGCGCGCTTCCTCTTCGACATCTGCGGCTGTCGCGGCGACTGGACGATGACTTCGCTGATCCACGAAAGCGTCCGGGCCATCCGCGAGCGGGTCGGTGACCGGCGCGTGCTGTGCGCGCTGTCCGGCGGTGTGGACTCGGCGGTTGCGGCGGCGCTGGTGCACCGGGCGGTGGGCCGGCAGTTGACGGCTGTGTTTGTCGATCACGGCCTGCTCCGCAAGGGCGAAGCGGACCAGGTGATGGCCACGCTTGGCGGGCAGCTGGGCATGGACGTGGTGCGCGTGGATGCGTCGGAACGCTTCCTCTCCAGGCTCGAGGGCGTCACGGATCCGGAGAAAAAGCGCAAGATCATCGGCGAGGAGTTCATCCGGGTGTTTGAGGCGGAGTCGGAACGCCTCGGACCTTTCGACGTCTTGGTGCAGGGCACGCTCTACACCGACATCATCGAGAGCGGCACCGCCACGGCGGCAACCATTAAGTCGCACCACAATGTGGGCGGTCTGCCGAAGGACATGCGCTTTGAGGTCCTCGAGCCGCTGCGCGACCTGTTCAAGGATGAGGTCCGCAGACTCGGCCTGGAACTCGGTCTGCCGGAGTCGTTGGTGTGGCGCCAACCATTCCCGGGGCCCGGGCTTGCCATCCGGATCATCGGCGAGGTGACGCCGGACAAGCTGCGGATTGTGCGGGAAACGGATGCCATCCTGCGCGAGGAGATGGAGATGGCCGGACTGTCCCGAGAAGTGTGGCAGTACTTCACCGTCCTCACCGGCATCCGCAGCGTGGGTGTGATGGGCGACGAGCGCACCTACGCGTACACCGTCGCCGTTCGAGCCGTGGTTTCCCAGGACGGCATGACCGCTGATTGGGCGCGCCTGCCGCATGACGTGCTGGCGCGCGTCTCGACCCGCATTGTCAATGAGGTGGCCGGCGTCAACCGGGTGGTGTATGACATCACGTCGAAGCCGCCGGCGACGATTGAGTGGGAGTGAGCCGGGGTGCGCACGGCAGAACCCGGTGCAAGCACAAGCGAGGAGGAGAATGCATTGGACCTGTTCCAGTTGCGGCGTTACGACACCACGGTCGGCCGTGAAATTGCCGCGGGCCTGACCACGTTCATGACGATGGCGTATATCATCTTCGTCAACCCGCTGGTGCTGAGCGGAGCGGGGATGGACAAGAACGCCGTGTTCATCGCTACCTGTCTGGGCGCGGGCATCGTCACCATCCTGATGGGCCTGATTGTCAACTATCCGATCGCGCTCGCGCCGGGCATGGGCCTCAATGCCTATTTTGCGGTGATCGCATCCACCCACGGCGGTCAGATGAGCTGGCAGACCGCGCTCGGATGCGTGTTCATCTCCGGTATTGTGTTCATCATCCTCACCGTCACCAAGATCCGCCAACTGCTGGTCACGGCGGTGCCGGATTCGCTGAAATACGCCATCACTGTCGGTATTGGTCTGTTCATCACCATCATCGGGTTCAAAATCGGCGGCGTCATGAACATGCAGTACACAGGAGGTACGCCGTTGTCACTCAAACCCGGGGATCTGATTGACAACAACTCCTGGCTGCCGGGTCTGTCGTCCCTGCACTCCCCGGCGACGGCGCTGACCTTCATCGGCCTGCTGATCACCGGCCTGCTGATGGCGCTGCGCGTTCCCGGTGCCATCCTGATTGGCATCATCCTGACCACCCTCATCGGGATTCCGATGGGCGTGACGAACGTCTCGTCGCTCCAGAACGCCACCTGGTGGCCCAACTTCAGCAATGTCAACTTTGGCAAGCTTGACCTGGCCGGCGTGTTCCATTACGGTTTGATCAGCGCGCTGTTCACCTTCACGTTCGTGGAGTTGTTCGATACGTTTGGCACGCTGGTGGGGACGGCCAACAAGGCCGGCTTGCTGGAGGGGGCGGAAGGTGAGCGCCGGCTCGGCCGCGCCATGCTGGTGGATGCCTGCGGCGTCAGCATCGGTGCGCTGCTCGGCACCAGCACCATCACGGCGTTTGTGGAGAGCGGCTCCGGCATCGCTGCAGGTGGCCGGACGGGCCTGACCGCCACCACGGTCGGTGTCCTCTTCCTGCTGTCCTTGTTCTTGGCACCCATCGCGGGGATCATTCCGGACGCCGCTACGGCACCGGCGCTGATCATGGTGGGCGTGCTCATGATGAGCGCCGTTCGGCTGATTGAATGGGACAACCTCGCCCTGGCCATCCCGGCGTTCTTCACCATCATCACGATGCCGCTGACGTACAGCATCTCCAATGGTATTGCGGTCGGCTTCACCTTCTTCCTTCTCATCAACGCGGTGTTGTGGCTGCTGCGGCGGGAACACGAGCGCATCCACTGGCTGATGGTGATCATCGTCATCCTCGCCGTGTGGCGCTACATCTGGTTCGTCTGACGATACGCGTATACCGCCGGCCCCGGGGACTGCCCTGGGGCCGCTTTGTTGGAGGGATCCTTCGTGCAGCACAATCGTCCGTGGGTCGGTGTGATCATGGGCAGCCACTCCGATTGGGAGACGATGCAGCACGCCTGCACGGTGCTCGATGAACTCGGCGTGCCGTACGAAAAGCGTGTGGTTTCGGCGCATCGGACACCGGACCACATGTTCGAGTACGCGGAAACGGCGGAGGCGCGCGGGATTGAGGTGATCATCGCGGGGGCTGGCGGTGCGGCGCACCTGCCCGGTATGGTCGCTGCGAAGACGGTGCTGCCGGTCATCGGTGTGCCCGTGCAAAGCCGTGCGCTCAACGGCCTCGATTCGCTGCTGTCGATTGTGCAGATGCCGGCGGGCGTGCCGGTGGCGACGGTGGCCATCGGTGTGGCGGGAGCCACCAACGCGGGTCTGCTGGCCGCGTCCATTCTCTCCGGCAAGCATCCGGAGCTCAGGGAGCGACTGAAGGCGCGGCGAGAGGCGGCGGCGCGCGCGGTGTTGGAGGGGGGTGTGCCGGGTGAAAACGCCTGAGGAGCGAGGGCGTGTGGTGAGGCCGGGAGGCGTGATCGGCATCCTCGGCGGTGGCCAGTTGGGCCGTATGATGGCGCTGGCCGGAAGGCACATGGGCTATCGATTCCTGACGCTGGATCCGCAACCGGACAGCCCGTGCGGGCAGGTTTGCGATGATCAGATCACGGCCGCCTACCATGATGTGGACGCGGCGGAGGCGTTGGCGCGCCGCTGCGACGTCATCACGTACGAGTTTGAGAACGTGGACGTGGCGGTCACACAGGTGCTGGAACGCACCGCCTGGGTCCCGCAGGGAAGTCGCCTGCTCTGGACCACCCGCCATCGGGTAAGAGAGAAGCGCGCCGTTGAAGCGGCTGGGGCCAAGGTGGCCGCGTACCGTCCGGTGCGCACGCGGGATGATTTGGAGCGCGCCATCGCGGACATTCACCTGCCCGCGATTCTCAAGACCAGCACCGGCGGGTATGATGGGAAGGGACAGTGGCGGGTCGACACGGTGGCGGACGTGGACGCCGTGTGGGCGGAGGCGGTGCGTGTGGCCAAGGCGTCCGGGAGCGCGGACTCGGTGGCCGATCCGGACGCAGACGCCCCCCTCATCCTGGAACGCGTGGTCGACTTCGTGTGCGAGCTCTCGGTGATTGTTGCGCGCAGCGTTCGCGGTGAAGTGCGCGCCTTTCCACCGGCGGAAAACATCCACCGCCACCACATTCTGCATATGTCCGTCGTGCCGGCACGGGTGCCTGCGGCCGTGCAGCAGCGGGCGCAGGCGTTGGCGATGCAGATTGCGGAGTCGCTGGACGCGGTCGGGTTGCTGGCGGTGGAGATGTTCTATGGCCGAGATGGAGAGTTGTACGTGAATGAATTGGCGCCGCGGCCACACAACTCCGGGCACTACACCCTGGATGCGTGCGAGACATCGCAATTCGAGCAGCACATCCGGGCCATCTGCAATCTGCCGCTCGGCGGTGTGCGCCTGTGGTCGCCGGTGGTGATGGTGAACATCCTCGGGGAGCATTTGGATGCCGTGGTGGCCCGAGCGGCGGATCTCCCACCGATGGTGAAGGTCCACATCTACGGCAAGGCGGAGGCTCGGCCGGGACGGAAGATGGGCCATCTCAACGTGCTGGCGCCGTCCGTTTCCGAAGCCATCCACCTCGTGGATGGTTTAGGCATCTGGGAACCGGTGGAATGACGACACCGCGCATCAGGCGGGTGGTGTGCTCCTCCTTGCGGGCGGGATGTAGACCGCCCTTTTGTTCTGCGACAGTTCTGTCACTAAAACGATAGGATTGCGAGATTCTCATTGACATCAACATCTCACGGGATTAATATTGCAATGGCTAAACCGTTGCCCCACCGGACGAGGTTACAGACAGTCTATGTGGGTCCCCAGCCCGGCGATGCGAGGTGAATGACAGCATGCCGCCGTGAACACGCTAGCGGCGAACATCAAGCGCGGCGGTACCGGCACCGTCGCGACAGCGGGATGCGGACGCCAAGCAAGGATTGTCAGGCCACACATCGAAGAGGGAGGCGCCAGTGGTGAATTCGAGGAGACTGTTGATTGTCAACATCGTGATCATCTTCATCGTGATCATCGCGGGCTTTGTCGGGTACTACTTCTACAACCAATCGACACTCTACATCAAGACCGATAACGCGCAAGTCACGGGTCAGCAGATTGTGATTGGCGCGCCCGCCACAGGCAAGTTGGTGAACTGGAAAGGCGATGAGGGTAAGACGTTCAGCGCCGGCGACACTATCGGGGACATTCAGGTGACGCAGGGGAACACCACAGTGACGATTCCGGTGACCATGCCGCAGGATGGGACCATCGCGCTGAACAATGCGGTCAACAACGAGATCGTCGCGGCTGGCACGCCCCTCGCGTACGCGTATGACATGAACAACCTGTGGGTGCAGGCCAACATCAAGGAAACGCAGATCAACGACATCAAGGTTGGCCAGGATGTGGACATCTGGGTGGACGCGGAACCGGGCGTCACCATCAAGGGTACGGTGGCCAGCATCGGTCAGGCCACGGCGGCAACGTTCTCGCTGTTGCCGCAGCAGACGACGACCGCGGACTACACAAAGGTGACGCAGGTCATTCCGGTCAAGATCACGCTGCAGAACGCGCAGGGTATCGGCCTCGTCCCGGGTGAGAGCGCAACGGTCCGGATCCACCGCTGAAGGGGGGGCCGCAGATGAACCGAGCGGTCACGGTGAGCGCCGGGGAGGCCAGGCAGAATGATCACCGGAATGCCATTCTTCTGGTGATGATCCTCGGCGCCTTTGTGGCAATCCTGAACCAAACCCTGCTCAACGTCGCCATCCCGCACCTGATGTCTGACTTTAACGTGACAGCGGACCAGGCGCAGTGGCTATCGACGGCGTACATGTTGACCAACGGCGTGCTGATCCCTATCAGCGCCTTTCTGATTGGCACGTTCACGACGCGACAGTTGTTTCTAACGGCGATGACGCTGTTCACGCTGGGGTCACTGGTCTGCTCACTGGCGCCGGTGTTCGGTGTGATGGTGGTGGGACGCGTGATCCAGGCGATGGGCGGCGGTATCATGATGCCGCTCATGATGACAGTCGTGCTGGACCTGTTCCCGGTCGAGACGCGCGGTCGTGCGATGGGTACGATGGCTATCGCCATGTTCTTCGCGCCGGCGGTGGGTCCGACGCTGTCCGGGTGGATGATCCAGCACTGGTCTTGGCGTTGGCTGTTTTGGGTCGTGATTCCGATTGCCGTGATCGACATCATCTTGGCGGCGGTCATGCTGCGCAATGTTGCGGCGCGGCATCGGCCAGGCTTTGACCTGTGGGGGTTCCTCACCTCCATCGTCGGTTTCGGCTTCCTGCTCTACGGCTTCAGCGAGGCCGGCAGCAAGGGCTGGCACAACAGCACGGTGCAGGTATCGTTGGCGGTGGGTGTAGTGTTTCTGATCCTGTTCGTGCTGCGTGAACTTACCGCGCGCGAGCCCATGCTGAACCTCGCGGTGTTTCGCTATCCGATGTTCACGCTTACGACAGTCATTGGCATGATCACGAACATCGCGATGTTCGGGGCCATGATTTTGACGCCCATCTATCTGCAGAACCTGCGCGGGTATACGCCGCTCCAGTCGGGCCTGCTGATGCTGCCGGGCGCGCTGCTGATGGGTATCATGTCGCCTGTCTCCGGTGCGCTGTTCGACAAGATTGGCGCGCGGCCGCTCGCGGTCATCGGCCTGCTGATCACGGCCATCACCACGTGGCAGTTCTCGAAGCTGGGGGCCACCACGCCCTACTCGCACGTGATGATGCTTTACACCGCACGCATGTTCGGCATGTCGTTCATGGCCATGTCGGTGCAGACGGCCGGTCTCAACCAGTTGCCGAGACAGCTCTACGCGCATGGTACGGCGGCATCCAACACGGCGCGAACGGTGGCGTCCTCGCTGGGTACAGCGTTCATGGTCACCATCATGACCACCCGCACCACGGTGCACGTGGCGGACTACAGCAATCTGATCACCGTGGGCCAGCCGTGGCTGTACCACAACCTGCAGACGCTCGGCATGGGGCTGGCGATGAAGCTCGGGCTGCCGATGACGGCATGGCCACAGGCGGCGGCACCCATCATCTACGGGCTCGTCGAGAAGCAAGCCACCATCGAGGGTATCGACGACGCCTTCGTGATTGCCACCTGTCTCACCATTGTGGCGTTGGTACTGTCGCTGTTCATCCGGCGCACGCGTCCCGCGGACGCTCCGGCTCGCGAGGTGCGGGCCCTGCCCGAGCCGCGGCCGCAGCTGCAGCCTGCGGAGCAGCGCTGATGCGAGTACGGTTTGACCATCGGGCGCGCGGCAAAGGAGGATGCGCATGAAGGTTTACGTCGTCTACGACAGCGAGAACGGACACACGGAGGCGCTGGCGCATGCGGTCGCCGAAGGCGCGCGCGAGGTGGAGGGGGCTGAGGTGCGGATCGATCACGTCCGCGACGCGAACGTCCGCCTCCTGGAGCAGATGGACGCCATCATCTGGGGCTGCCCGGGTCACTTCGGGACCATCAGCGCGGGGCTCAAGCAGTGGATTGACAAGCTCGGGTACCTGTGGGCGCGCGGCAAACTCGTGGGCAAGGTGGGGGCAGCGTTCTGCACCACCGCCACCGAGCACGGCGGCATTGAGATGACCCTGCTGAATCTGCTGACACCGATGCTCCACAACGGCATGATCATCGTCGGGCTGCCGGGCACGGTCAAGGAGAATGTGCTGTACGGGTCGTACTACGGCGTCGGCGTGACTTGCCCGGTGGAACCCTCACCGGATGCGCCGCCCAACCTCCCCACCGAGCGCGATCTCGCCCTCGGCCGCGCCCTGGGTCGCCGCGTGGCGGAGGTCGCCGGCAAACTGGCGGCCCGCTGACGACATCCGGGCGAGAGGAGGGAGAGGCGCATGTCGTTTCTCGTCATCTTTGTCATCGCCGTGATTATCGTGGGTGCGCTGGTGATCCTGATCAATGTGCGCGCGATTCGCGCGGAGGCAGAGCGCGGTGGCGTGGATCATCGTGACAGGCCGCAAACCGCAACAACGCCAGGCGAGCCAGTGGGAGCGGCGGCACCTGACACTCAGGTGGCGGAGATCGCGACGGGTGCGCCTGCGCGCCCCGCTGCATCCAGCGGTCTGGACCCGCGCAGCCCATTCGCTGGCGGGCCGGGTCTGCCGGCGCCAGAGGACGAGCGGGAACCGGAGGTGCCGCAGATGACGGATGATGACTATCGAGCGGCCATCCGCGCGATTGCGCTCGGCACAGGCGCGGCGCAACAGGAATCCCGCAAGGACGAACCAGACCGCGCCTGAGGCCCGTTGACTTTACTCCGCGGCGGTGGTGATCCGGCATGGATCTGGAGGCTGTCCATCTCTTGCATCAATGTCTGGCCTGCGGCGTGTGGAACCGCGTGGAACCCGCGCGCTGGCGGGAGGCGAGATGCGGCCGCTGCGGCGCCGCGCTGCAGATGGCGCCGACGGAGTTGCTCGGCGTTCCCGAGGATGCCCCGATGGACGAGGTCCGGCACGTGTTTCGGACTCTCGCCAAGGCCTGGCACCCTGACCATCGGCCGGGCGATCCGCTTGCCGAAGCCCGCTTCCGCGCTCTCCTCGAAGCGTACCGCGAGATCCTGCGGGGGAAGGCGCGAGCTACGCAGCGGGCAACCGCCTCCTCGGCCCACGACCAGCCGGGAGGTGTGCACGGCGCGGACCCGGCCGAGAGGATGGCGGCACCTCCGCAGGAGCGGGCAGACGACGCTGGGCAGGCGGGTCAGCTGCCGGCGCTGTACCGGATCGGCCTGAGTGTGCTGGTGCTCGCGCTGGCTGTCGCAGTGTTCGTCGCAGGGGTTTGGGTCCGCGAGCAGCTGCTCCGCGCGGGGCTGCAGGTGGCGGCGGGCGGCGTCGGCCTGTACGCCGTGCTGCAGATGGCCATCGCGCTGTGGGATGGACTGCATCCGGCCCGCGTGGGTCCACAGAAAGGGTGAATAGAGCGTGACCGAGGATGAACTGCGGCAACTCACCGAGTTGCTGCAGGTTCACATCGCTCGTTTGCATCGGGCTTTCACAAAGATGGCGCCTCCCACCGAGGTGCGGCTCACCGCAAATGAGCTGTTTGTACTCTGGTATCTCGACTCGCGCGGGGACGCCAAGATCTCCGATCTCGCCCGCGCCGCCAACCTCTCCTCCGCCGCCATGACGCAGACGTGCGACGTCCTCGAGGCACACGGCTACCTGCGGCGGCGGAGGTCGGAGGCGGATCGGCGCGTCGTCTATGCCGTCATCACCGACAGCGGACGCCTGGCCATGGACAGGATTCGGACAGGCCGCACGCAGCAGCTCTTGGCCATCTTCCGTCAGCTCGGCGTGGATGAGCTGAGGACCCTCACCGGTATCACCGGCCGCATCGTCGAAATCTTGGAGCGGCAGCAGCATTGAGCGGGATCTGCGCACGCCTACTGTAGGCACCGTTTGCGGTATCGCGGGCGGTGTTTTTTATTTTGCACGAGGGCCAGTTCAGTGGGTTCGGTGGGGCGCACAGGGCGGATTTTGCCGCTTATGTGGCTCGATCGCGCCCCCGGCAGGGCGGATAAGCCGGATTTTCCGCCTTATGCGGCGCTCCGGCGGCGTCGTCGGGGCGGATAAGCGGGTTTTCCGCCTTATGTGGCGCGATCGCGGCGTCGTCGGGGCGGATAAGCGGGGTTTTCCGCCTTATGTGGCGCGATCGCGGCGTCGTCGGGGCGGATAAGCGGGGTTTTCCGCCTTATGTGGCGCTGCGGCGGCCCCGGCGGGGCGGATAAGCCGGTTTTTCCGGCTTATGCAGCGCGATCGCGGCCCCGGCGAGGTGGAAAAGCCGGTTTTTCCGCCTTATGTGGCGCTGCGGCGGCCCGGGCGAGGCGGATAAGCCGGATTTTCCGCCTTATGTGGCGTCCCGGCGGCCTCGGCGGGGCGAATAAGCCGGTTTTTCCGGCTTGTGCAGCGCTGCGGCGGCCCCGGCGGAGCGAATAAGCCGGATTTTCCGCCTTATGTGGTGCGATCGCGGCCTCGGCGAGCGGGATAAGCCGGTTTTTCCGCCTTATGTGGCGCGATCGCGGCCTGGGCGGGGTGGATAAGCCGGATTTTCCGCCTTATGTGGCGCGATCGCGGCCTGGGCGGGGTGGATAAGCCGGATTTTCCGCCTTATGTGGCGCTGCGGCGGCCCCGGCGGGGCGGATAAGTCGGTTTTTCCGCGCTATGTGGCGCGATCGCGCGTGGCGCCGGGGGTATAGCGGCAGAAACCTCCGCTATGTGGCCCGCACACGCTCATGCCGGGGCCGATAAGCGGGATTTTTCACCTTATTCGCCCCCGCGCCCCCCCATGCCCCGTGCCCCCCGCCCGCGCGGCGCTCAAAACCCGAACATTGGTGTGAACCACCAGCAAAAACGTTCGGATTTTGTATTGACACGCCGGATGGGCACTCTTACACTGAATCGTGTGCACGATGCAAGTGGAACGGAGGATGGGCTGTGATAGACCGCTATTCCCGGCCGGAGATGGCGGGATTGTGGACGCTGGAGAAAAAGTACGAGTGGTGGCTGAAGGTCGAGATCCTGGCCTGCGAAGCGTGGGCGGAGTTGGGCGTGATTCCCCGAGAGGACGTGGAGAAGATCCGGGAGCACGCCCGTTTTGACGTTCAACGCGTGCTGGAGATAGAGCAGGAGACGCGCCACGACGTGGTGGCGTTCACGCGCGCGGTGTCGGAGTCGCTGGGGCCGGAGCGAAAGTGGATCCACTATGGGTTGACGTCGACGGATGTCGTCGACACGGCGCTGTCGGCGCAGATCCAGGAGGCGTGCGCGATTCTGCGACGGGACTTGCAGCAGCTGCTGGAGACGCTGCGGACGTTGGCGCTGCGGCACAAGACGACGCTCATGATGGGCCGGACGCACGGGGTGCATGCGGAGCCGACGACGTTCGGGCTCAAGGTGGCGCTCTGGTACGCGGAGATGCTGCGCAATCTGGAGCGGTTTGAGGCGGCGGCGGACCGCGTCCGCTACGGCAAGATCTCGGGGGCCGTGGGCACGTACGCGAATGTGGATCCGTTCGTCGAGCGCTACGTGTGCGAACGGCTCGGGCTCAAGCCGGCGCCCATCAGTACGCAGACGCTGCAGCGGGATCGGCATGCGGAGTTCGTTTTTGTATTGGCCTTGATTGGGACGACGCTGGATAAGATGGCGACCGAGATCCGCGGCCTGCAAAAGACGGAGGTGCGCGAGGTGGAGGAGCCGTTTTATCCGGGGCAGAAGGGCTCCTCCGCCATGCCGCACAAGCGCAACCCCGTGTCATGCGAGCAGGTGAGCGGCCTCGCGCGCGTGTTGCGCGGCTATGTGGTGCCGGCGCTGGAAGACGTGCCGCTGTGGCATGAGCGGGACATCAGCCATTCCTCGGTGGAGCGCGTGATCCTGCCCGACGCCACCATCCTGCTCGACTACCTGCTGAACCGGATGAACCGGATCCTGTCGGACCTGCGCGTGTACCCCGAAAACATGCGCCGCAACATGGAGCGCAGCTTCGGCCTGACCTATTCGCAGCGGGTGTTGACGGCGCTGATCGATAAGGGGCTGTCGCGCGAGGCGGCCTACGACACGGTGCAGCCGTGCGCGATGCGCGCCTGGGAGGAAGGCCGGCCGTTCATCGAGGTGTTGCGCGAGTCGCCGGTGGTGCGGGAACACCTGACGGACGAGGAACTCGCGGCTTGTTTCGACCCCACCTGGCACCTCAAGCACGTGGACACCATCTTCCAGCGCTTGGGTTTGGCCGATCCGGTCATCCCAACCCACAAGGAGGCATGACCCATGGTCCGGCAGGGTGCGCTGCTCTATGAGGGCAAGGCGAAGAAGGTGTACGCCACCGATGACCCGGGGCTGTACATCGTCGAATACAAGGATGACGCGACGGCGTTCAACGGCCAGAAGCGCGGGCAGATTGTCGGCAAGGGTGAGGTGAACAATCGCATCAGCGCCGTGCTGTTCAAGATGCTCGAGCGCGGCGGCGTGGCGACGCACTTCGTCGAACAGCTCTCGCCGCGCACGTCGCTGGTCAAAGCGGTGGACATCATCCCCGTCGAGGTGGTGGTGCGCAACCTGGCCGCGGGCAGCATGGCGGCCCGCCTCGGCCTGCAGGAAGGTACACCGCTGGCGCGACCGGTCTTGGAGTTCTACTACAAGAACGACGAGCTCGGCGATCCGTGGGTCACCGAGGACCACATCGAGCTGCTGGGCTGGGCGGATGCCGCCACGCTGCAGCAGATGAAGGCGATGGCCATTCGGATCGACCAACTGCTGACGGCCTTCTTCCGCCAGTGCGGCGTGACGCTGGTGGATTTCAAGCTGGAGTTCGGGCGGACTCGGGACGGCAGCCTGGTGCTGGCGGATGAGATCTCGCCGGACACGTGCCGGCTGTGGGATGCCAAGACGGGTGAGAAGTTGGATAAGGACCGGTTCCGCCGGGATCTCGGCGGCGTCGAGGCCGCGTACCAGGAGATGCTGGCGCGCGTGGAAAAGGGGGAGCTGGCATGAGCGTGTGGCAGGCGGAAGTGCGCGTGTGGCTGAAGCCCAGCGTGTTCGACCCGCAGGGCGCGGCGGTGCAGCAGGCACTGCGCAGCCTGGGGCATGACGGTGTGGAGGAAGTGCGGATCGGCAAATCCATGGTGCTGACGGTGCGCGCCGAGACGGCGGCGGAGGCGGAAGACCAGGTGCGGGCCATGTGCGAAGAGCTCCTCTGCAACCCCGTGATGGAGACGTACACGTTCACCGTACGCCCGTTGGAAGAAGCCTCCGTGGGAGGCCGGGCGCGATGAGGTGGGCGGTCATCGTCTTCCCCGGCTCCAACTGCGACGAGGACGCCCGCTGGGCGATTGAACGCGCGACCGGGGATGCTGTGGATCTGGTCTGGCACACGCAGGCGTCGCTCGACGGCTACGACGCCATCGTCCTGCCCGGCGGCTTCTCCTACGGCGACTACCTGCGCAGCGGCGCCATCGCGCGCTTTTCCCCCGTGATGCAGGCGGTGCGCCGCGCGGCGGAGGCGGGTCGGCTGGTGCTGGGCATCTGCAACGGCTTCCAGATCCTCACCGAGGCCGGGCTGTTGCCGGGGGCGCTGGTTCGCAATGATCATCTCCAGTTCCGATGCGAGCTGTGCGAGCTGGAGGTGGTCAGCGCCGACTCGCCGTTCACCGCCGGCTATCAGCCGGGCGAGCGCATCCGCATCCCCATCGCGCACGGCGAAGGGCGGTACATCGCGGATCCCTCGACGCTGGACGCGCTGGAGCGCAAGGGCCGGGTGGCGTTCCGCTACCGGGACAACGTCAACGGCTCACTGCGGGGCATCGCCGGTATCCTGGGCCATCGCGGCAATGTGCTCGGCATGATGCCGCACCCTGAACGGGCCGTGGCGGAATGGATGGGGTCCGTGGACGGGCTGCGGGTGTTCACGTCGATGCGCGTGTGGCACGAGGCGCGGGCGAAGGGAGGCGTCGAGGTTGGCTGAGGCCCAGGTCACCGTATGGGAGCCGAGCGCTGAGAAGATCCGCGATGAGCGGATCTACCGCGAGATGGGGCTCACCGATGAGGAGTACGAGCGCGCCGTGCAGTTGCTGGGGCGGCTGCCCAACTACGTCGAGACGGGCCTATTCAGCGTGCTGTGGTCGGAACACTGCAGCTACAAAAGCTCCCGCCTGCACCTGCGCCGCTTCCCGACGGAGGGCCCGCAGGTGCTGCAAGGGCCCGGAGAGAACGCCGGCATCGTCGACATCGGCGACGGGCTCGGCGTGGCGTTCAAGATGGAGAGCCACAACCACCCCTCGGCGGTCGAGCCCTACCAAGGTGCGGCCACCGGCGTGGGCGGCATCCTGCGCGACATCTTCACGATGGGTGCGCGGCCCGTGGCGTTCCTCGACAGCCTTCGTTTTGGCGATCTCGCGGATCCCCGCACCCGCTGGCTGTTCGCGGGGGTGGTGAGCGGGATCGGCGGGTACGGCAACTGTGTCGGCATTCCGACCGTGGGCGGCGAGGTAGTGTTTGACCCGGCGTACCAGCACAACCCGCTGGTCAACGCCATGTGCGTCGGGATCGTCCGCAAGGACAGGATTGTCCGCGGAACCGCATCCGGCGTCGGCAATCCCGTGTTCGTCGTCGGCGCCAAGACGGGTCGCGACGGCATCCACGGGGCCACCTTCGCCTCGGCCGAGGACCCGAACGCCAAGGAGCGCTCGGCCGTACAGGTGGGCGATCCGTTTCTCGGCAAGCTCCTCATGGAAGCGACGCTGGAGCTGATCCAAACCGGCGCCGTCGTCGGCGTGCAGGACATGGGTGCGGCGGGGCTCACATCCTCGTCCGCCGAGATGGCCAGCCGCGCCGGCGGCGGGATGGAGCTGTGGCTGGACCGGGTACCGGTGCGCGAGACGGGAATGACGCCGTACGAGATCATGCTGTCTGAGTCGCAGGAGCGCATGCTGGTGGTGATGGAGCGCGACAAAGCGGAACTGGCGTTCGAGATCCTGCACCGCTGGGGTCTGGACGCCGCGGAGATTGGCCGGGTGACGGACGACGGCATGCTCCGCCTGTGGTTCCACGGCGAGAAGGTGGCGGAGGTGCCGGTGCGGGTGCTGGTCGACGAAGCGCCGCTGTATGACCGTCCGGCGGCGGCTCCGGCCACCCTGCCCGGCGCGGACGCCCCGGCGCCAACGCCGTTGACAGACGCGCAGCAGGCCGCACAAGCCCTGCGCCGGGTGCTGGATCACCCGTCCGTCGCCAGCAAGCGCTGGGTGTGGCGGCAGTACGACACCACGGTGCGCGTTTCGACGGTGGTCGGCCCCGGGTCGGACGCGGCGGTGTTGCGGCTGCCGGAGACGCGCCGGCTGCTCGCGCTGACCACGGACGGCAACGGCCGCTATGTCTACCTGAACCCACGCCGCGGCGGTCAGATCGCCGTGGCGGAAGCGGCGCGCAACATCGCCTGCAGCGGCGGCCGGCCGCTGGCCATCACCGATTGCCTGAACTTCGGCAACCCCGAGAAACCGGAGGTCATGCACCAGTTCATCGAGGCGGTGGAAGGTTTGGCCGACGCCTGTCGGGCGCTGGGTACGCCGGTGGTGAGCGGCAACGTCAGCTTTTACAACGAGACGGGCGGTCAGGACATCTATCCGACGCCTATCGTCGGGATGGTGGGCGTGATCGACGAATTGGAGCAGGTGGTCACCAGCGCCCTGCCGGAGGACGGCTTGACCCTTATACACCTGGGTGAGCCCGACTTCGCGCTGGACGGCAGCCTGTACTGGCAGCTCGGTGTCGGCCGGCCGGCGGGGGATGCGCCGCGGCTGGATCTGGAGGCGGAGCGGCGGCTGCAGATGCTGCTGCTCGCCCTCGCGAAGCGGCGGCTGCTGCGCGCCGCGCATGACATCAGCGAAGGTGGCCTGGCGGTGGCCATCGCCGAGATGTGCATCGCCGGCGGCGTGGGTGCGCGCTTGCGCTGGCCCGAGCCGGTGGCCGACGCGGCGGGTTGGCTGTTCTCGGAGGCGCAAAGCCGGGCGCTGGTCGCCGTTGCGGATGCCGATGTACCGCAGGTGCTGGACGCGGCCCGGGCGCATGGCGTGCCCGCCCTGGTGCTGGGCGCGAGCGGCGGCGAAGAGCTGGTTCTCGCGGATCCCGCTGGTACTTGGCTGGCGCTGCCGGTTGCCGAACTGCGTGAGGTCTACGAGTCCGCCATCCCCGTGCGGATGGACGCGCCGGTCGTGCGCGAGAGGGGGAGCGTCTGATGTGTGGCGTGTTCGGCATTGTCGGTGTCCCCAAGGCCGCCGAGATCACCTACTACGCCTTGGTGGCCCTGCAACACCGCGGCCAGGAGGCGGCCGGCATCGCCGCCGCGGATGGTGAGCGGATCCGGGCGCATCGCGGCCTCGGTTTGGTCACCGACGTGCTCGCGAAGGAAACCCTGCAGCAGCTGGCGGGGGATCTGGCCATGGGCCACGTGCGCTACTCCACCGCGGGCTCCAATACCGTGCAGAACGCGCAGCCCATCGTCGTCGGGACGCACCGCGGCCAGGTCGCGCTGGCGCACAACGGCAACCTGGTGAACGCGCCGCGCCTGCGGATTGCGCTGGAGAAGGCAGGCAGCCTGTTTCAGTCGAGCAGCGATACCGAGGTGGTGCTGCACCTGCTGGCGCGCGCGGGCGAGATGCCGTTCGCGGATGCCGTCGTGCAGGCCGTGCGGCAGGTGCGCGGCGGGTTCGCGCTGGTGTTGCTGCGGGAGGATCGGCTGGTGGCGCTGCGGGATCCGCACGGCCTTCGCCCCTTGGCGCTCGGCCAGCTGGGCGACGCCTGGTGCGTGGCGTCCGAGTCGTGCGCTTTCGAGGCCATCGGCGCCCGCTTTGTGCGCGATCTCGCCCCAGGCGAGCTGGTCGAGATCACCCGCGACGGCCTGACCAGCCGGCGCTGGGCGGAGCCGCAGCCGCGGCTGTGCGTGTTCGAGCACATCTACTTCGCGCGACCGGACTCGGACATCGACGGCTGGAACGTGCACGCGGTTCGCAAGCGCATGGGGCGGCTGCTGGCCAAGTACCACCCTGCGCCGGGGGATATCGTGATCGGCGTACCCGATTCGAGCATTTCTGCGGCTTCCGGCTATGCGGAGCAGAGTGGTATTCCGTATGAGATGGGCCTCATCAAAAACAAATACATCGCGCGGACATTCATCCAGCCGTCGCAGGAGATGCGCGAGGCTGGGGTGCGGATGAAGCTGAACGCCGTGCGTTCGGTGGTCAGCGGCCGGCGCGTCATCCTCGTCGACGACTCGATTGTGCGCGGCACCACCATCCGCCGCATCGTCGAGATGCTGCGCGAGGCGGGGGCGACCGAGGTGCACGTGCGCATCAGCAGCCCGCCCTACCGGCATCCCTGCCACTACGGGATTGACACGGCCGAGAAACAGCTGCTCGCGGCGCACCGCAGCGTCGTGCAGATGTGCACGGACATTGGCGCGGATTCGCTGGCTTTCCTCAGTGTCGCCGAGATGATGGAGGCGTTCGGGTTCGATGAGACATCCGCGTATCCCTTCTGCAACGCTTGCTTCAGCGGTGACTATCCGACGGAGGTGGAGGCGTTCGACAAGTTCGATCTGGAGCGGCCCGCACGCGAGGGGGTGACAGCGTGATCGGGGAGCAGGAACGTCTTGCCCATGTGCCCCATACCCCAGCGCACCAGACCTCCATGGACCTGTACCGGGCGGCGGGCGTCGACATCGACGCGGGGAACGCGGCGGCGCGCCGTTACGCACGGCTGGCGGCGCGCACGCGGCGGCCCGAGGTGCTGGGCGGCATCGGCGGTTTCGCCGGCGGCTTCGCGTTGGATACGGCGCGCTATCGGCGGCCCGTGCTCGTCTCCGGGGCCGATGGCGTCGGGACGAAGCTGAAGATTGCCTTCGCTGCGGGGCGGCATGATACGGTCGGGATCGACTGCGTGGCCATGTGCGTCAACGACATCCTGACGATGGGGGCCGAGCCGCTGTTCTTCCTCGATTACCTGGCGGTAGGCCGGCTGGACGTGGACGTGGCGGAGCAGGTGGTACGTGGCGTGGCGACAGGTTGTGAGCTGGCCGGCTGTGCCCTGGTGGGCGGCGAGACGGCCGAGATGCCGGGCATGTACGCAGAAGGCGAATACGACCTGGCGGGCTTCGCGGTCGGCGTGGTGGACCAGGACCAGATCATCGACGGCCAGAGCGCGCAGGCCGGGGACATTGTGATTGGTCTGGCGTCCAGCGGCCTGCACTCCAACGGGTACTCGCTGGTGCGCAAGCTGCTGGCGGAGGCGGGCGTGGGGCTGGACGACACCCTGCCGGGCTGGCGCGGCTCGGTGGCGGATGAACTGCTACGGCCGACCCGCATCTATGTGCGGCCAGTGCTGGACCTGCTCGCGGCCGGCGTACCGATCCGGGCGATGGCGCACCTGACCGGCGGCGGCTGGCCGGAGAATCTGCCGCGCGTGTTGCCGGCGGGCCTCACGGCGGTGATCCGGCGCGGTTCATGGCCGGTGCCGGCGGTGTTCGAATGGCTGATGGCGCGGTCGGGCATGGCCTTCGAGGCGGCGGCCCGGGTCTGGAACATGGGCATTGGCTACGTGCTGGTGGTACCGCCGGGGGCGGCGGAAGAGACGCTGGCGCGGCTGGCGGCGGCGGGGGAGACCGCGTGGGTGGTCGGTGAGCTGCGCCAAGGCGACGGCGGCGTTGTATGGGAGGGCGAGTGATGGTGGAAGCGGAGGCGAGAGGCCGTGTCCCCATCGCCGTCTTCGCGTCGGGGACGGGCACCAATCTGCAGCGCTTGATGGACGTGGAGCAGGAGGATCAGGCGTGGCCCGCACAGATCCGGCTGGTGGTCAGCGACAAACCGGACTGTCTGGCGGTGGCGCGGGCGCAGCGGGCAGGGATCCGGGTGTTTGCCCGGCAGCCGCGGGACTACCCGGACAAGGCGGCGTTTGAGCGGGACGTGCTGGAGGTTTTGCGTGAGTGCGGGATCGCCTGGATCATCCTCGCGGGCTACATGCGCATCATCGGCCCGACGCTGCTCGAGGCGTATCCCAACCGCATCCTCAACATCCACCCGTCGCTGCTGCCGGCATTCCCTGGCCGGCACGCGGTGCGCGACGCGCTGGCCGCCGGTGTTCGGGAGACGGGCGTGACGGTGCACCTGGTGGACGAAGGGATTGACACAGGACCGATTCTGGCGCAGACGCGCGTTCCGGTGGACCCTGGCATGACCGAGGAGGCGCTGCTGGAGCGGATCCACCGGGTGGAGCACGAGCTGTACCCGCAGGTGATCCGGGCGTTGCTCACAGGGCGGCTCAGCGAGAAGCGGAGGGAATGGGATTGACACGGTGGGCGTTGGTGAGCGTGTACGACAAGCGCGGTGTGGTGGAGTTCTGCCGACGGTTGGCCGCGGCCGGCCTGCGCATCCTCTCCACCGGCGGTACCGCGAAGCTGTTGGCGGAAGCGGGGCTGGACGTGATGGCCGTGGAGGACTACACCGGCTTTCCGGAGATGCTGGACGGGCGTGTCAAAACCCTGCACCCGCGCATCCACGGCGGCATCCTTGGCCGCCGCGACGACGCCCGGCACCAGGAGCAGATGGAGGCGCACGGGATAGAGCGGATCGACGTGGTGGTCGTGAACCTCTACCCGTTCACCGAGACGGTGGCGAGCGGCGCGGCGTTCGCCGAGTGCGTGGAGATGATTGACATCGGCGGACCGGCCATGCTGCGTGCGGCCGCGAAGAACCATGAGGGCTGTCTGCCGGTGTGCGATCCGGCCGACTACGACACGGTGGCCGCCGCCCTCGAGGCAGGCCAGGTGACGCCGGAACTGAGGCGGCGCCTGGCGCAGAAGGTGTTTGCGCATACGGCGGCGTACGATGCGGCGGTGGCGGCGTACCTGGCGCAGCACCTGGCGGCGGAGGCGCCGGGGCAGGCCGCGGCGTCCGCCGCTGCGCCGGCCGGCGGGGCGGAGGGGGACAGGCCATGGCCGGAGCGGCTGACGCTGTCGTTCCTGAGCCGCCAGTCGCTGCGCTATGGCGAGAATCCGCATCAGCGTGCGCACTTCTACGTGGAGCCGGCCGCGCGGCCGAGCACCATCGCGGGTGCGCGGCAGCTGCAGGGCAAGGAGCTTTCCTACAACAACATCCAGGATGCGGACGCCGCGCTCAGCATCGCGCGCGCCTTCGATGATACGGGGCTGGCGGTGGCCGTCGCAGTCAAGCACATGAACCCGTGCGGTGTCGGCACCGGCGTCACCGCGGCGGAGGCGTTCGCGCGCGCGTACGAAGCGGACCCCGTGTCCATCTTCGGGGGTATCCTCTGCTTCAACCGCCCCGTCGACGGCGCCTTAGCGCAGCGGCTGACGGAGATCTTCCTGGAGATTGTGATTGCTCCAGGCTTCACGGACGAGGCGCTGGCCGCCTTCCGGCGCAAGAAAAACGTGCGGCTGCTGGTGGTGAATATGGATGAGCCGCAGTGGCGCCCGGGCGATCTCGCCTTCAAACGCATCTCCGGCGGCCTCTTGGTGCAGGAGGTGGACACCGCCCCGCCCACCGACTGGCAGGTGGTGACCCACCGGGCCCCGACGGACGCCGAGCGGCGGGCGCTGGATTTCGCGTGGCGCGTGGTGCGGTTTGTGAAGTCGAACGCGATTGTGGTGGCCAACGAGCAGATGACGCTGGGCGTGGGCGCGGGCCAGATGAACCGCGTCGGCGCGGCCAAGATTGCGTTGGAGCAGGCGGGGGCGAGGGCGCGCGGCGCGGTGCTGGCGTCGGACGCGTTCTTCCCGATGCGCGATACGGTGGAGACGGCGGCGGCGGCCGGCATCACGGCCATCATCCAGCCAGGCGGGTCCATCCGCGACCAGGAGAGCATCGACGCCGCGAACGAACACGGGATGGCCATGGTCTTCACGGGCCAGCGCCACTTCCTGCATTGAACAGATCGCCCCGGCGGGATAAGCGAGAGCGCCCATGAGCCGGCCGTGGCGCGTCATGAAACGGAGGGGAGACGATGACGGCAGAGGGAACGCTGAGCATGCCGACCGCGCCGCGGGTGCTGATTGTGGGGGGCGGCGGCCGCGAGCACGCCATCGCCTGGAAGCTGGCGCAGAGTCCGCATCGGCCGCGGTTGTGGATGGCGCCGGGCAACGCGGGCATGGCGGCGCTGTGCGAGCGGGCGGAGGTGACGGCGGATGACCCTGGGGCGCTGGCCCGCTGGGCGGCGACGGAGGGCATGGACCTGGTGGTGGTTGGGCCGGAGCAGCCGCTGGCGGACGGGCTGGTGGATGCGTGCCTGGCCGCGGGCGTCCGAGCGTTCGGCCCGACCCAGGCAGCTGCGCAACTGGAGACGTCGAAGGCGTTCGCCAAGTATCTGATGCAGCATGCGGGCGTGCCGACCGCACCGTTCGAGGTGCACGAGGACGCGGAGGCGGCCCTGGATGCCGTGCGTCGCCTGGGTGCGCCCATCGTCGTCAAGGCGGATGGGCTGGCTGCGGGCAAGGGCGTGATCGTCGCGGAAACCGTGGAGGAGGCCGAGGCAGCCGTGCGGCGGCTGATGGTGGAGCGCCGCTTCGGAGACGCGGGGGCGCGCGTGGTGCTGGAGCGCAAGCTCCAGGGCACCGAGCTGTCGCAGATGTTCTTCGTGGACGCGGAGACGGTGGTGGCGATGCCCCCGGCACGGGACCACAAGCGCCTGCTGGATGGGGACAGGGGCCCCAACACGGGCGGCATGGGCGCGTTTGCTCCGGTAGAGGCCGCCGTCGAAGCGGGGATTCCCGCGCAGGTGGAGGCGACCATCGTCCGCCCAACGCTGCGGGCACTCCGAGAGGAGGGCATCATTTACCGCGGCGTGCTGTACGCGGGGCTGATGATCACCGCCGACGGGCCACAGGTGATTGAGTTCAATGTCCGCTTCGGCGATCCCGAAACGCAAGCCATCCTCCCGCTCCTTCGTACGGACCTGCTGGAGGTGATGTGGGCGGTGACGGATGATCAGCTGGCCCACCTGCCGGTCGCGTGGCACTCCGGCGCAGCGGCGTGTGTGGTGGCGGCTGCGGAAGGTTATCCAGACAAGCCGCGCACGGGACATCCGATTGAGGTACCCGGTGGTACGGCGGATTCCGCAGCCGCATCGGAGCCCATCATCTTCCACGCAGGCACGGCCCTACGCGACGGTCGCCTGGTGACGGCGGGCGGCCGCGTACTGGCGACGGCGGGCACCGGGGATACGCTGGCGCAGGCGCTGTCGGTTGCATACGAGACGATGCGAAAGGTACACTTTGAAGGAATGCACTACCGTACCGACATCGGCAGCACGACAGGGCTGTGAAGCACACGGGTGCTGATAGCGGTTCGGGTGACGCGGACGGCCGGGATCGGCCGACGGCAGTGGTGCATGCAAGAGCCGGGAGCAGAGGCCCGGCTTTTTTGTGCGCCGGACGATTGCGCTGGGAGGGGACGGACATGCCGCAAGCAGGCTACGCATTGCTGGTGCTGCTCGCCGGGTGCTCCTACGGTGTGGTGTCACCGCTGATGAAGCACGCCTACGCGGCGGGACTGAGCACGCCTCAGGTGACGATGGCGCAGTACGGTTTGGCGGCCATCCTGCTGTGGATCATCGCCGTAGCGCGTGGGGTGCGCCTGCGCATTCCGGCACGCCAGTGGGCTGTGCTTGCGGCGCTGGGTGTGACGGGCGCCGTCACGTCCTACTTCTATTACTGGTCCTTGTCCGCGCTGCCGGCCTCGTTGGGCATTGTGCTGCTGTTTCAGTTCGCTTGGATAGTGCTTGTCATCGACATCGCCGTCCGTCGAACGCTCCCTCCTCTGGCGAAATGGGTGGGTGTCGTGCTGATTGTGGCAGGCACGGTGCTGGCGGTGGGCGGGCCGCGAGCACTTCTGCCGGCGACGGCAGGCGCGGCAACCTCACTTCCCGTGTGGGCGGTGCTGGCAGGTCTGCTGGCGGCCGTCGGTTACGCGGGTACGCTGTACTTATCGGGTTACGCCGATCCCGCCCTTCCCGCCCCCACCCGCGCGGCCCTCGTCACGACCATCGCGGCGGTGTTGGTGGGCGTCGCGTTTCCGCCGCTGCAGATGCCCTGGCACTCCGCTGGCCTGTGGCTGTGGGGCGGCCTGGTGGCGCTGGCGAGCCAGGTGGTGCCGACCATGGTCCTGATGCTGGGAGTGCCGCATGTGGGCGGTCGCATGGCGGGTGTGCTGGGCAGCATCGAACTGCCGGTGGCGGTGTTTGTGGCGTGGGCGTGGCTCGGTGAAGTGGTTGGACCGCTGCGGTGGCTGGGTGTCATTCTGATCCTGCTCGGTATTGTGATCAGCGAGTGGGACATTTTCATCCCGCGTGGTGCCGGCGCCAGGCATTGGCGCGAAAACAGCGGTTGATCTCATGCGCGAGGCGTGATATATTAGTCGACGTCGCCGCTGCGGATGACGCGGCGGGCGCGAGCATCGCGGCGGAAGCCGCGGGCGAGCGCGGAGTGATTCGTTCCTTGAAAACTGAACACGCAAAGCACTGCCCGTCACTTC
>JAIMAY010000006.1 GCA_023511725.1 Alicyclobacillus sp.
ATGATGGTGCCGTGCGTCGTGAAGATCTGGTCGTAGTGCTCAGCGTCCAAGAACGTGTTGTTCGGGAACGCGAGCTGCGTGCGCATCAAAAGACCATCCACGCCGCCGCGGAACAGCATCAACAGTGCGCAGACCAGGTACATGATGCCGATCCGCTTGTGGTCCGTGGTCGTGATCCACTCTTTCCACAGCCACTTCCACTTCTTGAAGTAGGTCAGCGCGGCCACGATGCCGATGACGGTGAGGAGGATCAGCGCATCCGAACCCCAGATGAGCGGCCCCTCGTTCCACATCAGGTACGTGTCCGCGAATTGCCGAAATGCTTCCGGCATCCCTTCCAACCTCCCGTCCGTTCAAGCGGTCACTGACCGCTACTTTGGTTGCTGTCCGTGGATTCACCCATGCCGGCCATGCCCGCCATCCCCGACATCCCGGACGTGGTGTTGGCGCCTGCGGATTGCGCTGACAGCCCGTTCGCCGACATCATGCCGGGCATATACCGGCCGCCGTCCTCCCAGACCACCTTGTCAAACAGTCCTGCCGGGAAGGAGGAATAGGACAACTCGCCCACCACGCTGGGCTGCTTGAGTGCCTGATAACCCGCCTCGGTCAGCGCGGGCGCAGTCTGCTTTACGCTCTGCACCCACTTCTGAAAATCGCTGTCCGACTTGGCCACCACGTTGAATGACATCTGCGCAAAGCCCTTGCCTGTGAAATTGGCGCCGTGGCCGTAGTACGTGCCCGGCTGGTCCGCCTGCACCCACAGGCGCATCGCCATACCCGGCATGGTGTACTCCTGACCAGCCAGTTGCGGAACCCAGAACGAGTTCATCGGCGCATCCGATGTCAGGATGAACTGCACGGGGACGCCCGTCGGGATCTCGCAGTAGTTCACCGTCGCGATGCCCTGGTCCGGGTACTGGAACAGCCACTTCCAGTCGAGCGAGGTGACCTCAATCGTCACGGGCTTGACATCCGCTTCCGGCGGCCGCGTCAAGGCGAATGTGGTCTTCGCCGTGTACGCGCCGAGGATGCCGACAATCACAATCGGAATCCCCCACCATACGATTTCAAGCGTCCGGTTATGAGACCACTTCGGCTGGTACGGCGCGGTGTTGCCCGGCACATCCCGGTACCGCCAGACGATGTACACCAGCAGCACCATGACCGGGACGACCACCACCAATACCAGCACCACGGACAGGATGATAAGATCGTAAATCTGCTTAGACACCGGCCCTGCCGGGTGCAGCACGATGTACTCCGGACCGCATCCGGAGAGCGCCAACACCGCAAGCAGCGCGGTTCCTGCCAGTGCGGCCCGTGCCCGGACACCAGGTTTGGTCGGGCGCTCCATACTCCTGCACTCCCTTCCCAGACTGCTGCCGCGCACCGCGGATTCGCGGCTGCGCGGTCGTCGTCTTTCACCCCCAGCGTACGGCCCGCCCAGCCCAGTTCCTGTGCGCTTTGTCACATCCACCGGCCAGCGCGCCGCGGTGTTTGCAAAGTGTTCAAAGGCTGATCCGGCGAGGCCGCGCGACAGGACGGGGAGACTCGTATACGGGTGAGCCCGGCTGAGAGTCCCGACAGACTAGTCCGATGGAAATGTATCCGTATGAGCAATCCGGGTCTCACGCACCTCGTGCAGCCATGCTATCGTCTGTGACAGCACCTCGGCCTGCTCAGGGTGAACTGTCGCGCCGGATGTCTGACCCATTGCACGCGCTTGCTCCCTTCCGAGGCCCTGCTGTGATATGTCGCACACCACGAACTGGAGACGTGTCGCAAACTGAGGCTGAGGTGCGAAGCCGCGGACAGCCCGCGCACGGGCGCGTCGGACAATCGAAGCGGGTTGTCCGTATGCTTCGACTCCAACTGCAAGGGAGATGGTGCCGTCATGGCGCCGGAACAAGGAAGAAACCACCCATACATGGTGCGTACTCTGGCTTGGATGACCTTTACAGCGGTGTTTGTCATCAACATTCTTGGCTTTACGGATACGGTCACTGGATCAGCCTTGGGGTGCGGCCGGAATTGGCCGCTCTGCAACGGAGAGTGGTGGCCCAGCACGTGGACGAAGGCCACTGCCATCGAATACACGCACCGTGTGAGTGTCGTATTGGGTGGCGTGCTCATGATGGTATGGGCCATCATCGCATGGCGACGCTACCGCTTGTGGTGGGAAGCCCGCGCCGGCGTCACCCTGATGCTGGGAGGTGTTCTGGTACAGGGCGTTCTCGGCGCACTGGCCGTGTTATTTGTGAACCCGACATGGGTCATGGCATTGCACATGGGTGTTGCGCTGCTGTCGTTGATAGGGGCGTACCAGTTGGCCATCGTGTCCACGAGGATAGAACAACAACTTGTTCGCTCCAGTATGGATACCGGGACCGGACACATCTTAGCCCCATTTCAAATCCGGCCGGAACGGGTCGATCCGCGCTTCCGTCGCCTCGTCAGATGGGTTGTACCTTATGTGTTTGTCGCCGTTTATATCGGGGCCTACGTCGCCGAAAGCGGAACCGGTACGCTCGCGCTCGGTTGGCCCCTCCCGCAGGAGTCACCGGCCGTGGGGTGGCCCTTTTGGGTTGATGTCGTGCATCGCTCTGTTGCGCTCAGTCTCTTGTTGTGGATGGCCATTCTGTACGGCCGCAGCCGAAAGTTTGCGGAGTACCCGCAATTGCGGCGTGGAGCCGGCGCAGCATTGACGCTGGTGATTCTGCAAGCATTGAGCGGAGCATATCTGATTGCAAGTCACCTGAGCGTGTTTGCGTTTCTGATTCATGCTTCCATCGTGTCCTGCTTGGTATGTGTATTGTGTCAGCTCGCTCTGGAAGTCGGCGGAGATCAACGGCCGGTGTTGTCTCCGCAGTGGAGCATCGGCCGGCGACCGGAAACAGCGTAAGGCATCTCCGTACGCTGCGGGGTTCGGCGATTTTTCTCGAGCCATCGGCGGCAGAATCCCTCGTATTTGACCCCGCAGCTTCCGTCACCCGCTTTTACCTGCGTTCCTGCCGAGGATCCATCCTCGTGCGACCCACAGTGTGAGGCGCCGCTTCATCCCCTCCTCATGCACTAGTACCTCCGCACTATCTTCGACTGCGCGTTTCGTGTCTTACGGAGAAGGGCGGCAGAGAGTACCATGTCGCCAGTACCTCAGGAAACAGATGAAGTTCTGTTCCCCGACCTCGCTGGGCCTGCTGGTTGACGAACACCGCAGTGCCACGAACCGCATTCCGGACAGCAGAGACGCCAGCGGGCGGGGACCTCGAGGTACGAAATTCAATGTAAGGAGGGAGAGATTGAGATGCCCCGTAATCCAGCACGGAGGCGCATCATCAGCACAGCGGCTGTCGTCACGGGCTTGCTGTGGCTGGCGACCGGCTGTGGACCCGAGTATTTGGTCCTGCATCCGGTCGGTCCCGTAGGTCGGCAGGAACTTAACCTCATCGTCCTGTCCACCATTCTTGTACTCGTCGTCATCGTGACGGTGTTTGGGTTGTTGTTCTACGTCGTTTGGCGCTATCGTGACAAGCCCGACAACTCGGCACCATACAGACCGGAGTGGTCTGAAAGTCGCAAGCTCGAAATCTTGTGGTGGGCCATTCCGATTGTCATTGTCGGTATTCTCGGAAGCTTTACCGTGAAAACCACGTATGCCTTGGTGCGTCCACCGGAGCAAAATGTGAAGCCGTTGACCGTTCAGGTGGTCTCCCTGAACTGGAAATGGCTGTTCCTCTATCCTGATCAACACGTGGCGACAGTGAACTACTGCGAGATTCCAACGGGCGTGCCGGTTCAATTTGAGCTAACGGCCGATGCTCCGATGAACTCGTTCTGGGTACCGCAACTCGGCGGACAGGAATATCTGATGCCGGGCATGGCCATGCAGTTGTGGCTGCAGGCTGACGAGCCGGCCACCTACTACGGCCACGGCGCCAACTTCACCGGGGAAGGGTTTGCCCACGATGAGTTCCGCGTGGTCGCCGTACCGGCGTCCGACTTCCAAGAATGGACCAAGCAGTTGCAACAAAGCGCCCCGGCGCTGACACAGGCGGGCTATGAGCAACTGAAGAAACCCGGCCTCATGGGCACTGCATCCTACGGATCGTTCCCGCCCGAATTGTTCAAGGACATCGTGTGGACAGACGGTGGGCGATACATGCCGGGAATGATGGACATGGTGTCCAAACCGGCCGGCATGACAAATGCGGCCACCGGGATGAATGCCATGTCGGGTATGGGACATTGAAGCAAGGAAAGGAGTGAACCCTGCGTGCTTTCCGCGTTAAAGCAATTCGGCGACACGTATCTGATGTGGCAAGAGGGTCCGCTGATTTGGATCTCTGACATCCTCATTCTGGTCACCCTCATCGCCATTGTGGCCGCCCTCACCTACTTCAAGAAGTGGAAATGGCTGTGGAAAGAGTGGTTGACGACTGTCGATCACAAAAAGATCGGCATCATGTACCTGATCTGCGCGCTGCTGATGTTTTTCCGCGGCGGCGTCGACGGTTTGTTGATGCGTACCCAGCTCGCGTTCCCGAACAACACGTTCTTGGACGCTGAGCACTACGACCAGATCTTCACGACGCACGGCACCATCATGATCTTGTTCATGGCGATGCCGTTCATCTTCGCGCTGTTCAATATTGCGGTACCGTTACAGATTGGCGCGCGAGACGTCGCGTTCCCGTATCTGAATGCGATTAGTTTCTGGCTGTTCTTCTTCGCAGCGCTCTTGTTCAACATTGCGTTTGTATTCGGGGGTTCCCCCGACGCAGGCTGGACGAGTTATCCGCCGTTGACGGAATTGGGATTCGATCCGGGGCCCGGTGAGAACTTCTACCTTCTGTCACTCCAGATTTCCGGCATTGGCACCATTGCAACGGGAATCAACTTCATCGCGACCATTCTCAAGTGCCGCGCACCGGGCATGACGCTGATGCGGATGCCGCTGTTCACATGGGCGGTGTTGGCATCCAGCATTATCATCCTGTCGGTGTTTCCGGCACTGACCGTGGCGCTCGCGTTGTTGATGCTCGACCGAATCTTCGGGACGCATTTCTTCACCATCTTGCATGGTGGAAACCCCATGATGTTCGTCAACCTCTTCTGGGTGTGGGGGCACCCTGAGGTCTATATTGTCGTGCTGGTTGCTTTCGGGGTTTACTCGGAGGTTGTAGCCACGTTCTCGCGGAAACGGATTTTCGGTTACGCTTCGATGGTTGCTTCATTGATGGCCATCACGGTGGTGGGAGATATCACCTGGGTTCATCACTTCTTCACGATGGGCGCGGGTCCTGACGTCAACTCGTTCTTTGCGGTCACCACGATGATGGTCGGCATTCCGACGGGTGTGAAGATCTTCAACTGGCTGATGACGATGTATCAAGGGCGGATTCGGCTTACGCTGCCCATGCTGTGGACGCTTGCGTTCATTGCCTGCTTCGTGATTGCGGGCGCCACAGGAGTCATGCTGGCGGCGGCTCCGGCGGATTACCAGTTCCATAACAGTTACTTCTTGGTCGCTCACTTCCACCAGGCGCTGATTGGCGGCGTCGTGTTTGGCATGCTGGCCGGAATGTACTACTGGTGGCCGAAGATGTTCGGGTTCAAGCTCGACGAGCGGCTCGGCCGCTGGGCTTTCTGGTTGTACAATATCGGCTTCTACGTCTGCTTCATGCCGCAGTACGCGCTGGGTCTGATGGGCATGCAACGGCGCATGTACACCTATCCAGCCGGTATGGGTTGGGGCACGTTGAACTTCGTGTCGACCATCGGCGCCTACATGATGGGTGTGGCATTCCTCGTCATCGTGGCGCAGGTGCTCTACAGCATCAAGTACGGAGAACGAGACGTCACGGGCGATCCGTGGGATGGACGCACCCTCGAGTGGTCGCTGCCTTCCCCGGTTCCGCATTATAACTTTGCGGTCATCCCGACCGTCACTGGGCGTGACATGTGGTGGACCCTCAAACAGGAGGGACGCACGGAGGAACTGCGGCCGCGGCCGGAGGACATCCGTGACGTCCATATGCCCAAGAATTCGGGCCGACCGTTCCTGATGGGCGTCGCGTTCTTTGTCGCGGGCTTGGGCTTCTGCTTCTGGTGGTACGGCCTCGCCGTCCTTGGCTTGCTGGGCGTTGCGGCATGCCTGTTGCTGCGGTCCTTCGAGTATGACGATGAACACGAAATTCCCGCGGAAGAAATTCGGCATGTGGAAGCGAGCCTAGGGAGGTTGTGACGATGTCGATGACGCTTGAACGGTCTGGCGTGCGTATGGCCTCGCCAGACCGCCCTTTGGAGTATTCGCGCCCGCTGGAGTCCACGCGCATCTTTGGGTTTTGGTTGTTCATGGCAACCGATATGTTGCTGTTTGCCTGCCTGTTCGCAACATATCTCATCTTGGTGACGCACACAGACGGCGGGCCTACCGCTCGCGACCTGTTCGATGTGCCGGGATTCACGGCGGAAACGCTGATCTTGCTCACCAGCAGCTTTACAGGCGGGTTGGCGACCTACGCCATGCGTCGCCGCCGGCTTGGTCTGACCCTCTCGCTGCTGGCCGTCACGATGCTGCTCGGCATTGCGTTCGTCAGCTTCGAGGCATCTGAGTTCATCCACTACGCCCACATTGGAGCGACGTGGCAACGGAGTGCCTTCTTGTCAGCCTTCTTTACGCTTGTGGGCACGCACGGCAGTCACGTCTCGCTCGGAATCGTGTGGATGCTGTCCATCATGATTCAGTTGGCTCGCCGCGGTTTGACACCCGTCACAGCGCGGAAGGTATTCATCGTCAATCTGTACTGGCATTTCCTTGACGTGGTGTGGGTGTTTATCTTCACGGTTGTCTATCTGATGGGGGTGATGTGAGATGAAGGTAGCCTACAATGAGACGCTCGCAGAAAAGCCATCTCATTCTCACGCGTCGTTGAAGAAATATGTACTGGGTTACGTTGCGTCTCTTGTTCTCACAGTCATCGCACTGTGGTTGGTCCTGACACATGGATTCAGCAGGCAACCTCTCACGCTCATGATTTTATTGCTCGCTGCATTGCAGGTGATTGTTCAACTATTCCTCTTTATGCACGTGACAGAAGGAGATGACGGACCGCCGTTTCACAGCGTGGCTGTCACCATGGGATTTCTGTTCACACTCATTTTCGTCCTCGGGTCGGTGTGGGTCATGTCCTTCCATTCCGCCGTGTCATGAACGAAACGACGAGAGGGGAAACCAGCTGTGAATTCCGTCCCGGAAGGTTACGGCGTACCAGCCTACGCCGGGCAGATTCGACGATTGCTGCAGCGCGTGCAGCCCTATGTTCAGCTCGTAAAGCCGCGGATCCTGGCGATGTTGATCTTC
This sequence comes from Alicyclobacillus sp., assembly GCA_023511725.1. Lineage (GTDB taxonomy): Bacteria > Bacillota > Bacilli > Alicyclobacillales > Alicyclobacillaceae > JAIMAY01. The sequence goes on from JAIMAY010000006.1 coordinate 7,367, forward strand.
ACCGAGTATTGCGCGATGGTGGCAGCGGTGAAAGGGGTGCCGTCACTGCGTCCGACGTTTTCCGCGGTACTTGGACTTGCGCTCACGGCAGGCGGTGCTGCCGCCATCAACATGTGGTATGAACGTGATATTGACGCCCACATGGAACGGACAGCGCACCGACCGCTCGTAACCGGCGCCGTCGCCCCGCGCACGGCGCTGTGGCTCGGGCTGGGACTGGGTGCCCTCGGCGTCGCTTGGCTCACGGCCACGGTTGGCATCTGGCCCGCAGCCTTGGCCCTCGCAGGTTACTTCTATTACGCGGTCGTATACACGATGTGGCTGAAACGGCGCACCCCGGCCAACATCGTGATCGGCGGCGGAGCCGGAGCTATCCCGCCGCTGATTGGGTGGGCGGCCGTCACCGGTCGGCCGGCATGGGCCGCCTGGCTGATGTCTTTCATTATCTTCCTGTGGACGCCACCACACTTTTGGAGCCTGGCGCTGTACAGGGCCACCGACTATGCACGGGCAAAGGTGCCAATGATGCCGCAAGTGCGAGGTGCGGCGGCAACCAAGCGCCGTATGGTGGTCTATGCCACACTGCTGCTTGGCGCGTCCGCAGCACTCACTGGTACAATGCGTCACCCACTCATGTACTTGGCTGGTGCGGCTTTGCTGGGTCTGTGGTTCTGGCTGGGCAATTGGCGGCTGTTGCGGGCGTCTGATGCGGATACAACATGGGCAAGGCGAACGTTTGTGGCGTCTTTGCTGTACCTGCCCGCGTACTTCGCTTGGATGGCACTGTGTGCTGTGGTGTGAGAACGCTGACCCTGTACCCATATGATAGTGTTGACGTCCACTCGTCGCCGGATCCAAAAACGGGACATATAACCTGTCGCCAGCTACCCCGACGGCGCACCCTCATAAAGGGTGCGCCGTTTTGCACTGCCTCGCTCGAATCCCCGCGAACGTCCACGAAAAACGCCGGAGATCAGATCTCCGGCTGCCCCGTTTCCCGCCATATCGATTTCGTCCGCCACCGTGCGACAGCCCCGCCGGGTTAGCCCCGCTTCGCCAACAGGTCTAGGCGCACTGTCCATTGGTCCTTGTCGCCGGTCAGTATACCGTCGCGGCGGAGCTGGTTCCAGATGCGGTTGACCGACTCCCGCGTCAATCCAACCATGTGCGCCATCTCGGCGTGCGTGACGGGCAGACGGAAAGTGGCCGTGCCATCCGGATGACGGGTGCCGTGTTCATCGACGAAATGGCGGATGAGCGCAATCACCCGCTCCCTCGAGTCGTACACCGCCAACTCCTGCAACTTGGCCTGGAGCTGTAGGATCTTGCTGCCCATCACACGCATCACCTTGCGCGCAATGTCCGGATGCTCCATGAGCAGAGCGTCGAAGGCAGCGTTGCGAATGGCGAGCAGGAGGCTGGTTTCCATTGCCTGCGCGCTGGCGGGGTATGGTCCCTCCTGAAAGAAGCCGACATGCGGAAACATCTCCCCAGCCCCCAGGATGTTGACGATGTGCTCCCGTCCTTCCTCATCCACCTTGACGATTTTGATGAGACCGCGGCGAATGAAATACACGGCCTGCCGGTCTTCACCTTCCATAAACACATACGCACCGCGAGGTACGCGATGCTCCGTCGCCAAGGTCGCCACCTTGCGCAACTCATCTTCCGTCAGACCGCGAAACAGCTCGATTTCCTTGAGCACGGCCAGCGTATCCATACCCATGATCCTCCTCGCGGGGACCCGCCCCGTTCGTATCCTGCACGTCAAATTGACACATCGTGTGATCTGGAACGGCCCTGGTATCCGAATCAGGGTCCGTCCCGTACAGACCCGTAGCAAAATGGTCTATCTGAGCCTGTCGGCCTGGCCGCACCCGCGCTAGACTGAGATCAGCAGGCGGCGATGCAGGAGCGACGGGCCGGCCCCCGAATCGCCACCATCGAAAGGAGGGAGCAGCGATGTCCGCCTTGGTCTCGCGTCTCGCAGCCAAGCTGAATCAGGCAGACCGGCAGTTGTCATTATTTTGGCGCCGGCGGCCGATGTTGGCGCCCGCGGCCACGCTGCTCACGTTGGTGGTATGGGGCGGAATGGAGCATGATCCGCTGTTCGTCCTGACGCTGGCCGTCGTAGGCGCCCTTGCGTACACCACCGGGCTGGTGGTGGGCTTCGTCGCGTCGGCGCTGGGCACGGTACTGCTCGTCGCCCTCCGCTGGGGGCACACGGGCGTCCAAGTGGAGGTGGCAATGGCAAACGGGCTCGTCATGGGCCTCGGCCTGCTGCTCTCCGCCTGGATGGGATACCACCATCGGCGTGTGCGGGAGATGGCACGTAAGTGGTCAGAAGCACAGACGACTGCAGCGCTGCACCACCGTCCGCACGTCTTGCCGTGGGCTGTAGCGAACGAGATACGTACATCCCTGGCCGCCATCCGCTATCTTTTGTTCCCTGTGCACGGGCAGGCGGACCCAGAAGCGTTGCAACGGGCCACGCGGGAGCTGGCACGGCTGGAGGCGCTGTTTGACGAGTGGGACCCGGACAAAAAGCGGGCGACGCTGTCCGTTGTGAACCCATCGGATGGGACCCAGGCCCCTCCGAATACTGCCTCCCGTTCGACCCCGTCCCCGTCCAATCCGTACCACCGCTGACCCGAGCCAGTCCATCTGCGCATCCATGCAGACGTGTAGGCGCTGAATTGCGTGATCAAGCACATGGTTATCCGTTGAAGTGCTTGTCAGACGTCCTCCGACGAAGGCGCGTATCCTTCACGAATCGCATACGCCGCGGCCTGCACACGGTTTGACAGATGAAGCTTCTCGAGAATATTGCGCACATGATTGCGCACCGTATTCTCGCTAATGTAAAGCTTGCGAGCGATATCGCGGTTGGTCGCGCCAGTGGCAAGCAAGCGAAGTACCTCGAGCTCCCGTTCCGTCAGCGCGTCCACCGGCGTACGTTCAGGGTGCGCCGGCGCCGGTCGTGAAAACTCGCTGATGATCTGCATCGCCAGATTCCCCGGCACCACCGGTTCGCCTCGGCTGACACGGCGCACGCTGTCAATCACCTCGCGCGGGCTTGCGCTTTTCAGTACATATCCGGCCGCCCCCGCCTTCACAGCCTCGAACAGTGCCTGTTCAGCGTCGGTGACAGTGAGGATGAGAACCTTAACATCAGGCATTTCCGTCTTGATGGCGCGGGTCGCGGCGAGTCCGCCCATTCCCGGCATGTTGATGTCCATCAGAACCACATCCGGGTGCGTCACCCGGCACTGCTCCACGGCCCGCCGACCGTCTTCGGCCTCTCCCGCGATTTCGATGTCGCCCGCTCTCGAGAGGATATAAATCACGCCTTCACGGAAGAGCTCATGGTCATCCACCACGAGCACGCGGATTTTGCGCTGATCCGCCTCCGTCATCTTCACGCCTCCCCGTCCTGTACCGGCACAGCGCCGGTACCCCCTGTTGCTATGTTCTTATCGTAACAGAGCGTACGCCCATTCATCATGAGAGGAATGAACCCCCGTGGTCGCACGTAAGATAGTCCGTTTGAACCATGCGACCTCACACACTTCCAAGTACGATCAGACTGCACCATGTTAGAATGGTGCAATCGGAGGTGTTCCGTGTGACGCTCACCTCAGCGAGCACCCGTCCCCAGACCGGCCGGGCCGAGGGGAGTCCGCAGCCGGCGCCGCGGACGCCTATCGATTCGGTTCCGACCGAACTGTTCAAAGCGTTGTTCGACCATGCCGCCGACGGATTGGTGGTGATGAACGACCGTCGGGAAGTCCTATACATGAACGCCGCAGCCGTACGGCTGACCGGATGCGATCCCGCTGTGCACACCGGCGCTCATTGCGGTACGCTGTTTCATTGCCATGATGACGACCATCCGGCGCTGCGTACGGAAAACTGCTATGGCCATTGTGTGCTGGCCACGGGCGAGCCGGTGACCGATGTGGAAATGAGCATCGTGGCGCAAACCGGCGACGTGATTCCCGTGGCTGTGACGTATTCGCACATCCCCGGGCCCCATGGACACTACCTTCTCATGTCCATCCGGGATATCAGTGATCGCAAGCGCCTCGAAAACGAGCGGCGCCAGCGTGAGGCGCTGCAGTTCACTCTGGAGGAACGCGAACGACTGGCGCGCGACCTGCACGACGGAGCCGTACAGGACATCGCCTATGCCAACATGCAACTGAAAATGTTGCTGGATGACATTCGCGATGGTCGACCGGTCACCGAAGCCGACGTGGCCCGGATCAGCCAGGTCCTCGACGGTAGCCTCAAAGGCCTGCGCGAAGCCATTCACGACCTCACGTTCCGCGTCGAAGGTGACCTGCTTGAGCACCTGCGGCGCGCGCTTTTGGAGTTTCAAACCCGGAGCGGCATCGAGGCACACCTCGACACGGACGCGGAGACACTGCTCCTGCCCCCGCATGTCAGCAACCAGCTGGCCAAGGTGGTCCAGGAAGCATTGCACAACATTCGTAAGCATGCGCAGGCTCACCACGTTTATGTCTCCTGCCAATTGATCCAATCGGCCAGCCAGCGACGACCGGTCGCAATGCGCCTTGTCATTGAGGACGACGGCGTGGGGTTTGACCCGCAGGCCGTCCCGGCAGACGGCCACTTCGGAATGAAGAGCATGCAGGACAGGTGCCGTCTGGTCGGCGCTGCATTCAAAGTGGAGTCCGCCCCCGGACGGGGAACAAAGCTTCTCATTCACCTGCCGCTGCAGTGACACAAGGAACATTGTAAGCACAACAAAGCCGGGGAGGATCCCCCGGCCTGTCTGCTTCTTTTCGCTCCCGGCAATTCGCATTGTTCCGTACACCGCGCCCACCGCGTCATGATTTCCGAATCCGCACCTGAACGTATCCCTCGGCCTCGCGCTCGTCGATGTCGTATCGGAAACCACGCTCCTCCAACTCTGGAAGAAGGAAGGCTGGTGTCCTGTCATTCCAAATCTCGAGTCCCCACTCCCCGGATTGAAGCCGAGGCTCCGTATCCAGCAGCTCCAGGGTCCGCATCATCGGCTGCGGCGGCTCCAATCCGCGATTGTCCAGCCGCCAGTACGTAACAGCATCGTCGCCGCGCGCGAACTGGACCACAAAGTGGTCATCCTCCAATTGCCGCACAATGCCCCGTAGTCCTTGCCGGCCGAGCACTCGAAGCAAAGGCACCGGCTCAAACGTGGCATGCAACTGGAACACGTCCTGTGGCCCTAGCGTCTTCACCGTCTCCATGATGAGCTGGAACGGCTCGCCCTTGGCCCGGAGAATCTCACGCACATCCAGGTCCACAATCCGCCGCGTCATTCGTATCTCCTCCTCTTTCTCGACCTCCATCAGAAAGGCGCCCCGTTTTCCCGCTCAGGGGAAGACAACTTTATGGCGAGACCACAATCTTGCCCATGGCGCCTTTCTCCATCTGCGCCATGCTGTGCGACACGAACGTATAGGTCCCCGCTTTATGGAACACCACCGTGATCAGCGCGCCGTCTCCGGGCGCGACAGTATACGTCTGTACATCCCTGAGGTGGTCCTCCGGACTGCCCGAGGGCTGTACGTCCGCCAGCACCGTACCGACAATGTGGAACGCAGAAAATTCGTTGGGCCCCGCGTTCACGAAGGCAATGCGAAAGGGCTGACCCACCTTCGCTCGGAGCGGATGATCCACGTAGCGGTTTACCTCGCCGTCGAACACCACGTATTGCGGCTGGTCATTCAGCATGGCGTTGGTGTCGTTCCCCGGATACAGCTCGCTTTGTACAATCACGGCGTCCGGTTTGGCCTCACCGGAAGCGAGGACAACGATGGCGCCGTACATCCCGCGCGCCATATGCACCAGCATGGGTTCTGTGGCGCAGTGGTACAGATACACGCCGGGCTTCGCGGCGGTAAAGTGAACCACCCCCGTCTGGCCCGGGGCCACCTCCGTCCACGTTCCCGCCGGCGCGTCTGTCGCCGCGTGTAAGTCAATGGAGTGTGGCATCGCCGAGTCGAGATTGTGGAGCGTGAGCGTCACGTGATCGGCTTGTTGTACATACAGTACGGGTCCCGGCAGGGTGCCGTCGAACGTCCACGCGTTAAAGTTGACGCCGGACGCCGGATGAACCACTGTATCCTGCGCGGTCATCTGAATCTCCACGTCACGCCCGTGCCGGATGACCTTCACCGGTATCGGCGGGGTGTTTGGCGACGAAGTGGAGGCGGTGCTATTCATGCCCACCCTATTCATCCCAGGCATGTTGCCCATCGCGTTTAGACCGGCGCCACCTGTGGCATTTCTCGTGTTTGGCGATCCCGCCTGTACCCCGCATCCGGCCACCAGCAGCGCCGCCGCACCGATGGCCGCCGCGCCCAGTCGCATTCGCTTCACCTTCATCCTCGTTCCCTCCCTTCAGTGCGGGTGTCACGCGCCTATTACGTGATGTCCGGCCCCCTCTCTCCGTGGCCATTGTGCCATGCCACCATGAGGTTCGGTGTGATCTACGCCACGCCTCGTCAGGCCGATTCGTCGTACGCTCACAGCGAAGCCCGTGTGCGGGCCGGAAAGGAGGAGACGCCATGGCATTCGTCATCACCTCACCATGCATTGGTGAAAAGGCCGCCGACTGCGTGGAAGTGTGCCCCGTGGACGCCATTCACGACGGGGGCGAGACGTATCTGATTGACCCGGAGGTGTGCATCGACTGCGGCGCCTGTGAAGCGGTCTGCCCGGTGTCCGCAATCTTTCACGAGGACTTCGTGCCGGAAGAAGAACGGCACTGGATTGCCATCAACCGCGAATTCTTCCACGGCAAGGATTGACGGCGGTGATACGGCCCGTGTCCATCTACGCGCGGCCGCGGCCCGCGAGGGTCGCGGCCGCCGCCGTGTCAGGCGCCCGTCGAGGGGTGACGGCGCGTTCGGTATAGAATGGGGGAACGCGCCGGGTACCGCAGAGGCGCGCTCCAGACGTGTACCAGACGCGTGAACGGTGTTGCGGCGAAGAGGGCAAACGAAAGAATGACGTGAAGCTGCAACAGCCCCGGCACGCCGGACATCCGGGCGACGTCCGGATGAAGGGCCAAGACGCTGCGCAGCCACGGACCGACGGTCGTTCGGTATTCATACGGACCAAATCCGGCATTGTACCCGATCGTCATGGCAGTGCCGGTCCATACCACCGCTGCCAACAGTGCGAGTGCCACCCAGTCTCCCACGGTGGAGTTCACCCGGACACGCACTACACCCGCTCGCCTCACGCCAAGCAGCAAAATCCCGATGCTCGCTGCCAGACCGGCCACGCCCCCGGCCCACATCGCAAACGCGTGGTACACTTCGTCTGACACGCCCAGCGCATGATACACCCCGATGGGCACCAACAGACCTGCGACGTGGCCGGCGAGCACGCACAGGATCCCCCAGTGAAATAACGGACTGGCGAGGCTGAGCCACCGCTTCTCGAAGAACTCGCTGGACTTCGCGGACCACCCCAGCGGACGCGTGACCCGCCGCCAGACACTGCCGATGACAAGGCATGATATCGCCAGGTATGGGAATACACCCCACAAGAACGCGGCCATACATGAATGTCTCCTTTCCGTTCCGCTCTCGTTCGCACCTGGCACGAGGCACGTTCGTCAGCCCGTGTCATCTGGGTCCGTCACGAGCAGCGGATAGGGGACGGTGTTGTCCACCTGCGCGGGCGTCGGAGACGTCGGATTTGCCGCGGCGGCGGGCAGGTGCGCGGCCGTGAGTTGGAACGGCGGGGCGTACGGGTGGCCCGTACCGAGCGTTTCAGCAATCGCCGCCAGCACGCGCCCGAGCCGATGGGGAAGCTGGATTTGGCACGCGCCCTCCCAGTCCATCGCGATGTACTCCAGCAATGCCGGTACAAAGTCGGGAAGCTCACGCAACTCAGGCTCCCATCCTCGGCTTTGCAGTTGGTGATGCAAGAGCCACAGCGCATGTCCACGATCTCGGCTCTCCCCGCACTCGTGGGCCGTCAAATAGAGGGCACAGCCGGGATGTAAGTCAAATGACTCCACGTACACACGGGCAAGTGCCAGCGCGTCCCCGGCCAGCCACCGATCAACGCATCGTGCGAGCTCCGGCCATCCGTCGCGCAGCGCCTGGTCGCGTAATGAGGGAAGGTCTGCCCAGAAATCCGGATCGCCCGGGTATTGCAGGAGTGCGGCCGTCAGCAGATACAACCGCCGGATTCGCCGACCGGGCGGAGGCGACGTCGCATCACCGCCATGCGATGCTCCGTGCGGCGAGCCGGATAGATGCGGGGGCACGTGCACGTGTTCCACCTTCTTCCTCGAAAATATCTCAGCGGGACGCATGCGACACGCGGCCTTCGGGCGGCGCAATGCCGTCGAGGCTGCATCCGCCCTGTACCGCCGGATTCGCTTGGTTGCGGTCCGCCGTCGGGATGACAAACCGTTCGTCATACTTCGAGACGGCAAACATCCGTGCCATGTCCGCCAAGTCCTGTTCGGTCAGGCCCACCGCTCGAGCAATCTCGGCCCCTCCGCCTTCCGCGAGCTGCACGCGCCGGGACCAGGCGCGGACGGCGGCCAAGCGCAACAACGCCCGGCGAATCACCGCGGTATCCCCCGCCGACAGGATGGAGGCGAGGTATTCCACCGGAATTCGCATCCGGTTCACTCGGTCGACAATGTCTTCCGTCTCGTCCATGCCCGCGAGAAGCGGCGACAGCGGCGGCACGTACCAGACCATGGGCAAGGTCCGATACTCCGGATGCAGCGGCAGCGCCACTTTCCATTCCACCGCCATGCGATACACGGGAGAGCGCTGTGCAGCTCGAATCCACGCCTCGGAAATCCCCGCCTGGCGAGCGGCGGCCTGCACCTGCGGGTCATGGGGATTCAGAAACACCCCCAATTGCGCCTCGTACAGCTCCTCCTCCCGGTCGACGCTGGCCGCCTCGCGTACCTTGTCCGCGTCGTACAGGATGGGACCCAGGTATCGGATACGGCCGACGCACGTCTCTGAGCACACCGTCGGCAGTCCCGCCTCGATGCGCGGGTAGCAGAAGTGACACTTTTCCGCCTTGTGCGTGCGCCAGTTAAAGTACACCTTTTTGTACGGGCACGCGCTGACACAAAATCGCCATCCACGGCACGCCTCTTGATCCACCAGCACAATTCCGTCCTCGTCCCGCTTGTAGATGGCGCCGGCCGGACACGCCGCGACACATGCGGGGTTGAGGCAGTGCTCGCAGATGCGCGGCAGGTACATGAGAAACGTCTGTTCGTACGCAAGTTGGATCTCGACCGCGAGCGGGTCGATGTTTGGGTCCTGGGCAGCTGTTTCTGATCCTCCCGCGAGATCATCATCCCAGTTGGGACCACTCTCTGGCCGATCCATCGGGCGACCTGTCACGGCGGAACGGGGCCGGGCCACCGGTTGATGCGGCACCTCCGGGCTCGTCAGGAGGTTCTCGTAGTCGTAGGTCCACGGCTCGTAGTAATCATCCAACACCGGAAGGTCCGGGTTGTGAAAGATGTGAGCCAACCTCGACCAGGCGCCGCCCGCACGCAGCCGAAGTGTGCCGCCTGTCTTCACCCAACCGCCGCGATACTTCTCTTGGTCTTCCCACCGATTCGGATATCCTGGGCCGGGACGGGTCTCTACGTTGTTGAACCACGCGTATTCCACGCCCGGCCGGTTCGTCCAGGTGTTCTTACAAGTCACGCTGCACGTGTGGCAACCGATACACTTGTCAAGATTCATCACCATTGCGATTTGCGCCTTGACGTTCAAGCCAATCCACCTCGTCTCCGAGCGGGCGGATCACGGCCAGCACATCGCGCTGGTGTCCGGTCGGCCCGTAATAGTTGAATCCGTAGCTGAGCTGCGCGTACCCGCCAATCATGTGCGTCGGCTTGGGCTGAATCCGCGTCACGCTGTTGTGCGTGCCCCCCCGTGTACCGGAGAGGCGACTGCCCGGCACGCCAATGACGCGGTCCTGTGCGTGGTACATCATCGCCACACCGCGAGGCATGCGGTAGGTCAAAACAGCTCGCGCGACGATGACCCCGTTGCGGTTGTACACTTCAACCCAATCATTGTCGCGGATACCCGTCGCCCGGGCGTCCTCTTCGTTAAGCCAGATCACCGGTCCGCCGCGGAAGAGTGTCAGCATGCGGATGTTGTCCGCGTAGGTAGAATGAATGCCCCACTTTTGGTGCGGTGTCAGATACCGCACTATCAGCTGTCCCCCTTGCGCGCCCACAGGCGCCTCTCCCGCCGCGAACGGTGGCAGGTGCAGAGGCGGGCGATAGACGGGCAATGCTTCGCCGAACTCCAGCATCAGTTGGTGATCCACGTACAGGTGTTGGCGACCGGTAAGCGTTCGCCAAGGGATCAGGTGCTCCACGTTCGCCGTGAACGGCGCGTAGCGGCGACCACTGCTCTCGAGCCCGCTCCAGGCCGGCGCCGCGAGTGTCTGTCTGGGCTGTGCGATCAGGTCCTGGTACCGGTACATCGTCTCGCTGTGGCCTTCGGCAATGTGCCTCAATGGCAGCCCGACCGTCCCTTCCAAAGCGGCCCATTCCGCCTGCGCCAAGCGCCCATTGGTGGCACCGGAAAGGGTGAGAATCGCCTCTGCCACGTCCCGATCCGACTCCAGGCGTACACGCGACGTACCTGTCCCGGCGTCGACCACACGGCCATTGTGCCGCGCGAGTTCCTCAATCGCGTCGGCTGTGTCGACCGTGATACCCTTGAACGTGATGGACCGCTCTGCCAGCGGCCCCAGTGTGATCAGCTGCTGTGCGACGTTCGGATAGTTGCGCCGGACAACGGTGAATTTCGGCATGGTCTTTCCGGGAATGGCCGGAACGTCACCGCGGCGCCAGTCGCGAACCTTCCCTAACGGCTGCGCCAGCTCGTCCGGTGTGTCATGCAACAGCGGCGCCATCACCAGGTCCTCGCACGCCGGAAGGTGACGAGCAGCCAACTCGGAGAACCTCTCGGCAATGCTGCGAAAGGCATCCCAGTCCGTCCGCGCCTGCCACGGCGGATCGATCGCGGGTTGGAACGGATGGATGAAGGGATGCATGTCCGTGGTGCTCAAATCATGTTTCTCGTACCACGTCGCTGCCGGCAGAACGATGTCCGCGTACACGCCTGTCCCCGTCATGCGAAAGTCAATATCAACCAATAAGTCCAATTTGCCGATGGGCGCATGCTCTGCCAACGTGACCTCTGCAGGTCGCCACGATACGGATTCATCCGCCCACACTTGGCCGCGCTCACGAGCTTCGCGTATCACGTCGAGCGGATTCTGTACAAATTGGGGAAAAGACGGCAGCCAGCCGAGCCGTACCGCCAGTGCGTTGAGATCCGCCGGATGCATGTGAGCGAGCTCCGTGGCCCCCGGCGCGGCGATGCCCGGAACCTGCTCTTCGTGCCGAAACTGCTCCGTAGTGAAATAGAAGAATGAAGTGCCGTTCATCTGTCGCGGCGGTCGCACCCAGTCCGTGGCGAATGCCACCGTGGACCATCCCTCCAGCGGGCGCACCTTCTCCTGCCCCACGTAGTGAGCCCAACCGCCGCCATTGACGCCTTGGCAACCCGTCACGAGCACCAGGGCGATGATGGCGCGATACGTCGCATCGCTGTGATACCAGTGATTTGTGCCGGCCCCCAAAGCAATCATCGACCGGCCCCGGGTGCGTTCCGCATTGTCGGCAAACTCTCGCGCTACACGAATGGCCAGCCGCCGATCAACGCCCGTTATGCCCTCCTGCCAAGCGGGGGTGCCTGGACGCGGGTCAACGTAGTCCTTCGGATAGTCTCCCGGGAGACCGCGATCCACGCCCACCTGTGCCATTAACAAGTCGAACACTGTGGTGACGTAGACCTCCCCGTCCCCGGAGGTCACGCGCCGCACGGGCACCCCGCGTGACACCGCACCGGCACGGCCGGTATCAAATACAGGTACCTGTACTTGAACGATGTCATCCGCATGGTTCAGCAGCGTCAGTGCAGGAGTGATGGCAGCGCCTTCCCCGTCTTCCAACCGGAGATTCCAACGTCCAGAGCCGTCCCAGCGAAACCCCACACTCCCGTTCGGGACTTTCAATTCTCCCGACGCCAAATCCCACACCACTGTCTTCCATTCGGCATGTGCCTCACTGTCACCGATGTCACGAGCGTTCAGAAACCGGTCAGACACCCAACCCGCATCTGTCCGGCGCAAGGTCACGAGGAACGGCAGGTCCGTGAACCGGCGGACGTAGTCCACAAAGTACGGCGTCTCCCGGTCCACGTAGAACTCCTTCAGGATCACGTGCAGCATGGCCAACGCCAGCGCGCCATCCGTGCCGGGCTTCGCGGGGAGCCACGTATCTGCAAACTTCACGTATTCGGCGTAGTCCGGGCTGACCGCCGCTACTTTCGTCCCGTTGTACCGCGCCTCGACAAGAAAGTGCGCATCTGGCGTCCGAGTCATCGGCAGGTTGGTACCCCAGATGATGAAATACTTCGCGTTGTACCAGTCCGCGCTCTCCGGCACATCCGTTTGCTCGCCCCAGATCTGCGGAGACGCGGGCGGCAGATCGGCATACCAGTCATAGAAGCTGAGCAACGTGCCGCCGATGAGGGACAAGAATCGCGCCCCTGCCGTGTAGCTCACCGGGGACATGGCTGGGATAGGGCTGAACCCCACCACTCTGTCCGGACCGTAGCGGCGGATGGTATGGGTACAGGCCGCTGCAATCAGCGTCGTCACCTCGTCCCAGGTGGACCGCACAAAGCCGCCGTGCCCACGAGCACTTCGAATGGCCGCCATTTTCTCAGGGTCTTCCGCGATGGCGGCCCACGCCGACACCGGATCCTTGCCGGACTCGAGCCCCGCACGCCACAGCGTGAGCAACACAGCGCGTACGTACGGATATTTCACTCGCAGCGGGCTGTACTCATACCAGGAAAAACTGGCGCCGCGCGCGCACCCTCGTGGCTCGTAGTCTGGGCAGTCTCTACCCGTGGACGGGTAATCGGTGGCCTGGGTCTCAAACGTGATCAGCCCGTCCTTGACATGCACTTTCCAGCTGCACGCCCCCGTGCAATTCACCCCATGTGTGGTACGGACCTCTTTGTCATGCGCCCAGCGCCGACGGTACAAATCTTCCCAGGCGCGAGATTTGGCGCTCTCCGTGGCCCATCCGCCGGCCCAGGTCCTGCGCTGTTTCAAAAAGCGTAACCTGCTCTCCGTCCGTTCTTGCGTCTCTTTCATCGATTCGAGTTCCCCCCTTGCTTCGGCAACGGAGACAGATGAATGCGAAACCCATCCCGCTGCTGCCACTCCGTCTCAAACGCATCCCAGTCCGGGGCGTTCGCCGCGACGAGGATCAACCGCTCCAACACGTCCGGATCCCGAATCTGCAGGATGCTGTTGCGCACATCGTACGGCACACCGCCGAACCGCATCTCCAGCACGGCGAGCAGGTCCTCCTTGTCCGCCGTCAGCCACTCGTCCGGCCATTGCCGCTCGTTCATTGCGATACCTCCCCGAGGCTGGCTTGTTCGCAAAGCACCCGCTCTTCATCGGCGTTGTGCCACGCGGACAGTTGAAGCAACGTCTCGAACGCGCCGCACACCACCAACTCCGTACCCGGCTCTCCGGTCAATTCCCGAATCCAGCCAACCATGCGGTGGAGGATTTCGTGATGGCGCCGAAGAGCCGCCACTTTTTCGGCCTGCTCCGGCCCGCGTGCCGCTATGGACACATACAGCCCGCCAGGCTCCTCCTCCGCCAATGCGTGGCGGAGTGTCCGCGTCTCCCACTGCTCCAAAAGCACCCGGGCCACCGCCAGAAACCGGCCCGGCTCCGCGTCGTTGAGACAGGCACGGAGCTCGTCGGTCATCTCTTCCGCTTCCAACCACGCCGCCTCGTGAATGGCATGGTGCGATCCGATGTCTCGAAGCGCGGGTCCCGACATCTGTCGTCTCTCCCTTCGACACGCTTTGCGCCTTCAGGCGACCCGCCGACCCTGCTGCATGGGCGGCACGGGGACGCCGCGCCGCGCAGAGATCCAGGCGATGCTGAAGACCAGCAAACAGGTCGCGCACAGCAGCCACAGACCCGCACTGTAGCTGCTGGTCTGCTCCTTCAAAAATCCCATCGCCAGCGGCGGGAAGAATCCGCCCACTCCGCCCACGGCCCCAACGAGCCCGGTTGCCTTACCGGTCGCATCGGGGAACTCCGTCGGCACCAGCTTGAACACAATTCCGTTGCCCAAACCGACCAGCACCGAGATGCCCAGTGCCGCCACGGTCGTCCACAGAATTCGGTCCAGTCCGACGGCAAACAGTGCAGCGAGTGCTGCCATGAAAGCGAACACGCCGACGAGCAAGCCGCGCGGAGACAGGCGATCCGCGAGCCATCCCCCCACAGGACGCATTGCCGTGGCCAACAGAACGAAACCGGAGGCCCGAAGCCCGGCATCCACCGGTGTCAGATGGAATTGGGCTTGCAACAAAGTCGGCAAGTAGTTGCCAAACGCCATGAATCCGCCGAAGGTGACGAAATAGAACAGTGCCAACTGCCACAGCACAGGACGCGTCCAGAGGCGCGCAGCACTTTGATGGGCGGCAATTCCCGACGTGCCGAGCGACGTCGGAGAAGACGCATTCCGTTGCGATGCCGTGTCAGCCACCTGCACGGCATCCCGCGTCCCCCACCAGATGGCCGCGGCTGCCAGCAACAGCAGGCCGGCCACCACCACGGATACGCGCCACATCCCGCCGGAGAGATACAGCGCGGGCACAGTGAACCCCGCCACGGCCGTTCCCACGTTGCCAATGGCGGTGATCCCCAACACGAGGCCCTGTTCCTGCGGCGGATACCAGCGGGACACATGGCCGATGCCGACCGCGAACGCCGTGCCGGCAATGCCTATACCTCCCACGCAATCAGTGCCGAAAAGCTGTGCGCTGTAGCTACGCCCAGCACCGGCACGATGACCGCGAGCAACAACAACGTGTATACGCGGCGGCCGCCAAAGCGGTCCACCAGCATTCCCATCGGGATCCGAAGCAAGGACCCGAGCAAAATCGGGGTTGCCACCATGACGCTTTTTTGCAATCCGGTGAGGTGGTACACCTGCTGGAGCTGCGGTGCAATCGGCGATATCATCGACCACGCCACAAACGCGACAACCATCGCCAACATCGAGAGCACCATTACGACGGTCCGGTTCATGCCGTCGCCCTCCTTTGCCAGGCAGAACATCGGCTCCTAACTTCACGCTATCGCCCGCCGCCGGAATCGTGGGAGATCAAGCTGGGGCATTTTCGGCCGTCCGGACGGATGAAGGCGGAATAGTCCGTTTGGGGCATGGAGGGCGGTCAGATGAGAGAGTTCGCCGACAAAACAAGACGCCGTGGGCAAAGTGCCCTGCCGGCGTCGTTCAATATCCAGGGTCGCTGGGTTCCATGGTGTCAAGCCAAACAGACCCATCCGGGCGCGATCTCCAAGATGATGATGGCCGCAGCAAACCGCCGCCGGCCTACCTCACATTCACTGTATCCTGTCGACCCTCGCCGGATGGTGACGGATCGCGCATGGCGGCCACCTGAGGTTGGTAATTACAGGCCGGATCCTCCGCCAAGCAATCCCCGGTTACGGTATACGCCCTTGCCCTGGATCCGCCGCACACATGACGGAACTCGCAGATTCCGCAGCGGCCCTTCAGCATGTCCGGGTTACGGATTGCCTGAAATACCGGGTGATGACGATAGATGTCAGCCAACGGAGTCTGCCGCACGTTACCGGTTTTGAGCGGCAGAAATCCGCTGGGGTACACGTCACCCGTATGCGACACGAAGACAAAGCCATTGCCGTCGTTCACCGGCCGGCGCGGCCGGCCACGTGCCGCATGCACGCCGGGGGGCGCACCTTGGGACACCGCCGATCCCTCTTCGCCCTGCGTCCCCGCGGCGCCCGGCGTCGCCCCCGCCTGCCGTGCGTGCTGAAGGATGACGCGGCGGTAGTGCGGGGCCTCGGTTGTCTTGATCCCGTAGGGCCGGCGCTGCGCCTCGGCCCACAACCACTCCAACACGTCTTCCACCTCGTCCGCCGACACCATGTCCTGCGCTCTCGCGCGCCCCGTGGGAACGAGGAAGAATACGCTCCACAAGACGGGGCCGTATGGTTCAATCAAGTCCGCGATGTGCGGCAGATCATCCAGGTTCCTGCGCGTGACGGTGGTGTTGACCTGCATCGGGATCTGTAGCTCGCGGAGCCACTCGAGGGCTTGTATGGTCCGTTCGAACGATCCGCGCGTGCCCCGAAACCGGTCGTGCACCTGGGGCGTCGCCCCATCCAGGCTGAAGGCGCACCGTTTCAACCCCGCAGCCTTGGCCGCCGCCAACGCCTCGCGCGTGACGCGCGGCGTGGCACTCGGAGTCATGGCCACCTCCAGACCGCGCGCGGTCCCATGCCGAATGAAGTCAAGGAGGTCGGGGCGCTCGAGCGGATCGCCGCCGGTGAGCACGAGGAGGGGGCGTCCCATCTCGCTGATGTCGTCAATCAGGTGCAGGCCTTCCGCCGTCGTCAACTCCAGCGGATGCCTGTGCCGCTGTGCCTCGGCCCGGCAGTGCAGGCAGTGCAGTTGACAGGCACGGGTGACTTCCCAAATCACGATGAACGGATTGACCGAATAATCCGCCGGCGCCTCCCCCGCGTGGAATGTGCGAGGCGCATCGGCAGGCGATGTGTGCATACGGAAAGGTGTGTTGTTGGAAGGCCCCTCAAGGCCGTGTGTCATGGAGGTCCACCTGCCCGACGAAATTGGGTTCATGACGATTGTCGGGCACGAGACAGCGCCGCGGTGTGCACAAATTCACACCTTGGCGCACAACGGTGCAAAGAGACGAGGTGCAGCCGTCCGATGAGACTAGGCGGGAGTTCCCAATCTGGCAGCACTCACAAAGAGGCCGGACGATGGGTGCCACGCCCTGCCCTGCAGCATCCCTGGTCTGTGAACGGAATATGAATTCGCGTTCACTCCGGTTCTCTCTCATATCCGTGCTGTCCGATTGAACTTACGGTATAGATGAGAGAACCTCCCGTATGAGGTAGGACTGAGCCTCAGTGTAGCAGAATCAACAGGAGACCCGCACCACGATGTCGAACAGGCCTCACAGCAAATCCGTGAAAGCGGGAGGCGAAACAGAATGAAGCGGAACCGACTGGGCACGAGCGACCTGTGGGTGAGTGAAATCGGCCTCGGGTGCATGTCACTGCGGCACGACGAGCAGGAGAGCATCCGCATCATCCACGCCGCTATCGATGCGGGCGTGAATTTCTTCGACACCGCAGACCTATACCAACAGGGTCGAAATGAAGGGTGGGTCGGCAAGGCCCTGAAAGGCAAGCGGCATGAGGTGATTCTGGCGACAAAGGTCGGCAACCACTGGGAACCAGGCAAGGAGGGCTGGTTCTGGGATCCGTCCAAGGCGTACATCAAGGAGGCCGTGAAAGGAAGTCTGCGCCGGCTGGGAACCGACTACATTGATTTGTACCAGCTCCATGGCGGCACCATTGAAGACCCCATCGACGAAACCATCGAAGCATTCGAGGAACTGAAACAGGAGGGCGTGATCCGCTGGTACGGCATCTCGTCCATCCGGCCCAACGTGATCCGAGAATACGTGAGACGGTCCAACATCGTCAGCGTCATGATGCAGTACAGCATCCTCGACAGGCGGCCGGAGGAGGAAGTGCTGGACCTGCTGCATGCACACGGGATCTCCGTCATTGTCCGCGGGCCGGTGGCGCAGGGACTACTCACGGATCGGACGTGGCGAATGGACGGCCCGCCGCCATCGTACCTGGATTACACGCCGGAGGAGATCAGGTCCGTGACAGAGCAACTGCGGCCGCTGGTCCGCCCCGATAGGACGCTGGCTCAGCTCGCCATCCGCTTTGTTCTGGCGCACCCGGCCGTGGCCACCACCGTCCCTGGGGCGAGCAGCCTGGAACAGCTGCAGGAAAACCTGGGCGCGGCCCACGTGCCACCGTTGACACAGGAGGAACTGGCTCACATCCGGGCGGTGTCCAAGGCCAACATCTACATACAACACCGTTGACACGGCGGATGCAGGAAATCCAAACCCTCAAGCCGAACCTCTGGAGCAACGTCGGAATCATCGGAGGCATCCCGCGTGAAGTGGCTTGGACTGTATCTGATCTGGCGGCTGCTGGCCGCGCTGCTGGGGAATCCCTGGTTAGCCCTGCTGGTCATCCTTGTGGTGTTGTACGTGTTGGATCAGCGCTATGTTGGACTCACCCCCAGCTTCCTTCGGCCCATCCGCCGCATGCGCAGGCACGCAGCCGTGCGACAGGCCATCGCCCTCAACCCGCATGATGCGAACGCCCGCCACGAACTGGCGCAGATGGAGTTGGCGCGCCATCACCCGCGAGAGGCCCTGGAGCAACTTCGGCGGTTGCCAGGTTCCCTGCGAGAAACGCCGGAGATTCGTTATGAGGAAGGTGTGTGCCTGATCGAGCTGGGGCGCACTGCGGAGGGTGAAGCGCTCATCCGCGCGGCACTGGCCGAGAAACCTCGGCTTGCGTATGGCGATCCGTACCTAAAGCTTGCCGCCCTCCACGTGGGCGACGACCCGCAGCAAGCGCTGCACGACCTGGAGGCGGCCCGTACCTACAATCAGTCCTCGTGCGAGGCACTCTACAGGCTGGCCGCGCTGTATCGACGGCTGGGCAGGATGGAGGATGCGCAGGCGGCGCTGCGGGAATGCGTCGCCACCTACCGCGCCTTGCCGCGATTTCGCAAGCGGAAGGAACGGCGCTGGGCGTGGCTCGCCATGATCCGCGGCGGATTCGGTGGTTGAACCTAACCGCCACAACGGACAGGTGGTGCGTGTGCGTCGTCGGGGCGGTTTACGCTTCTGCACCCCGGCGGCATCCGCTCCACCCGGTGGAGATGGCGGCTCAAGCGACGCTGCGCGGCCAGGTGAATAGCGTGCTCCAGGTGCGCCAACCATCCTGAGTGTGAACGAGCCTATCCAAGCCGCTTGCCATGTCATGCACCAGTGCGAACCCCTCTTGGCTGTTTAGCATGGCCATACTTTGCACCTCGCGAACCTCCGGCTGCCCCAGCGGCAGTGCACGCCAATCCCTGCCGCCGTCGGTGGATTGCAGGAGGGAGCCGCGGCTCTCCCAGAGGTAAACATCTTCGGGTATGCCGGGAACGGTGCCGATGCCCTCACCATAGCCCCCGCCGCCAAACGCCGAGGATGCAGTCGCCCCCTCTGTCGTTGTCATCACGGTCCACGTCCGGCCCCCGTTGTCTGTGCGAAGCACTTCTTTCATCTGCTGGCCTGCACCCGGAACCCCGGTGACCAACAGCAGCCCGTGCGTAGCGTCTCCAAAGCTTACCCACCTGGGAGCCCATCCATGCGTCAGCGTGGGCGGGAGGGAAACCACCGTCCACGATGCCCCGCCGTCACCGGTGTACACGAGCTGCGCGTGCACCGGGTCCCCTCCGCCTCGAACCGCCCAGCCTTCCAACGTCGACGTGAAATCGACGTCGGTCAGCGGAACACGGCTTACCACACGGAACGAGCGACCACCGTCCGCCGACGCAAACAGCATCCCTTGCGCCGAGGGATCCTCGTTGCCGGTGGCCAACCAAACATACGGCCCATGCACAGCCATGGCCACCGTCTGGATCGATGCGGAGGCTGAGCTGGCAAACAGGCGGTGCCACGTGCGCCCGCCATCCACCGTGCCATACAACACCGCCTGGGTGGCATCTCCCTTCCCGACAAGGCCGGCCACATAGCCCGTTTGGCTGTTCACAAACACCACCTGCTGCGGTGTGAAAGCCGTGACGAAGGTGGTCGTCACCACACCCCCGCCTCCCGCCTGATTGCCCGCTGCCGCTCCCGATGACGCGCCGGTCGCGGCCGATCCGTTGCCTGGCACTCCCGTCCCCGCCCCCGTCGCAGGCTGTCCGCACCCCGCCACGACCCACGGCAGACAGCACCCGACGAGCACGCCCTTGACCCAACCGGGCCAATGCCCAACACCTCTGCGTACCGGCTGCATCCCGCATCCTCCTCACGCCCTCGACCGTATCCCACAGGCCGTTGGCACCGTTTCGGTCACCTTATCCTTTCAGACGTACGAGGGGCCGCGTCATCTTACAGGGCTCCCCTCCCCGTTTTCGTCCCACGCCTCGGTTCTTGGACCGGTTTGTCTTCCATATGTCGCCTGCGGTACTGTATAGGTGAACCAGACAGGCACAGCGTCCGAGTCAAAGGAGTCCTGACACATGAACGAAGCTGTACAGACACTGGAAGGTTGGTATGTCCTGCACCAGTTTCTGAGCGTGGATTGGCCGTCGTGGCGGGTGCTGCCTGCCAAGGAACGCGCTGCCGCAGTCGCGGAGTTCACCGCGCTGACGCGGGAGTTCGCGGAGGATGAGGATGAGCGTAAGGGCGCCTACGGCCAGTACCAGGTGGCTGGGCACAAAGCGGATCTTCTGTTCATCCACATGCGGCCGACCATCGCCGAACTCAATGAGATCAAGACGCGCTTTCAGAAGACGAAGTTCGCCGACTTCACGAGCCCCACGTACTCGTACGTGTCCGTCGTCGAGCTCAGCGCCTACCTGGCGAAGCCCGGCGTGGATCCCGATACGGATCCGTACCTGCAGGGTCGCCTTAAGCCGCGCCTGCCGAAAACAGCGTATGTCTGCTTCTACCCGATGAACAAGCGGCGTCGGGGGAATGACAACTGGTACACGCTCCCTATGGATCAGCGTCGTGAACTCATGAAGAGCCACGGCGAAATCGGCCGCCGCTACCACGGGAAGGTGACGCAGATCATCACCGGATCGGTCGGTCTGGACGATTGGGAGTGGGGTGTGACGCTGTTTGCGGACGATCCGCTGCATTTCAAAAAGCTGGTCTACGAAATGCGATTCGATGAGGCCAGCGCACGCTTCGGCGAGTTCGGCCCGTTCTATGTGGGTCACCGCTTGACAACGGAGGGACTGCAGCAGCTGCTGCACTTGAGATGACGGACGGCATTGTCGAACTCACGCAGGCGGATGCGCCTCAGATCCAGGCCCTTGCAGAAACCGTCGGGTGGTCCTTCTCCCCCGCGCAGGCCCGCCTGCTGCTCACCGCCGGCGGACGGGTGTTCGGACTGCGCGCGGACGGCGATCTCGTCGCCACCGCCGCGCTCTACCCGTATCCGCCGGCCCTGGCCTCGCTCGGCATCGTGATGGTTCGGCCAGATATGCAGCGGCAAGGTCTTGGCCGCCGCATGGTCGAACATTGCCTTGCATGGGCTGAAGCGAACGGATGGCCCGTGATGCTCGTGGCCACCGAGCAAGGCTTTCCGCTGTACCGAAAGCTCGGGTTCGAGACGGTCGCGACCGTGCACCGCCTGGAGTGTGTGCAGACGGCCCCAGCGTTCACAAGCCTCTTAGGCGGCATTCGGCACGCACAGCCCACGGATCTACCGGCGTTAATCCAGTTGGACGCCGTCGCGAACGGTTCTGCGCGCCCCCGCCTGCTGGAGGCGATGATGGCCGTCTCGGATCTGGCGTTCGTAGCGGAAAGGCGCGGACACATCCGCGGATTCGTCTTGGCGCGCACGTATGCGCAGCGCACCAGCGCGGGACCGGTGGTGGCAGAGGATTCCGAGATCGCGGCGGCGCTGGTGACAGGCGTTCTGCGGACGGCGGGATCCGTCCGCCTGGACGTTCCGGGACACCATACGGCCTTTCTCCACCGTCTGCTCGCGATGGGGTTTCGGGAGCAGCGCCGCTCCCCGCTGATGCTTCGTCCAGGGATGTCTTTGCCAGGCGACCGCAGCCGTTGGTTCGCTCTTGCTGATCCCGCTCTCGGCTGACCTCCAAGCCTGCTCACCTTCGCCTCCCCCTCCTATTTCCTTGAAGGCAGCGTAGCTCGATATCACCATGAGCCATCGTCCAAACGGGTCTGATGAGCAGGGGCGAGTCCTCCTTACGATAAAGCTACAGAACGCTCCCCCGCCCCGGGGGATAGGGAGGGTCTCATGCATGAAAAGGATCTTTTATGCGACGGATGGTTCCCCGCATTCGTTGGCCGCGCTGCCGGTCGTCAAGGCGCTTATGAAGGAATTCCCAGAGGCTCGACTGACGGCCTTATACGTGTCCGACGGACTCACGCACCTGTTTGGGCTGCGAGCAGATCACTACCTTCAGGTCGAGGAGGCCACCGCCAGTCACATCCGGGACACCATCGCTCGCGAGTTGTCGCCGCATCTCTCGGAACGCATGGACTTTCTGCACGAGTATGGGCGGCCTGCGACACTGATCTGCGATTCGGCGGAGCGGTGGAAGTCAGACATCGTCATTCTGGGAACGCATGGACGAGGTATGCCGGATCGAGTGCTTGTTGGCAGCGTCAGCCAGGAAGTACTTCGACGCGCCGAGATACCGGTCATGGTGGTGCCGCCCGCACCCCAGACCTATGAACTACGGAAGGTCCTGTTCGCGACCGACGGTTCCAGTGGCGTATACTCAGCGGAACAGTTTGTCAGATCCCTGATGGATGCTGTACCGCACTTGGAGACCCTATCTGTTTACGTGCTGAACGTCATGACTCACGGACCCTACACGGGGTTCTCGGAGTCCGTGTTTGAAAGGGAGCGGCAGAGGGCTGAAGCCATCGAACGGGATCTCGCAGAGCGCATCTTAGCGTATGGGGACCGTCACCGCTTTTACGCGGTGGAGGGACACCCTGTCCAGTCCATCTGCAACGTGGCCCGATCCGCCAAAGTGGACCTCATTGTGCTCGGGTCCCACCGCCACAACACGATGGACCGCTGGATCTTGGGCAGCGTAGGCGAGGGCGTAGCCCGGATGACGCCGGTGCCCGCAGTGATCGTCAAGGATCCGCAACTGCGCAGCCTCTTCGGCGACGCTGTCCACGACGAGACGCCGCTTAAAGCATCACGTGAGTCCGTCACACCGTTGTCGTAGAGCAGTCTCAGCGCTGCGACGGGTTCTTCACGGGAATCTGCTGGCACACATGAAAATGCCCCACCCGGTTCGCCAGGGTGGGGCACGCTGTATCACCGGACAAGCAGCACATTGCAGTTTGCCTCGGAGACCACCGCCCGGCTCACGGTTCCGACAGGGAGGTGGACCGGGCCTCGGTTGTGGCGGTTCATGATGATGAGGTCATAACCTTCCGTATTGGCCACCCTTAGTATGACGGCCGACGGGTCCCCCACAGCGTGCCGGAATTGCACTCGTCCATACCACGGCGTGAACCGTCGGCGCACCTCGCCTTCCAGAGCGAGCACCTGTTGCCGTTCTGGTTCGGGTAGCGTCTGCTCGACACCCAGGGGTGACCGCCGATAGAAAGATGTGCTGCCTTTCGTGACGTGCAGGATAGTCACCTGGGCATCCGGATGGTCACTGAGCAGTCGTTCTGCCACTGTAAACAGCGTCTCCGATGAACCTTTGCAGGACACAGGGACAAGCACTTTCATGGTCTCTCCCCGCCTTTCCAAATGAGGCCTTCCATCGCGCAAAGGCGTCAACGCAATTCAGGTCATCCGCTCAAGCCGTCCGCCGCTGAGCGCCAGCCTGCGGGCCGCTGCTGCTCGGGATATCCCACTGGCCCCGCCGGAAAAGGTGGCGCAGCATCGGAATCAGCCAGCGGTCCACACCGATGGCAGCGGCATTGAAACCAGCCACCATCAGAAGCGCTTCCCAGATGAGCATGTTGGGGTTGGTGCTGGATGTGCCCGCGAGCAGATAGGCAACATTCATCACCGCGCCGAAGAACGCTGCAGCCGTGGTCAAGCAGCCTAGCACCAAGCCGATGCCGACCAACAATTCACCGTAAGAGATCACGTAGCTGAAGAGCACGGCGTGTGGAAGAGCAAAGCCCTGAATGAACGATGCATACCATCCCTGAACCTCGGCGTGCGCACCCGTGCTCAGCTTCACGGCGTTGCCAAGGAATCCACTGATGGCAACCCCGGCCTTGTTGCCGGTCCACACTGGAGAACCAATCTTCTCCAGCGACGCCCGAATCCACTCCGCGCCCACCCACACCCGAAGCACCGTCAACAGCCACCGCGCATATACGTTGTGTCGTAACCAGCCCACCATGTCCTTCGCCCCCAGGTCGGGATTCTGTCAGCGGGACTTCCGTCCGCTGCACCTTCATATTCGCCTCGAAGCGCCGCAGACAACAGCGCCGTTTGAGTGAAACCAAGTTTGTCGTACGGACTGGTCCATCCTGCCCCAATGAACTATGCAGATCCGACGTCAAGCCTGCCGCATGCTCCCCGTGCGCTGGTACGCTACATGCCATGACAGTGCCTGCTCCAAGACATGCGGCGTGTGGCCGCCGCGCTTCACCGCTTCTTCGTAGTAGTCCCTGAGCAGTTCTCTGTACGCGGGATGAGCGCAGCGATCAATGATCAAGCGCGCACGCTCTCGCGGCGCCAAACCACGAAGATCCGCCAATCCGCGTTCCGTGACGATGATGTCCACGTCATGCTCGGTGTGGTCGACATGCGACACCATGGGCACGATGGATGAGACGTGACCATGTTTGGCCGTCGACTTGGTCATGAAGACGGAGAGCAAGGCGTTCCGAGCAAAATCACCGGACCCGCCGATGCCGTTCATGATCTGCGTCCCGGCAATGTGCGTGGAGTTCACATTGCCGTAGATATCAGCCTCGAGGGCCGTATTCATCGCGATCACGCCCAGCCTTCGAATGACCTCCGGATGATTGGAGATCTCCTGTGGGCGCAGGATCAGGCGGTTGCGATAGCGGTCGAGGGACCGGAACACCCGCCCAGCACGCTCCGGCGACACGGTGATGGCGCAACCGGAGGCGATGTCCATCTTGCCCGCATCCATCAGGTCGAACACGCCATCCTGCAGAACCTCCGAGTACATCTGCAGGTGCTCAAAGGGAGAGTCCACGAAGGCGGACAGCACCCCGTTGGCCAACGCACCCACACCGGACTGCAGTGGATGCAGGTTTTTCGGCAATCGTCCACGTCGAACTTCGTGCAGGAAAAATTCCACGAGCTGGCCGGCGATGGCCTTCATGTCGTCATCCACAGGCGGCAACGGAGCAAAATGATCCTCCCGTTCGGTGATGACGATACCTGCAATCTTGCGAGGGTTCACCGCGATGTAGGGCGCCCCGATCCGGTCCGAGGCGTCGGTCAAAGGAATTGGGGAACGGTGAGGACGCGGCCCTGGCACGAAGACGTCATGCACGCCTAGCAGCAACGGAGACTGGCGCATGTTGAGCTCGACAATGATCCGCTGCGCTGTATAGGCGAAGGTGGGCGAGTTCCCCACTGAGGTCGATGGCACAATCCCACCGTTGGGCAGAATGGCAGTGGCCTCAATGATAGCCACGTCGAGCGGCCCGAGTTCTGCTGCGCGGACCCACTCCACCATTTCGCTCAGGTGCGCATCGACGTACATGACCTCCCCTTGGTTGATGGCATCCCGCATCCGCGCGTTCGATTGAAACGGCATGCGGCGCGCCACGATGCCCGCCCGCACGAGGGTATCGTCAACCTCTTCGGCCACGGAAGCGCCCGTCCACAGGTTGATTTTGAGCGGCTTCGCTTCACGCTTGACCCGCTCGGCCAATGCGAGCGGGACGACCTTGGCATCGCCGGCGCGCGTGAATCCACTGATGCCAACCGTCATGCCATCATGTATCCAGCTGGCGGCTTCGTCCGCAGAGACGACCCTCCCGCGGAGTTCAAGATTCTGAATCCTGTCTTCCCACATGGTCATCCCTCCTGCTCACAGGCTAGCAGCGACGAGCGGATGCGTCCTGATGATGGCGGCCTATCGTGCATGAGCATTGTGGACCCGTCGAAATGGCTGATGACGGTGCGGCGTGGTTTGTACCCGACCTAGTCCGTTTGCCTGCCAAAAATGCGCCAGTTTGGCCTGCTCTGCACCTTGCGTCGCCGTTACGCTGAAGACGAAACGGAGGTGGCGGAGGATGAATGATCTGGTCTGGCGCATTGGCGGGAAGCAGGGCGAAGGGATTGAGACGGCCGGTGATCTGTTGTCATGGTGGATGCATCGCCACGGATTTCACGTGTTCGCTTACCGTCATTTCATGTCCTTGGTGAAAGGGGGTCATACGACTTTCACCGTCAGACTGGCGGATGAGAACGTCCGGTCACTCGGCGATGGGCTCAACGTGGTGGTGGCGTTGGACCAACAGACCGTGGATGAGGCCGAAGGCGCGATGCGGAGAGGGAGTGTACTGTTTTACGACACCACTGTCCGCCCAGGTGATGAGGGCCGCGACGGCGTCCGGCATGTCGCCCTGCCCATCTCGGAATTGGCCAAAGCTGCGGGAGGCCCTCAGTCGCGCAACATGGTTGCTCTGGGCATCAGCACCGCAGCGCTTGGGATGCCGCTAGACGCGCTTGAGCCAATGATTCGGGAACGGTTTGTAAGCAAGGGAGAAGTTGTGGTTCGGTCCAATCTCGAGGCGGTGGGCTTGGGCTTTCGTCACGCGGCTGAGCGTGTGGAACCGGTGCGGCAGTGGCAGCCCGTCCGTTCGCAGGGAGACGGCGCACTCCTCATCACGGGCAATGACGCCATCGCTCTCGGCGCTCTCGTCGGCGGCTGTCGGTTCCTTGCTGCCTATCCTATCACGCCGGCGACCGACATCATGTATCGCATGATTGAACTCCTGCCACGCGTCGGGGGTGCCGTCGTGCAGACGGAGGACGAGATAGCCGCCGTCAACATGGCCATCGGCGCCAATTATGCCGGAGTGCGCGGGATGACCAGCACGTCGGGACCCGGGTTCTCCCTCATGATGGAGGCTCTCGGTCTCGCGGGAATGGCCGAAATCCCGCTGGTGATTGTGGATGTGCAGCGCGCAGGACCATCCACGGGTCTTCCCACCAAGACGGAGCAGAGTGACGTGAATGAGGCCGTGTATGGAACGCACGGAGACATCCCGAGGATTGTCTTGGCGCCCCGCACGGTTGAAGAGTGCTTTTCCTACGCAGCCGAGGCGTTCAATCTTAGCGAGTACTATCAGTGCCCGGTAATCCTCCTGTCCGACATGTTCTTGGGCACATCCGCGCAGACCGTCCCAGACCTACCGGTGGACCACCTGGAGCTCCGGCGTGGCAAGTTGTATCGGGAGGACGCCTGGCCGAACACACCCTACCGACGGTATGATCCTGGCGCCGTAGATGGCATCTCACCACGCGCGCTGCCCGGTCAAAAGGGCGCTGCACATGTGGCGCTTGGGAACGAACACGATCCCCAGGGACTGGAGATTGAGGATGCCATCATGCGGAGGGCTCAGGTGGCCAAGCGGAGCCGCAAACTGGCCACGTTTGCCTTGCCCAACGCCGTTCGAGTCGAGGGTCCGCCTCACGCTCCCTTTGTCATCGTCGGATTCGGCAGTTCATATGGGGTTCTTGCCGAGGCCACCCGCAAGCTGGTCGATGCAGGCATGCAGGTGAAGCACGTGCAATTGTCGGTGCTGGAACCGTTCCCTGTGGTGCCGTTCTTGGAGGCGGTCCACAACGCCGAACGGATCCTGGTGGTGGAACAGAACGCGGGAGCGCAACTGGCAGGGTTGATAGGGCGCCATACGGGGCTCCATGAGCGCATCTTCCACCATCTGCATTTTGACGGCACGCCCATGACCCCCTCTGAGATCGTGGACGCCGCAAGATACATCTTCCCGTTGGAGGTGATGTCGTGATGTCCGTAGCTCAACTGCATTCTCCTATTCGCCCCACATGGTGTCCCGGATGCGGTGACTACTCGGTCCTGGCCGCCGTACAGAAGGCCATCGGCATGGCCGGGTTAGAACTGGAGAACACCGTCGTCGTGTCAGGCATCGGATGTTCGGGAAAGTTGGCTCAATACGCGGGAACCTATGGACTCCACACGTTGCACGGCCGTGTGTTGCCTGCGGCGCAGGGGGTCAAGCTGGCGAACCCACGGCTGACCGTGATTGCCGCTGGCGGTGACGGGGATGGCTACGGCATTGGCATGGGGCATTTCGTCCACGCGATGCGCCGCAACGTCGATATCACCTATGTCGTCATGGACAACCACATCTACGGCCTGACGACAGGCCAGGCGTCGCCGACGTCGGATCTGGGCGCCAAAACCAAGACGTCCCCCACCGGCACCACCGAGCCGCCCGTCGTGCCGCTCTTGCTGGCTCTCTCCATGAACTGCGGTTTCGTCGCTCAGGGGTTTGCAGGAGATGTGCGGCAGCTGTCACACCTGCTGGTTCGCGCCATCCGGCACAGGGGTTTCTCCTACATTAACGTGCTTTCGCCCTGCGTGAGTTTCAATCCCGTCAACACCTATGAATACTACCGCGAGAGGCTGTTCCGTCTGGAGGATGTCGAGGGGTATGACGCACACGACCGGACGCGCGCGTTTGAGTGGCTCGTCGACCGAGGCCATCTCGTCACCGGCATCATCTACGAAGATGAGGAGAGGCGCGCGGTGCCGGAAGGCGCGATAGTGGATCCGCTCGACGACGCGTGTCTACGGATCGACGAAGGGGCCATGGACGCCTTGCTCCACAGTTACCGATGACGACAACAGTCGCCTTACGGGCTCCCCATCCGTGCGCGGGTTGGGGAGCCTCTACATATCGCCGCGCTTCATGGAAAACATACCCTCGTCAGGTCAGTGTCAAGGAGGGTGTCCATGATGCGGTATATCAAACTGTGGGTAGCACTGGGCGTGGTCTTCATCCTGTCGTTCGCCGTACTGGGATTCTACGGCGGCCGCATTTACCACACCATGCCCCCCATTCCCAAGCGAGTCGTCACGACCAGCGGGAGCGTGCTTTTCACCGGAGATGACATTCGGGAAGGACAAAATGTTTGGCAGTCGATGGGCGGCCAGGAGGTCGGGACAGTGTGGGGACATGGCGCCTACGTGGCGCCCGACTGGACGGCGGACTGGCTGCACCGGGAATGTCTCTGGATGCTGAATCACTGGGCCACCACCCAGTATCACCAAACGTATGACACACTGGATGCGGAAAATAAGGCGACGCTGCAGGCTCGCCTGCAAACGGAAATGCGAACGAACACCTACAACCCCACCACGGGCGACTTGGTTATCTCGGACCTGCGCGCCCAGGCGTTCCGCGCCATAAGCCAGCACTACGCCTCCCTCTTCACGCACGATCCCGCTCTCGCTCCATTGCGCGACGCCTACGCGCTGCCGAGCGACGTCATCAAAGACCAAAGTCGAGTGGCGCCGCTCACCGCCTTTCTCTGGTGGGCCACATGGTCATGCGCCACCAACCGGCCGGGAGACGTGGTGACGTACACAAACAACTGGCCGCATGAGCCGCTGATTGGAAACAACCTCACGGGCTCGATGGTGGTTTGGTCGGTAGTAAGTTTCGTGTTGCTGCTGGCTGGAATTGGCGCGTTGGCATGGTACTATGCGACGGAACGCCACCCGGATGACGTGGAGGTCTATCCCGACAGAGACCCGCTACTCGCTCTGTAGCCTACGCCGTCGATGCGGGCCACCTTGAAATACTTCTGGGTCGTCGCGGCACTGTTCGTCATCCAGATAGCGCTGGGTGCCATCACTGCACACTTTCAAGTCGAAGGTACGAGCTTTTACGGTGTTCCAATCGCGAAGTGGATTCCCTATGCCGTCACCCGCTCGTGGCACACCCAACTCGGCATCTTCTGGATTGCCACGGCGTGGTTGGCTACGGGACTGTTTATGGCACCTGCGGTATCCGGGTATGAACCGAGAGGTCAACGCGCACTTGTGAACTTCCTGTTCATTTGCCTCGTGATCATCGTCGTGGGTGCGCTCGCCGGCCAATGGTTGGCCATCATGCAGCGCATCCATAACCTGTCCACCAATTTCTGGTTTGGTCATCAGGGGTACGAATACACGGACATCGGCCGCTTCTGGCAGATCTTCCTGACGATAGGGCTGTTCCTGTGGTTCCTCCTGATGGCTCGCGCCCTGTGGCCTGCCTTCCGGAAGGCCAAAGAAAGCCGGCATTTACTGGCGCTGTTCCTCCTGGCCTCTCTGGCCATACCCGTCTTTTACGTACCGGCACTCATGTGGGGTCAGCACTCGCACCTGGCCATGGCCGAATACTGGCGTTGGTGGGTAGTTCACCTGTGGGTGGAAGGGTTCTTCGAGGTTTTCGCAACGACGGTCATTGCGTTCCTCTTTACGCGGATGGGATTACTTCGTATATCGACAGCGACCTCGTCCATCCTGTTCTCGACCATCGTGTTCCTGTTCGGGGGCATCATCGGCACTTTCCACCATCTGTACTTTAGCGGAACGCCCATCGGGGTGCTGGCGTTTGGCACCGCCTTCAGCGCACTGGAGGTGGTGCCCTTGGTCCTCGTGGGATTCGAGGCATATGAGAACCTGACGCTGAGCCGCGCCCGCCCATGGGTGGCGGCTTACCGATGGCCCATCTATTACTTCGTCGCCGTGGCCTTCTGGAACCTGGTGGGTGCTGGGCTGTTCGGCTTCTTCATCAATCCACCTGTCGCACTCTATTATATGCAGGGACTCAACACCACCCCCGTGCACGGGCACGCTGCCCTTTTTGGCGTATACGGGATGCTCGGTATCGGGCTCATGCTATTCTGCCTACGCGGGCTCACGGCACGCAAAGCGTGGAAAGACGGATCTCTTCGATTCTCCTTCTGGGCGATGAACATTGGCTTGGGGCTGATGATCCTGCTCAGCCTGCTACCGGTCGGGATCATGCAGACGTGGGCAAGCGTGGAATACGGTACATGGTTCGCCAGGTCCGCGGAGTTCATGCAACGGCCCACTATCCACCTGTTCGTCTGGCTCCGGATTATTGGTGACACCATTTTTGCGCTGGGTGCCCTTGTGCTCGGATGGTTCATCGTCGGGCTTAAGACGGGATGGTCCCTGACGGATCGGCCCCACTTGCCGGAAGAGGTGGAGTCGAGGGCGTGATGCCGGGCGGTCCCCAAGAGACAGGCCCGTGAGTGCGGTGTGGGCCACACCGTCCACTCATTTCCCAGTACGGTGGTAGACAGCCGCGACGAAGAGGATACTCATGCTGCTCACGGTTGGCCAATGCATGGGGGAGCGCCGGAGTGCCAAACAATCCCCGGGTGAGGTCTCGCATTCTGTCCCCCACCTTGAGCACAGGATGACACCGTAATGGCGCAGGAAGGCGTGACGTGGCGCACAACCACGCTGTCATACACGGTGGATAATCGCCATGAAAGTACACTTGCCACACGAGGGGGCCACGCCATGCAGCGATTCACACTTGAATTTCGCCATAAACCCGTACAGAGCCTGTTTCAGCGA
Organism: Alicyclobacillus sp.; assembly: GCA_023511725.1. Lineage (GTDB taxonomy): Bacteria > Bacillota > Bacilli > Alicyclobacillales > Alicyclobacillaceae > JAIMAY01. Next base: position 38,775 of record JAIMAY010000006.1, read on the forward strand.
GGCCAGAGCAAATTTGTACAGTTGTCGCTGGAACCGGGACAAGGCCTGACCAGGCATCGGGTGGCACTGACACTGGCCGTGGTCGTGGTGAGCGGCCGGATCCGCTTTACTGCGGAGGGACGGGACGAGGTGCTCGGTATGGGAGACGTGTTGGTATTGGATCCTGATGTAGAACACGCAGTCCAGGCTGTGGAACGGAGCGTGGTGCTGCTGGTCCTGGTCCCGGATCAAGGGGCGGAAGTCAGGCCGCAGCCCACGATGAAACTCGACCATCCGAACGCCTTTCAGAATCCTGAGCTGATGGATCAGATTGCTCCAGAGCTACGCCCACTGGTCGAAGACCACCTCCACGTCTGCAAGGTACTGGAGTCCGTCAACACGTCGATGGCCCCGCCAACGGTGAAAAACGCACTGTCGGTCATTGGAGAAGAGATAGCACACCATTTCGTAGCGGAGGAACAGATTCTCTTCCCACGCATGGCTCAACACGTGGGCGGCATGGATGTCGGTCCAGTAGCACGCCTCCTGGAAGAACATCACCATATCCGCCAACTCCATCAAGAGGCAGAGTCTTTGCTTGACGCCTGGCAAAGCGGTGGCGACGAGCATACGTGGACGTTGTTGACCAACAAACTGACGGAGTTAGCGCCGGCCTTGCTCAACCATCTAGGAAAAGAAGACAGTCATCTGTTCCCGATGGCGAGTCGATTACTCACGCCGCAAGAAAAGTCAGTCATCGCGGAGGAGCTGAAGGCCATCACACCTCGTCCTTGAGCAGAGAACACATGGTTGGCGACTCGGTTGAACATTGGAGGGAAGACGCTTGACCTGGTTTCCGGTCTGCCGCGAGACGGATGTCCCAGAATGCGACATGCGACTTTTCAAGGTGGATGACATCAACCTCCTGGTCTACCATCTCTCGGACGGCTGGTACGCCACGGGCGAGATCTGCACGCATCAGGCGTGCTCGCTCTGGGATGATGGCGAACTGGAAGAGCCGGAGATTGTGTGCACGTGCCACGGGGGCGCATTCGACATTCGCAGCGGTGCGCCGACCCGCATGCCGTGCGTGATCCCGCTAGAAACATACGATACTCGCGTTGTGGAGGGCCAGGTGGAGATTGACCTGCCATGAGACGGCCGGCCACTCCGCACCGACGATTACGGTGAGGCGCCTCGCCGCCGCAGAAACCTCAGACCTGCAGCGAGTGCGGCGCCAGCCCAAAGCGTCAGCCACGGTTCAATGAAGACTCGCATGTTGTCCCATGCCGGAACAACAAAAAACAACACGACGTACCCAAAGACTGCGTCTGCGATGTCGGGTGGGGCGGCGTTTACATAGCACGGACGGCGGGCGTACGCTGCACATCTCGATGCGTTACCCCCAGGTAGCCAACGAGGAGTATGATCAACACCAGCAGAACAGCGCTGATGGTGCCGTCACCGATGCTAAGACCGCCATCGATATGCGGCTTACCCATCCAGTCGGCAAACGATGCCCCCAGTGGACGAGTCATGATATACGCGAACCAGAAGCAAAACACCTCGTGGCGTCGAAACACCGCGTAATAAAGACCCGGCACAGCAAACAGAATCAGAAAGAGAATACCTGAACTCAGATATCCCAACCGGAAGGTGGTTGCGGTGAGATCTCCCGTGGCCGTACCCATGGCAAACGTGGCCAACACTGCGGCCCAATAAAATGCCTCTCGCCGTGCAGTCAGAATGGAATGCACCGACAAGGTGCCTTCAACGCGGTACCATGCGGTAAAGACCACAATCAACACGAGCGCAAACACCAGTGTCGATACAATGTACGGTATCCCCAACACGATGTGAATGGCGTCCGCGACCATCGTTCCAAAGACAGCCACCATGACCACAAGGAACCAATATACCCCAGCCACGTACCGGCGAACGGCAAACTGCCAGACGAGGGCTGCGAGGAATACGATGCCTGCGGATATCACCGCCAAATATGGATTGATGTGATAGACAAGATAATCGGACGTCGATTCACCGAGCGCTGTAGACAACAGTTTGATAATCCAAAAATACGCGGTGATCTCAGGCACTTTCAGTTGTCGAAGGATAGTCCGTTCGCCCTGCATCACCAGCGACCCCCTCAAAAAATCTTGCCGGCGCGCCATCATCGGCGCGCCGGTCTGGGTTTTTCCTCTATTCACTCCACCGTGACGCTCTTGGCGAGGTTGCGCGGCTTGTCGACGTCGTTACCGCGTGCGACGGCCGCATAATAGGCCAGAAGTTGCAACGGGACGACCGTCAGGATAGGCGCCAGCAACGGCAGTGTCTTCGGCAGATAGATGACCTCATCCACCGACTTCTCCAGGTCATCGTCTCCAACCCAGGTGAGCCCAAGGACGAACGCGTCGCGCGCCTTGACCTCCTTGATGTTGCTGAGCGTCTTCTCGTAGAGCTCCGTCTGCGTCGCGAGTGCAATCACCGGCACGCCCTCGGTGATGAGGGCGAGCGTGCCGTGCTTCAGCTCACCCGCCGCGTACGCCTCCGCGTGGATGTACGAGATCTCCTTGAGCTTCAGCGCGCCCTCCAGCGCCACCGAGTAGTCGAGACCGCGGCCGATGAAGAAGGTGTCATGCACGCCGGCGTACCGCTTGGCAAAGCGCTCAATCTGCGGCGCCGTATCGAGCACCTGTTCGGCCAGTTGCGGAAGGTCCTGCATCGCAGACAGAATATCGCGGGCCTCGGCGGCCTGCAGCGTGCCCCGCGCCAATCCGAGGTACACCGCGACCAAGTACAGGACCACAAGCTGCGTCGTGTACGCCTTGGTCGACGCCACCGCAATCTCGGGCCCAGCCCACGTGATCAGGACGTCATCCGCCTCGCGCGCCACCGAACTCCCGACCACGTTGGTGATGGCCAACACGCGCCGGCCGCGCTGCTTCGCCATGCGCAAGGCCGCCAGGGTGTCTGCGGTCTCGCCGGACTGGCTGATCACAATCACCCAGGTGCCGTCGCTGTCTACTACATCACGGTAGCGGTACTCCGACGCGATGTCCACCTCCACGGGCAGACGGGCCAACTTCTCCATCACGGCCTTCCCCACAAGTCCCGCATGCCACGAGGTACCGCAGGCCACGATGTGGACCCGGTCCAGCTTCTCCACGAAGCCCTCGGGTAGCGTCAGATCGTCCAACGCCACCTGGCCGTCCTCCGTCAACCGGCCGAGCAGAGTATCGCGGATGGCCTTCGGTTGCTCGTGAATCTCCTTGAGCATGAAGTGGGGATAGCCCCCGCGTTCCGCCGCCACGGCGTCCCACGTGACGTGGAGGGGCTCCTTTTCGACCGGATCGCCCGAGAGTGTGTAGAAGCTCGCGCCGTCCTTCGTAACCACCGCCAGCTCACCGTCTTCAAGCACAAACACGTCGCGCGTGTACTCGAGCAGGGCGGGGATATCCGAGGCGACAAAGTGCTCACCCTCCGCCTGGCCGACGACGAGCGGACTCGCCTTGCGCATCGCAATCAGCGTGCCCGGATGGTCCTTGGCCATCACCAACAGCGCGTAGGCGCCGCGCAGGCGCTTGCCCACCTGCACCATCGTCTGCAGAAAATCCCCGTTGTACAGCTCTTCGACAAGGTGCGCCACCACCTCGGTGTCCGTCTCCGACGTGAACTGATGCCCCTTCGCCAACAGTTCCTCGCGCAAAGCGAGGTAGTTCTCGATGATCCCGTTGTGCACCAAGGCGAACCTGCCGCTGCAATCGCTGTGCGGATGTGCGTTCTCATCCGACGGACGGCCGTGCGTCGCCCAGCGCGTGTGGCCGATCCCGATGTGCCCCGGCAGCGGTCGCCCGCCGAGCCGGTCTTCGAGATTGGCGAGCCGCCCCACCGACTTCTGAATCTCTATCCTGCCGCTATCCAGCACGGCGATGCCCGCCGAATCATAGCCGCGATATTCCAGCTTGCGCAGGCCGCCGATGAGGACGTTCTGCGCATCGCGAAAACCGATGTAGCCCACGATGCCGCACATCGCTTGGTTTCATCCTCCTCCATGACCTGCGAGGCTCCTGTTCCGGCGGTCGCCCGCCGGGTTTCGAGCCATCGCTTGCGGCGCAGTCCGGCGCCGGGGGGCACCCGCCGAATGGTTCGCTTCTCCCCCTCCGCGTCAACTGGACCATCGTCCAGTCCAGGCGCTTCCAAGCCGGCGGTCAGCGATTGGGATTTGCCTTCCGCCATCATGGAGACGCGCGCATTCGCGTCTCATGACGCGCCGAGTTCCTGACGCACCGTCTCCACGATATGGGCCACGCACTTGCGCAGCACCGCTTCATCCGGACCTTCCGCCATCACGCGCACCAACGGCTCCGTCCCTGACTCTCGAACCAGAACGCGGCCGCTGTCCCCCAGCATCCCTTCCGCGTCGCGCAGCGCCGCCAGAATGCGGGCGTTGTTTCGCCATGCCCATTTGTCGCGCACGCGGACGTTTTCAAGGATCTGTGGATACCGCTGCATAATGGTCCGCAAGTCCGCCAACGATTGGCCGCTGCCCGCGACAATGTCGAGCAGTTGCAAACCGGTCAGCATGCCATCGCCTGTGGTTGTGTGATCCAGGAAGATGATGTGGCCCGATTGTTCGCCGCCGAGCGAAAAGCCGCCCTCGCGCATGGCCTCCATCACGTACCGGTCACCCACCGAGGTGCGTTCCACCTGGATGCCCAGCTTTTGCATCGCCTTGACGAAGCCAAGGTTGCTCATCACAGTCGCGACCACGGTGTCTCCACGCAGCCGGCCCTGCTCCTTGAGCGCCTTGGCGCAGATGGCCATGATGAAATCGCCGTCGACGATCTCGCCCGTGGCATCCACGGCAATCACCCTATCCGCATCGCCGTCGAAGGCCAGCCCCACATCGGCTCCGGTGCGAAGCACTGCATCGCGCACCACATCGGGATGCGTGGAACCACACTTCACGTTGATGTTGATGCCATTGGGCTCCGCGTGGAGGACCGTGACGTCGGCTCCAAGCCGGCGAAAGACCTCCGGCGCAATGGCCGAGGCCGCACCGTTCGCACAGTCGATGACCAGCCGCAGGCCGTCCAGGCGATGACGCACCGTGCTGATCAAGAACTGCACGTACGCTTCGCGAGCTTCACTCGCCTTATCCGTCACGCGCCCCACGTCGCCTCCGACCGGACGCGGCAACGCATCGGCCTCCTCGAGACGTCGCTCGACTTCCTCCTCGGCCTCGTCGAGAAGCTTGAAGCCATCGCCCCCGAAGAACTTGATCCCGTTGTCCTCGACCGGATTGTGCGACGCCGAAATCATCACACCCGCGTCCGCCTGCCACGCGCGCGTCAGATAAGCGACGCCCGGCGTGCTGACGACGCCCGCGCGGATCACGTCGACACCCGTGGACAGAATGCCGCTGATCAGCGCGCATTCCAGCAGATCCCCGGAGATCCGCGTGTCACGGCCGACGATGATCCTCGGCTTGCGACCCTCGGCGGTCAGCAGACTGGCCCCCGCTCGCCCCAATCGAAAGGCCAACTCCGGGGTCAGATCCCGGTTCGCCACGCCGCGCACGCCGTCCGTGCCAAACAAACGCCCCAATCCCTCTACCTCCTTTCCGGCCGCATGGGCCGAATCCCATTGTGCCATGACCGGGGGATTCCGGCAATGGCACGGTCTCCCTTGCGCCCTCGGCGCGGGCGGTTCACTGGACCGTGACGGCGACGTGGTCCGCCGAGATGGAGATCACCGTGACCCACTGCGGGACCAGGACGCTGACCGGGGCGCTCGTGTCACCGGACTTCAGCGTACTGCCGTCGATCACGGCCCGCACGTCCGCCGCCGTCATCTTTTGAACGATGGTTGCGGGCCCGGACACCACCACATCGACCGTGGGTTGGCCGTTCAAGCGGGCCGTACCCTGAGCAGGCTTGCCGACGATGGTTACCGGAATGCCGCTGAACTGCCGCGCGAGGCTCGGCTCCAAACGGACCGTGACCGAGACCCGGGCCGGGTCTGTGCCTGCCATCCCCGGCAGCAGTCGAACCGGCACGCTGACCGTGCGGCTTGCCGACCAACCGCTCACGTCCACGGGCGCCATGACACTGGCCCAACTACCGCCTGTGGGTACACCGTATGCCGTGACCACCGCCGGCGACACCTGCAGCCCCGCCACTGCGTAGCCCGCCGCCGGCTCTCCGGTGACGCTCGGCACCACAGGCAGCGTCACCTGCGGAGGTTGAACCGGGATGATCAGCGTCACCTGCGCCGGTGTGACTGTCGCGCCGGGGACGGGATCGCCATTTTGGTCAACGGCCGTGACTGGCACCACCTGTGTCAGGGTCTGCGTCGCACCGTCCAGATGCACCGTCGCCACGACCCTGTCCACGTCGTCCACCGCCGCCTTGGCGCCGCTCACCTGCACCTGCGCCGGCTGAACGGTGGGCGCACCGGCGCGATACCCCGCCGCCGGCTGACCGACCAGCGTGACATCGACGCGCTTCGTGGCCGTGGCCTTTGCTTCGATCACGACCGTGATGGCAGACGGCTGCACGCTGTAGGACACCGCCGGCATCCCCTGCGCGCTGATGCGCACCTGGTGCCGCCCGGGAGCGAGACCTCGCGCATCGGCGACAAGCTGGACGTTCCTCATCTGGGCCGGGAGAGAAGTGAGACTGACCGGATCACCGGTGACCACCACGTCCGCGGTCGTGATGTCCTGTGCACTCACCACCTCGCCAGCATCCGTAAGCACATGGACGGGGAACGGAAACCGCTCCGTCACGCCGCCGCTGACGTTCGCGGAGCCACCGCCTGTCGCGACGGCAAACCAGAGGATGCAGGCGATGACCAACGCCAGCAGACGGAGTACGGTGTTGTTTCGCAAGAACCGGTCCACTCAGGATTCCGCCTTTCTGGCAAGAAATGGCCAGGTCCTCGGCCGCTTGCGCACCATCAGGTGCTCCAGCGTCTCCCGAAGGGCGTGCTCACCCAGATTCCGCCGCAGGGCACCGTCCACCGCCACGGAGATCTGTCCCGTCTCCTCCGAGACAATCACCGCCACGGCATCCGACTGCTCCGTGACACCTATCCCCGCGCGATGGCGGGTGCCCAACTGTTTGTCGAGCCGGGTGTCGTCGGTGAGAGGCAGAAAGCATCCGGCCGCGACGATGTGCGCGCCGCGGATGATCACCGCACCGTCATGGAGTGGCGTCCCGGGGATAAACGTGTGGATCAGCAGTTCGGCACTGACCAGTCCCTCGATGGCCGTGCCCGTCTCAATGTATTCGCTCAACCCCGTGGTGCGTTCGAGGACAATCAGGGCGCCGATGCGATTCTTGGCCAGGACCTGCGCCGCCTTCACCACCTCGGCCACGACCTGCAGCATGTCGGGAGCATCGCTTGTCCCAAACGACAACGAAAAGAAGCCGCCGCGTCCGAGCTGCTCCAGCGCGCGCCGGAGCTCGGGCTGGAACACCACGGGAATGGCAAAGAGGCCGATGGTGATGATCTTGTTGAGCAACCAGTTAAGCGCCTGCAGATGCAGCATGCTGCTGACCATCGTGGCCACCAGGATCACGACCACGCCTTTCAGCAGCTGCACGGCGCGCGTGCCGCGGATCAGGAGAAGGCCCCGGTACACGACAAACGCCACGATGAGGATATCGACCGCATCCAAGACGCCGAAGTGCCGCAGGGCGTCCAGCCACCCGTCCATCGCGTCCACCCGATTTCTGGCCTTGCTGCGCGGGCCCAGTCTCCTCCACATTGTTTCCCACCGTGCCCGCGCAGGTCAAGTCAGCGCACGCCGCCGAGGCGCGCCTTTTGCTTGGATACGCGCGATCTCGCCACATGCCGCCGATACGCGCGCAGCAGCGTTTCCGCGATGGCCGCGTGTCCGGCGTCCGTGGGGTGAATCGGATTCCCGAACAGGCGAAAGTCGCGCAGTTGCCCGCGCCGAAACCCTTCGATGTACTGCGGCTCGCGTCCACGGAAGGTGGCGGACAGGTCCACCAGGACCAGGTCATGCCGGCGCGCGGCCCGCTCAATCACATCGTTCATCACGCGGATGCTCTCGCCCACAATCGCTGATTCTGGAAACGGATTGTACAGGTTGGCGATGAGGAAGGTTTGGCCGGGCCGGTGCACGCGCTCGATGATCTCATCGAGGTGCACGCGGTAACGTTCGGCCAACTTGAGCGCGTACGACAGGTTGCCGTCGATCAGCCACGGCGCCGCGCGCAGCAGGTCATTCCCGCCAATCAGCAGCGTTACCAGCCGAGCCTCATCCCATAGGCAATCAGGCACCCGCCGGAGCGACTTCATGAGCTGTTTGGAGGTCCAACCCGGCTTCGCGTGCCGATACACATTCCAGCGCTGGCCGTGGCTGAGCGCTCGCTGGATGCACGAGACAAACGTGTGCCTTTCCTCCGTCGCGCTGTATCCGTAGGTGATGGAATCACCCAGCGCGGCATACAGCATCACAACCCCTCCTTGCCCGGTACCGTGCCATAACGTATTCCGCTTGGCGAAGGGGGGTGACGGCCGGACACGGAGGGGATTCAGAGGTTCGTGTGGACGTGCGCGCCCCACGACAGCAGCATGGGCGTCACAGTGCTCTCGATCACGGCCGCAATCACGAGCAGGCCCACAATGTAGGGCAGGCGCCGCAATACCCGGCGAAAGCGGCGACCGACGAACCCCTCCGGCAGGCGCGAGGAGCGCTCCGATACACGGCTGGCGATGGCATCGCTGACGACCTGCATCAGGCAGTAGCCGAGATCCATCCCCAGCACCGCACCCCAAATCACCGCCGGAATCTCAAAGATGCCGTGGGGCGCGATACCGTAGAGCACCATCTTCCAGGCGGGTACATGCGCCGACTGGGCGGCGGACGCCACCGCAGCGCCGGTCAACACGCCGTTTTGCCACAGAGCCCAGGCGGGGTAGATACCAAAGAAAAATCCAAGAAAGGAGATCAGGATGACGGTCAGCAGATTGTGCAGGAACAAAAACAAACCCACCAGCCATGGGTTGTGCAATTGACTCAGCCAGTCCGCAAGCTGTTTGAGAGCCTCGAGGCTGCCGATGAACCGTTGCAGGTACTGCGAAGGCCAGGTCAAGCCACACGCAAGGCCGGCGCCGAAAAGCACCAGTGCAGCGAGCGTGAATCCGAAACGTGCGGCCCTGTCCTGACGTTTCGCCATCTCCGACGACATCCCGGGAACGTCCTCCTTTACCGCTTCGTATAGCCCATGTGCCGCACGCATACACTTTGTCCAGATTGCACCGGCAATCTTGCCGATCCAGTGAACAAGGAGGTCAGGTCTGCGTGCGCGAAGGCAAACGGATTGCAGCAATCACGACAGTCATTGCCTTGTTCATGGCGGTGCTATTCGCCGCGGCCGGGCAGCTCCCGGTCTATGCCGCGGAACGCAAAGCCAGCGCCATCTACAAGGTGGATACCGACAAAAAGATTGTGGCCCTCACTTTCGACATCTCATGGGGCAACAAAGTACCAGAACCCGTGCTGGACGTGCTGGAAAAGGAGGGCGTGAAGAAGGCCACCTTCTTCCTCAGCGGGCCGTGGACCCTGCGTCACCCCGAGATCGCCAAACGGATCCACCGGATGGGTTACGAAATCGGCAGCCACGGCAACCTTCATAAGGACTTTTCCAACTACCCGGACAGTTGGATCCGCGAGCAGGTGCAACTCGCTGAGAAATCCATTTATCAGGTCACAGGTGTGCGCACGCGGCTGATCCGCACCCCGAACGGCGACTTCAACCCCCGCGTGTTGCGCGTGCTCAACAGCATGGGTTACACGGTCATCCAATGGAATACGGATTCCCTGGACTGGAAGAACCCGGGCACTCAGGCGATTGTCAATCGCGTGCTGACACGCGTCGTGCCAGGCGACATCATCCTGATGCACGCCAGTGACTCCTCCAAACAGATTGTGGATGCCCTCCCTCAGATCATCGAAGGTCTTCGCGCCAAGGGCTACCAGTTCGTGACGGTGTCCGAGCTGTTGTCCGAGGCCAACGTCAAGACCCAGGTGCAATAACCGCCTCTAGCCTCAGGCGCCCTGCGGCCGCCCGCTGCCGACCGTCGCCTTCGCGGCAGCGCGCGCGGCCGTGCGGCGTCGGCTGATCTCCAAAAGTTTCCCGTACACAAGCATGATATAGGCGTTGCAGAGGGTCAGCACCGCGGATGCCTGACTGACGACCGCGCCCTGGTGCGGCCAGATCACCAGCAGCCCATCGACGAATGTGAACACGTACACGTAGAACGCGGCGGGCAGAAAGCTCCCACGGCCGGACTGACGGCGCTTTAACCACCCGGTGATGACGGCCGCCACCAGAGGCAGCAACCCCTGCAGCAGATACGGCAAGTATGCGGGCGGATGTCCGGGTGTACGCGCGGCATCGCTCTGGTAACGCAACACCAGCAGGTCGTACAGCACGACCCCCATCAACAGCCACTGCGCCCACCGCCATACCCGCCGCGGCAGCGCGCTGGTGGCAACGAAGTTCAGCATCAGGTAGGCCCAGAAGCCCATCAGGCACGTGGTTGAAAAGAACGCACCGGAGATCAGCCCGGCCAACCACGACAGATGGAGAAACCAACCCGTCAGCGTGAGCAGCCATCCCATCACGGCCCCCACGCAGACCGTGGACCCGAGCAGAATCAGGAGTTGATTGAGGCGCACGAGACGTCCTCCCCGCTTTTTCTTGATCATAGCGCACCGTCCTGGCAGCCGCCAGCATGTTCGCATAAGAGCCGAGATGGCCAGGAATACTTTGCATGAAGCGGAACGAGGGAGGTGACGCTGATGCGCGCGCTCCGGAGGTGTTTGCCCCTGGCCGCCGTGCTGATGCTGACCGCAGGCTGCGGAGGTGGTCAGATGAGCGCGGAGGCCGGTGGGGCAACCGGCCAACAGGACTACAGCACCGTCAAGCAAATGGTGCTGGATATCCTCAATTCCAACGATGGTAAACAAGCTTTGCTCAGCGCCTTCAAGGACCCCACGTTCAAGTCCCAGGTGATTGTCTCCGAGACCGACATCACCAACGCTGTGGAGAAGTCGTTGCAGACCTCGGGCAATCAGTCACTGTTGGCTCAGCAGTTGAAAGATCCAAAGTTCGCGCAGGCTTTGGCCAACGCGGTGCAACCGCAACTTGTGCAAATCCAAAAGCAGCTCATGAAGGACCCGCAGTACCAAAAGGACATGCTGGTTCTTCTCAAGTCACCGGAGTTCGAGAAGAATCTTCAGGATCTCCTGCAGACCCCGGAGTATCGGGGACAGATCATGAAGATCATGACCGAAGCCCTGCAGACCCCCAGCTTCCGCATGCAGTTCCAGGACGCGCTCAAGAGTGCCGTCGCGGAGCAGATGCAATCCGCCGGCGGTCAGACCCAGCAGAAGGGCGGCAACAGCACGGGAGGTGGAGGCGGCGGGGGCGGTGGAAGCGGCGGCGGGAGTTCGTGACGCTGACCACCGCGGAAATGCAACAGGCTGCCTGAACCGAATGTCAGGCAGCCTGTGCTGTGTCAAGCGTTAACGGGCATTCTGGACTGCTTTGCGCAGCCCCAGCCGTTCCGCCACCGTCTGCGCCAGTTCGCCAAACGCCGCACCCTGCGGTGTTTCGGGACCGAACAGCGACGCCTCCTCGCCATCCATCGGTGCCACGGGAATCCTCGCCACCACATCGGTCCGAAGTTCCTGCGCCACTCGGTCGCCGCCGCCGCGGCCGAACAGATAATGCTTCTCGTGGCAGTTGCCGCATTCAAAGTACGCCATGTTTTCAACCACGCCGATGATCTCGTGATTCGTCCGCAGCCCCATCAGCCCTGCGCGCACAGCCACCTCCGCGGCGCCAGCCTGCGGCGTCGTGACAATCAACTCGCGGCTTTTCGGCAACAGTTGGTGCACGTCCAGCGCGATGTCGCCGGTGCCCGGCGGGAGGTCGAGCAGCATGACATCGAGATCGCCCCAGTGCACTTCGCCGAAGAAGTTGCGCAGCATCTTCCCCAGCATCGGGCCGCGCCACACCACCGGATTGTTGTCAGGCACGAAAAACTGCATCGACATGATCTTCACCCCGCGCGATTCGACGGGGATGATCAGGTCGTCGATCACTGTCGGCCGCGCACCCTTCACACCGAACAGGCCAGGGATGCTGAAGCCGTAGATGTCGGCGTCAATCACACCCACGCGATAGCCGAGGCCGGCCAGCGCCACGGCGAGGTTCGCGGTGACCGTCGACTTACCCACGCCGCCTTTCCCGGACGCCACGGCGAGGAATGCCACCTGCACATCCGGACGCAGCAACGGCGGCGCCGCCTGCGGCTCGGAACGGCCGCGCAGCTTGGCGGCGAAGCGGGATCGCTCCTCGTCCGTCATGGTGCGGATGTCGACCTCCACGCTCTCCACTCCGGGTAGCGCCTCGAGCTTCTCGCGAACGGCACGCTCGATGGTCACGCGCAGCGGACATCCGGTGATGGTGAGCGCCACCTGAACCTTGACGTGGCCGCCCTGAATCTCGATATTCTGAACCATTTCGAGCTCGACGATGCTTTTATGAACCTCGGGATCCTCAACATCCCGCAGCGCATTCAGCACTTGCTCCTTGGTTATCACCGCGTTAGGCCCCCTGTGTATAAAAAATGACCTTCATGGTCAGTTTACATGAAATGGCCCGGGGTTGCCAAACCCGCGTTTGGTCAAGGTGGCACATCCTGCAGCGTCTCCCATCGCGCCTTGCCTTGGTCATCCGTCCACATGACTATCACGCTCAGCGGCGGCAGATTCGGCCCCACCAACCAAAGCGACTCGCCCGCCCTGAGGTCATGGGGCGCCGGCGCAGGGTCTCCACCAGGCTGGCGCAAGATGGGCAACGTGGAGCCGCTGCGGCTGACCACACGAATCCGCCGCAACGGTTCGCCATCTATGAGCGTCAGTTGATACACCGGCTTGCCATGCCAGAGTTGTCCTGTGTAGACCAAGCGCAGGTCCGCATGGCCCGTCTCAGGTGCGGGCGCGGCGGAGGTGGGCACCGCCGACGGCGCGGAGCGATGCGACCCGAGGCTCATCGCCACCCCCAGGATGATCACGCACCCCGCCGCGACCCAACCTGCTCGCACTTTCGACCAGGTTTCCCTCCACCGCAAGCCGCGCAACCGCATTCGCCCCCGACGAAACAAGACACGCGGCATGACGCCACCTCCGCGGCGCGGTCCTACACATGCACCTCCGACAGCGATGGGCGCTGCAGTGCGCCACGCACCGGCTGAGGCTCCCCAAAGTAGCGCAGAAGAGCACAGTAAATCGCGAACGCCACCTGCCGCTGGTACGTGGGTTTGGCCAGGTGCTCAGCCTCCACCGGGTTGGAGATGAACCCCACCTCGGCGATCACGGCCGGACAATCGAGACGTTTGAGCAGAAACAGTGTGCTCATGTCATCCGCGCCGCGTTCGGTGGGCAGGAGCGTGGAGCGGAAGGCATCCTGGATCACCTCGGCCAGGTGTTTGGAGGGCTCCCGACCGGCCATGTAGATGGTTTGCGCACCCGACCAACGCGGCGACGGGACGGCGTTGCAATGAATACTGATGAAGGCGTCTGGGTCTTTCGAGCGTGTGAATCTCAGCCTCTCCCGCAGGTCACCCTTATGCCGGCGTCCTGCGGCTCGGTCTTCCGGGGTCGCGAGGTCCGTGTCGGTGGTGCGCGTCAGATACACGATGGCCCCGGCCTGCCGAAGCAATTGCGCCAGCTCCAGGCTTACCGGCAGCGTGATGTCCTTCTCAAGAATGCCGCCAACACCCCGCGCGCCGCCGTCCGGTCCGCCGTGACCGGGATCGATCACAATCACCCGCCCAGCCAAACCAGGTTCCGCCGCCCGCGCCCCGGGCATGGCCCCGAACAGCACGAGGAGTCCTGCACAGATCCCGGCGAGCGACGCGAGCAGCCCACGTCGTCGTGAGTGCCAACGCCCGGCCGGTCTATGTTTACGCATCCCTGCGCTCACCTCATTCCTTGTAGACTGTCCTCGCGGTACAGTTTGCAACAGGGTTGCGGGATTCATGTGCCGACCGGCCGAGGGGTGAGGCTGCTCTACCCCTGCGGCGCGTGTTCACATGTGGCGAGCAGGTGCATAAAAAAAGCGCGAGCCCACCTGGCTCGCGCCGTCTGTTCGGCCACCTTCACCGCTTCGAGAACTGCGGTGCGCGGCGTGCCGCTTTGAGGCCGTACTTCTTGCGCTCCTTCATCCGCGCATCGCGCGTCAGCAGGCCCGCCTTCTTCAGCGTCGGGCGCAGTTCGGGGTTGACGCGCAGCAGTGCGCGGGCGATACCATGACGCACCGCCCCTGCCTGACCGGTGATACCTCCGCCGTACACGTTGACGTACACATCGTAACGGCCGAGCGTATCGGTCAGCACAAGCGGTTGCTGAATCACCATCTGAAGCGTCTTCAGAGGGAAGTACTCCGTCATGTCACGGCGATTCACGATGATCTTGCCGTCGCCGGGAACGAGCCGCACGCGCGCCACCGAGTGCTTACGCCGGCCGGTACCCCAGTACTGCAGTTGAGCAGCCACGGTCCATCCTCCTCTTACAGCAAGTTCTTCTTAAATTCCCACGGGATGGGCTGCTGAGCCTGATGCGGATGCTCCGGTCCCGCATAGATCTTCAGCTTGGTCAATTGCTTCCGGCCGAGCGAGTTGTGCGGGAGCATGCCCTTCACGGCGTTGTAGAGCACCCGCTCCGGGTGCTTCTGCAGCACGTCGATAGCGCGGGCCTCCTTGAGACCCCCGGGATATCCGGAGTGATGGCGATAGATCTTCGTGTACAGCTTGTCGCCGCTGAACACGACCTTGTCCGCATTGATCACCACAACGAAGTCGCCCGTATCCACGTGCGGCGTGAACTCGGGCTTGTACTTGCCGCGCAGAATATTGGCGATTTCCGACGCCAACCGGCCCACACGCTGTCCGGCGGCATCGATGACGTACCACTTGCGCTCCACGGCGTTCGGTTTCGCCATGTACGTCCGCACTCTTGTTCCCTCCTGCCTCACGGCCAACCCGCGGGTTCCCGTGCGTGTATTCCGACGCCGCGATCCGCCATTCGGACCGCCGGCCATGTTCAACAGACTTGCGGAAAAGCATAACGGGGCCAGTGGAAAAACACTGCACTCTAGTCTAGTACAGCCCGCGGCAAGCGTCAAGGTTTGCGCCTTGCCAACTTGCTCCGCCCATCCTCAGTACTCCACGCTCCACAGCACGAGCCCCTGGGGCGGCGCCGTCGGCCCCGCCGCACGCCTGTCGCGAGCAGCGAGGATGTCCGCTATTTCCGCTGCGGCACGGCGGCCTTGCCCAACCTGGACCAGCGTGCCGACGATGATCCGGACCATGTGCTGCAGAAATCCGTTGCCTGTGCAATAGATGTGCAGCTCGCGCTCGCCCGGCTCGAAGCGGATCTCCGCGATGGTTCTGCGCTTATCCTCCACCGGCGTGGCAGCGGCGCAGAAGCTCGTGAAATCATGCGTACCCACGAGCGCCGCGGCCGCCTGGCGCATCTCGTCCAGATTGAGCGGTCCGGGGACATGCCAGGTGAAACGGCGTCTGAAGATGTCCGGCACCTCGCCGCGCGCAATGCTGTACCGGTAGGTTTTCCAGCGTACCGAGAACCGCGCGTGAAAGTCGTCCGGGACCGGTTCCGCTGCGACGGCCACGATGTCGGGGGGGAGCCTCCGCAGCAGGATGTACGGCCATTTTTCAGGCGGTGGTCCCTTCTCCTGCTGGAAGTGAACCACCTGGGCCCGGGCATGCACACCTGCGTCGGTCCGCCCCGAACCGAAGACTTCCACGGGATGCCCGAGCACACCGGCCAGCACCTCCTCCAAGATGCCCTGAACCGTGCGCAGCCCCTGTTGCCTGGCAAACCCGTGGAAGTCCGTTCCGTCGTACGCGATGATCAGCTTCACCTTCTGCACCGCGCATCACCATCCTGTGCGCGTGCCCATCGGTGCTGTGAAGGCTATTCAGACGAGCTCGATCACGACCATCGGCGCCGCATCGCCCCGACGCGGACCAAGCTTCGTGATGCGAGTGTAACCGCCGTTCCGGCTCGCATACCGCGGCGCAATCTCGCTGAACAGCTTCTGAATCGCGTCCGGCCCCTCATCGTCGAGCCGCTCCCGACGCAGAATCGCCGCGGCCTGCCGGCGTGCGTGCAGGTCACCGCGCTTGCCCAGCGTGATCAGCTTGTCGGCGAGCTTGCGCAGCTCCTTTGCCTTGGCCTCCGTCGTCTCGATGCGCTCATACAGGATCAGGTCCGTCGCCAGGCTCCGGAACAACGCGTTCCGCGCACCTGTCGGACGGCCCAGCTTGCGGTATGGCACTGTCGTCCCCTCCTCTATCCAAGTCCGGCCGTCAGTCCTCCTGCCGCAAGGACAGCCCCAGCGCCGCCAGCTTTTCGACGACTTCCTCGAGCGACTTGCGGCCGAGGTTGCGGACCTTCATCATCTCTTCCTCCGTGCGCGAGCACAGCTCTCCCACCGTGTTGATGCCCGCGCGCTTCAAGCAGTTGTACGAACGAACCGACAGGTCCAATTCCTCGATGGGCATCTCCATTAACCGGTTGTTTCCGGCATCCTCGCGTTCGACGAGCACCTCGGCGTCCTTGCCCTGATCTGTCAGACCCACGAAGATAGACAGATGCTCCGTCAGGATCTTGGCACCGATGCTGACCGCCTCGTCCGGACTGACGCTGCCGTCTGTCCACACTTCCAACGTCAGCTTGTCGTAGTCCGTCACCTGACCGACACGCGTGTTCTCCACCGTGTAGTTCACCCGTTGAATGGGTGAATAGATGGAGTCGATGGGAATCACGCCGATTTCCTGTTCCTCGGGTTTATTACGCTCCGCCGGCACAAACCCGCGCCCGCGGCCCGCCCGCATTTCCACATACAGCCGGCCACCCTCGGTCAAGGTGGCGATGTGGAGATCCGGGTTGATGATGTCCACATCCGAGTCCGCGCGGATGTCCGCCGCCGTGACTTCGCCGGCGTTCTCCGCGTCGATGATCAGCACCTTCTCCTCATCCGAGTGGATCCGAAGCGCGAGCCGCTTGAGATTGAGGATGATCTGCGTCGTGTCTTCCACGACGCCCGGGATCGTCGAGAATTCGTGCAACACGCCCTCAATTTTCACGGTCCGCACCGCAGCGCCCGGAATGGAGGACAACAGGATCCGCCGGAGTGAATTTCCCAGCGTTGTGCCGTACCCCCGCTCGAGCGGCTCCACCACGAACTTGCCGTAGTGCGCGTCCTGCTCGACGACCTCAATCCTGGGCTTCTCAATTTCGATCATCCGTAACCCTCCTCCTCGACACTCGGGGCCGGCATGCGCGCCTGGGCCGGTGCGGGATTAACGCGAATAGAACTCGATGATCATCTGCTCCGCCACAGGCGTGTCAATCTCATCCCGGGCGGGCAGCCGCAGCACCTTGCCAGTGCGTGCTGCGAGATCGCGTTCCAACCACGCGGGCACAGCGCGACCCTCTGCGGTTTCGAGGAGTTCCTTGATTCGACCCTTGCCCTGGCTCTTCTCCCGAACCGTGATCACGTCACCCGGCTTCACCTGGTAGGACGGGATGTCCACCCGGCGGCCGTTCACCTCGAAGTGCCCATGGCGCACCAGTTGCCGTGCCTCGGGGCGGGAGACCGCAAAGCCCAGACGGTAGATCACATTGTCCAAACGCGTCTCGAGCAGTTGCAGCAGGTTGTCGCCCGTGATGCCCGGACGACGGGCCGCCTCCTCGTAATACTTCTCAAACTGCTTTTCCAACACACCGTAGTACCGCCGCGCCTTCTGCTTCTCACGGAGCTGCAATCCGTACTCCGTGTTCCGACGGCGAGCCTGTCCGTGTTGGCCAGGCGCCGTGCCGCGCCGGTCGATGGCGCACTTATTGCTGAAGCAGCGCTCGCCTTTGAGGAACAGCTTGATGCCCTCGCGGCGGCACAACCGACATACGGGTCCGGTATATCTTGCCATTCTAGTCTTGACACCTCCAACTCGTTCTATACCGATTCAAGCACCGAAAGGTGCGAGCCGTTCCAAGCCATCAAACCCGCCGGCGCTTTGGCGGACGGCAGCCATTGTGCGGGATGGGCGTCACATCGCGGATGCCGCTGATCTCGAGGCCAGCCGCCTGCAGCGCGCGGATAGCCGCCTCGCGGCCTGCGCCCGGGCCCTTCACCGCCACCTCCACGGTTTTCATGCCGTGCTCCATCGCCGCGCGCGCAGCGGACTCCGCCGCCATCTGCGCAGCATACGGCGTGCTCTTGCGGGAACCCTTGAAACCGACGGTACCGGCGCTCGCCCAAGAGATGACGTTGCCGGCCACGTCGGAGATGGTCACAATCGTGTTGTTGAACGTCGACTTGATGTGGGCCACGCCCGTCTCCACGTTCTTCCGATCACGCCGCTTCGTGCGAACGGGCGCACCGCCCCTACGCGTCTTCACCGGTGCCATAGAGCTTCCTCCTTATCACTTCTTCTTGCCGGCAACAGTCCGGCGCGGACCCTTGCGCGTACGCGCGTTCGTCTTCGTGCGCTGACCGCGAACAGGCAGGCCGCGGCGATGGCGGAGCCCACGATAGCAGCCGATGTCCATCAGCCGCTTGATGTTCATGGCAATCTCACGGCGGAGATCACCTTCGACCTTCACGTTCTTGTCGATGTAATCACGCAGGCGCACCACTTCGTCTTCGGTCAGGTCCTTGACACGCGTGTCAGGATTGATGCCCGTGGCCTGCAGGATCTTGTTGGCGGTGGTCCGGCCAATACCGAAGATGTAGGTCAGGCCGATTTCCACTCGCTTGTCACGCGGCAGGTCCACGCCAGCGATACGTGCCATAAACTCGTTCCACCTCCGTGGGAATCCGGAAATCGGTTCATTGATCAAGCATGGGTAAATCTATGGAAACACGGACGCAGTCCCGGTACACACCGGGGCAGCCGCACTGCCATCCGTGGCAGATCCTTTGTGTTCATGTCCAACAACGCCAGGCAAAAGCAGCCGGGAGCAAGGCTGCCGGCAAGCCCATCGCGCTCGCTCGAATCAGCCCTGGCGCTGCTTGTGCTTCGGGTTTTCGCAGATGATCATCACGTTGCCCTTGCGGCGGATGACCTTGCATTTCTCGCACATCCGCTTGACGGAAGGCCGCACTTTCATCGGTCACACCCTCCTTTGCCGGCGCGGGCGCAGACCCACACCAAGCTATCTTAGCGGATCTTCACAGATCCATCCAATGCTCAGTTATTTGTACCGGTAGGTAATTCTACCACGGGTCAGGTCATACGGCGAAAGTTCCACGGTCACTCGGTCACCCGGCAGGATCTTGATGTAGTGCATCCGGATCTTACCGGACACGTGCGCCAGTACCTTGTGACCGTTCTCGAGCTCTACCCGAAACATCGCGTTCGGCAGCGGCTCGATAACCCGGCCCTCAACCTCGATGACGTCATCCTTGGCCATGATCTATGCCTCCTTCCAGCTCTTCATCGGGTGTCTGGGTCCGCTGCAGGAGTTGCTGTTGGTACTGCCGGATGGCGTAGCGCAGTTTGGCGTTCGTCACTTTGCCCCCCTGCGCCACCATGTCAGCAATCTCCTGCGCTATCTCACTCGTGCGCTTGACATGCATCGCATTCTTCTTCTTCGGGCGATCCGCCTTGCGCTTGTCACCATCGGCGATATATACAAACCGGTCGCTCTCGTGACCGACGACGACCGCGTACAGCCCCTTATCGCGTCCCCGAATCACTTCCACAATGCGGCCGATCTCGGGCAGCGTAGGATGCCTCGCCATGACCCGATTCACCCTCCGATGCTCAGGAGGATCCGGCGAACCTCTGACCAAACCGTTTCGATGGGCTGCTCTCCGTCCACCTGCCGCAGCAAGCCTCGCTCCCTGTAATACTCTACGAGCGGAGCCGTCTGCGCGTATTGCTCCAGTCGGGTCCGAACCGCCTCCTCCGTGTCATCGGACCGCTGATACAACTCGCCACCGCAGTGATCGCATACGCCCTCGCGCTGTGGCGGCTGGAACACCACGTGGTAGGTGGCGCCGCAGGCTCTGCACACCCGCCGGCCGGTGAGGCGGCTCAGCAACACTTCCTGCGGCACGTGGATGTACAGCACCACATCCAGCGGCTTGCCGATGTCCCGGAGCATCTGATCCAGCGCTTCCGCCTGCGCCAGCGTCCGCGGGAACCCATCCAACAGAAACCCGTTCGCCGCATCCGCCTCGGCCAAGCGTTCGCGCACGATCCGGATCGTCAGGTCATCTGGAACCAACCGGCCACTATCGAGATACTGCTTGACCTCCATCCCGAGCGGGGTCTGGTTGGCAATGGCCTTGCGAAACATATCGCCCGTGGAGATATGCGGAATACCGAACTCGCGCGTGATGCGTTCGGCCTGCGTGCCTTTACCGGCACCGGGCATGCCCAGCAACATGACCTGCATCGCCATTCCTCCCGTCACTCTCAGATGGTGGGTCTCAGCGAATGAATCCGCGATAGTGCCGCTGCAGCAGATGACCTTCCAGCTGCTGCACGGTCTGCAGGGCGACGCCCACGATGATCAGCAGCGACGTACCGCCAAAGTATACCGCGGTCAGCCCCATACCCGACAGGAGCAGGAACGGAAGCACCGAGATCACGCCCAGGAACACGGACCCAAAGACGGTCACCCGGTTGACCACTCGAATGATGTACGCCTCGGTGTCGGCGCCGGGCCGCACACCAGGGATATAGCCCGCGTGCTTCTGCAATTGCTCCGCCAGTTGCTCCGGATTGATCTGCACGTGGGTGTAGAAAAACGTGAACGCGATGATCAGAAGGATCTCCGCCCCGACGTACCATGCCGTGTTCGGCGAGAGGTAGCGAAGGATCCACATCGCCCAGTTGTGCTGCGCGAAGTACGACGCCACGACGTACGGCAGCATCAGCAGAGATACCGCAAAGATGACCGGAATCACGCCGGCCGCGTTCACCTTCAGCGGGATGTGCGTCTGCTGCCCGCTGTAAATGGTGCGCCCGACCACGCGCTTCGCGTACTGCACCGGAATCCGGCGCTCCGCCTGTTGGACGAACACAATCAGCACGAACAGCAGCACCACGCCTGCCAGCATCAGCAGCACGCGAATTACATTCAAGAAGAGTTGATCCTGCTGACCGTAGAACCACTTCTGGTAAATCTCCTGGCCAATGGGGCCGAGACGCGAGATGATGCTCACGAAGATGATCATCGAGATGCCGTTGCCGATGCCCTTCTCCGTGATCATCTCACCGAACCACATGAGCAACGTATCGCCGGCGGTCAGCGCAATGACGATGACGATGTACGACCACCAGTCGTTCACATACAGGAGTCCCTGCACGTGGAACGAGTACGTCAGCCCCGCAGCCTGGATGACACCGAACACCACGGTCAGGTACCGGGTCAACTGCGTCAGCTTCTGACGCCCTGACTCGCCTTCCTTCTGCCATTCCTCGAGCCGAGGTATGACCCCGTACTGCAGCAATTGGACGACGATGGACGCCGTGATGTACGGCGTCACACTCATCGCAAAGATGGAGAAGCGGTAGAAAGCCCCGCCAGAGAACATGTTGAGCAGGTTGAACAGACTGTTGTCCTGGCTCCTGCTCATGAGTAGTTCCGCGTTCAACCCGGGCACCTGGATGTAGGTCCCGATGCGGTAGACCGCGATGACCATCAGCGTGAACAGGATCCGCTTGCGCAGGTGCTTAACCCGCCATAGGTTGAGCGCGGTCTGCCACACGTCAGATCACCTCAGCGGTACCACCGGCAGCCTCAATCTTTTCCTTGGCCGATGCCGAAAACGCATGTGCGCGGACGGTCAGTTTGACACCGAGATCGCCATGGCCGAGCACCTTGACGCCATCCTCCAGCTCCCGGATGATACGCCGCTCGAGCAGCAGCTCCGGCGTCACCACGGTGCCGGCCTCAAACTGCGCCAGGTCCTCCACGTTGACAATCGCGTACACCTTCTTAAACGGCGCGTTGCTGAATCCGCGCTTGGGCAGTCGGCGGAACAGCGGTGTCTGACCACCTTCGAAGCCCGGACGGACCGTGCTGCGCGCCCACTGACCCTTCTGGCCGCGCGTCGACGTCTTGCCGTGGCCCGAGCTCACGCCACGGCCCACCCGCTTCTTCGGGCGCCGCGCGCCTTTCGGCGACTTCAGCTCGTGCAGCTGCACGCTTGCCACCTCCTCGAATGCCTTGCACCCAGGTGCGTTTACTCCACTTCCACCTCGCGCACGTCCACCAGATGGCGGATGCGCTCGACCATACCGCGGATGGTCGGTGTATCGTCACGAATCACCGTCTGGTGCAGCTTGCGCAGCCCCAGCGCCTGAGCCGTCCGGCGCTGCACCTCCGACCGGTGGGCCGGGCTGTGCACCAGCGTGATCGACAACTTCTTAGCCATTGCGCACCCTCCTAGCCCAGAATCTCATGCACGTTCTTGCCGCGCAGCCGCGCCACGTCCTCGGGGCGCTTCAGCTGCTTGAGGGCAGCCATCGTGGCATGCACCACGTTGATGGGGTTGTTGGTACCCAGCGACTTGGTCACGATGTCGCGAATGCCGGCTGCCTCCACGACCGCGCGCACGGGCCCGCCTGCGATCACGCCCGACCCCTGCGGAGCCGGCTTCAACAACACCAGCCCGGAACCAAAGTGGCCCAGCACCTCGTGCGGAATTGTGCCATTCCGGAGCGGGATCTGGATCAGGTTCTTCTTCGCGTCTTCAATACCCTTGCGAATGGCGTCCGGCACTTCCGCCGCCTTTCCGAGACCGGCGCCCACATGGCCGTTCCCGTCGCCCACGACCACCAGGGCCGAGAACGAGAAGCGGCGTCCGCCCTGGACGACCTTCGCCACGCGGTTGACCGAAACGACCTTTTCCGTCAGGTCCAACTGGTTCGGATCGATCCGCACAACGACACCTTCCCTTCTCAGAATTCGAGGCCGGCCTCGCGCGCGGCATCCGCCAGCGCTGCGACCCGTCCGTGATAGAGGTATCCGCCACGGTCAAACACGACCTGCTTGATGCCTTTCTCCAAGGCGCGCCGCGCCACCAACTCGCCGACCTTGCGCGCCGCCTCGACGTTGCCACCATGCTCCACCGAACCGCGCAGCTCCTTGTCAACCGTGGACGCGCTCACGAGCGTGCGCCCTGTCGTATCATCGATGACCTGCGCGTAGATGTGCTTGTTGGACCGGAACACATTCAGCCGCGGACGCTCCGGGGTGCCCGAGACGCGCTTGCGGACGCGCAGGTGGCGCGCCTTACGCGATTCGTTCCGATCTGCCTTGGTAATCATGCCGCCCGTTCACTCCTTTCCAGACGCCCGAATCACTTCTTACCGGTCTTACCCACCTTGCGCCGGATGACCTCGTTCTCATACTTGATGCCCTTGCCCTTGTACGGCTCAGGCTTGCGAATGGACCGCACCATCGCGGCATAGCGGCCGACCTGCTCCTTGTCGATGCCGCGGATCACGAGCTTGTTCGCCGCCGGAACCTCAATCTCAATGCCCTGCTCCTTCGGCAGCACCACCGGATGCGAGAAACCGAGCGACAGCGTCACCGTATCGCCCGACTTGGTCGCGCGGTAGCCGACACCCACCAGCTCGAGCGACTTCGAGAACCCGTTGGTCACGCCCTCCACCATGTTGGCGATCACGCTGCGCGTCGTACCGTGCAGGCTGCGATGCAGCTTGTTGTCGGACGGGCGCTCCACGCGGACGGCCTGATCCTCGACCACGACTCGCATGTCGGGGTGGATGGTCCGTGTCAGTTGACCCTTGGGACCTTTCACCGTCACCGTGTTGCCTTCGCAGCGCACCTCGACACCCGCCGGGATGGCGATGGGCTTTCTCCCGATTCGAGACATCGTCACACCTCCTATCCGTTCACCGGCATTACCACACGTAGCACAGGACTTCGCCGCCGACGCCGAGCTTGCGCGCCTCTTTGTCGGTCACGATACCCTTCGAAGTCGACAGAATGGCGATGCCGAGGCCGCCCAGCACCCGTGGAATGTTGTCCTTCGTCACGTACACCCGCAGGCCCGGCTTGCTGATCCGCTTCAGACCGGTGATCACGCGCTCCTGGTTGCGTCCGTACTTGAGGAAGATGCGGATCACGCCCTGCTTGTCGTCCGGAATGAACTCCGCATCGCGAATGAAGCCTTCGCGCTTCAGAATCTCAGCGATGGCCCGCTTGATGTTCGAGCCCGGAATGTCGACCTTCTCATGGCCGACCGCGTTCGCGTTGCGGATGCGCGTCAGCATGTCCGCAATCGGGTCCGTCATCGTCATGTGTCAAAACCTCCTTCCGCCGCAGCTTACCAACTGGCCTTCTTCACGCCCGGCAACTGCCCCTTGTAGGCCAGGTTCCGGAAGCAGATACGGCAAATCCCGAACTTGCGCAGCACCGCGTGCGGACGGCCGCAGATCCGGCAGCGCGTATAAGCGCGAACCTTGAACTTCGGCTTCCGCTGCGCCTTGATGATCAGCGCCTTTCTCGCCACTGTCCTTCCCCCTCTCGCTCGTCCATCGACCCGTCACGCACGCCGGAACGGCATGCCCATCAGTTCCAGCAGAGCGCGCGCTTCCTCGTCCGTCTTCGCCGTGGTCACAACCACCACTTCCAAGCCGCGCACCTTGTCCACTTTATCGTAATCGATCTCCGGGAAGATCAGTTGTTCGCGCAATCCCAGCGTGTAGTTCCCACGCCCGTCGAATGCCCGCGGAGAAACGCCGCGGAAGTCACGCACGCGCGGCAGCGCGATGTTCATCAGCTTATCCAAGAAGTGATACATCCGTTCGCCGCGGAGCGTCACCTTCACGCCAATCGGCATGCCCTTGCGCAGGCGGAAGCCCGCGATGGACTTCTTGGCCCGCGTGACGACCGGCTTCTGGCCCGCAATGGCCGTCAGGTCTTCCATGGCCGCGTCAATCACCTTCGGGTTCTGGGTCGCTTCCCCAAGCCCCATGTTCAACACAACCTTCTCAATCCGGGGCACCTGCATCACGTTCTTGTAGTTGAACCGCTTCATCAACTCGCCAACCACGTGGTTGTAGTAATGATCACGCAAACGCGCCATCGCTCACCCTCCTTTCACCTGGCGACTCAGTCGATCACTTCGCCAGACTTCTTCGCGTAGCGCACCTTCGTTCCGTCCTCCAGGAACTTGTAACCGACCCGCGTCGGCTCGCCCGTCTTCGGGTCCACCAGCATCACGTTGGACGCGTGGATGGGCGCCTCCCTCTCGAGGATGCCGCCCTCCGGGTGGGCCGGACTCGGCTTCGTGTGCCGCTTCACGATGTTCACGCCCTCGACGACGACCCGGTTCTCCTTCGGCAGGACCTTCAGGACGCGCCCCTTCTTCGACTTGTCCTTGCCCGCGATCACCACGACCTGGTCGCCGGTCTTGATGCGCATCTTCGGCATGTACCGCACCTCCTGTCACAGCACCTCGGGGGCCAGCGAGATGATCTTCATGAAATCCTTATCGCGCAGCTCGCGCGCCACCGGTCCGAAGATACGGGTACCGCGCGGGCTCTTGTCCTCACGAATGATGACCGCCGCATTCTCGTCGAAGCGGATATACGACCCGTCGGGACGCCGCACTCCGCGCTTCGACCGGACGATCACGGCCTTCACCACATCGCCCTTCTTGACAACGCCGCCGGGTGTTGCACTCTTCACCGACGCCACGATGATGTCACCGATGTTGGCCGTCTTCCGGTTCGAGCCGCCGAGCACGCGGAAGCACATGATCTCTTTCGCGCCCGTGTTGTCCGCCACGACCAACCGAGTTTGCGGTTGAATCATTGCACTGCCTCCTTCCTCGCAGGCTGCCTGCGGCAATCAGCGATCAGATGTTGACACCCTTCTCGACAATCTCCACCAGACGCCACCGCTTCTCCTTGCTGAGCGGGCGCGTCTCCATGATCCGCACCACGTCCCCGACCTTGGCCTCGTTGCGCTCGTCGTGCGCCTTGAACCTCTTCGTGCGACGCACCGTCTTACCGTATAGCGGATGCGCGACGCGCTCCTCGACGGCCACCACGATGGTCTTATCCATCTTGTCGGAAACGACCTTGCCGACGCGGACCTTGCGGTAGTTCCGATCCATCCGTTCGTCCCTCCTTCTCAGCCGATGCCCAGTTCACGCTGCCGCAAAATCGTCTTGCAGCGGGCGATGTCCTTCCGAACCTGGCGGATGCGCATCGGATTCTCCAGCTGACCCGTCGCCAACTGGAAGCGGAGGTTGAACAGCTCATCCTTCAGCTGGTTGATGCGGTTCTCAATCTCCTCCGTCGACAGGTTGCGCAGTTCACTGGCCTTCATTGGCTTCCTCACCCGCCTCTTCACGGACTACAAACTTCGTCTTGATGGGCAGCTTGTGCGAAGCCAGACGCATCGCCTCCCGCGCCACCTCTTCGCTGACACCGTCAAGCTCAAAGAGGATCCGGCCCGGCTTCACGACGGCCACCCACTTCTCCGGAGAGCCCTTCCCGGAACCCATGCGGGTTTCCGCCGGCTTCTGCGTCACCGGCTTGTGCGGGAAGATCTTGATCCACACCTTACCGCCACGGCGGATGTAGCGCGTCATGGCGATACGAGCCGCCTCAATCTGACGGTTGGTGATCCATGCCGGTTCCAGCGCCTGCAAGCCGTACTTACCGAATGTGACCTCGTTGCCGCCCTTGGACTGCCCCTTCAGTCGGCCCCGCTGCTCCTTACGGTGTTTGACTCGCTTCGGCATCAACATGGCTTACTTTCCTCCCTCTTCAGCACCCTTGCGAGAACGCTCGGGAAGGACCTCGCCGCGGTAGATCCACACCTTCACGCCGATCCGGCCATACGTCGTGTGCGCCTCCGCCAGCGCATAGTCGATGTCCGCCCGCAGCGTATGCAGAGGCACCGTTCCCTCGGAGTACCCTTCCGTCCGGGCAATTTCCGCGCCACCCAGGCGGCCTGCCACCTGAACGCGCACACCCTTGGCACCCGCGCGCATCACGCGCTGAATGGCCTGCTTCATCGCGCGCCGGAACGCGACGCGCCGCTCCAGCTGCTGCGCGATATTCTCCGCGACCAGTTTCGCGCACAGATCCGGCGACTTGACCTCCGAGATGGAGATGTGAACGCGCTTGCCGGTCAAGCGGTTCAACTGATTGCGCAAGTTCTCGACTTCCTGGCCGCCCTTGCCAATCACCATACCCGGCTTCGCGGTATGAATGATGACATTCACGCGATTGGCCGCCCGTTCGATCTCGATCTGCGCCACCGCAGCATCCTTCAGCCGCTGAGCGAGGAAGTTGCGGATCTTCAGGTCCTCATGCAGCAGTTCCTGATACTCTTTCTTCTCCGCGTACCAGCGGGACTCCCAGTCGCGAATGATACCGATGCGGAGCCCGACCGGATTCACCTTTTGACCCATTCGGCCCTATCCCTCCTCATGCGCGGTCCAGGACGCTCCTTCGCCCTTGGCGCCGGAGCTCCCCCGGCCGCCTTACTTTTCCGCCACCACCACGGTGATGTGGCTGGTCCGCTTCAAGATACTGAACGCACGCCCCTGCGCGCGGGGATGGTACCGCTTCAGCGTCGGACCCGGATCAACGTAGATCTCTTTGATGTAGAGCTTGTTCGGATCCAGGTTGTGATTGTTCTCCGCGTTCGCGATGGCAGAGCGGAGGACCTTCTCCACCACCGGCGACGCCCCTCGCGGCGTATGCCGAAGGATGGCCAGCGCCTCCTCAACCCGCTTGCCCCGAATCAGGTCGACAACGAGGCGCACTTTCCGCGGAGCGATCCGGATGTACCGCGCCACAGCGCGCGCTTGCGTCGCTTGCATGTCCTCTTCTCCTCCTTGTCACCTGGCTTAACGGGAGCGGGATGCCTTCTCGTCGCCCGCGTGCCCCTTGAACGTCCGGGTGGGCGCAAACTCACCCAGCTTGTGTCCCACCATATCTTCCGTAATGTACACCGGCACATGCTTGCGGCCATCGTGCACCGCAAACGTATGGCCGACGAACTGCGGGAAGATGGTCGAGCGGCGCGACCACGTCTTGATCACGCGCTTTTCTCCCGTCGCATTCATCTGTTCAACCTTCTTCAGCAGATAAGGGTCGCAGAACGGCCCCTTCTTCAGCGAACGGCCCACACTGGAAACCCCCTTCCGTGCACTCCGGTCCGGGCTACGAGCCCTGCCGAATTACTTCTTGCGACGACGGACAATGTACTTGTCGGTCGGATGGTTCTTCTTCCGCGTCTTTTTACCGAGCGTCGGCTTGCCCCAAGGCGACATCGGCGACTTGCGACCAATCGGAGCGCGACCCTCGCCACCACCGTGCGGGTGATCCACCGGGTTCATGGCCACACCGCGCACGCTCGGCCGGCGGCCCAACCAACGCGCACGACCCGCCTTACCAATGCGAATGTTCTCGTGATCCAGATTGCCCACCTGACCGACGGTGGCTCGGCACTCAAGGCGAATCAACCGAACCTCACCCGATGTCAGGCGCACGTGCGCGAAGTCGCCTTCCTTCGCCATCAGCTGCGCCGAGGAACCCGCGGCACGAGCCAGTTGGCCGCCCTTGCCCGGCTTCAGTTCGATGTTGTGGATCACCGTACCCACCGGGATGTTTGCGAGCGGCAGCGCGTTGCCCGGCTTGATGTCGGCGTTCGGCCCGGACATCACGACGTCGCCAACCTTCAGCCCATGCGGCGCGATGATGTAACGCTTCTCCCCGTCCACATAGTGCAACAGCGCGATGCGCGCGGAACGGTTCGGATCGTACTCAATGGTCGCGACCTTCGCGGGGATGCCGTCCTTGTCGCGCTTGAAGTCGATGACGCGGTACATGCGCTTGTGCCCGCCACCCTGGTGACGAACCGTAATCCGCCCCTGGTTGTTGCGGCCAGCGCGCTTCTTCAACGGCTCAAGCAGCGACTTCTCCGGCTTGTCCGTGGTGATCTCCTCGAACGTGGAGACCGACATGAAGCGCCGGCCAGGGGAGGTCGGGCGGTATTTGCGAATGGCCACAGCTGCAACCTCCTTCTTTCCCTTGCAGGGCACTCTCGTCAGTCAAACAGCTCAATCGGCTTGGAGTCCTCCGTCAGCTTGACGATGGCCTTCTTCCAGGCCGGCTTGTATCCCTCAAAGCGGCCGACGCGCTTGCGCTTGCGCGGCACGTTCATCGTGTTCACCTTTTCAACCTTCACGCCGAACAGCTTCTCAACAGCCTGCCGGATCTCCACCTTGTTCGCCCGAGGGTCTACCTCGAACACATACTTCCGCTGCTCCATCAATTCCGTGGAGCGCTCGGTGATCACCGGCCGCTTGATGAGGTCCCGCGGATCCATTACGCGTACACCTCCTGCACCTTCGCCACGGCGTCCTTCGTCAACACCAGGTGATCCAGGCGAAGCAGATCATACACCGTCATACCCTCGGGCACCACGTACTTCACACCCGGAAGATTGCGCGCCGACAGGTACGCATTCGCATCCTTGCTGGCGTCGACAATCAAGGCCTTCTCGACATTGAACTTGTTCAGCAAGGCAACCATCTGCTTAGTCTTGGGCTGGTCAAACTGGAGCCCATCCAGCACAATCAGCTTGCCTTCCCCAAGCTTCGAAGAAAGCGCACTGTACAGCGCTGCACGCCGCACCTTCTTCGGAAGCGTGTACTTGTACGAACGCGGCTGCGGACCGTGGACCGTACCGCCGCCTTTCCATTGCGGTGCACGAATGCTGCCTTGGCGAGCACGGCCCGTACCCTTCTGCCGCCACGGCTTCCGACCGCCGCCACGCACCTCGGAGCGCGTCTTCGTGGCATGCGTACCCACACGCCGACCCGCCAGGTGCATGAGCACGACCTCGTGCATCAGGTCCGGCCGGATTGGGGCATTCCACAGACGGTCATCCAACTCCAACTCGCCAACCTGCTCCGCATTCATGTTGTAGACCGCTACCTTCGGCATTTTGCCAGCCTCCCTTCCGCCGAACCGTCTCACTTATTGTCGGCCTTCACAGCCGAACGAATGGTCACAAACGAGTTCTTCGGACCCGGCACCGAACCCTTGATCAGCAGCAGGTTCCGGTCCTTGTCCACCCGCACCACCGTGAGGTTGAGCACCGTCGTGCGCTCGCCACCCATACGACCAGCCATGGTCTGGCCTTTGAACACGCGGTTGGGCGCGATGGAACCAAGCGAGCCCACACCCCTGTGATACTTCGAGCCGTGCGCCATCGGACCACGATGCTGGTTGTGGCGCTTGATGGGACCCGCGTAGCCCTTGCCCTTGGATACGCCGATCACATCGACACGCTCACCGGGCTGGAACAGATCCGCCGTAATCTGCTGACCCACCTCGTAGTCCGCCAGATTCACGCCGCGAATCTCGCGCACAAAGCGCTTCGGAGCCGTACCCGCCTTCTTGGCGTGGCCCGTCTCGGGCTTCGTGGCGCGGTTGGCCTTGACGTCGCCAAAGCCAATCTGTATCGCCTCATATCCGTCATTCTCGACCGTCTTCTTCTGCAGCACCACGCAGGGGCCCGCCTCAATCACCGTCACCGGGATGACGTCCCCGTCCTCATTGAACACCTGGGTCATACCCAGCTTGCGACCCAGAATCCCTTTCATGTCTGCACCTCCCCGGAGCGATGCACCGGCGCATCCATGGCACCGGCAGTTTCTCCGTTGTTCGCAGCTATCCGACCGCCTCTTATGGCAACCGCGCCGCGCATGCCATATTTCCAATTTCAGCTGATCACAGCTTGATCTCAATATCCACGCCGGACGGCAGATCCAACCGCATCAGCGAATCCACCGTTTGCGGCGTCGGATTCATGATGTCGATCACGCGCTTGTGCGTCAGCATCTCGAACTGCTCGCGCGAGTCCTTGTACTTGTGCGGCGCGCGCAGAATCGTGATCACAGAGCGCTCGGTCGGCAGCGGCACCGGACCGGCCACCTTCGCGCCCGTCCGCTTCGCCGTCTCGACAATCTTCTCAGCGGATTGATCGAGAATCGTGTGATCGAACGCCTTCAAGCGGATCCGGATCTTTTGCTTGGCCATGGGTTTCCCTCCTTTGTCGCCCACTTGTTGGACATACTCCGCGGAAATCCACCTCATCGGTGCCCACGCCGGGGCACATGAGCAACTTTCCGCCTCATCGCCGTCAGAGACCAACATTCGAAATTATACTAGACGCCTCCCGTGAACACAAGAGACTTCTGCGCGCCAGGCGCGATGAGATGGCCCGGGAACGTCTGGAATGCTCCGCCGTGTACACACGAATGGCGAAGCGCGATGCGCTTCGCCATTCTCACCCCTCACGACGTCTGGCCGTCAGCGGATCCTCACTTGATGATCTGCGTCACCACGCCCGCGCCAACGGTGCGGCCACCCTCGCGAATAGCGAAGCGGGTGCCTTCCTCAAGCGCGATCTTGGAGATCAGCTCGACCTCCATCGTGACGTTGTCGCCCGGCATGACCATTTCAGTGCCCTCCGGCAGCTTGACAACGCCGGTCACGTCCGTCGTGCGGAAGTAGAACTGCGGACGATAGCCGTTGAAGAACGGCGTGTGCCGGCCGCCTTCCTCCTTGGTCAGGACGTACACCTCGCACTTGAACTGCGTGTGCGGCGTGATGGAGCCGGGCTTGGCCAACACCTGGCCGCGCTCGACATCCTTCCGGTCGATACCACGAAGCAGCGCACCGATGTTGTCACCAGCCACCGCCTGGTCCAGCAGCTTGCGGAACATCTCTACACCGGTGACCACCGTCTTGCGCGTCTCGTCCGCAAGACCGACGATCTCGACCTCGTCGCCAACCTTCAGCGTACCGCGCTCGACGCGGCCCGTAGCGACCGTACCGCGACCGGTGATGGTGAACACGTCCTCGACCGGCATCAGGAACGGCTTGTCGGTTTCACGCTGCGGCGTCGGGATGTAGGTGTCGATGGCGTTCATCAGCTCGTCGATCTTCGCAACCCAGGCCGGATCGCCCTCGAGCGCCTTGAGCGCGGAGCCGCGAATGACGGGCACGTCGTCGCCAGGGAACTCGTACTCGTTGAGCAGCTCGCGGACCTCCATCTCCACCAGGTCCAGCAGCTCCTCGTCATCCACCATGTCGCACTTGTTCAGGAACACGACGATGTACGGCACACCGACCTGGCGGGCCAGCAGGATGTGCTCGCGCGTCTGCGGCATCGGACCGTCGGCGGCGGACACCACGAGGATGGCACCGTCCATCTGCGCCGCACCCGTGATCATGTTCTTCACATAGTCGGCGTGACCCGGGCAGTCGACGTGCGCATAGTGACGCGCATCCGTCTCGTACTCGACGTGCGCCGTGTTGATGGTGATCCCGCGCTCACGCTCTTCCGGCGCCTTGTCGATGTCCTCGTACTTCTGCGCCTGCGCCTTACCCTTCTGCGCCTGAATGGTGGTGATGGCGGCCGTCAGCGTCGTCTTACCATGGTCGACGTGACCAATCGTACCGACGTTGACATGCGGCTTCGTGCGCTCAAACTTGGCCTTCGCCATGCCTCAACTCACTCCTTTTTCCTCATTCGCCCTTGCTCTTGGAGATGATCTCCTGGGCGATGTTCTTCGGAACTTCTTCATATGAGTGAAACTCCATGGTGTAGGTGCCGCGGCCTTGCGTCCGCGAACGCAGGCTGGTGGAGTAGCCGAACATCTCGGCGAGCGGCACAAACCCACGGATGACGCGGGCGTTGCCTCGAGTATCCATGCCTTCGATGCGACCACGGCGAGAGTTGATGTCGCCCATGATGTCGCCCATGTACTCCTCCGGCACCACGACCTCCACCTTCATGATGGGCTCGAGCAGCACCGGATTCGCCTTCGCTGCACCGGCCTTGAGGGCCATGGAGCCAGCGATCTTGAACGCCATCTCGGACGAGTCGACATCGTGGTACGAACCGTCGAACAGCGTGGCCTTGATATCCACCAGCGGATAGCCGGCCAACACACCGTTCTGCATGGCTTCCTGAATACCTTCGTCGACGGCGGGGACGTATTCCTTCGGCACCACACCACCGACGATCTTGTTCTCGAATTGGTACCCCGTGCCCCGCGGCAGCGGCTCCAGCAGGATTTTGACGTGACCATACTGACCGCGACCACCCGTCTGGCGGATGAACTTGCCTTCCTGCTCGACGCTGGTCGTGATGGTCTCCTTGTACGCCACCTGCGGCCGACCGACGTTGCACTCCACCTTGAACTCACGCTGCAACCGGTCGACGATGATCTCCAGATGGAGTTCGCCCATACCGGCGATGATGGTCTGGCCCGTTTCCTGGTCCGTGTAGGTCCGGAACGTCGGGTCCTCTTCCGTGAGTTTGCCGAGCGCCAGCGCCAGTTTGTCCTGGTCCGCCTTCGTCTTCGGCTCGATGGAGACGTGGATCACGGGTTCCGGGAACTCCATCGACTCGAGCACAATCGGATTCTTCTCGTCGCACAGCGTATCGCCCGTGGTCGTATCCTTGAGACCGACCGCCGCCGCGATATCGCCGGCGTACACCGCGTCAATCTCCTCGCGATGGTTCGCGTGCATCTGCATCACGCGACCGATGCGCTCGCGCTTGCCCTTGGTCGAGTTGAGCACGTACGAGCCGCTCGTCAGCGTGCCGGAGTACACGCGGAAGAAGGCCAGCTTGCCGACGAACGGATCGCTCATGATCTTGAAGGCCAGCGCGGCAAACGGCTCGTCGTCACCGGTGTGGCGCTCCGCCGGCTCGCCATCGAGGGTCCAACCCTTCACCGCCGGGATGTCCAGCGGGGACGGCAGATAATCCACCACCGCGTCCAGCATGGGCTGAACACCCTTGTTGCGATAGGACGATCCGCACAGCACCGGGAACAACTGACCGGAGCACGTACCCTTGCGGATGGCCCGCTTCAGTTCCTCGACCGTGATCTCCTCACCCTCGAGGTACTTCATCATGAGCTCTTCGTCGACCTCAGCCGCCGCCTCCAGCAGCTTGGTGTGGTACTCCTCAGCCATCTCCTTCATGTCATCCGGGATCTCGCGCGCTTCCGAGCGGGTACCCAGGTCATCGGTGTAGATGATGGCCTGCATGGTTACCAGATCCACCATGCCGACGAAGGTGTCCTCGGCACCGATGGGCAGCTGAATGGGAACCGCGTTGGCACCCAGCCGCGTCCGCATCTGCTCCACACAGTTCAAGAAGTCGGCGCCGATGATGTCCATCTTGTTGACATACGCAATGCGGGGCACTCCGTACTTGTCGGCCTGCCGCCACACGGTCTCTGACTGCGGCTCCACGCCGCCTTTCGCGTCAAACACACCCACCGCGCCATCCAAGACGCGCAGCGACCGTTCGACCTCGACCGTGAAGTCCACGTGGCCCGGTGTGTCAATGATATTGATGCGGTGACCTTTCCACTGGCAGGTGGTCGCAGCGGACGTGATGGTGATACCACGCTCCTGCTCCTGCACCATCCAGTCCATCGTCGCCGCACCCTCATGCACTTCACCGATCTTGTGAACGCGACCCGTATAGAACAGAATGCGCTCGGTCGTCGTCGTCTTACCGGCGTCGATGTGTGCGATGATACCGATGTTCCGCGTCTTTTCAAGCGGGAACTGGCGCGCCAAGGAGCACCCTCCTTTCCTCCGGTTGTCGTGTCACCCAGGTGATTCGGAGAGACTCCGTCACCAGCGGTAGTGCGCAAACGCGCGGTTCGCCTCGGCCATGCGGTGCGTGTCTTCCTTCTTCTTCACCGCGCCGCCCGTGTTGTTGGACGCGTCCAGGATTTCATTCGCAAGGCGAACTTCCATCCCTTTCTCGCCGCGCAGACGGGCATAGGAAACCAGCCACCGCAACCCGAGCGAGATCCGCCGCTCCGGCCGCACTTCGACCGGAACCTGATAGTTGGCGCCGCCCACTCGGCGAGCCTTGACCTCGAGCACCGGCATCACGTTCCGCAGCGCCTGCTCGAACACCTCGAGCGGGTCTTTGCCCGTGCGCTCGCGAATGATGTCGAACGCATCATATACAATGCGCTCCGCGATGCTCTTCTTGCCATCCATCATGACCTTGTTGATCAGGCGCGTCACCAGCTTGCTCCCGTAGATGGGATCAGGCATCCAGTCGCGCTTGGGTACCGGACCTTTCCTCGGCAATGGTGCCCCTCCTTCCTTCTTGTCCATTCATCAGCCCATCCGCATCCACCGCGGCCGCCCGGCTCACCGGGCGCGCCGGTGATGCGTTGCGTCAGCCACTCACTTCTTCGGCCGCTTCGCCCCGTACTTGGAACGACCCTGCATCCGGTCCTTCACACCCGCGGCATCCAGCGCACCGCGCACGATGTGGTAACGCACACCCGGCAGGTCCTTGACGCGGCCACCGCGAACCAGCACCACGCTGTGCTCCTGCAGGTTGTGGCCAATGCCCGGGATGTACGCGGTCACCTCAATGCCGTTGGTCAACCGCACACGGGCATACTTACGAAGAGCCGAGTTCGGTTTCTTCGGCGTCATGGTGCCCACGCGCGTGCACACACCGCGCTTCAGCGGCGCAGGCAACACCGTTTGCTCCTTGCGGAAGCTATTGTATCCGTACAGCAACGCCGGCGACTTCGATTTCTTGGTGACCGGCTTGCGGCCCTTGCGGACCAATTGATTCATCGTCGGCATGTTGGCACCTCCTTCCGAATCGTCCATGCCTCCACCACAGGTGACGGGCTCACCGTCCGGCCTTGTGTCCCCTGTATCACGGCAACCGCTGGATTCTCCGCCCGCGCGCGCCCGGCGTCTGTCAAGTCCACAGAGCCTGGTGGTTCATGCCACAGGACACATGTTTCATCCACCGTCGCGGTCGCATTCGCCTGGCGGCGTCATCACTCTTCGATGATGGCGGCGGTCGCCGCTCCCACCTCGATCCCGCAGGCCTTACCGAGCTGCTTCATCGTATCCACCCACTCGACCGGGACACCGCGCTCCTTCGCCAGCGCGAGCACCGGGCCAATCACCCGCTGCTCCGCGTCCTTCGCGACATAGAGCTGCTTGACTAGCGATTGTTGCAGCGCCTTCGTGGTCTGGTTGGTTCCGATGGTCAGCTTGCGCGCCAGGCGGATGCGATCGAGAGACATCGCGAAAGCCTCCCCCAGATTGACACACCTTGCTGAAGGCACACTCAGTGATTCTAGCACCCGGCAAAGCGCACTGTCAACCAAAGGTTTTGCAGGCGGAGCGGTGCGGCAGTCGGCGCTAGGCCAGGCGTGTCATCCCGTCACCGCGCGCACCGCTGCCCCACCTGTCACTCGGAGACGGATACCGACACCGCGTCGTCCTGCGGCTGCTCGCTGGCTGCCTGTTCCACGGCCTCACCCCGCAGCTGGATGTGCCGGTAGCGCGTCATCCCCGTGCCGGCCGGGATCAGCTTGCCGATGATCACGTTCTCCTTCAGCCCGATGAGCCGGTCCACCTTGCCCTTGATGGCCGCCTCGGTCAGCACGCGAGTGGTCTCCTGGAAGGAGGCGGCGGACAGGAACGAATCCGTCTCCAGCGACGCCTTCGTGATTCCCAGCAGCGCAGGACGCGCCACCGCCGGCTCGCCCCCGGCAAGCAGCACCTTTCGGTTGGCCGCCTCGTACTCGTGCAAGTCCACGTACGTGCCCGGGAGCAGGTCCGTGTCGCCCGGATCCAACACACGCACCTTGCGCAGCATCTGGCGGATCATCACCTCGATGTGCTTGTCGTTGATGTCCACGCCCTGCAGCCGATAGACGCGCTGCACCTCGCGCAGCAGGTAGTTCTGCACACCCTGCAGCCCCTTGACGCGGAGCATCTCCTTCGGGTCCACCGAGCCTTCCGTCAGTTCATCGCCCGCCTCCACGCGCTGGCCGACGTCCACACGAATGCGTGAGCCGTACGGGATGGTGTAGACCTTCGTCTCGGTCTCGCCGGTCACCTCAATCTCGCGCTTATCCTTGCCCTCGCGGATGTCGGAGACCACGCCGTCGAGTTCGGTGATGACCGCCTGCCCCTTCGGGTTGCGCGCCTCAAACAACTCCTGAACGCGCGGCAGACCCTGCGTGATGTCGTCGCCGGCCACGCCACCGGTATGGAACGTGCGCATCGTGAGCTGCGTACCCGGCTCGCCGATGGACTGCGCCGCGATGATGCCGACCGCCTCGCCGATTTCGACCAGCTGCCCCGTCGCCAGGTTGCGCCCGTAGCACATGACGCACACCCCGTGCGGCGTGCGGCAGGTGAGGACGGATCGGATGGTGACCTCCTTGATCCCCGCTGCCACGATGGCCGCCGCAATGTCCTCCGTGATCATCTCGTTCTTGCCGACGAGTTTCTCTCCGGTCTCCGGATGATACACGTCCTGGAAGGCAATGCGACCCTCCAGCCGCTCCTGCAACTCCTCGATGGTCTCCGCACCGTCCTGAATCGCAGTGACCTTGATGCCCTTGTCGGTGCCGCAGTCGATCTCGCGCACAATCACGTCCTGCGCCACATCGACCAGACGCCGCGTCAGGTAACCCGAGTCCGCCGTGCGCAGAGCCGTATCCGCCAAGCCCTTGCGGGCGCCGTGCGTCGAGATGAAATACTCGAGCACGCTGAGGCCCTCGCGGAAGTTGGACTTGATGGCCAGCTCGATGATCCGTCCTGCCGGGTTCGCCATCAGGCCGCGCATTCCAGCCAGCTGCGTGATCTGCGACTGCGAGCCGCGCGCACCGGAGGTGGCCATCATGTGAATTGGGTTGAAGTTGTCCATGCTGTCCATCAGGATGTCGGAGATCTTCTCCTTCGCCTCGCTCCAGATCTGGCTGAAGGAGACGTACTTCTCCTCCTCCGTGATCAGACCGCGACGGTACTGCTGCTCCAGCTTGTGCTCCTTGGCCTCCGCCTCGGCCACAATCTCCCACTTCTCATCCGGCACGATGATGTCGGCGATGGAGATGGTGATCCCGGCCAGCGTCGAGTAATGGAACCCGAGCTTCTTGATTTTGTCCAGGATCTCCGACGTTTTCGTCGTGCCGTAACGGCGGAAGCACTCGGCGATGATGTTGCCGAGGTCCTTCTTAATGATGGGCTTCGGAATCGGGCGCTCGTTGATCTTCGCGCGCAGATCCGCACCCTTCTCGAACACGAACGTCTCGTCGGGTGTGCGCTCCAGGATGTTTTTCTTGTCCCCCGAGTTGAGATACGGGAAGTCTGCCGGGAAGATCTCGTTGAAGATCAGCTTGCCCGGCGTGGTGATCAGCATCGCCTGCTGCTGTTCCGGCGTAAACGACGTCTTCCCCAGTGAGGCCGCCGGCAGGACGATCCGCGTATTCATCTTGACCAAGCCGCTGTCCAGCGCCATCCGAACCTCATCGGGCGTCGCGAAGATGCGACCCTCACCCTTCGCGCCCGGTTGCTCCATCGTGAGATAGTACGGACCGAGCACCATGTCCTGGGTCGGGGTGACGACCGGCTTGCCATCCTTCGGGTTCAGGATGTTGTGCGCCGCCAGCATGAGCAGCCGTGCTTCAGCCTGCGCCTCGGCCGACAGCGGTACGTGCACAGCCATTTGGTCGCCGTCGAAGTCCGCGTTATAGGCGGTGCACACCAGCGGATGCAACTTGATGGCCCGACCTTCGACCAACGTCGGCTCGAACGCCTGGATGCCAAGGCGGTGCAGCGTCGGTGCGCGGTTCAGCAGCACCGGATGCTCCTTGATCACATCCTCGACGACGTCCCAGACCTCCGGCGACACGCGCTCCACCTTGCGCTTGGCGCTCTTGATGTTGTGCGCGAGGCCGCGCGCCACCAGTTCCTTCATGACGAAAGGCTTGAACAGCTCGAGCGCCATCTCCTTGGGAAGGCCGCATTGGTACATGCGAAGCTCCGGCCCCACGACAATGACGGATCGGCCCGAGTAGTCGACGCGCTTACCGAGCAGGTTCTGACGGAACCGGCCCTGCTTACCCTTGAGCATGTGCGACAGCGACTTCAGCGGACGGTTGCCAGGACCCGTGACAGGCCGGCCGCGCCGGCCGTTGTCGATCAGCGCATCCACAGCCTCC
The DNA here is from genome assembly GCA_023511725.1 of Alicyclobacillus sp. Classification (GTDB taxonomy): domain Bacteria; phylum Bacillota; class Bacilli; order Alicyclobacillales; family Alicyclobacillaceae; genus JAIMAY01. The sequence continues at coordinate 77,945 of JAIMAY010000006.1, forward strand.
TGGAGCATGCGCTTCTCGTTCTGGACGATGATATCCGGCGCGCCGAGGTCCAGCAGGCGCTTCAGGCGGTTGTTGCGGTTGATCACGCGCCGGTACAGATCATTCAGGTCCGACGTCGCAAACCGCCCTCCGTCCAGCTGCACCATCGGCCGCAGATCGGGCGGAATCACCGGCAGCGCCTCGAGGATCATCCAGCTGGGATGGTTACCCGAGCTCCGGAATGCCTCGAGCACCTCCAGCCGCTTGATGGCGCGATTGCGGCGCTGACCCTGGGCTGTCCGGAGTTCCTCCTTAAGCTGCTCAATCTCCTTGTCGAGGTCAATCTCGACCAGCAGCTTCTTGATGGCCTCTGCACCCATGCCGGCCTCGAAGGCGTACCCGTACTTCTCGCGATACGAACGGTACTCCTTCTCGCTCAGCAACTGTTTTTTCTCGAGCGGCGTGTCACCGGGATCGGTCACGACATAAGAAGCAAAGTAGATGACCTCCTCCAGCGCACGCGGCGACATGTCCAGCACCAAACCCATGCGGCTGGGAATGCCCTTGAAGTACCAGATGTGCGACACAGGGGCCGCCAGCTCGATGTGACCCATGCGTTCGCGGCGCACCTTTGAGCGCGTCACCTCGACGCCGCACCGGTCGCACACGACACCCTTGTAGCGCACCCGCTTGTACTTGCCGCAGTGACACTCCCAGTCCCGCGTCGGGCCGAAGATCTTTTCGCAGAAGAGGCCTTCCTTCTCCGGACGAAGCGTACGGTAGTTGATGGTCTCGGGCTTCTTCACCTCACCATGCGACCACGAGCGGATCTTTTCCGGCGAAGCCAGCCCTATCTTCATAAACTCAAAGTTGTTGACATCCAGCAAGGGGAACCCTCCCTATCCTGGCGACTGCCCAACTCACGCTCATCTCACCGCACACGCAGGGCCTCACTCGCCGACCTCGTGCGCCTGCAGGTTGAGATGCAGCTTTTCGCCGGTGTCTTCGTCGTCGTCGGTCTCCCGAATGATGATCTCCTGCTCGTCCTCGCTCAGGATCTTCACATCCATACCGAGGCTCTGCAGTTCCTTGATGAGCACCTTGAACGACTCCGGCACGCCCGGTTCCGGTACGTTTTCGCCCTTGACAATGGCCTCGTACGTCTTCACGCGGCCGACCACGTCGTCCGACTTGACCGTCAGGATCTCCTGCAGCGTGTAGGCTGCACCGTACGCCTCGAGCGCCCACACCTCCATCTCACCAAAGCGCTGACCGCCGAATTGCGCCTTACCACCGAGCGGTTGCTGCGTGACCAGCGAGTACGGCCCGGTCGAGCGCGCGTGGATCTTGTCATCCACCAGGTGAGCCAGCTTGAGCATGTAGATGTATCCCACCGTGACACGGTTCTCGAACGGTTCCCCGGTGCGCCCATCGTACAGCACCTGCTTGCCGTCCGGGTCCAGCCCCGCCTCGCGGAGGGTTTCAAACACGTCATCTGCGCGCGCACCATCGAACACCGGCGTGGCAATGTGAAGTCCCAGCAACTTCGCCGCCATGCCGAGGTGTGTCTCGAGTACCTGACCGATGTTCATGCGGCTGGGCACGCCGAGCGGATTGAGCACAATCTCGACGGGCGTGCCGTCGGCCAGGAACGGCATATCCTCCTCAGGCAGAATGCGCGCCACCACACCCTTGTTTCCGTGACGACCCGCCATCTTGTCGCCCTCGGAGATCTTGCGCTTCTGGGCTACGTACACGCGCACCAACTGATTCACGCCGGCCGGCAGCTCGTCGCCGTTCTCGCGGGTGAACACCTTCACATCGACGACGATACCCGCGCCGCCGTGCGGCACCCGCAGCGAGGTGTCGCGCACCTCACGCGCCTTCTCACCGAAGATGGCGTGCAGCAGGCGTTCCTCCGCCGTCAACTCCGTGACGCCCTTCGGGGTCACCTTGCCGACCAGGATGTCGCCCGCGCGGATCTCGGCGCCGATGCGGATGATGCCGCGTTCATCGAGATTCTTCAGCGCGTCCTCACCGACGTTGGGGATGTCGCGCGTGATCTCCTCCGGCCCGAGCTTCGTGTCACGCGCCTCAATCTCGTACTCCTCGATGTGAATGGAGGTGTAGATGTCCTCCTTCACGACCTTCTCCGACAGCAGGATGGCGTCCTCGTAGTTGTAGCCCTCCCACGTCATGAACGCGACGAGCACGTTGCGACCGAGCGCCAACTCGCCATTGTCGGTCGCCGGACCATCGGCGATGATATCCCCCGCCTGCACGCGCTGACCCTCGCGAACGATGGGGCGCTGATTGATGCAGGTATTTTGGTTGGAACGAGCGAACTTGATCAGCCGATACTTATCCAGGTCACCCTGAACAACCTTGCCGTCGACCTCGTGCTCGGTCCGAATCCAAATCTCCCGTGCCGTCACACGCTCGACAACCCCGCCCCGCTTCGCCACGACGCACACACCCGAGTCCTTGGCGGCGCGGTGCTCCATGCCCGTGCCCACGAGCGGGGCCTCCGTCACCAACAGCGGCACCGCCTGGCGCTGCATGTTGGAACCCATCAGCGCACGGTTCGCGTCGTCGTTCTCCAGGAACGGGATCAGCGCCGTGGCCACCGAAACCACCTGCTTCGGCGACACATCGACATAGTCCACACGCTCCCGCGGCACGGTCAGAATGTCGCCCTTGTAGCGAGCGACGACTTCCTTCTCGGCAATCCGGCCGTCCTCCGTCAGCTTCACATTCGCCTGCGCGACGACGTAGTTCTCCTCCTCATCCGCTGTGATGTAGTGGATCTCGTCCGTCACGCGGCCGGTTTCCGGATCCACCTTGCGGTACGGGGTCTCGATGAACCCGTACTCATTCACCCGCGCGTAGGTGGACAGCGAGTTGATGAGGCCGATGTTCGGGCCTTCCGGCGTCTCGATGGGGCACATGCGCCCGTAATGCGACGGGTGCACGTCGCGCACCTCGAAGCCGGCGCGCTCGCGCGTCAGACCGCCGGGGCCCAGGGCCGAGAGGCGGCGCTTGTGCGTCAACTCGGCCAGCGGGTTGGTTTGGTCCATGAACTGCGAGAGCTGACTCGATCCGAAGAACTCCTTGATGGACGCAATCACCGGCCGGATGTTGATCAGCGCCTGCGGTGTGATGGCGTTCGCGTCCTGAATGGACATGCGCTCGCGCACCACCCGCTCCATCCGGGACAAACCGATTCGGAACTGGTTCTGCAGCAGCTCGCCCACCGAGCGCAGGCGACGATTGCCCAGGTGGTCGATGTCGTCCGTGGATCCGACGCCGTGCAGCAGATTGAAGAAATAGCTCACGGCCGCCAGGATATCCGCCGGCAGGATGTGCTTCACATTGCGCGACACGCCACCGTTGCCGATGACGTGCAGCACCTTGCCGTCCTCGGTGGGGCTGAAGATCTTGACCATCTGGATCTCGATCTCGCCATCCCCCCTGAGCTCCGGCGTACCCCGCAGCTTGATGCGGCCGACGTTGCCCTCCAGCGCGGGAACAATCCGGTCCAGCAGTCGCCGGTCGATGATCTGTCCGGCCTCCGCGATGATCTCGCCCGTATCGGCATCGACCAGCGTCTCCGCAAGCCGCTGGTTAAACAGCCTGTCCTTGATGTGCAGCTTCTTGTTCATCTTGTAACGGCCGACCGATGCCAGGTCGTACCGCTTCGGATCAAAGAACCGGGAGGCCAACAGCGCGCGGGCGTTCTCCAGCGTCGGCGGTTCACCCGGGCGCAGACGCTCGTAGATCTCCACGAGCGCTCGCTCCGTGGAGTCCGTTGTATCCTTATCCAGGGTGTTGCGCAGGAACTCATCCTCGCCAAAAAGACTGATGATCTCGTGGTCCGAGGACAGGCCGAGCGCGCGCAGCAGCACCGTGATCGGCAGCTTTCTGGTCCGGTCAATGCGGACGTACACCACGTCCTTGGCATCGGTCTCGAACTCCAGCCAAGCGCCGCGGTTCGGAATCACGGTCGCCGCATAGGTCCGCTTGCCATTCTTGTCGACCTTGCTGCTAAAATAGACGCTGGGGGACCGGACAAGCTGGCTTACGATGACGCGCTCCGCGCCGTTGATGATGAACGTGCCGGTGTCGGTCATGAGCGGCAGATCCCCCATGAAAACCTCCTGCTCCTTGACCTCGCCGGTGTCCTTGTTGATCAGGCGGACCTTGACGCGCAGCGGAGCGGCGTACGTTACGTCGCGTTCCTTGGACTCCTCCACGTCATACTTCGGCTCGCCGAGGCTGTAGTCGACGAACTCCAGCGACAGATTGCCGGTGAAGTCCGTGATGGGGGAGATGTCCTGGAACGTTTCGCGCAGCCCCTCTCGCAAGAACCACTCGAAGGACTTCTGCTGGATCTCAATCAGATTGGGAAGGTCCAGCACCTCCTGGATGCGCGCGAACGACCTCCGCTCCCGCCATCCGTACTTGACCATGCGTCCCTGCAAGTCGGTCACCCCTCATGCCGGTTTGGGATGGGATTGGGAAAAAACAAAAAGAGAATGAGGTTACGCTGCGGTTGCGCGAAACCACATTTCTCGGCAGGTGTCATGATTCAGTTGGGGGTTGCGCACATCCAAGCGACGTTACGCATATTGAGCTTGGGCACCCGTCCCGTCCTGAGAGTTTGCATTTAGAGACTATACCACGTACAGGAACGACTGTCAATGCGCTAGTCTGGACTGTTTTTCGCAGCGATAGACGTGGTACCCCGCATCCCGTTCCACTCGCGATACTTCAAACCGCTCTCGCAGATGCTTCGCCGCACTCTCCGCGCCGTGTTGCTTGTGAATCACAACCCACAGCACACCGCCATCGCGAAGGTGCTCATACGATTCGTCGAAGAGGCGATACACCGTGGCCTTGCCCGCCCGAATGGGCGGATTGAGCACGACGGCGTCGGCCGTCGTGTCCGGCACCGCGGAGAAGCCATCGCTCTGCAGAACCTGGGCCCGCGGCCCCAACGCGCGCACATTCTCCCTGGCCAGCGCCACAGCCCGTTCGTTGACGTCCAACAGCAGCCAGCGCGACGCCGGATAGACGCGCCCCAGCACCGCGGCCATCACGCCGTAGCCGCAGCCGAGATCGACCGCATATGCGTCCGGTTCCAGCTGAACCGACTCCAGCAGCAGCCGTGTGCCATAATCGAGGCCGCGCTTGGAAAACACACCCGCATCGGAGTGAAGCGTGAGCGCCACACCCCGCACCCGTACCTCGATGGAAAGCGGCCGGCTTGGCACCGCCGGCGAGGGCGCGTAGTAGTGGCTGTCCTCTTTGCCCAACGCAGTTCACCCCCTGCCACCGAACTCTGGCAGCCGTACCATCCACGTCCCGGAAATAGTATCAGAGGCACGCTGCCGAACCCATGTCCGGAGCGTGCCCCTTGAAACCTTCGGGCCCCAGCCAACGTCTTACTTGATCTCGACCTGCGCGCCCGCCTCTTCAAGCTTCGCCTTGATGGCCTCGGCCTCTTCCTTGCTGACCTTCTCCTTGACCGGCTTCGGCGCGCCGTCCACCAGGTCCTTCGCTTCCTTCAGACCCAGACCGGTGATCTCGCGCACCACCTTGATCACGTTGATCTTCGCCGCACCCGGGCTGGTCAGGATCACGTCGAACTCGGTCTGCTCCTCGGCCGCTTCGGCCGCACCCGCAGCCGCGCCGCTGACGACCGCCACCGGAGCTGCCGCCGTCACACCGAACTTCTCCTCAATGGCCTTCACCAGTTCGTTCAGTTCCAGAACCGTCATCTTCTCCAGAGCTTCCAGGATGCTCTCGATAGCCACGTCAGGTGCCTCCTTTATTCAAAGCTTCGCTTCCCACATGAATGCAGCGTCACTCGGCAGCGGCCGGCGCCTCGGCGCCCTCACGCTGCTCGGCAATCTGCTTGACCGCGTACGCGAAGTTGCGGATAGGTGCCTGCAGCACGCTGAGCAACATCGCCAACAGACCTTCGCGGGACGGGAGTTGCGCCAGGTCAACGACCTCTTTCTGGCCGATCACGCGCCCCTCCACCACGCCGCCCTTGAGCTCCAGGGCCTTGTGGGTCCGCGCGAACTCATTCAAAATCTTGGCGGGCGCTACCGGATCATCGTAGCCGAACGCAAAGGCGTTCGGACCGCTGAGCAGATCATCCAGCCCCTGCAGGCCCACCTGCTCCGCCGCACGGCGCGTCAACGTGTTCTTCAAAACCTTGTATTCCACACCCGCTTCGCGCAGGCGGTTGCGGAGCTCCGTGACCTCGGCCACCGTCAGACCGCGGTAATCCGCCACGACCACGGACTTCGCGCGCCCCAGGCGGTCCGCAATCTCAGCCACCACCTGTTGCTTCGCCTCAATCGCCTTTGTTCCCATCGGACGCTTCACACCTCCCCGATGAACCTTGGCGGTGTTCGGGATGGCGCGTTCCCATCTCCCCCGCGTCTCCGCACGGGACGGCGGGAAACAAGAAACGCGCCCTCGTAGACACGAAGGCGCGATGCACGCAGAGTCATGCTGCGTTCCGTCGCGAACCTCGGTAGGCGGCTCACGCCATTACCCGCATAGCGGACCTACGGTCTACGGTTCCACCGCTATTACTTTATCGTCACCCGCGGTTGGCGTCAACGCTTCCGCGAGAGATCCCAATCATTCCCCGGACGCCATCAGCCGCTGCACATTGACCTTCACGCCCGGCCCCATGGTCGAGCTGATGGTCACGTTCCGGAAGTACTGACCCTTCGCCGCAGCCGGCTTGGCCTTCTGCAGCGCATCAATCAGCGACCGGAAGTTCTCCAGCAGCTGCTGCTCCGAGAACGAAACCTTGCCGATGGGCGCATGCACATTGCCCGCCTTGTCCGTGCGGTACTCGATCTTACCGGCCTTGATCTCCTGCACCGCGCGCGCCACCTCAAAAGTGACCGTGCCGGTCTTCGGGTTCGGCATCAGGCCCTTGGGGCCCAGGATGCGACCGAGTCGGCCGACGGAGCCCATCATGTCGGGCGTCGCGACGACGGCGTCGAAGTCCATCCAGCCCTGCTGGACCTTCTGGATCAGGTCCTCATCGCCGACGTAATCCGCACCTGCGGCCTCGGCCTCCTTCGCCTTGTCGCCCTTGGCAAACACCAACACACGCGCCGTCTTACCCGTGCCATGCGGCAACACCACCGCACCGCGCACCTGCTGGTCCTGCTTCTTCGGATCCACACCCAGGCGCACCGCGACCTCGACCGTCTCGTCGAACTTCGCCGTGGCCAGTTGCTTCACCAGCGCGAGCGCCTCGGTCGGGTCATACACCTTCGTACGGTCGAACTGCTTCGCCGCCTCAATCAGGCGCTTCGACTTGTACGCCATGCTTCACACCTCCGTGGTTCTGCGGTACAACGACCTCCCACACAAGCGGGCGCCGCTCCTGCGGCGCCCGTCCGCCCGTGCAGCGTCAGTCCTCAATCACAATACCCATGCTGCGGGCGGTGCCTTCCACCATCCGCATCGCGGCTTCCACAGACGCCGCGTTCAGGTCCTTCATCTTCTGCTCCGCAATCTCGCGCACCTTGTCGCGCTTCACCGTCGCCACCTTCTTGCGGTTCGGCTCCGGCGATCCGCTCTCGATACCGGCCGCCTTCTTCAGCAGCACCGCTGCAGGCGGGGTCTTGAGCTCAAAGGTGTACGAGCGGTCCTCGTACACATATATCACGACCGGGATGATCAACCCGACCTGATCCGCGGTACGCGCGTTGAACTCCTTGCAGAATCCCATGATGTTCCCGACTTGCGCTTGGCCAAGCGCGGGACCGACCGGGGGCGCTGGGGTGGCCTTACCTGCGGGGATCTGCAGCTTCACGACCTTCACGATCTTCTTCGCCACCACGTCCACCTCCTCTGCTCCAAGTGTGGTTGATCGGGCATATGCCCTCCCACGTCATCCGCGCGCCGAAGCGCCGAACGACTCTATCCGCGCGGCCAAGCCGCGCTGCAGAACCGGACCGCCAGGCGGACCGGGTTGCTGCCTCTCACCATGCCACGCGCTCGCGCGAAGAGCCCGTATCAGGATAATTTCTCCACCTGACCAAACGCGAGTTCCACCGGCGTATCCCGGCCGAACATGGACACGAGCACGCGGAGCTTCTGTTGGTCCGCATTGATTTCCTCCACCGTGCCGACCATATCTGCAAACGGGCCGTCCACGATATGCACGACCTCGCCCACCTCATAGTCGACACGGACCTTGACCTCATCGACGCCCATTCCGCGGAGAATCTGGCGCACCTCGGACGGCAGCAGCGGCAACGGCTTGTTCCCGCTCCCCGGTGCGCCCACAAAACCGGTGACGCCCGGCGTGTTGCGCACCACATACCACGAGTCGTCCGTCATGATCATCTCCACGAGCACATAGCCCGGGAAGACCTTTTTCTGGACCACCCGCTTTTTGCCGTTCTTCACCTCGACCTCTTCCTCCGTCGGGATCACCACACGGAAGATCTTGTCCTCCATGTTCATGGAACGGACGCGGCTCTCGAGGTTGGCCTTCACCTTGTTTTCATAGCCCGAGTACGTGTGGATGACGTACCACTGCTTTTCCAGGTTCTCCATAGCGAGGGCGGTGACGCCCGCACCCCCCGTTGCACACATTAAATAAGGCCGATGAGGGACATCAGCCGGCTGACGATGAGGTCAAATGCCGTGACCAACAGGCCCATCACCAACGTAAACACCAGCGCAGCCGCCGTGAAACTGACGAGCTCTCGACGGTTCGGCCAGCGCACTTTCTTCAACTCGAGATACGACTCCCGGAAGAAGGCGAACACGCCGCGCCGCTCTCGCTTTGCTTCCACGACAGGGCCGCGCACCGACTCATTCGGCTTTGCCATCATCCTGCGCCCCGCTTCACGTCACCGGGTCTCACGGTGAACCGTATGGGTGCGGCAAAACCGGCAGTACTTGCGCAACTCCAGGCGATCCGGATCGTTCTTCTTGTTCTTCGTCGTCGTATAGTTCCGCTGCTTGCAATCGGTGCAAGCGAGTGTAACGATCACGCGCATGCCTCGGCACCTCCTCCGTCGAGACCGTCAGCCTTCCTAAAACGGACGAATCCCCACAAGGGGACCCGCATACCTCAGGTAGAGTAGCACAGCACTGTGAATCATGTCAACTCATCCGGCAGTATCGACCGCATGCAGGGGATTGTATTCATATGGGAAGCAAGGAATCCGGGGGACCTTATACCATCACGTTCCGAAAGGCCAGGTACTTCTCCAGCTTGCGTTTCACACGCTGCAGCGCGTTGTCGACCGATTTCACGTGGCGCTCCAGATCCACGGCGATTTCCTGATACGACCGGCCGTCGAGGTAAAGCGTCAGCACCTGCCGCTCGAAATCACTGAGCAATTCCGATAACTTTAGCTCAATGTCATCGAACTCCTCCTGGTGAATGACAACCTCCTCGGGATCCGTCACACGATGCGTGCTGAGCACGTCGAGCAACGTCCGATCCGAGTCCTCATCATAGATGGGCTTGTCCAATGACACGTAGGAGTTGAGCGGAATATGCTTCTGCCGCGTCGCGGTCTTGATGGCCGTGATGATCTGGCGCGTTACGCACAGTTCGGCAAAGGCTTTGAACGATGTCAACCTGTCCTGGCGATAATCGCGAATGGATTTGTAGAGTCCAATCATGCCTTCCTGCACAATATCCTCGCGATCCGCCCCAATCAAGAAATAAGAACGCGCCTTGGCCCTGACAAAGTTGCGGTACTTGTGGATCAGGAACTCCAGTGCCTCATCGTCCCCATTCTGAACCGCTTCCACCAATTCCTCGTCCGTCCATTCGTCGAGGCGACGATGCGGTCTGGCCAGCTCCGAAGTCAACGCCCATCACCCCGCAATGCTTGTCAGGATGAGGCCATTATACATTATGTAATCTGCCAAAATCAACGAGAGCACTCATTGACGCCGCCATTTTTCGAGGATATTCGCCACGTCACGGGTAACGCTATCCGCGAGTTCCGCTCGCCCAAGATCCGTTTCCCGGATCTGCCGTCGTACCTCCTCGCGCACGTTCTCCAACCCCCGCAGCAGTTCGTCCGCCGTGATGCGCAGGGCCCCTCTGCCGAAGGTCAACTGCTGCTCTGCGGCGTCCGATGTGGCCACCGTCACCTGTGCGTAGCTGTCCGCCACCTCGTACACCAATCGCTCAATGCGGTCGTCGGCCGTCTCCCCCTGCATGGTGAAGACGACGGTGAGACCGCCGCGCTGGTCCTGGCTGCCGGCTCCGGGCGCACGATGCGCATCGAACACCACAATCACATCCTGGCCCGTGAAAGCCGCGTATTCCGAGAGCGCCTCCACCAGCTGCCGGCGCGCTTCCTCCAGGTCGTCCACGCGGCTCAGCCCCTGGCCCGAAGCTCGCGCAATGACGTTGTAGCCATCGACAATCAGGCAAGCCCGCCTGGAATCTATGCTGTCACGCCTGCCTCTGCCGGACCGCTTCATACAACAGCACTCCCGCAGCCACCGACGCATTCAGGCTGCCCACCCGGCCCAGCATCGGCAATTTCACCAGGTCATCGCACCGCTCCTTGACCAACCTGCTGAGTCCTTTCCCCTCGGCGCCGATCACGATGGCCGTCGCACCTCGCAGGTCCACTTCCGTGTACAGCCGCGCGGCCCCCGCATCCGCACCGTACACCCAGTACCCCGCTTCCTTCAAACGCTCCATCGCCTGCACGAGGTTCGGCACGCGCGCCACCGGGAGATACTCCAACGCGCCGGCCGCCGCTTTGGCCACCGTCTGCGTCAAGGGCACGCTGCGTCGCCGCGGCACCACCACACCCTGAGCCCCGGCCGCTTCCGCGCTGCGGACGATGGCGCCGAGATTGTGCGGATCGGACAGTTCATCGAGCAGGACCACCAATGGCGCGTGCCCCGTGTCGCGCTGCATCACGTCATTCAACGTCGCGTATTCGTGGGCCGCGATGAACGCCACCACGCCCTGATGATTCTCGCCCGCCAGGCGGGCCAACCGCTGGCGCGGCACGCGCTGAATGATCACACCCTGCTCGCGCGCTCGAGCGAGGATTTCGGCAAGGCTGCCGCCCTCAGCACCCTCGGCCAGCCACAGCTTGTTCAGCGGCCGCCCGGCTTTGAGCGCCTCCAGGACCGGATGCCGACCGTACAGCACCTCCGCATCGTCAGACATCGCCCGCTCCCCCTTCGTCGTCCAGGAACGCGAGCACGCTGCGGCACAGTTCGTCCAGCCGGTCCCAACGACCGGATCCATACAGATAACCGAGCAGCGTCTCAAACGCCGTTGCATGCCGATACGTCAAAACATCCCCACCTCGATGCGCGTGGCCCGGTTTCGCATTGCGCCCCCGCCGCAGCGCATCCTGTTCATCGGCCGTCAGCCTTGGCATAAGCCACTCCACCGCTCTGGCCTGCGCATCGGCGGACACGTAGCGCGTGGCCGCGCGATGCAGTTCACCTGGGCGCCGAATCCCTTGGCACAGCACGTGATCGCGTGCATAGGCGCTCCACACAGCATCGCCCATGAACGCCAGCGCCAGCGCAGGAACCTGGCGCACGTCCCAGGAAGCCGCGCCCGGCGTGCCTAGCGGCGGTACCATCGGGGACCCTGCGGCGTATCTTCCACCATGATGCCACGCGCCGCAAGCGTGTCGCGGATTTCATCAGCTCGCGCGAAGTTGCGCTGTTTGCGCGCCTCCTGGCGTTCCGCAATCAGCCTCTCAATCTCGTCATCCGCCAGCTCAGCGGACGTCTCTGCCGCCGGCGCGAGGCCGAGCACATCCAGCAACTCCAACAGCAGCGACACCCAGGCCCGCAGGCCGGCGGATCGGACCTCCCCCGTCAGGTAGGTGTTTGCCATGCGCACAGCCTCGAAGATGGCACTCAACCCATCCGCGGTGTTGAAATCGTCATCCATCGCCTCGATGAACGCCCGCCGTGCTGCCTCAATCTCCTTCTGCACCGCGGGCTCCACAGGCAACTGGTCGTCGCGCGCGTAGTCCGGTGCGCTCTCCAGTGCCTGCAGCCGGTGGCGGAGGTTGCGCAGGCAGCGGTCGATCCGGTCCAGCCCCTGCTCCGCCTGATCCAACGCAAGTTCCGTGTAGTTCAGCGGATGGCGGTAGTGCGCGCTCAGCAGGAAGCAACGCACCGCACGAGCGGGCCGGCGTTCGAGCAGATCACGGGCCAGGATGAAGTTCCCCAACGACTTGGACATCTTCTCTCCATTGATGTTCAGCGTGCCGTTGTGAACCCAGTAGCGCGCGAATGGGCGTCCATTGTGGGCCTCGCTCTGGGCTATCTCGTTCTCATGATGCGGAAAGATCAGATCCCGCCCGCCACCGTGAATGTCAATCTGCTCGCCCAGATACTTCTGGTTCATCACCGAGCATTCGATATGCCACCCCGGCCGGCCGGGGCCCCACGGGCTGTCCCACGCCTCCTCGTTGGGCTTGGCAGCCTTCCAAAGCGCGAAGTCGGTCGGATCGTCCTTCTCTTCGTTCACCTCGATGCGAAACCCTGCTCGCAACTCCTCCACGGACTGGTGCGAGAGCTTCCCGTATTCTTTGAAGGTGGACGTATCGAAATACACATCCCCGCCGCGCACATAGGCGTGGCCCATGCGAATCAGGTCCTCGATGAAGCGGATGATGTCCGGAATGCACTCGGTCACCCGCGGGTGCACGGTCGCACGGCGCACACCGAGCTTGTCGGCGTCCTCAAAATACGCCTGGATATACATGTCCGCCACCTGGCGGACGCCGATGCCCAGTTCGTTGGCGCGAGCGATGATCTTGTCGTCCACATCCGTGAAGTTCTGAACGTAGCGCACCTCATACCCCCGGTACTCGAGGTAGCGCCGAATGGTATCAAAAACGACGAACATCCTCGCATTCCCGAGGTGGAACAGGTTGTACACCGTGGGCCCGCAGGCGTAGAATCGGACCTTACCCGGCTCGAGGGTCTCAAATGGCTCCTTCTGCCCCGACATGCTGTTGTAGATGACGATGCCCACCGGTCACACTCCTTCCTCGGTGTTCAAAGCAACGGACGAGGACGCCGTCACTCCGGCCAAGGCCAACGCCTTGGTTAACCGCGCCTTCACCCAGGATGGCGGCAACAGGCTCAACGTCTGCTGCAGATCCGGCCCGTGCGTCTCACCGGTGGCCGCAGCCCGCACCGGCATGAACAGCGCGCGGCCGCGCACACCCAGCTGCTCCTGCACGCGCCGAAATCTCTCTCGGCTCGCCTCCGGCGTCCATGGACCCTCGTCCAGCAGATCCAGATACGACCTGACCACGGCTTGGGCCGCGGGATCCGCCAGCACGGCGCGCGCCTCCTCCGACCACTCTATGTCGGGGACGAAGAATCCGCGTGCCAACGCCGGAAAATCCGCCGCGCAGACCATCTGCTCGTGGTACAGCGCCACCACGCGCTCAAGCCAATCGCCGGGGACCCCGTCCGGCAACCTCATCCCTGCGCGCTCGAGATGTGGTCGCACCCACTCGGCCAGCGTATGGACGGGCACTTGACGGAGGTATTGGCCGGCCATCCAGGCGAGCTTGACCGGATCGAACACGGCCCCGCTCCTGCCCACATCGGCAAGATCAAAGCGGTCGCACAACTCCTCCATCGTCAAAAGTTCCTGATCATCCTTGGGTGACCAGCCGAGCAAGGCCAGGAAATTGACGATGGCCTGCGGCACATACCCCTGTTCACGGTACCACGCGACCGGCCGCACGTGGGGATCCCGCTTGCTCAGTTTCTTACGTTGAGCATCCAGCACCTGCGGAAGATGGGCGAACTGCGGCACAGGCCAATCCAGCGCGCGATAGATGAGCCACTGCCTTGGCGTGTTGGAGAGGTGCTCCTCACCGCGGATGACATGGGTGATCCGCATGTGGTGATCATCGACGACCACCTGAAAGTTATAGGTGGGCAGCCCATTCGACTTCCAGATGACGAAATCCCCCAGGTCATTGCTGAGGAATCGCACCGGACCGTGTACCAGGTCTTCAATCTCAATCTCGATCCCGGTCGGCACCGAAAACCGCCAATTGTACGGAACCCCGGCGCGCATCCGCTGCTCGCGTTCCGCGTCGGAGAGAGCGCGGCAACGTCCGCTGTAGCGCGGCATCCGTCCCTCGCGCAGCGCCTCCTCGCGTTCCACTTCAAGCATTTCCGGCGTGCAGAAGCACGGATACGCATAGCCTAGCTGGATGAGGTCCTCTAGCGCTGCCCGGTACACATCCAGCCGTTCGGTGCAGCGGTACGGCCCATAGGGCCCACCGATGTCCGGCCCCTCGTCCCAGACGAGACCCAACCAGCGGAACCCATCCATCAGTTCCTGATCTGCGCCTGGCACGTTCCGTTCCAGATCCGTATCCTCCAAACGGAGGATGAACGTCCCGCCGTGGCGGCGCGCAAAGAGGAAATTGAACAGCGCCGTCCGTACCCCGCCGATGTGCAGGTGCCCGGTGGGACTCGGCGCAAATCTGACGCGCACCGTCATCGTGTGGCCTCCTGACTGGCAACGTCATGATCCTCCAGCAACAGCACCACGGCCTGCACCGCCACGCCTTCCTCCCGTCCGATGAAGCCAAGCCGCTCGGTGGTCGTCGCCTTGATGCTGATCTGTGAGGTGGAACACTCGAAAAGGTCCGCAAGCACCCGCCGCATCTCGTCGATGTACGGGCGCAGTCGCGGGACCTGGGCCAGCACCATGACGTCGAGATTTCCCACGCGATAACCGTGCGCGCGAACCATGCTCCAGACACGCTGCGCCAACGCCCGGCTATCCACGCCACGCAGGGAAGGATCCGTGTCCGGAAAATGGAGACCGATATCCCCCAGCGCCAATGCGCCGAGCATCGCGTCCATCACAGCATGCAACAGTGCATCGGCATCGGAGTGACCCGCCAAGCCGCGGTCATGAGGGATGGTGACGCCGCCGAGAATCAGCGGACGCCCCTCAGCGAACGGATGAACATCAAACCCAGTGCCTATCCTCATGCTCCGCCTCCCATGCCGCAAGGCACTGCCCCAGCGTCTTCCCCGAATGATACCACCGCCCAATTCACACATGCAAACAGCGCCGCGAAACATCGCGGCGCTGTTTGCATTCGATGCGGGAGGAGATGGCTCAGAGTGCCTTTTCGAGCAGCTTCGGCTTGGCGAAGATCATGCGCCCCGCCGAAGTCTGCAGCACGCTGGTCACCATCACATCCACCTTGGAACCGATGTACTCGCGGCCACCTTCAATGACAATCATGGTTCCATCATCGAGATAGGCCACGCCCTGATTGTACTCCTTACCGTCCTTGATGACCTGCACCGTGAGTTCTTCTCCGGGCAACACGATGGGCTTCAGAGCGTTCGCCAAGTCATTGATGTTCAGCACCGGCACACCCTGCAGTTCGCACACCTTGTTCAGATTGAAGTCGTTCGTCACGACCTTGCCGTTGAGCTGCTTCGCCAGCCGCACCAGCTTGGAGTCCACTTCCTGAATGTCATCGAAGTCGACCTCCATGATCTGCACCCGCACCTTAGGCTCCTTCTGGATCCGGTTCAGCACATCAAAGCCACGCCGGCCGCGGTTGCGCTTGAGCACATCCGACGAGTCGGCGATGTGCTGCAACTCCTCGAGCACGAACGAGGGGATGACGAGCACACCGTCAATGAAACCCGTCTCCACCAGGTCCGCGATGCGCCCGTCAATGATGACGCTGGTGTCGAGCAACTTCATGTCGCCAGGCCGAAATTGCTGCTTTTTGTCCTTGTCGCCCTTGATCTGAAACTTTCCGGTCAAAAGCTGCACCAGGTCTTCACGCTTCGTAAAACCGATGCGCAGACCGAGATACGCCAACAGCAGGCTTACGAAGAACTGGACAGCCATGCCGACCACCGGGATCATGCGGATCTCCGGCGCACACAGGTACGCGACGAGGAGGCCCACCACCATGCCGATGGTGCCCCCGACGATGTCCGCGAGCGGCGCCCGCTGCAGGCGTTCCTCCAGCCAGCGGATGAGCGTCACCACATAATCCACGAGCCAAGTCGTGCACAGAATGAACAGGCTGCCGCCGAGGGCGGCCCCGAACCAGCGAGATGAAAACGGCAGGTACGAAAGATGAAATACATGAATGAATAAGTCCGGTGAAAAGTTATATCCCAGCACCACCCCAATCACGGCAAAGAACAGGTGAACAATTTTGCGCACCACGAACGTCACCTCCTACTGCCCATTATGGTCCAAAAACCTTGAACGAAAACCGAAGCCATGTCCCATGTCCTGATTTTTTTGCAACGCTGGGACAAGCCCATGCTACACCCTTCGGATCACGGGCCGCGTTTGGGGGTGCTGCATCCAGTGTAACACCGCTTGAAAAACGTGGTCAAAGAAAAAAACAGGGGCGATCCGGCCAGGAGCCGAGCCCGTCCGGATCGCCCGCAGTCACGGCTTGAAGCCGGCAGGCGGATGCTCATCGTCGCTTGGCCCACCTGCGTAACGGACGAAGTGCCGCCCACGTACCATGCGGGCCACGCCCACCAGCGCGTACAAGGCCAGGGGGATGAAGATCAGGCGGCCAGCCGCCGCATGCTCGTAACGCAGGACACAGAAGGCCAGGCCCACCACCAGTACGATGGCGAGGGCGACCGATTTGGGCCAGCCCATCCGCTTGAAATTGGGATAGCGGGCCGTGCTGACCATGAGCAGCGCCAACACCACCATAGCCAGGGGCAACAGAACCTCCGCAGGTGACACGAGGTTGCGGTACAGCGCCATGGTGGCGGTGATGCCGCCGGCGGCCGTGATCGGCAGGCCGATAAAGTAATCGCGCGCTCCGCGCTGCACATTATAGCGCGCAAGGCGCAACGCCCCGCACATCGGGAAGAGTACAGCAACGACCAGTCCCGCCCAGCCAAGCTGGTTCAGCACCGCGTGGTACATGATGACAGCGGGCGCAACACCAAACGTGACAACATCCGATAATGAGTCCAGTTCCTTGCCGAATTCACTCTCCGCGTGCAAGAACCGAGCTGTGCGGCCGTCGAGACCATCGAGCACCATCCCGGCCACCACCAACAGCGCTGCATCGGCGGGCTTCTGCGCAGCCCACAGAATGGCGAGTATGCCGAGCAGCAGATTGATGGTGGTCAGCAGGCTTGGAATCACCATCCGAGGCGTCGGCACCGCTTCACCCCCCTTTCGCCTTCGCGTATAGTTGTTCAGTTCTCGCCGATCAAATATGACGGTCGATAAAGACCTGTTCCTGGATACGCTTCAGTCCATCGCGAATGGTTCTCGCCCGAACGGCACCGATACCCTCCACCGCATCCAGTTCTTCAATGGATGCCGACAACACGTTGTTGAGCGTGTCAAAGTGCTCGACCAAGTTTTCAATGATGGGTTGCGGCAAGCGGGCAATCTTGCTGAGCAAGCGATATCCCCGTGAGGAGACGGTCTCGTCGCTGATGTTGACGACGTTCCCGTACCCAAGGATCTTCGCCAGCGCTGGACCGTCCAGCAACTCCTCCGCACTCAATTCGTGAATCTGCTCAAGGATTTGCTGAGGTGTCTGATTCGGACCCAGGCGTGCGTAATCCTTCACCAACAGATACGCCTCGTCATCCACGCGCGAAACCAATTCGTCGAGCTGCATGCTGATCAGGCGTCCCTCGGAGCCCAGTTCCGTGATGTAGCGCCGGATCTCGGACTTGATCCGCAGCACCATTTCGAAGCGCTGCAGCACCATCGTGACCTCCTGGAGCGTGACCAGTTCCTCAAACTCCAACGCGCTCAGGTTGGTCAACGCCTGATCCAGTACCGCTTTGTACTTTTCCAGCGTTTGCATGGCCTGATTGGCCTTGGTGAGGATCACCCCAATGTCACGCAACGCGTATTTGATGTTGCCCTGGTACAGGGTGATGACATTCCTTCGTTGCGAGATGCAGATCACCAGCTGGCCAGTCTGTTTGGCCACTCGCTCGGCCGTGCGATGCCGCGTGCCCGTTTCCGATGTGGGGATTGTATGATCAGGATTCAGGTTCGTATTCGCGTACAGGACCTTTTTCAGATCCTCGCTCACGATGATGGCCCCGTCCATCTTCGCCAACTCGTATAGATGCGACGGTGTCAGATCGCACTGGATGGCAAACCCGCCGTCCATCAGATTCATGACCTGCTCCGTCGCGCCGACGACGATGAGCGCACCGGTCTTTGCGCGCAGGATATTTTCCAATCCTTCGCGCAACACCGTACCTGGCGCGACCATCTTGAGAATCTTGTTGAACGCCGCTTCTCGCTTGGCATCTTCCCGCACGCTGCCCACCCCTGACCACATCACCGCCGAATATGGAATACGCCCGCGCTTTACAGCGCGAGCGCAATCGCATCCGATACGCTGGCGACGCCGCAAACCTCAATGCCTGCCGGCGGCCTCCATCCGCGCAAGCTGTGCGCGGGCACCAGGCACCGGCGAAACCCCAGCTTCTTCGCCTCGTGCACTCGTTGATCCAGCCGGGTGACGGCTCGTACCTCGCCGGTCAACCCGACCTCGCCAATGTAAACGTCACCATCGGCGAGAGGCAGGTCCCTGTGGCTGGAGACCAACGCCAGGGCCACGCCCAAATCGATGGCAGGTTCGTCCACGCGGACACCACCGGCCAGGTTCACGTATGCATCGCTGTGTTGCAACTGCAAACCCAGGCGCCGCTCCAACACCGCGAGGATCAGCGCCACGCGGTTCTGGTCCGCGCCGGTCGTCATCCTCCTGGGCGTGGCCAGACCTGACGGCGCCACGAGTGCCTGCACTTCCAGCAACAGCGGCCGCGATCCTTCCATGGCCGCCACGACGGCGGACCCAGGGGTTCGTGTCGACCGTTGCGATAAAAATAATTCCGACGGATTGGCGACTTCGCCCAATCCCTCTTCATGCATCTCGAACAACGCCAGCTCGTTCGTGGATCCAAACCGATTTTTTACAGCACGAACCACTCGGAAAGTGTGGTGCCGTTCACCCTCAAAGTATAGTACGGCGTCAACCATGTGTTCAAGCATGCGCGGCCCCGCAAGCGTGCCATCCTTGGTCACATGGCCCACGATGAAGGTGGCGACACCGAGCCCCTTCGCCGCTCTCAGCAACATCCCCGTGCATTCTCGCACCTGAGATACGCTGCCCGGTGCCGAACTGAGCTCGGGGCGGTACACCGTCTGGATGGAATCGATGATCAAGAGATCAGGCCGAACGGCGTCCACCGCGGACAGGGTGTGATTGAGGTCCGTCTCCGCCAGCACCAGCAGACCTTCGTGAAGCGCACCGAGACGCTCCGCACGCAGCTTCAACTGGGCCGCCGACTCCTCGCCGGACACGTACAGCACCCGCTGCCCCCGTGACGCCGCGGCATGAGACACCTGCAGCAGGAGTGTGGATTTGCCGATGCCGGGATCGCCACCTATCAGCACAAGCGATCCCGGCACCAACCCGCCGCCGAGCACCCGATCAAACTCGGCGAATCCCGTCGCCATGCGCGCCTCGGCCTGCGCCGGGATGTCCCGGATGGGCACCGGGCCGCTGCGGACCATCGTCACGCCAGGTACCGCCGCCACCGTCTCCACCGGTAGCGTCTCCTCGACCATGGTGTTCCAGTTGCCGCACCCGGGGCACCGGCCCACCCATTTCACTGTCTCGTAGCCACATTCACTGCATACGAAGTGCGTTTTCAGCCTCGCCTTTGCCATCGCCCCACCGCCTCACGCTTCTCATCATAGCGGAAGGCGATGGGATCCTGCAGCCCCCGGATGGGAGAGATCAGGAGCTTGCCGGCTGAGCCGACTTCACCTGCAGGTGGCCATCCTCCAGGTCCAGCACAACCCTGTCTCCGCGCTTGACCTCACCGCTGAGCAGCGCCTCCGACAGCCTATCCTCAATGTGCCGCTGTACCGCACGCTTGAGCGGGCGCGCGCCGTATTGCGGATCGAACCCTTCCTTGGCGAGGAACTCCTTCGCCGCCGGCGTGAGCTCGAATTCGATGTCCTGCTCCTTGAGGCGCTTCTGGAGATCCCGCACGAGCAGCTCGACAATCTGGCCAATCTGCTCCTGTGTCAGCGGATGGAAGACGATGATCTCGTCGATCCGGTTCAGGAACTCCGGCCGGAACGTCCGCTTCAGTTCATCCATCACCTTGTTCTTCATATCCTCGTATTCGCGCCGTTCATCCGGCTTGAAACCGAGCGTACCACCCTTGCGGATGGACTCCGCGCCCACGTTGGAGGTCATGATGATGACGGTGTTGCGGAAGTCCACCGTGCGGCCCTTGCCGTCCGTCAACCGTCCATCATCCAGCACCTGCAGCAGGATGTTGAAGACCTCTGGGTGCGCCTTCTCAATCTCGTCCAGCAGCACCACCGAATACGGCTTGCGCCGCACCTTTTCCGTCAGCTGGCCGCCTTCCTCATAACCCACGTATCCGGGAGGCGCGCCCACCAGGCGAGCGGTCGAGTGCCGCTCCATGAATTCGGACATGTCGATCCGGATGATGGCGTCCTCGTCACCGAACATCGCCTCGGCCAAAGCCCTCGCCAACTCCGTTTTACCGACGCCGGTGGGACCCAGGAAGATGAACGATCCGATAGGCCGCTTCGGGTCCTTCAGCCCAGCGCGGGCACGCCGGATGGCCCGAGCCACGGCTTCCACAGCTTCCTCCTGGCCGATCACGCGCTCATGCAGGATCTTCTCCAGATTCATGAGCCGCTCGGACTCCTCCTGCGCGAGCTGCTTGACCGGGATGCCCGTCCACGACGATACGATATGGGCGATATCTTCGGCGGTCACCTTGACATCGCTCGTTTCCTGCGACTTCTGCCATTCCGCCTTGCGCTGCTCAAGTTCCTGCTTGATCTTCTGCTCCTGGTCGCGCAGCGCCGCCGCCTTCTCGAACTCCTGGCTCTGCACAGCTGCATCCTTCTCACTGCGGATGCGCTCCAGCTTTTGCTCCAGCTCCTTCAGGTTGGGCGGCGCCGTATGCGTACGCAGGCGGACGCGCGAGGCCGCTTCGTCAATCAGGTCGATGGCCTTGTCGGGCAGGAAGCGGTCGGTGATGTATCGATCCGACAGCCGCACAGCCGCCTCCAGCGCTTCATCGGTGATCTTCACGCGGTGATGGGCTTCATACCGATCCCGCAACCCACGCAGGATCTCAATCGCCTCTTCGGGCGTCGGCTGATCCACCATGATGGGCTGGAAGCGCCGCTCGAGCGCCGCATCCTTCTCGATATGCTTGCGGTACTCATCGAGCGTCGTCGCGCCGATGCACTGCAGTTCGCCGCGCGCCAGCGCCGGCTTGAGGATGTTCGACGCATCGATGGCACCCTCCGCGCCGCCGGCACCAATGAGCGTGTGCAGCTCGTCGATGAACAGGATGACGTTGCCGGCCTGGCGAATCTCCTCCATGATCTTCTTCAACCTATCCTCAAACTCACCGCGATACTTGGTCCCGGCCACGACCGTCCCCATGTCCAGCACCATCACGCGCTTGTTGCGGAGCGTTTCCGGCACATCGCCCGCGA
Organism: Alicyclobacillus sp.; assembly: GCA_023511725.1. Classification (GTDB taxonomy): domain Bacteria; phylum Bacillota; class Bacilli; order Alicyclobacillales; family Alicyclobacillaceae; genus JAIMAY01. The sequence continues at coordinate 99,522 of JAIMAY010000006.1, forward strand.
TGATGCGCTGCGCCAACCCTTCCGCGATGGCCGTCTTACCGACGCCAGGTTCGCCAATCAGCACCGGGTTGTTCTTGGTGCGCCGGGACAGCACCTGAATCACGCGCTCAATCTCGTTCTGCCGGCCGATCACGGGATCGAGCTTCCCATCACGCGCCATCTGCGTGAGATCACGCGCAAGGCTGTCAAGCGTCGGCGTGCCCGCCGAAGCGTCCTTGTCCGGGCCTGCCTCCGCCAGATCCCCGCCGAGCAGTTGCAACACCTGCTGACGCGCCTTGTTGAGGCTCACGCCCAGGTTGCTGAGCACCCTGGCCGCCACGCCTTCACCTTCTCGGATCAGGCCGAGCAGCAGATGCTCCGTGCCCACATAGCTGTGGTTGAGTTTGCGCGCTTCGTCAATCGACAGCTCGATCACGCGCTTCGCCCGCGGCGTGTACGTCATCGCGCTCGTCATCCCCTGACCGGGCCCGATGATCTTCTCCACCTCGGCCTGCACGCGCTCCGCGCTCACGCCCAAGCTGGCCAGCGCCTTGGCCGCAATGCCCTCGCCTTCACGCACGAGTCCGAGCAGGATGTGTTCGGTGCCCACGCCGGGGTGGCGCATCCGCGCCGCCTCCTCCTGAGCCAACGCCAACACCCGCTGCGCGCGTTCTGTAAACCGTGCGTACATATTTATCGCACCCCCGATTCGTCGAGTCTTAACCGCTCACGGATCAATGCGGCTCGCCGCACATCCCGTTCCGCGGGAGAGAGGTCCTGCTGATAGTATTTTTGGAGAAAGGCCGGTTGTGTCATGACCATCAATTCCTGAAGGATGTTCGCCGAGACCCCTTTGATAATGCCCAGATCAATGCCGAGCCGAACGTCGGACAGGCGCTGCAGCGTTTCCTTCGAATCCATCCGCCGCGCGTAGGCAAGGATGCCGAAGGACCTGCAAACTCTATCCTCCAAACCTTCGCGATTCTGCTGCAACAACAGCCTGCGCGCGTTCCGCTCATGCTCAATCAGCTGGGCCACGACGTTGCTGAGGTTCTGGATGATCTCCTCCTCAGATTCCCCCAGGGTCACCTGATTCGACACTTGGAACAGGTTTCCTGCCGCGTCACTCCCCTCGCCGTACATCCCGCGCACCGTCAGACCGACCTGCTGCACAGCCGACAGGATGCGGCCCATCTGGCCGGAGAGCACGAGCCCGGGCAGGTGCATCATCACCGAGGCCCGGATCCCCGTGCCCACATTGGTCGGGCATGCGGTGAGGTATCCATATCGTTCGTGAAAAGCGTACGGCAGTGTGCGCTCCAGTGCGTCATCCACCTGGTTGGCCAGGTCCCACGCCTCTTTCAGGCGCAGCCCGGGGAGCAGACACTGAATCCGAAGATGATCCTCCTCATTGACCATGATGCTCACGACCTCGTCGTCGCGAAGCGCGACGGCGCCGTGCCGTACCTGCTCGGCGAGATCGCGGCTGATCAGATGCTTTTCCACGAGCACCTGTCGATCGATGGCCGACATATCGGAACAGCGAAGCAGCTCGAACCGACCCAGCGCTTGAACGGCCGGCGTGGCGAGCGCGTTCTGCACGGCCTGGATCACGTGGTTCGCGTGGCTGTCGGTCTGCAGCACCGGGAATGGCACGTCCTCCAGGTTGCGCGCCACGCGGACGCGGCTGGTGAGAATGATGTCGTCTTCGGGACCACCGTTGCGCATCCACGGCGAAACGGCACGCCGAAGGAAATCGCTCAGCGACATCCTTCATCCCTCCTTGTGACAGCTTCCTGTTGCTCCGGGACGCCTCGCCTATCCCCGGTCCATCTGCTGCTCCAGCTCGCGAATCTGATCCCGCAATTGCGCGGCCCGTTCATACTGTTCCATGGCCACGGCCTGCTGTAGTTCCTTGCGGAGCCGCTCCAGGTTCTTACGCACCTTCACCTGGCTGCCAGCATGCAGCGGCACCTTACCTGTGTGACTGGTCGCGCTTTGAATCCGGCGCAGCAACGGCTCCAACCTTGGCGCGAAGTTGTCATAGCACTTCGGACAGCCAAAGCGGCCGAGTTGCGTGAACTGCTGATAGGTCATGCCGCAGTTGCCGCAGCGCTGCGCCGAGGCTGCAGGAACCGCGAACCCCGGTGACGACTCCATGTTCATAAGATGACCGAGCCACTGGTGGAAATCGAAGTTGAACGCCTGAGCCGCCTGTCCGAACAGGTCGCCCTGCGCTTCCCGGGCGCACTGCTCGCACAGATGGTAGACCTTTTTGTCCCCATTGATGATCTGCGTGAACTGCACATTCGCCGGCCGCTCATGGCATCGCTGGCACAGCATCCGTCATTCCTCCTCGACCCTGTCGCCATGTGGCTCACCGCGGTGGCCTCGGCCGGCCGCATCCGCGGTCTCCGACCCCGCGGCCGAATGGGTGTTCGCGCGGTGTTGTGAGGCGTGATCGGCCCTGTGCTTCGGCGGTCCCGCCGCCAACGCGGCCGCCAACGCCTGGGTGAGCAGCCGCGCTCGCAGCGCGTCGCGGTAAGGCAACTCGATCCTCAACACATCCCGGCTGACCACAGCCCGCAGGATCATCGCCTCGCGCTCGGTCAGCCATCCGTCTCTCGCGAGCCGCGCGATGATGCCTTCCGCCTCCCGCTGCGCGATTTCGTCGCCGATGGAAGCCAGCAGGTCCATCACCGGATCGTCCGAGCTCACCGGCATCTGGCGAATGCGGATGTACCCACCACCGCCGCGCTTGGATTCCACCACATAGCCATGCTCGACGGAAAAGCGCGTGTTGATCACGTAATTGATCTGAGACGGAACACATTGAAACAACTCAGCCAATTCACTGCGCTGGAGTTCCACCACGCCATTGTGGCTCTCCTCCAGAATACGCTTGATGTATCGCTCGATAATGTCGGAGATATTCTCTGCCACTGGAGGTCGCCTCCATCACTTCCCCTGGCGGCGTCCGCCTTGTGCAGCGTCCGCCGCATCCTAGCTTCACCCCAAGCGTGAGGCACCATGTCCCACACGCGCTCGGCAGCTGGGCGCACGCACGGTGCGACTGACTGGCCGTGTCCATGCGCACCCAGTCCGTGCGCGGACTGTTGATCTTCGTCTTCGTTGCCTTGACCTTGACCTCAACTCTTGACATTGACTAATGTTGACTTTGATTTTCACTGACTATATTATACCCATCCTGCGCACAATGCAACCCTCGGGGAGGAAAAATGGCGTGGAACGGCGGTATTTGGCGCCGTGCGTAAGCAGGGGCACGGCATGAGGGTTGACCAACATCTGCAGGGCGCGTACACTGGGCATGAATCGATGCATGGCGCAAGAAAGGTGGATCTCTCGGTGACATCGAATAAGCAGAAAGAGATTGCACTCGCGGCTGTCAAATTATTTGAACAAAAAGGCTACCACGCCACCTCTGTGCAGGATATCGCGGATGAGGTCGGCCTGCAAAAGGGGAGCCTGTATCATTACATCCACTCGAAAGAGGATCTCCTTCTCCAGATTGCGCATGAGGCCATCACGCAATTCAATGAACAGCTCGAGCGCATCTTGGCGGAGAAAGACCTGTCTGCGCGAGAAAAGCTGGTGCGGGCCATCCGCAATCACCTCACGGTGTCCATCTCCAACCTGCAGACCACCACGGTGTTGCTCCGAGAAGCATTCTCCCTCGGCGAAAACCAACACCGGGTCATCCAGGAGCTCACCGACAAATACCTCGATCTGTGGACCCAAATCCTCGAAGAAGGCAAAGCCCGCGGAGAGTTCCGCATCGACCACCCGAAACTCGCCGCCCTCGCCATCCTCGGGGCCTGTAACTGGGTGTATCGGTGGTATAAGACCTCCGGCGAGTTGGGTGCAGAAGAGGTCGCGCGCGTGTTCTCCGACATCTTCCTCGACGGCGTGACCGCGCGCTAATGGATCAGTACAGTTCAGGCGGCAGGGACGGCGGCTGCCGAGTCGGCGGCATGGCGGGGATTGTCGGTCCTGTTGCGGCGGCGCGGGCGTCTGGCGCGGGGGACAACCGGGTTTTTCCGCCTTATCGGGGCCGCGCGCGGGCCGATCCGGTGGGATAGCGCGGTTTTTCCGCCTTATTGGGCCAACGCAGGCGCGGTTCTGGCCCGATAAGGCGGGTTTTCCGGCTTATCGGGGCAGTATGGACGCCGATCCGGTGGGATAACGCGGTTTTTCCGCCTTATTGGCGCCACGCGGGCGTCGG
>JAIMAY010000031.1 GCA_023511725.1 Alicyclobacillus sp.
CCGTGGTGGAGCATGGCGAAGATCACGGTCGAACTCGACGGGACGCAGTTCACGGTCCAGCAACCGACCCAGTGGTATCCGCTGGCGCGGCAAGTCCACTGGATTCTCGCCGGGACCGTGAACCTGTCAGCGGGCCAGCACACGCTCACGTTCGACGGTGGAGCATCGGCCATTGGAGCGCAGTTCTGGGGGTTCGCCATCGCGCAGGGGTTCAGCTTCACGATGACCGGCGGGACCGCCCAGTACACCCTCGTCCCGCAAACGTACAAGGACATCAACGGGAACGACGCGCAACCGGCGTCTGGGTACGTGGTGACGCTCGAAGTCCTGCGGCATGAGCCGGAATACGCTCAGGTGTGGAGCGACGACTGGCGGACGTATCCCGGCGGGAACGACAATCTGGCGAATTGGTACAACCTGAGCGGCAATTGGTCCGTTCAGGGGACGTACATGCAACCGTCCACACTCATTGGCTCCGGGCAAATGACCATCGGCTACACCGGGTTCAGCGACCTGTGCGTGTACGCCGATTTTTCATTTACCGGGAGCGAAGCCGGGATCATCATGGGGTCCAACAAGATTGGTCTCACGTCCGATGGGCGCGTGGTGTTCAACGGGACGACGCTGGGGACTGCGAACACGTCCGACAGCCATCAACTTCGTGTCCGGTGCAGACAGGGCACGTATGACGTCTGGCTCGACGGGGTGCATATCGGGACCACAACAGGGAGTGGCAGCAACACGTTCGGACTGTACACCGCGACTGGCGCACAAATGCAATGCACGCAGCTGTATGCGGGCGACGCTTACTGGATGATGCCGCAGGAGGCGGTGACCATCACGACGCCGAGCGGCAAGGAGACCATCGGCCGCATCCCGCGCACCGGCGTGACGTGGGACAACACCTGGGGCTGTTTCCAGGTGCCAAACGGCACGGAGGAATACAACACGCGCACCGGCACCGCCAAGGACATTTCGATGGACTGGGACTACCTGGTCTCCCAAGCGGTGAACCTGGGCCCGAATATCCCGGTCACCATCCAGGCCGAGGACATTGGCGTATGGCTTCGGCGCGTGTTTTTGTGCGACCAGGACGGCGCCAGCATCGCATACTTCTGCGACGCGAATTACTTCCGATATTGGGCCGATGAGGCCGAACGAAGGGGGCTAGCAGGGACGGCCATGTGGCAGTTAGGTCTTGAGGATCCGCGCATATTTGACATGCTCCCGGACAACCAGTAGGGCAATGAACCAACGTTCGTGCGTTCGTTCGTTGACACGAATGAACCAACGTTCGTGCGTTCGTTGGTTCTTTCGTTGGTTCGTTCGCACGGAAGGGGGTGCGCCGGTGAGCGACAAGGAATGGTACTCGAACAAAGAACTGTTCGAGTTCATCCAGGAATTAAAGACTGAGTTCAAAACGGAATCCGAATTGCTCAAAGCCGAAATGCAACAAACGAGGGAGGCGATACGGCGCTATAACGGGCTACGCGAGGAACTCGCACAGGTCAAATCGGATGTCGAGTCATTAAAGGCCGAGGCTAGGGGTCGAAGTCAGGTGGGCCGCGCTGTCCGCGAATGGGGCGGATGGATCGCGGCACTTCTCATGGTGCTTGCGACATTCTGGAAAGTCTTCAACGGAGGTGCATGAGCATGGCCGAACAGGTTTTGACGGTGGTTGTGAACGCACTGATGGGGGTTCTTGCAATGGCTCTTTCGACAGGGGCGGTCTATGCGGCCCGGTGGCTTCGCGCTCATGTGGGGGCTCAGAAGCTGGCCCTCCTGATGACGGTTGCGCGAATCGTGGTCAACGCCGTCGAACAGGCGGCGGCCGCCGGCATCCTCAAACTCCCAAAGCGGGAGGCGGCGGTGGCGCGGCTTCGCAATTGGGCGGCCCGTGGTGGCGTCCAGTTGACCGACGAGCAAATCGACGACCTCATCGAGTACGCCGTCAAGGCCATGAAGGATGCCGGCCTGGAGTTGAAAGGCGCGGCTCAGAACTCGAACGAGGATCCGCAGGCGAAGGTGGAGGCGGCCAAGCAACGGCTTGCCGAAGCCGAGGCGCGGTATCAGGCCGCGCAGGCCGACGTTGAAGCCGCAAAAGCGGCGCTGGAACAGGCAGAAAAGGAGGCCGCGGCAAGCAATGGCGGACAAGTCTAAATTCACGCGGAAGATGGTTGACTGCGCCACCAGGCTAACGGCCGAGGCGGCCCGCGCCTTCGCCGAAGCCGGGGTCCAGGTGGTCGGCCGCTACCTTGGCAACTGGGCCAAGAGCCTGACACCCGGCGAGGTCCAGGCCATCCGGCAGGCCGGGCTTGACATCCTTTCCTTTTGGGAAAGCAATCCTACGCACCCGGATTACTTCACGCCGGAGCAGGCGAAGTCCGACGCCGAGCGCGCCGTGGCCAGCGCCAAGGCCATCGGCCAGCCGCCGGGCAGCGCGATTTACTTCACCGTGGACTTTGACGCCCAGGACAAAGACCTGCCCGCCATCGCGCGGTACGTCGATGTCCTGCTCGACACGGTGAAGGAATACGCGGTCGGAATCTACGGTCCCAAGCGAGTAGTCGATTACCTGGCCGGGAGGCAACGCCGCCCGGCTTATTTCGCGCAGACGTGTGCCTGGTCCGGTGGGCAGCTGTCCGATCATGCGGACGTCTACCAATACGAGACCGATCAAAGGCTGGCGGGGATTGCGGTGGACCTTGACCTTGCCACGGCCGACGCTGGCACCTGGTTCGTCAAGCGGGAAACTGGCGGCATGACATCCCGAAGCGGCAGTCCAGTTCCCCAGATTAGCCAACACAGGACGCTGTACCTTGACGCCGTTGGCGAAGACGTGCGGCTGTGCCAGCGGTTGCTTTACCGGGCCGGGCAACATCCCGGGCCTATCGACGGCGCATACGGCAGCGGCACAATGAACGCTGTCCGGGCGTTCCAGGCTGCCAACCGCCTGACGGTCGACGGCATCTGTGGACCGAGGACGTGGGCGGCGCTGGAGAGCGCCAAGCAAGCCGAGCGTCCTCTCCTTGAGCGCGGCGCAAACGGCCAGCAGGTCAAGGACCTGCAGTATCTCTTGACGTTCCACAAGTGCAGTCCGGGCGCTGTTGACGGGGCGTTCGGAGAGAGGATGGAGCAGGCGGTGAAGGCGTTCCAGAAGGCGCGCGGCCTGACCGTGGACGGAAAGGTCGGCCCGCAGACGTGGGGCGCGCTTCTCGCCGTATAAACGACTTTGGCCCGCCGGAGAGAATCCGGCGGGCCTTTTTATTTTTGCCCGTCAGGCCGCAATCGTGCGGTTCGGTTTCCGGAACAGCCCCAGGAGCCCGGCGATAGCGAGAAGCAACCCCGGAAGGATGCCGAACAGGCTGATGGAGATCACGACACCGACCCCGGCGACGAGCATGATAATGCCGCCGAGCTTCGCCCGGAATCGGACGACGATGGAGCCGACGATGCCGAGAAGTGACAGGAGCATCGCCGCCACGCCAAGGTGGGAGACCTCAGATGAGCCGTTGAGGGCCTTGTCGACGGCGCCGAAGAACTGCGCGAAAAGAGACATGAAGAAGCCGATGATGCCGCCGATGAGCCCAAGCACCAACTCCAGCGTCCGCTTCACGACACAGCACCTCCACAATCGTATCCAGCGTTGATCCAGCCGTTCACGATTCTTTCGGTAGAGTACGAGGCTCACAGTATTGTCAACGCGTGCATCTTCATACTACCATATTCGCATACGGACGTACATGGGGGGTCGCAAGGGATGCTATGAAAGAAGTCTCGCGCATAGTCATCGACGCGGACCCGGACGTCAGGCGAATGCTCGAAGAAATCAAGGCGACGACGGGCCAGACCATGAAGGAGATTCTCGAACGGCTGATACGAGACGAATACCGGCGAATCCATGGGGGAGGGCAACAAAAGTGAAGCGCTCACTGCTGGTGACTGTTGGCGCGGCGATTTTCGTTGGCGGGGCGCTCGTTGGTTGCGGCGCAAGCTCTGATGTGAACACCGGCGCAAGCTACAACGTCTCCGGGCAAAAACAGCAGACACAACAGCAACAGCCCAGCGACGGCTCCAAGAAATTCAACGCGAACGTCTCCAAGACGGCGCTCGGCCTCAAAATCAACGTGGCTGACGTCAAAATCTCGCCGGACAAGGTCGAGATCGGCGTCAATCTGCAAAACACATCGAACCACAAACTGGACTTCTTCCCGGACCAAGGCCACATTGTGGTCGGGGACATGCAAATCGACGCCAATATGTTCATGGGCAACGGCAACGCTGGCGGAGAAATCGAACCAGGCGCGAAGAAGGACGCCGTGATTGTATTCCCGGTCGAGTCCGGCAAGCAGATCGACGTGTCGAAGGTCAAGTCCATCAAGGTGGACTTCGGCGATGTCACAGACGAGACCAGCTTCGACAGCAAGAGCGTGTCCTTCACAATCCCCGTGAAGTGACGCACGCAAAGCGTGGACCGGAGGCCAAGCGGCCTGCCCGGTCCACGTTTCTTTGTGCCTTATGCTGAACGTTCCTTCGTTGGTTCGTTCGTTGGTGCGTTCCTTCGTTCCTTCTCCGCACGGTATAATAAAGGCGTAGTGTTTGTCTCAGCCACAGAGGGCAGACGACCAGGACGTCGGTCCACATCCCGAATACCGGAGCGCACCCGACCCGGCAATTGCATCATTGCATCTCACGCGCTTCAACGTTAGACTGTGATCTGGACGGCAGCATTGGTATTGTGACTTCGAGCCTAAATCTACGTTCCGAGTGGACATCAGCGGTCCGCAAAACGCGAACCCAGGCGGTCCTTCGAGGACTGCCTGGGTTCTATGCTTTTGTCCGCCGATAATCTTTTTTATGTAAACCTTTTCCAGTTTCAGTGCAAACCATATAGAAAAACACAGCCGCGAAACGCGTCACGGCGGGCGTTTGTTCCTTCGTTGGTTCGTGTGCTCGTTCGTTCGTTGGTTCGTTCCTTCGTTGCCATATGGCAGTATGCCGATGACGTCCTCCGATTTGAGTGTCGTCCGCTCCACTTTGATTCCCCCAAATCGAAGGTTGGTGCCATTATGCCCGACTGGCGGCATGTTGAGACGTGCAAAAACACGTGGACACGTATAAAAACCCGTGTTATAATGCATACATAGAAAGGAGGAGTGGTGGTGGAGCGCAAGCGTGGATACTCGTCGCGGGACATGATTGAGATTCTGCGCGAAGACGGCTGGTATCTGGTCGCCATCAAAGGGGACCACCACCACTTCAAGCATCCCACAAAGCCAGGAAAGGTACAGGTGCCGCATCCGGTCAAAGACCTGCCCGCTTTCCTGGTCAACAGCATATTGAAGCAGGCCGGACTCAAATGACCCGGCCTGCCAAGAAAGGAGGACCATCGGATGGGCAAGTTGCCTGACCGTTACCTGTATCCGGCCGTGTTCCGATTCGACGACGACGGGATCTCGGTGTACTTCCCGGACCTGCCTGGGTGCTTCACGTGCGGGCACACCATCGAGGAAGCGTACCGCATGGCCCGCGATGCCCTGGCTGGTTACCTGGCGGTGTCCGAGGAAGAAGGCGACGAGATTCCTGCGCCGTCGCTCGGCGCCGATTTCCCGCTGGAGGACAACGAGCGCGTCGTGCTGGTCGAAGCGTGGATGCCGCCATATCGTAGTAACTATGCAGATCGGGCGGTTAAGAAGACATTGACGATCCCACGGTGGCTCAATGACGCCGCCGAGGAAGCGGGGATCAACTTCTCGCATGTGCTCCAAGAAGCGCTGTTGGAGCGCCTTGGGTTGCACCAACATCATGATTCTAATTAGCATGGTAGGCCCGGCGTTTGGTGCCGGGCTTATATCATGCCTGTTGAGCCTGCTTGGCTTGCTTGGCCGCACGTTTCGCCTCTCGTAACTCCTGCTTGAGTTCGCGCCGCCATACCGCTATCGGCTTGTCGTTGAGACTCAGGGTGTACCCGTACCTGTCGGGTATCAGTGCGAGGCCGAAATGGTACACCGCATCTTTGAGCAACCGCACTCGCTCATGCGGATCATCAGACGACTTGGCGCGCTTGTATGACTCCCAGGCTTGTTCCGTGTGTTCGCGCATGTACTTACGGACATCGTAGTCGCAGACCTCGCACAGTGTTTTCCCGCGAAGTCGTGTCCGCCAGTGGCACCGCTGGCAACGGGTGCTTGTCCGCTTGCGCCTTCGTCCGCTCAAAGAGAACCAGAACGGCCCGATGCGGATCCCGAAGCCCATCTTTCGCCATCCTCCCAGGAAGGGTCTTCCTGAACACATCATACCATCCGTGGTGCGTCGATGGATCGATTACGAAGTTATTTCGGACCACGAAGATTAGAAGATGATTAGAAGATGGCGTTAAAGATGAAACAGCGGCACCCGCGGGAAGGTGCCGATTCCCGCGTCATATCAAGCATTTTGAGGATTCACGGCTGATGGGTCTTGAATTGTGGCGCAGATCCTGTACACCAGCGGCACGGAGTCGCGTCCCAAGGGTGTGATGCTCACGCATGAGAGCTTGATCAGTCAGTACGTGAGCTGCATTGTGGACGGCGGGATGGAGTCCCGGGATGTGGTGCTGCACGCCTTGCCGTTGTATCACAGCGCGCAGCTTAACTGCTTCCTCGGCCCCTCCGTGTACCTGGGTTGCACCGGCATCATCCTCGAGCATGCGGATGCCGCCACCATCCTCGCCACCGTCGAGGCGGAGGGGGTGACGCAGCTGTTTTGTCCGCCTACGGTGTGGATCTCGCTCCTGCGCCATCCTGACTTCGGCACGCGGAACCTTTCCACCTTGGAGAAATGCTATTACGGTGCGGCCATCATGCCGGTGGAGGTGCTGAAGGAACTCTCCCGGCGGCTGCCGAGGGTGCGCTTCTGGAACTTCTACGGGCAGACGGAGGTGGCACCGCTCGCCACGGCGCTGGGGCCGGAGGATCAGCTGCGCAAGGCCGGATCGGCCGGGCGGGCGACACTGAACGTGGAAACCCGCATTGTCGATGATGACGGGCGCGAGGTTCCGCCCGGCACCATCGGTGAGATTGTGCACCGCACGCCCCACGCCATGCTCGGCTATTGGCGGGATGACGAGAAAACGGCGGAAGCCTTCCGCGGCGGATGGTTCCACTCTGGGGACCTCGGGGTTATGGACGAAGACGGCTACCTGACGGTGATTGACCGGAAGAAAGACATGATCAAGACGGGCGGCGTTAACGTCGCCAGCCGCGAGGTGGAGGAGGCAATCTACCAGTTTGAGGGTGTATCGGAGGTGGCCGTCATTGGTGTGCCGGACCCGTATTGGATAGAAGCCGTCACGGCGGTGATTGTGCCCAAAGCGGGTTCTTCGCTGGACACCCGCGCGCTGGACGCGTTCCTGCGCGAGCGGCTGGCTGCCTTCAAGGTGCCCAAGCACTACGTGCTGGTGGACAGCCTGCCGCGTAACCCGAGCGGCAAGATCCTCAAGCGCGAGTTGCGCGAACGGTTTCGGGATCTGGCGAGCGGAGCGGGCGAGGCGGCGGCGGACGGTACGGGGGAGCGCGATGACGTTGATTGCACCTTCTGATAGACTGAGCGTATGGAAAGGTCACGGTACTTTCCGCTGCTGGGACTCATCGGGCTGAACCTTTTGCTGCGCGGGTTGTGGCTGGTGTGGATGCATCCGCCGCAGCAGATGGATTTTCTCTGGTACTACACGCATGCGGTGGACATGGCCGAGGGGCGCGGTTATGTGTGGGGTGGGCATCCCACGGCGTATTGGCCCATCGGCTATCCTTTCTTTTTGTCTGTTCTCTTCCGTGTGACAGGCCCGTCGGTCATCGCCGGTCTGATGGTGAACGCCCTTCTGTCGGTCGGGATGGTGCTGCTGGTCTATGCCCTGACCCTGCAGATCTGGCGTCGGCGAGCTGTGGCCTTGGCCGCAGGGCTTGCGTACACGCTGCTTCCCAGCGGCATCGAGTGGAATGCGGCGCTCGGTTCGGAGGAACTCTTCACGTTCCTGCTGCTGCTCGCACTGTGGTTGTATGTGCGCAGCACGCCGACCTTGGTGGCCGGCGTGCTGCTGGGCCTCGCATGTGACGTGCGTCCCATCCCTCTGCTCTTTCCCTTGTGCGTGCTCGCCTATGAGCGCTTCATCGCGCGGCGCTCCACCATGCAGGCCTTCCGCCAATCCAGCCTGCTTTTCGCTGGCATGCTGCTGGGGATTGCCCCCGTCACCATCCGCAACGCCCTCGTGATGCATCATTTCATCCCCATCTCCACCAACGGCGGCGTCAATCTGTGGCAGGGGACGCACAGCGACAGCGCCTACTTCTGGTCCTGGGACCCGCGAGTCAACCCGCTGCTGCGGGCCGGATCGAACGAAGTGTTGGAGAACCAAATCGGTGTGCATGCGTTTCTGACGTATGCACTGCAGCATCCCCTGCAGCTCGTGTTTCACGCTGTGGCGAAATGGTTTTTTCTGTACTGGGTGGACTGGAACGTGGTGGACGTGACCTTTGCCACGCGCTGGCGACCGCACACATGGCCGATTTGGCTGGCACGCGGCTTTGACACCGGCGTGTATTGGCTGTGGATGGGGCTGACTGCAGCGGGACTGCACCGTACCTGGCGGACGTGGCGCAGGCGGGGACGCAGGGCAGCGGCCGGATGGTGGCCGCTGCTGTACGTGGTGTATAACACCCTGGTGTTCTCCGTGTTTCCCGCGTGGGACCGCTTCCGCTTTCCCATCATGCCCTTCCTCGCGGTGTACGTCGGCCTTGGGGCCGGCATGGCGGCGCGGTGGCTACGTCGGCGCTGGCGACGCCGGACCAGGGCGGCATCGGATGGTCATTCGTCCAGCGGTTCGTGCGGTGGGCGAAGACGCTCCCTGCGTGGGACGATGAGCAGGTAGCTGAGTAGCGCCACCACCTCGCAAGCGCCGATGACGCCGCCCATCGGCACCGCGCTCACCGGTCCGCCGATCCCGGACAGCGGGCTGATGATGCTGCCGAGCAATTGTTGGAAGGTGCCGATGAGGGCCGACGCGCTGCCTGCCGCTTGCGCTTGGTTCTGAAGGGCAAGTGAGCTCGCCGTGGTGCTGACGAGGCCGACGCAGGCGATGGCGAAGAATAGCGGCACGAGCAGCGCGATGAGTGGCGCGTGCGTTAGGGACGCCAAGAACAGGAGGACGCCGGCGGCGGTGACGACAGTCAGCCCCACGCGCAGGACGCGCGCTTCACCGTGGCGGATGGCCAGCCGCGCTCCCACCTGGCTGAACAGCATGATGCCAAGACTGTTCACCGCGAACGCGGCACTGAACCCCTGCGGTGACAACCCGTACAGCTTCTGCAAGACGAACGGTGACCCTGCGATGTACGTGAACATCCCCGCAAACACGAACGCCTGTGCGCACACGTATCCCACGAACGTCCGATCGCGAAGAATCCGGCCCATCACCTGCAACGTTTGACGCAGGCCGCCGGTGTGGCGGTACGCTTCCGGCAAGCTCTCCGGCAGACCGAGCGCTACGCCGAGCCACATCAGCACACCCAGGGCGGCGAGGACAATGAACACCCCTCGCCAAGGCATCAGTCGAAGTAGTTCCGCGCCAATGACCGGCGCTGCAATGGGCGCGATGCCGTTGACTAGCATGAGCATGGCAAAGAACTTGGTCAGGTCATGGCCGGAGAAGTGATCGCGCGCTACGGCCCGGGCAATCACGATGCCCGCGGCCCCGGCCAGCCCTTGCACGAAGCGGAGGAGGATCAGCGCTTCCAGCCCAGGGGCCACCGCGCACAGCGCCGAAGCCAGCACATACGCGCCCATGCCCACGAGCAGCGGCGCTCGTCGCCCGCGGGCATCGCTGATGGGCCCGGCGAACAACTGGCCGACCGCCATGCCGATGAGGCAGGCGGTAAGGGTGAGCTGTGCTGCCGATGCGGCCGCATGAAAGTCGCGGCTCAAGGCCGGCAGCGCAGGCAGATACATATCCATCGACAGCGGCGCCAGCGCTGTCAGAGATCCCAGGACGACGGCCATCCAAGCGCGCCGGCTGCCCGTCGGAACAGCCGGTGCCGCCGCGGAAGTCCCCCGCATCCAGCTCCACTCCTTTCTTTGTCTCTCTGTCTGTATGCGCGGGCGGCCGCCGATGACGGGTGTTGATCCGCCCTTCACCAGGCACCAGCATAACACAAGAAGTGCCCACCGCGCCGACATGGCGCCGAATCGGGTCCAGTGTGTTAGGATACATGACATATATCCATGCGGCATGGTGGAAATCGCGAAGTATACTTGACACACTGCCGTGATGGAGCATACGATTGGGGCATGAAATATGACATCATCATAAGGGGTGTCGTGGATGAAAGCATGGCGTGTGCGGCGTGTGCTGTTGTGTGTGTTAGGGTTTCTTTCTGGATTGGCCCCTTGCGTCGCGTTTGCTGACACATCCGGAAGTCCGTCCGTGAGCTCGGGCGACACAGCGTGGGTGTTGGCCAGCGCCGCTCTCGTGTTGCTCATGACGCCCGGCGTGGCATTTTTCTATGGCGGGCTGGTGCGGAAGAAGAACGTCATCACCACCATGCTGCAGGTTCTGGCCGTGATGCTGATAGTCTCCGTTCAGTGGGTCTTGGTTGGCTACAGCCTGGCGTTCGGCCCGGACGTACACCATCTCATCGGAAGTCTGGCGTGGCTTGGCTTGTCCGGCGTCGGGCAAACGCCGAACGCGGATTACGCTGCGACGGTTCCGCACCTTGCATTCGCCATCTTCCAGATGATGTTCGCCATCATCACCCCGGCGCTCATCATCGGCGGCCTGGCGGAGCGCGTGAAGTTCTCTTCCTTTCTTGTCTTCATCACCCTCTGGGCAACGCTCATCTATGATCCGCTGGCGCACTGGGTCTGGGGCGTGGGTGGTTGGCTGCGGCAACTGGGCGTGCTCGATTTCGCCGGCGGTACGGTGGTCCACATCAGCTCCGGCGTGGCAGGCCTGGTTGCGGCTCTGTACCTGGGCAGGCGCGCGGAGCTAGGGAGCGGGCGCATCCAAGCGCACAACGTACCGTTTGTTCTACTGGGGACCGCGCTTTTGTGGTTCGGTTGGTTCGGCTTCAATGCCGGCAGCGCGCTCGCGGCCAACGGTCTGGCGGCCCAGGCATTTCTGACGACCAATACGGCCACGGCCGCCGCGGCATTGGCCTGGATGTGCATCGAACGGCTTCGTACGGGACACGTCACGCTGGTGGGTGCGTGCGCAGGCGCTGTGGCAGGACTCGTCGCCATCACCCCGGCGGCGGGCTACGTGACGCCGCTTGCCGCCATCGTCATTGGCGCTGTCGGTGGCGGGTTGTGCTACCTGGCATCCACCTTCATGAAGCAGCGACTGGGCTATGACGACGCGCTCGACGCGTTCGGCGGGCATGGCGTGGGCGGTACCTGGGGAGCCCTCGCCACCGGCCTGTTTGCTACCACCGCCGTGAACAGCGCTGGCGCGAACGGCCTGTTGCACGGTCATCCCGAGCAGGTGCTGCTGCAGCTCGCGGGGATTGCGGCGACGTGGGTGTTCTCCGGGATCGGCACATGGGTGCTCATCCGTATTGTCGATAGCCTGATGGGCTTCCGTGTTTCGCCCGAAGAGGAACGTCTCGGCTTGGACGCGGTGCTGCACAACGAGTCGGCCTATCCAGAAACGCTGTCGGCGGAGGACGTACCGCGTCTGCTGCAGGAGCATCGCGTGCAGGCGGTATCGGCAAAGTGAGGGGACGCAGCGATGGGAGCGTCATGGAGGCAAACATTCGGCAGGTTGCAGGTGAAGCCTGTTCCCATCGCATTCACTCCGCGCCGTCTGCGCTCGCTGCTGCCGCGCCTCGGCGCCCGGACGCTGAAGACCGCTCTGGCCATCATGCTCTCCATCGCCACAGCTCGTTCTTTGCACCTCCCGATGCCCCAATTCGCCGGCGTCGTGGCGGTGCTGGCCGTGCAGCCATCGATTCATCGTTCGCTTCGCCAGGGGATTCGGCAGTGGTGTAGCGCCATCATCGGGGCAACGGCGGCGCTCCTTTGGCTCACCCTGTTCGGTCGATCCGCCTGGGCCATTGGCCTCGCCGCACTGTTCGTGATGGGCTGGCACGTGCGTTGGCGCTGGACGCCTTCCCTGCTGGTGGCGGTCGTGATCTGTATCAACACGATGGGCGCGTCGGGGCCCTATCTGGCTGGCGCAATCCACCAACTGCAACTGGTGGGTATCGGTATGGGTTGGGGTACAGCTCTGAATCTTGTGTTCCGGCCATCCCATCGTCGTACCGCCCAACGTCTGCGCGAGGGATGCGAGAAGGCGCTCGCGGTGCTCTGGCGAGACCTTGCGCGTGACGTAGATCGAGGTCGGCTGATGCCATATGCCAAGTTTCGGATGCGACTCGAGGACCTGCATGCCCGAGTGGATGAGGCGCGTCGATTCGCGACGTACCTCGATGAGGACCTCCATCACCTCGGTCGGCCAGCGTCTGGGCTCATGCCCGCGCTCCGTGCGATGGAATCTGCCATCGAGCGCACGCGGGATATCCATCGAGCGCTTGAGCGCTTGCAGGGGTGTTGTATGGACCCCGTGCTCTATCGCACGTGGCGTGTTGTATGTCGGTCCATACAATCCCTCGGTGTTGGCCGCAGCGGGCATCCGGTATGCTTGAGATCTATCCTCGACAAGGTCGAACGGCTGTGGTTGGGACCCTTGACGCAGCCGGACATTGCCGCCGCTTTTCCGGTTCGTGCCACCGAGTACCAACTGTTCAGGCATTTGTGTGAGCTCTGTGACGCACTGTCGACCTACACCGACGCGCGACACGGGCAGGAAATCGCCGGCCGTCAGAGAATTCGTACCCTACGCGATCCAGGACAGACCCATGCCGCACGTCACGCCCAGGCGTGAAGGTCTGGTCGACTGAAGAAGGTGAGGATCGCGAACTGAGGGGAAAGGCGGTGCGCACATGGATGCGTGGCAGATGCTTGAAGACAGCCATCGACAGACGCTGGCAATCTTGGACGAAACGCGGGATGAGGAGTTGAACGTGCAGCCGGCACCGGGCGCCTGGAGTGTGGCGCAGGTGTTGGAGCACATCCTGCTGACGGATCAGTCGGTGATCCCCGTGTTTCGCCGGGCACTGAAAGAACCGCGTCCCTTCGCTGGCGGTGGTGCGGACGTGTCGGCAGCGGCGGACAGATCCGTGCCGCGGAAGGCGCCGGATTTCGTTCGGCCGGGGGATACGCCCAAGACGCGCGATGAACTGCGAGAGGCGCTCACGGAGGCCCGGCGCACGCTGCTCGAGTCGGCTCGGGCGGTGGGAGATCTGGATCACCTCGCCACGCTGGGCGCCGTGGTTCCTCATCCAGTCTTTGGCGACATCAGTCTCCGACAGTGGCTCGAGTTCGTGAGCTATCACGAGCGGCGCCACATCGAACAGGCGAGGGAGACGCTGGCGCGGGTTCGCGCGGCGGCTTCGGCGGAGTAGGCCCAGCGAGTCCGCAGGCCAAGGGGCGGGGATTCCGGTCCACCGGATCTCCCGCCCCGCCGTGTCATGCGGGTCTATCTCGCTCCACGTGGTCCCATGTTCAGCCGTCGATCCGCTCGATCACCGTGGCCACGCCCTGCCCCACGCCGACGCACAGCGTCGCCAAACCGTACCGTCCGCCGGTGCGCTGCAGTTGTTTGGCCAACGTGCCGACGAGGCGCGCGCCGGAGCATCCGAGCGGATGACCGAGGGCGATGGCCCCGCCGTTCGGGTTCACCCGCGCGGGGTCCAGTCCCAGTTCACGGATGCAGGCGATGGACTGGGCAGCAAACGCTTCGTTCAGCTCAATCCAGTCGAAGTCCTGTACGGACAGCCCGGTCCTTTCCAGCACCTTGCGTGTCGCGTAGACGGGGCCGATGCCCATGATGCGCGGGTTCACACCCGCGGAGGCGGAGGCCACGTAGCGCGCCATGGGCTTGAGGCCCAGCTCGCGCCCCTTTCGCTCGGACACCAGCAGCAGCGCGGCTGCGCCGTCGTTGATGCCCGACGAGTTGCCGGCGGTGACCGTGCCGCCCTCGCGGAATGCCGGACGCAGCTTCGCGAGCGCCTCCATCGTTGTGTCTGGACGTGGATGCTCGTCCTCCGCCACCACGGTCTCACCCTTCCTGTCGCGCACCGTCACCGGGACAATCTCCTCGGCGAACACGCCCGCGGTCTTCGCCCGATCCGCTCGCCGCTGGCTCTCCAGCGCAAACGCATCCTGCTCCTCGCGCGTGATGTGGAACATTTCCGCGACGTTCTCCGCCGTTTCCCCCATGCTGTCCAGCGGATACGGGAAGCGCGGGTTCGGCATGCGCCAGCCGAGGGTGGTGTCCCACAGCGTCTGGTTCCCACGGACATACTCCATCTCCGGCTTGAGCAGCACCAGAGGAGCGCGGGTCATGCTCTCGACGCCTCCGGCCACCGCCATGTCGATCTCGCCCAGCGCAATCGCCCTGGCCGCCTGATTGAACGCTTCCAGGCCGGATGCGCAGAGGCGGTTGACCGTTACCCCGGGGACGTGCTCCGGCAACCCAGCGAGCAGCACCGCCATCCGGGCCACGTTGCGATTGTCCTCGCCCGCTTGATTGGCACAGCCCATGAACACATCCTCCACCTGACCGGCATCCACACCGGCACGTTGGATCACCTCGCGGATGACATGGGCAGCCAGATCATCCGGGCGAACCCGCTTGAGCATACCACCCTGCCGACCGATGGGTGTACGGACGTACTCGACAATCCAAACATTCTGCATTTCGCCGGTCTCCTCCCCCGAACAAGAACATCTGTTTCATATGGGAAACAACGTTGCTATTCTATTGCCTTCAGTGTACCGGCGCCGGATGGGGATTTCAATGTTGTCGGTAAGGCGATGGTACCCATGGATGGGAATCCTGCCTTTCGCATGCAGCGACCCCGTGGAGCTGGCGCGGGCCGTGGACCCGCTGAGGTCCGAAGGGATTCGCATTGCGCTGGATGATTTCGGCGCGCCAGGGGGTAGCATCACCGCGCTCGTGGAACTGCAGCCGGATGTCGTGAAGGTGGATCGGGCGCTGGTGCGGGGTATCGCCGACTCCATCAAGAAGCAGCGGCTGTTCGAACACCTGATGGGGTTCATGGATGGGGGTACGTGGCTGATTGCCGAAGGGGTGGAGTCGGAGGACGATTGCGATGCGCTGCGGCGCATTGGCGTCCCCTACAGCCAGGGTTATCTCTGGAGCCCTCCACAACCCCTGCATCTGCTTAAACCGCCGCAGACGTCCTGACGCTTCGACAAGAACCCCGTGATCTTTCCCACAGATTCTGGTACCCTGTGAATGAACCTTCTGGAGAGCACGGCATCGCAGCGGCAGCATGCCTGCCGGCGTACGTGTGTCCACCATCCCTCGCAACACATCTCCCGGCGAAGAGAGGCAGGTCAAAGTGACCCGGATCTACGTCTTGCATGAAAATGATGAATGGACCGTGCGGCTCACACAGGAACTGGAGGCGTTGGAACTTCCGTATGAGGTGTGGCACTTGGCGGCGGGCTCCATGTCCTTGGACGCCAATCCGCCCGAAGGCGTGTTTTTCAGCCGGATGAGCGCGTCCGCGCACACGCGCGGCCACCGCTATTCGCCGGAGTTCACGATGGGCCTGCTCTCGTGGCTCGAGGCGCATGGCCGCGTTGTCGTCAATGGCACACGCGCGCTGCAGCTCGAGATCAGCAAGGTGCAGCAGTATCTCGCGCTGCAACGCGCCGGTATCCGCACGCCGCGCACCGTGGCCGTGCTGGGGCGCGACGCGCTGCTGGCCGCCGCGGCGTCCTTTGCCCCGGCCCCTTTCATCACGAAGCATAACCGCGCGGGTAAGGGGCTCGGCGTCCAGCTCTTCCACTCACTCGATGCGCTGCGCGAGTACCTGTATGGCCCGCTGTACGATCCGCCCGCGGATGGCATCTGGTTGTTGCAGGAGTACATCCGGGCGCCGGAACCGTACATCATTCGCTGCGAATTTGTCGGCGGCCGCTTCCTTTACGCTGTGCGCGTGGATACATCGCAGGGCTTTGAGCTGTGCCCCGCGGATGCGTGTCAGATTGGGGATATGTTCTGTCCGGTGGGCGAGGACGCCCGTGTGCGGCCGAAGTTTGAGATCCTGGATTCGTTTGATCCGGACGTCATCCGCAGCTACGAGCGCTTTCTGGAGGCGAACGGGGTGCGCGTGGCTGGGATAGAATCCATCGTCGATGAGCGCGGGGTCCGCTACACGTACGACATCAACACCAACACCAATTACAACTCTCAGGCGGAACAGGTGGCCGGAAAGAATGGGATGCGCGCTGTCGCCCTGTATCTCGGGGGTCTGTTGGCGCGGGCATACCCAGATGCGGTGACATCGGCGCTCCCCACAGCATGAGCGGAGTCTGAGTCGAGTCTGAGCGCATGAGGAGAGGAGATCCGAGGATGAGGTACGGTTTCTGGCTGCCGGTGTTCGGTGGCTGGCTGCGCAATGTGGAAGATGAGGGCATGCCTGCGACATTTGACTACGTGCGGCGTCTCGCACAGGCAGCGGAGCAGTGGGGATACTCCACCACCCTGGTCGCAGAGCTGTATCTGAACGACATCAAGGGCCCCCACGCCGATACGATGGAAGCCTGGACCACGGCCGCGGCGCTCGCGGCGGTCACGGAAAAGCTGGAGATCATGGCCGCGGTTCGCCCGGGCTATCACAACCCGGCGGTGACGGCGAAGATGGCCGCCAACATCGACCAGATCAGTTGCGGCCGGTTCACGCTCAACGTCGTCTCCGCGTGGTGGGAAGAGGAGGCGCGGCAGTATGGCGGGATCTTCACCGCGCACGACGAACGGTACGACCGCACGCGGGAGTTCGTCGAAGTGATGCGCGGCCTGTGGACCGAGGATGAATTCTCGTATGAAGGAAAGTACTACCGGGTGGAAAAGGCGCACCTGTTCCCCAAGCCGGTGCAACGTCCGAATCCGCGCCTGTACGCGGGCGGGGAGAGTGAGCGGGGGAAGGACGTGATATCCAGCGTGTGCGATGCGTACGTGATGCATGGCGGTACCGTCGAGGAGGTGCGCGGAAAGATACAGGAGATGAAGGAGCGGCGGGCGGCCAAGGGCTTGCCGCCCTTCGCCAGCTTCGGTATGGCCGCCTACGTGATCTGCCGCGACACGGAGGAGGAGGCGCAGGCGGAGCTGGAGCGCATCACCACCGTCAAGGATGCGGAGGGGTACGTCAGCTTCAAGGACTTCGTCAGCCACTCGCAGCTCGAATTGCAACTGCGCCTGCAGGACTACTCGGTGTCCAACCGCGGCTTGCGACCGGGGTTCGTCGGTACGCCGGACCAGATTGCGGAGCGCATCCTGGCCTACGAGGAGGCCGGGGTGGATCTGCTCCTTCTCCAGTGCTCGCCCCAGTACGAGGAGATGGAGCGCTTTGCGCGCGACGTCATGCCGCGCGTCGAGGCGCTGCGCGCGGCCAAGGAGGCGTGAGTGGAATGCGCATTCCCGAGGACTTTGTGCTGGGCGCCGCGACGGCGGCGTACCAGATTGAAGGCGCGGTCGCGGAGGACGGGCGGGGGGAGTCCATCTGGGATCGGTTCTCGCACACGCCCGGCAAGACGGTGCGCGGGGAGACCGGCGACATTGCCTGCGATCACTACCACCGCTGGCAGGAAGACGTCCGCCTGATGCGGGAGCTCGGCATCCAGAGTTACCGCTTCTCCATCGCCTGGCCGCGCGTGCTGCCGAACGGCCACGGTACGGTGAACGAGAAGGGGCTTGACTTCTACCGACGGTTGGTGGAGGCGCTGCTCGCTGCCGGTATCCAGCCGATGGCGACCCTCTATCACTGGGACCTGCCGCAGGCGCTCCAAGACAAGGGCGGTTGGCCCAACCGTGACACGGCGAAGGCGTTCGCGGAGTATGCGCATGTGGTGTTTCGGACGTTCGGGGATCAGATTCCGCTTTATGTGACGCTGAACGAACCGTGGTGCGCTTCAGTGCTCGGCCACCTGATTGGCGTGCACGCGCCAGGGATGAACGACATCCGCGCGACGCTGGCCGCCGCACACCACCTGCTGCTCGGTCACGGTCTGGCGGTGCAGGCATTCCGCGATGAGTCTCTGGAGCGGGCGCGCATCGGTATCACCAACATCCTGACGGATATCGTACCGGCGTCGGAGGATCCGGCGGACACCGAGGCGGCCAGCCGCGCCGATGCCTACTTCAACCGCTGGTTCCTCGACCCAGTGGTACGCGGCACCTATCCCGATGCGCTGGCGCCCTTTGGCCTCGCGGCCATCGTCCAACCGGCCGATCTCGACACCATCCGCCAGCCGCTGGATTTTCTCGGCGTCAACTACTACCAGCAGCAGAAGGTCCAGGCGCAGCCGAACGACCCGCTTCTGGGCTTCCGCGCGCTGCCGCCCGAGGGTGAACTCACGGCGATGAGCTGGGGTATTCAGCCCGAGGGACTGTATCGTGTGCTGCGCCGGGTGCACGACGAGTACGGCCCCATTCCCCTGTACGTGACGGAGAACGGGGCCGCGTTCGAGGACGTGCTTAGCGAGGACGGGCAGCACGTGGAGGATCCGCGGCGTATCGCGTATCTGCAGGCGCACTTGGCGGCAGTGCTGAAAGCGCGCGCCGAGGGTGTGGATGTGCGCGGCTACTACGTGTGGTCGCTGCTCGATAACTTCGAATGGGCGGAGGGCTACGCGAAGCGGTTTGGCCTGGTGTATGTGGATTACCCGACGCAGCGCCGCATTGTCAAGGCGTCCGGTCACTGGTACCGGGCTGTGCTCGAGCGGCGCGCACTGGATGTGTGAAAGGCGAACATACCTTCTCGAAAACAGGTTGCCCGGCTCGCCGGATGGAGGTGAGCCGGGCGTGCTTGTGTCCAGCGCCATGAGAGGCGCAGCTCTCGATCCGCGAGATCACATGTGCTCCGCATCGAGATTGCAATGCAGGTGGATGGGCGCGAGCACCTTGATCCCCTCGGCGAGTTCGGCGTTCGCGCGGGGGCCGAGATCGCGCGCCTTTTGCGTCAGATACGCTTCGTAAAATGGCCAGATGGGTTCAGGGAACTGGCTCTGGTGCGCCCGAACGGCGGCCAGGCGCCGCTCCCACACGCCGGATACGTCGACAAACGTGTTGGGACGGGCCGTAAAGGCGAACACGATGCGTGTCGGCGAATGCGGTGGCGCGTCGTCGGACGGCGCGGGGCCGATGTTGGGCATGTTGGCGAAAAGGACTGCACTGGCCGCAACCAGGCCGACCGTCCGGTGCGCGGGATGCGCCTCGTAGGGCAGCCAAGGGTCGACCGTGAACACGGTGTCGGGGCGCATCTCGCGGATGGCGCGAATCAAATCATGCTGCAGTGGGGCCTCCGGCAGCAGCTCAGCGTCCGGATAGTCGAGCCAGCGATACGCCTTGACGCCGATGTGTTTTCCGGCAGCCTCCTGTTCGGCACGGCGGATGCGGGCGAGTTCCTGCGGATCACGCGGGACCATGGTGCCGGCACCGCCGTCCGTCACCGTGAGCAGCGTGATCTCCGCGCCGGCGTCGGCGAGGCGCGCCAACGTGCCGCCGCACGCCACGTCCATGTCATCCGGATGCGGCTGGATACACAGAATGCGCCGTGCCTGCCAAAGGTCGGGGACAGGATAGAGGTCGAACAGCGACATGCATCATTCCTCCTGTGCTGCACGAGCGGTGCGAAGTTGCTGTTGGATCTCCTCGACCCGTCGCTTGCGCAGCGGATAACCGAGGAAAAACAGCAGGCCCACGACCAGTGAGATGAGCGGGATCACGGTCACCAACCAGCGGAATCCGGCCATCGCCAGCGCCGGTTGGGGCCCCGTGTGGGTGTAGCCTGTGTTGACCAGGACAAGGGTTGTGATCAGGGATTGGGCCGGTGCGCAGAGGGACACAATCAGCCCGTGCGTCGCATAGTACATCCCTTCGCGTCGGCTTCCAAAACGCAGCTCATCCTCGTCAATCACGTCCGAGATCAGCACGTCCGTCAGGATCAGGATGCCCGCCAGGCCGATACCCAAGGCCATGCCGCAGGCCAGCGCGGCGGTGTACGTGTGAACAAACGCCAGCCAGACCAGACCCGCGGCGAACAGCGCCATCGCAGTGATCTCCGTCCGGAACGCGCCCCAGTGCGGTACCACCCAGCCCCAGGCGTAGACGAGAATCAGTGCCACCACCAGCGTACCAAACAGCAACAGGGACTGCTGCGTACCGCTGATGCCGAGATTGTATTTGGCATAGTAGGACAGATCGGCCGTGAGCAGGGTGAAGGCAAACTGGACAAAGAAACGCATGCCGACAAAGGTGAAAAATGACCGGTTCCATAGCGTCTGCCGCAGCGATGCAAAGAACGGCAGGGCGTCGGGCGATGAATCAGGTAGCGTGACGGGCTGACCCTGCGCCCTCTTGGAGAACAGACCGTAGCTCGGAAACGTGGTCACCAAGGTGATGGCTGAAAGCACGGCAAATGCAAGGCCCATGCTCGGCCACCCGACGGCCTGTGCCAACATGGGCGGAAGTGCCAGGCCCATGACGAGCCCGATGATACCGAACAGTTGCTTGGCTGCGGAGGCCAGACCGCGCTCGCGAACGCTTCGGAACAGGTCGGGGAAGAGTGCGGACCAGTTCATCATAACCACGTTGAACAGCGTATCGTAGAGCACCGCGACGGCCAGGAAGTAGAGGGCGAACGCCCACCGGGATGCCGCGGACATCGGCGGTGCCCAGACCAGCGCAAAGGCTGCGCAAAGCGGCAGGGAACCGTAGACGATGTAGGGAACACGTCTGCCCCAGCGGGATCGGGTGCGATCCGATAGCCATCCCAGCAGAGGATAGACCAAGGTGGCGTAGGCCGCCTGAATGGTGGCGACGGTCCCGATGGCTGCGGGATCCCCTTTGAGGATGTCGATGTAGTAGAACTGCGCGTACGTGGTGAAGGCGAGGCTGAGCAGGTTGGCGGGAATGCTGCCGCTCGTGTATGACAAGGTTTTCGTCCATGCGCGCACGCTCAAGACGTCCTTTCCAAGCCCGCGCCATCGGCGTGGTGGCACGATGGGGTTCGCACGACGCGGGCATGACGGTATGGCGCAATATCATAGAGAAGGGCGGAGCAAGCTCCGCCCTGTGTCAAGCTGCTTTTGTCCGGCTTGCCAGGATTATTGTACCCACCACTCCTGCGGGTTGAGCAGTGCGCCGCCGACACCCCAGTCCTGCTGCGGGATGTGAACGCGCTTGTTGTACGCGACCACCACGTCCGGCGACCACAGGAAAACGTACGGGAGCTGCTGGTTGACGTATAGCTGCCACTGGACCAGCGCCTGCTTGCGGACGTTCTTGTCGAATGCCGCTGCATTGTATGTGGCGGCAATCAGTTGATCGTTGTGTGGATCCTGCCAGCGCGGGAAGTTCATCGCGTCCTTCGAGCCCCACAGGCCGCGCGGGTCCGGATCGACGCTGAGCGACCAGCCCATCAACCACATCTGGATGTTCTTGGCGTCGGTCTCCACGTCCTTCGCCAGGGTGTTGAAGTCCATCGGCGGATCCAACGTGACTTTCACGCCGACCTTGCCCAGGTACTGCTGGATGGCCACCGCTTCGCTCTGGACCACTGGGTTGCCGCTGGAGTAGGACAGATGGATGTTGGCTTCCTTGTGCGTGACCGGGTCGATGCGGTAGCCGTCCGAACCTTTCGTCCAGCCAGCCTCGTCCAGCAGCTGGTTCGCCTTGTTCGGGTCGTAGTCGTATTGGTTCATGCCGTCGGCCGGGGTGGCTGCTGCCCAGCTGACCTGGGGTAGCGGACCGTTGATGGGTACGCCGTAACCCTTGAGAATGCCCTGGATCATCGTCTTGCGGTCCAGCGCATACTCGAACGCCTGGCGCACGCGGACATCCTTGAATTCGGGGACGTAGAGCTTGAGACCCAGGTAGTTGAAGCCGTTCTCCGGCGCTGTGTAGACATTGACGCCTGAGATCTTCTTGATGTTGTCCACGTCCTGCGGCTTCAGGCCATTCATCATCAGGTCAATCTGGCCATTCTGGAGCATGCCCGGGGCCACGTCAGGCGACACGGTCTTAAAGATCAGCTTCTGGATATGCGGCTTGCCGCGGAAGTAGTTGGGGTTGGCCTCCATCGTGACGGAATCGCTGCCGCTCACGCTGACGAACTTGAACGGACCGGAGACGACCGTCGGGAGCTTGTTCTCCTGCAGCGTCGGCCAGTCCTTGATAGGCGTGTTCTGCAGAACGTGCTTCGGAATCGGCTGGATGCCGGAGATGCAGGACCAAAGGACCGCCGCGTCCACTGTAGTGAAGGTCAGTTTGAACTCCTTGTCGCTCACCTTGGTGAAGCCGCCTGTGTCAGCGAAGGACTTGGCCTTGCCCTTCTGAATTTCGTCGTACCCCTTGATGTTCTGGACGAGGTAGCTGTACTGACCCTGCACATCATTGGTGTACTCCGGTGAGGCAAGGTAGTCGATGGTGAACAGCACGTCATCCGACGTGATGGGCTGGCCATCGGACCAGTTGGCGTTGGGATCCAGGTCGATGGTCACCGTCTTCTTATCAGCCGACCAGGTCCAGGACTTGGCCAGGTCCGGCACGAAGTTGTTCTGGTTGTCCACTGTCATGAGCGCATCATACGCCATGCTCACGATGTTCGCGGTGTACAGGCTGGCGTCCATGTCCGGGATGAACTGGTCATTGAACTTCGTTCCCTGGCCGATGGTCAGGGTGCCTCCATCCACGGGCGTGTTGCTTTGCGCCGTCTGGTTGGACGAGTTGCCGGACGGCGTGGAGCCGCAACCGGCTGCGAGTGCGGACAGTGAGCCCGCCAGCACGATGACTGCGCTGAGTGCACCAAGCTTCTTCATGCATAAGCCTCCTATCCAATGAGTTCGGGTGCTGTGTTCTGCATCGTGGCTTACAGTTCGGCCTTGCGTCGCAGGTACGCGTAGACCTGTTCATCCACGCGGCCGTCGTCGCGCCAGCGCTGCTCGAGGTTTTCTGTGTGGGCGAAGTTGCGCAAGGCCTCCCACACCTCGGGCGCGTCTGTCTCCGTCTGCGGGCCGGTGTACCATCCCAACCTCCGCAGTGCGTCCACGGTGTACTGGAGCACCTCGCCGCTCAGCGGCAGCCCACCCTCGGGCCTCGGCCGTTCGAAGTATAGCCGGTGCATCTCATACAGCCGCAGAAGTTCAGCAATGGGCTCCGGATGGTCGTCGACCCGCAGGTCGATGGCGCGGTCGTTGAAACCGCCGTAACCCCCTCGTTCTTTCACCACCAAGAGCGCCGCGGACTGCCGCCCGCGCGCATCACCACCGGCCTGCTGGCCGGCATCCAGGGCACGAATCAGACGCTCAGCAAGCGTACCCTCACTGGACTGGAATGTCGCCGCCATGGCCTGGACCGTGGCCTCACTCACCAAGATGTTGCCCTGGCAGGAGAAGTTCTGACCCGTGATGTGTCCTGCCCAGTCGTAGCAGCGCGCGCCAGTGAAGGCAGCAGCCCTGCCGTGCCGGTCCACCACAGCGAATTGCCGGTAGTCCTTGTCCGGATCATCGCGGGTGAGGACTTCCACCACCTCGTCCGGGGTGAGACCGGCCTCCAACAGCGTCAGGCCGCGCGGACCGTAGGACGTGTTGGCATAAGACTGGGTGGCGATGGCGCCAACTCCGGCTTTGGCCCAGGGCACGACGGCGCCAACAGCCAGGAACTTCGATTGGACTGCGATGCCCCATTCCTGCGCGGTGGGGTCGTAGCCGATAATGGAGAAGGTCGATACGCACCGCAGAAGCGGAGCGTTCGGTGCTGGACAGCCTGACAAGAGGATCCTCCTTCACCTGCTCTGCATCCTCTGCCACCCCGTGTGTACGTCGGCCGGATGGTTGCTCGCACGTCGTCACGGAGATATAGCCGGGCTTTCAGTCACGGCGGTCTCGTCCGCGACGGGGATGTCCAAATACGAGAACTCATTTTTGTAAACCTTGAGTTCGATGGAGACTCGCGTAGAACGGACGCCTCGCAATGTTGCGAAATCTTGTTCTATCAGCTTGGCCAGGTCCTCGTGCGTTCGCAGAACGGCCTCGAGCAGCAGTTGCCGTTCACCTGTGGTGAGGGCGATGAAGCGAATGTTCGGCAGGGATCGGAGGATGTCGATGCATCCCATCAGCGCATCCTCATCCACGCCCAGCTCAATCACGGCCACAATCGGGAACCCGACGGCCGCCGGATTGACCAGGCCGATGATCCGCAGGACATCCCGGGCTCGCAGTTGCGCGACACGCATCCGCACGGTCCGCTCGCTGACCCCGACATCCGCCGCGATGTCACGAAACGACCTCCGCCCATCCTGCTGCAGATGCCGCAGAATCCGCAGGTCTATCTCATCGAGGTGTTCTGCGAACGCCATGGCCCGTATGCCGACCCCCTTTCACTGAATAGTTGCGATTGAGGGAAAAGTCTTGGTGCAGCGCTGCGGATCATCCGCTTCGCCGGGCGGGAAGCGAAACCCGCAGGTTCCCGAAAGATGCCAGCTCCAGTTACAGATTTGGAAGTAACAGTTGACTCTATTATATATTCATTGTCTGATGCGTCAATACAAAGAGACGACGAATTTCGGCGTCATTGCACTTAGGAACTTCCCATTCCGGCAGACACCGTTCATCCACGCCACCGGAACCGGCATTGGGGTGCGAGTCCGCCCTACCCATCCTCCTCGCTCGGGCGTGTCAATCCCCCTGTTCAGCGGCGCGCCAGGTCCGGTGGAAGGCGTCGAGCGCGCTTTGCGGGTCCGTCTGGATGCCTTGTTTGACCAGCGCTTCTCCGATTTTCACAATCGCTTCCGCGAGCTGGCCCTGCGTGACATTGCCCATGTGTCCCATGCGGAACGCGTGGCCCGCAAGCGGACCCAGCGCACCGGCGACCACCACGCCGCGCTCGGCGAGGGCGGATCGGAAGAGGTTGTCCGTGACCTCCGGCGGGTAGCGGAAGCAGGTGAGCGTGGGGGCGGCGATGGTCTCCTCTGCCAACGGGGAAAATCCGTAACAGCGCAGTGCGGCGCGCACGGCACGACCCATGGCCACATGGCGGCGATAGCGATTCTGCAGACCTTCGTTGAAGACGATGCCAAGCGCGCGGTGATAGGCGTAGATCAGGTTGACGGGTGGCGTGGCGAAGTAACGCACAGGATTCTCCATGATGGGCTGCCAACGGGCAATGTCGAGGAAATACGCGGTTACTCGGGCGCGCTGCCTGCGCACAGCGAGCGCCTCCTGTCCGAAGGCGACGATGCCCAGGCCGGGTGGCATGCCGATGGCCTTCTGCGAGGCGGTGAGCACAACATCCATCCGCGCCCCGGGCGCACCGTAGTCCCGCTGCATGTCCTCTTCCAGGGCGGCGCTGGCGCACACGCCATCGAGAATGCAGAGCGCACCGTGTTCCTTGATCACCGGTACCAGTTCTGGCAACTGTGCGGCGACGCCTGTGGAGGTATCCGCATGGGTGAGGGTCACCGCGCGGTATCGGGCTTGCGCCAGCCTGCGTCGAATCTCCTCCGGATCTGCATGTGATCCCCACGGTACCTGCACCACATCCACCTGGATGTCATAGGTCTGGGCGAGCTCGACGAAACGGTCACCAAAGTAACCGTGGCTGATGACCAGCAACCGCTCGCCGGGCGCAACGGTGTTAACGACGGCCATCTCCATCGCCAGCGTGCCGGAGCCGGCGAACACGAACACCTCGCCATCGCAGTTGAACAGTTTCCGAGTCTGCTCCAGGCACGCTTTGAAGACGGCGGCGAACCGGGGATCCGTGTGGCCCCATGTTTCCTGGGCCATGGCTTCGTAAATCTCGTCGATCACGGGGGTCGGCCCGGGAATCAGCAGCAGCTCCCTGTTCGGCATGGCGCCTCCTCCTTTGGTGATGGGACGAACGCGGCCCAACATCTACGGATTTTATTATAAACTAGAGAAACCACGGACACGGGAAGGAGTTTGGAGATGCGAACGAGGCGGGGAGAAGAGGCGATTGACCTAGCTCACCGTTACGACGTCTTATTGTACGACAGCGAGTATCGGGTGGAGGTGACGGCCACCCAGGCGCAGGCGGGTGTGGACGCCGGGCGGGATCCGCAGGCGTTCGTGCTGCAGAACTGGCCCGACAGCGATGAGGAAGCGGAGCAGGTGGTGCTGCGGGAGTTCGAGAAGGCGCTGCGCGAGCACCGCGTGTCGGCTGGGCGTCTGGCGGATATCGCCAGCCTGAATCAAGGTCTACCCATCCATCCTGGAGCAGCCGAATACGCGGCGGATCGGCTGGTGCAGGCCGGAAAGCTGATCCTGGACACGCCGGGTCCCGAACCTGTGTACCGGTTGCCGCGTCGCTTTGGCTTTTCGCCATCCTTCATGGAACTGCTGCGCAGCGCGGTATGCGATGATTGTGCGTCGCTGGCGTTGAACCAGCCCTTTCACGAGACGTGCCTGCTCAACCTCATCGATGTGCTGGAATCGCACACCTTCAGCGATGGGGACGTGGTGAGGAGGACCGATGCGGAGACGTCCCAGGCGCACCGCGCGCGGCCGGACGCTCGCCAGTGGCTGGCGCGGACGGCGCAGGCCACCCGTGATCGCTGGAAGTCTGTGCTGCGTCCTCTGCTCGACACGGTGGAACAGCGCTTGCCGCGCACGCGGGAAGAGGACGGGACCAGCCCCAGCTGGCAAGGGCCATCCGAAGCACCCGGAGGGGCCGTCGTGGCGATGGGCACCCGAACCCCTGCCGAAGCCGCCACGGAGTCCGGTGCGTCCGGGCGCCCGCGCGTGACGAAGGACGAACTTCTCAGGTATCTGGCGAGCATTGAGATTGTGGAGGAGGACGGCGAGGTTCGTGTGCTTCGGGAGGAGCGGGAACGGTTGATGCAGCGTCTGGAAGCCAGCCGCGAGGACCTGAAGCAGGCGCAGAAGCAGCGTCTGCAACTGGAACGCCAATTGTCCGAGATGCAGCGCGACATGGACATTCTGATCCAGGCCATGCGCATTGCCAAGCGCCATGAGGCCGCGCCGACGCGCATGGTGGACGCAGACTTTGAGGAGGGCGATGGAGGCCGGGGCGAGATGGACGAGCCGTGAGGCCACGCGCCCGGTCACGACGCCACGAAGGACTTCAGGGGCTCCCCTGCCATGGGGGCCGGGCAGCAAAGCGAAGCCCGC
>JAIMAY010000007.1 GCA_023511725.1 Alicyclobacillus sp.
TCAATGATGTTTGCCCTGAAGATGTTTGCTGTCTCTACTACCTCTGCCCGTTTGTCTGGTGGCGCATTTACTTTAATTAAAACCAGCTCGCGCTCAACCGAATCCTTAGGGTCTAAATCGCTAATCTTTAATACATTTACTAATTTATGTAATTGCTTGGTTATCTGCTCTAACTTAAGATCATCTGCATCTATGACAATCGTCATGCGTGAGATATTTGGATCTTCTGTTGGCCCAACAGCAAGACTTTCAATATTAAACCCGCGCCTGCTAAAGAGGCCGGAGACTCTTGCTAGGACACCTGGTTTATTTTCCACTAGAACTGATAAGATGTGCTTCACTCCCTACCTCCTCCTCTTCTTCATCAATCATCTGACTTAAAGAAGCCCCAGGTATTCCGCCAAGCATTTCATCAATTGAGGCACCAGGCGCAACCATCGGGAATACATTTTCTTCTCTTGCAACCATAAAATCAATTAGGATGGGTTTCCTGTCTTTAATTGCTTTCTTTAGTATCTTTGAGACATCACCTACATCGGTTACTCTTACGCCCTTAATACCATATGCTTCCGCCAGCTTTACAAAATCCGGCGTGCCAACATTTAAATCAACCTGTGAATACCTCTTCTTATAGAAAAGCTCCTGCCACTGGCGAACCATTCCAAGATATCCGTTATTCAGGATTGCAATTATAATTGGGAGTTTATTGGCTGCAACCGTTGCCAGTTCTTGCGATACCATCTGAATGCTTCCGTCGCCGTCGATATCAATAACTACTGCATCTGGCCGGCCGATTTGCGCACCAATAGCAGCTGGAAGGCCAAAACCCATGGTTCCCAAGCCGCCGGAAGAAATAAAACTTCTTGGCCTGTTTGCACTATAGAACTGAGCAGCCCACATCTGGTTTTGACCAACACCAGTAGTTACTATAACATCCATGTCTTTGGTGAGTTTATTAATTGTTTCAACAACATATTCCGGCCTTATAGCACCATCTTGGTGGTAATGAAGCGGATACTTTTTCTTCCAGCTCGCAATTAGCTCGTGCCATCTGGTTTTATCGGAATGAGGCGTTTTTCCTTTCTTAATCTCTGCCACCAGGTCTTTCAGTACTATCTTTGCATCACCAACAATCGGTAGATGGGCTGGTATATTTTTGCTTATCTCTGCCGGATCGATATCGATATGAACGACCTTGGCCTGCCGCGCGAAGTGGGCCAGATTGCCCGTCACCCGATCATCGAAGCGGGCGCCGATGTTGATCAGGAGGTCGCACTCGTACAGCGCCATGTTGGCCGCGTACGTGCCGTGCATCCCGGCCATACCGAGGAACAGCGGATGCTGGCCCGGAAAGCCCCCGAGCCCGAGCAGCGTGTTCGTCACCGGGATGCCGAGGCGCTCGGCGAACGCCACCAAAAGCTCCGCCGCACGCGCGTGGATGATGCCCGCGCCGGCCAGGATCACGGGCCGCTCGGCTTCCCGCAGCGCCGCGGCAATCTTGCGGATCTGCAGCCGGTTGGGGACGTACGTCGGCTGATAGCCGGGGATGTGGACCTTCTGGTCATAGTCGAACGGCCCCACCGCCGTCGCGATGTCCTTCGGCAGGTCAATCAGCACCGGCCCGGGCCGACCCGTCGCCGCGATGTGGAACGCCTCCTTGATCACCCCCGGCAACTCCGCCACATCCCGCACCTGGTAGTTGTGCTTGGTGATGGGCATGGTGATGCCGAGCACGGATGCCTCTTGGAAGGCATCGGTGCCGATCACGCTCGTCGCCACCTGCCCGGTGAACACCACGAGCGGGAGGGAATCCATCATCGCATCGGTCAGGCCGGTGACCAGGTTGGTCGCGCCCGGGCCGGAGGTGGCGATGACCACGCCGGGCCGCCCGCTGACGCGCGCGTAGCCCTCCGCGGCATGGATGGCACCCTGCTCGTGTCGCGTCAGCACATGGCGGATGCCGCACTGATACAGGGCGTCGTAGACGGGCAGGACGGCGCCGCCGGGGTAGCCGAAGACGACCTCCACCTGCTCCCGCCGCAGCGCCTCCACCAGCATCTGTGCTCCCGTGATCATCGCGGGCGCAGCGGCTCGCGCCCCTTCGCGCCTCAGGTTCACGCTCATCTCGGATTCCCTCCTTTGCACAAGCTCAAATTTTGAGAACGCCGCCAGTGTTGGCGGACGTCACCAGCTTGGCGTAACGGCCCAGCCAGCCGTGCCGGATCTTCGGCTCCGGCGCCTGCCACGCCGCGCGCCGCTGGGCCAGTTCCGCATCGTCCACGAGCAGCTCGATGCGGCGTTCATCGAGATCGATCCGGATCCGGTCGCCGTTTTCCACCAGCGCCAGCGGCCCGCCCTCCGCGGCCTCCGGTGAGATATGGCCGACGCAGATGCCGCGCGTGGCCCCGGAGAAGCGCCCGTCCGTGATCAGCGCCACCTCGGTGCTGAGCCCGCGGCCGACAATCTCCGATGTCGGCGCAAGCATCTCTGGCATGCCCGGTCCGCCCTTCGGGCCCTCGTAGCGGATCACCACCGCATGGCCAGGTTGCACGGCGCCGCTGCGGATGCCTTCGATGGCCTCGTCCTGCGAGTCGAACACGATGGCCTCGCCCTCGAAGCGGCGAATGGATGGGTCCACCGCGCCCACCTTGATCACCGCCCCGTCCGGCGCCAGGTTGCCGTACAGGATGGAGAGGCCCCCCACCGGGCTGTAGGCGTTCTCCACCGGGCGGATCACATCGGGATTGCGGATGTCGGCGCCCGCGACATTCTCCGCCAGCGTCCGACCGGTCACGGTGATGCGGTCCGGATGCAGCGCTTCCGGCACCCTCAGCAACTCCTTGAGGATGGCGCTGATGCCGCCGGCAAGGTGCACGTCGTGGATGGAGTAGTCGGACGCCGGGCTGATCTTCGCCAGATACGGCACACGTCTGGCGATCTCGTTGATCCGCTCGAGGTCATACTCAATCCCGGCCTCGTGCGCGATGGCCAGCAGATGCAGCACGGTGTTGGTGGAGCCGCCCATCGCCATGTCGAGGGCGAAGGCGTCGTCGATGGCTTCCCTGGTGATGATGTCGCGCGGGCGGATGTTCTGCTCGACCATCCGCATCAGATGCTGAGCGGCCTCGCGGATGAGTTGGTGCCGCTCGGGCGAGGTGGCGAGGATGGTGCCATTGCCCGGCGGGGCGATGCCGAGCACCTCCATGATGCAGTTCATCGAATTGGCGGTGAACATGCCGGAACACGACCCACAGGTGGGACAGGCATTGCGCTCGATGTCGGTGAGTTCCTCCTCGCTCATCTTGCCGGACAGATAGCTGCCCACGCCTTCAAACACGGACGACAGCGACAGCGGCCTGCCGCTGCTGCTGCGGCCCGCTGCCATCGGTCCGCCTGAGACAAAGACACAGGGCACGTTGACCCGCACCGCGGCCATCAGCATGCCGGGCGTGATCTTGTCGCAGTTGGGGATAAAGAAGATGCCGTCGAACCAATGGGCGTTGATCATCGTCTCGGCGCTGTCGGCGATGAGCTCGCGGCTCGGCAGCGAATAGCGCATGCCGATGTGGCCCATGGCGATACCGTCGTCGACACCGATGGTGTTGAACTCAAACGGGACGCCGCCGGCCTCGCGAATGGCTTCTTTCACCACCTCCGCAAATTCACGCAGGTGCTTGTGGCCGGGAACGATATCGACGTAGGAGTTGCAGACGCCGATGAACGGCTTGGGCAGATCGGTGGGCCGCACGCCTGTCGCGTACAGCAGGCTTCGGTGCGGTGCCCGGTCCACGCCCTTTTTGATCATGTCACTGCGCATGTACGCTCCCTCCCTCCGGATCCGTTTGGCGCGTCAGGACACCGTGAGCTCGGGGTACACCCGGACCCCGTCCTCGCGCACCAGTTTCCGGAACCCCTCGAGCAACCGGTGCGTGTGCGGGCCGGGTTTGCCATCGCCAATCACCCGCCCATCCACCTTGACCACCGGCACCACCTCCGCGGCCGTACCGGTCAGGAAGACCTCCTCCGCGACGTACACGTCGTGCCGGGTAAAGGGCTCTTCGTGAACGACGTAGCCGAGTTCACGCGCGAGATCGATGATGGCGTTGCGCGTGATGCCCTCCAGCGCCCCCAGATAGCTGGGCGGCGTCCACAGTTCACCACGCCGGACGATGAAGATGTTGTCACCGGAGCACTCCGCCACATAACCCTCGCTGTTCAGCATCAATGCTTCGCCGACCCCGGCCAGGTGCGCTTCGATTTTCACCAACACGTTGTTGAGATAGTTGAGCGACTTGATCTTTGGATTCAGCACATCGGACCGGTTCCGGCGTGTCGGTACGGTCACAATCTCCATGCCGTTGTCGTAGAACTCCTTGGGATACAGCGCCAGCTGCTCGGCGATGCAGATCACCTGCGGCCTCCCACAGGTGAACGGATCCAGGCCGAGATTCCCCACACCACGCGAGACCACGAGCCGGATGTAGGCATCCTGCAGTTCGTTCTTGCGCACCGTGTCGACGACAATCTGTTGCATCTCCTCCAAGCTGTACGGGATCTCGAGGAGAATCGACTTGGCGGACTCGTACAGCCGCACGAGGTGCTCGTGCAGCTTGAAGACGTTGCCCGCGTACGCGCGAATGCCTTCAAACACGCCGTCGCCGTAGAGAAAACCGTGATCATACACCGAGACCTTGGCGTCCTCTTTCGCCACGAACTCGCCGTTCATGAAGATCCACTGTGTCAACGTTCCCACTCCCTGCATCTCAGCGCTTCTTGTTCCATCACGAGAAGGGATTGATAGACCTGAGATTGGTAGAAACAAACAGAGCATTCGATCCGCCGAAGGCGGCATGAGGCCGGCCCGCGCCGCATGGCGCCGGGCAAAGTGCGGTTCGAATTTTCGGTCATTCTAATACGCTTGTTCCCAGACTGTCAATACGCCGGATTCCCAAATGCAAGTTTGTAAGCGTTTACCTGAATCCCTCGTAAACGCTTACTTACGCGCCAATATTGGCTTGTTAAATTTTTTTGAACACACCGCCCGCGCAAGGGCCTGAAGGCATGTCCCGGCGGCGTGCTTCAAACCGCAACTGCGTGCCGCTCGCCGCCGGGCCTGCGCCTTGGCTCACGGTTTGCCGGTGGGCCGCTTGGGCTGCCGGGCATACACGCTGTTCTCCAGCCCGTCGATACTGGCGTTGATGGCGCCCTGGATGTACGCATCATTCACCTGCTCCTGGGTGACCTCCGTGCCCGTCATCTCGTCCACAGCCTCCGCGCCCGCAGCCTCGCTGTAGGCGTCCGGGAGCCGCAGTTCACGGTCCGCCGGCGTGGCCATCTCCCCTTGCCCCCCTTTCCTCGCAGATACTCTTACTGTGCCCGCTTCCTGGATTTCCATGCTGCGCGTCCGATGGATACCCATTTGTCCATTTGGCTTTGCCTGCCGCTTTGGGTATGATCAAGCTGGCGGCCCTGCCACGGCACGCTCCGTCGGCAGCCGGTGCACCTTAACGCAGAGAGGTGGATACCCATGGCACACCATCGGTTGATCATCTTGGGGACCGGCCCGGCCGGACTGACGGCGGCCATCTACGCGGCGCGCGCCAACCTGGAGCCGCTGGTGGTCGAGGGAACGGAGCCCGGCGGGCAACTGACTACCACCACCGAGGTTGAGAACTTCCCGGGCTTCCCGGATGGCATCCTGGGACCCGAATTGATGGACAACATGCGCAAGCAGGCCGAACGCTTTGGTGCGCGCTTCATGCAGGGCTGGGTGACGGAGGTGGATCTCAGCCAGCGCCCCTTCCGCGTCACCATCGGGGGCGGCGATGTGCATGAGGCGGACGCGCTGATCATTGCGACGGGGGCGTCGGCGAAGAAACTGGGCATCCCGGGCGAGGCCGAACTCACCGGGCGCGGCGTGTCCACATGCGCGACGTGCGATGGCTTCTTCTTCCGCGGCAAGCGCGTGATTGTCGTCGGCGGTGGCGATTCGGCGATGGAGGAAGCCACCTTCCTCACCAAGTTCGCCACGGAGGTCACCATCGTCCATCGCCGGAACGAGCTCCGCGCATCGAAGGTGATGCAGGAGCGCGCGCGCAACAACCCGAAGATAAGCTGGGTGATGAATGTGACGCCGGTGAGCGTGATTGGCGAGGGGAACAAGGTGAAGGCACTCGAGGTACGCGACAACGCCACCGGCGAGGTCAGACAACTGGAGACAGACGGTGTGTTCGTCGCCATCGGCCACACGCCCAACACCGGCTTCCTGCAGGGTCAACTGGAGTTGAATGAACTGGGGTACATCCAAACGCGCGGCGTGAGCACCGCCACCAGTGTCGAGGGCGTGTTCGCGTGCGGCGATGTGATGGACCCCCATTATCGGCAGGCCATCACCGCCGCCGGTTCGGGATGCAAAGCGGCGATGGATGCAGAGCGCTTCCTTGAAGGCTCCAGCAGCCACGATTGGTCGGTGTCCGCGGGGAGCGCCCGCGCCTGAGCCCGGTCCGGAGTCATGCATGCGAAAGGCCGCGTGCGGAGGTCAGCCACCTCCGTCCGCGGCCTTTACCGTTCGTACGCCGTGGGTCGGCAAGGATGAGGCCCGCATCAACCCCGCTCAAACAGCGTCGCGATGCCCTGGCCACCACCGATGCACGCGGTGAGCAGCCCGTAGCGCGCGCCCCGGCGCTTCATCTCGTACAGCAGCTTCGTGGCCAGGATGGCGCCGGTCCCCGCAATGGGATGGCCGTGGGCGATGGCGCCGCCGTTCACGTTGAGCTTGGCGGGATCGAAATGCAATTCCCTGTCACACGCCAGCACCTGTGCCGCAAACGCCTCGTTGATCTCCACCAGGTCCATGTCATCCAGTGTGAGCCCCGTCTGCTTCAGCAGCTTCCGCACGGCGGGCACGGGTCCGATGCCCATGATGTTGGGATCCACCCCGGCAACGCTCATCGCCCGCACGGTGCCGAGGATCTCCAGTCCGAGTTGCTCCGCCCGTCGGCGCGACATCAGCACCAGCGCCGCCGCACCGTCGTTGATGCCGGAGCTGTTTCCCGCCGTCACGGTGCCGCCAGGCTTGAATGCGGGTTTGAGCTTGGCCAGCCCCTCCATCGTGGTGTCCGGCCGTGGGTGCTCATCCGTGTCGAACACCCGCGTGCCACCCTTGCCGTCCGGCACCTCGAGCGGCAGGATCTGCTCCTTGAAGCGGCCTTCGCGCATGGCCTCGGCCATCTTGCGCTGGCTATGGTAGGCGAACTCATCCTGCTCTTCCCGGGAAATGTTGTACCGCTCGGCCAGATTCTCAGCCGTGATGCCCATCGGCGGGTTGCCGATGCTGAGCGGCGCCAGCGGCGGCGTGAAGAACTCGGGCGGGGTGCGCTGAAACGCCTTGGTCGGACGGGCCATCAGATACGGCCGCCGCGTCAGACTTTCCGCGCCGCCCGCGACGAACACCTCGCCAACGCCCGCCATGATGGCCTGCGCAGCCAGATTCACCGCATTCATGCCCGATCCGCATTGTCTGTCCAGCGTCATGCCGGGCACGGTGATGGGCAGGCCCGCCTCCAGCGCGGCCAGACGCGCAAAGTTGCCACCACCGCCAAAGCAGTTGCCGAAGATCACATCGTCGATTTCCGCCGGATCAATGCCGGCCCGTCGGACCGCCTCGCGAATGACGGCGGCCGCGAACTGATAGGCGTGCAGGTCCTTGAGCGCACCGCCTTCGCGCGCGATGGCCGTGCGGACCGCCGAGACCACCACGGCTTCCGCCATATCTGTATCATCCTTTCTCGTCCTGTGGACGCTGTGCTCTTTCCCCATGGCTGGTGCCCGGCGAACTCAGCCCCAACTCGGCCGGTGCTGATATCCGCTCCATTCCGACAGCTTGCGCGTGCTTTCCAGCAGCGTCTGGATGGCGAGTTGCTCGCGCTCAGCTGTCAGCTGCGAGGTCATGACCAAACAGGCCATGACGAGCTCGACCTCGCCGGCCCGGTTGAAGATGGGCGCGGCGATGGCCGAGATGCCGGGCGTGAGTTCCGCGTGCGAGACGGCATAGCCCTGCCGCCTCACCTCGCGCAGGATTTCGATAAATTTGTCCGCATCCGTCACCGTGTACGGTGTGTAGGCGCGCAGACCCGCCTGAATGAAGCGCTGCCACGCGTCCTCCGAGTCGAATGCGAGAAAGCAGCGGCCGAACGCCGCGCCTGTGATGGGAAACTGCTGCCCCACGGAAACGGCGATCCTCACCCCTTCCCCGGGCGGTTCCGCCGATCCGATGTAGATCAGCCGGTCATCCTTCAGCCGTTTGACGAGCACAGTCGTCATGCCCGTCACCGCCGCCACCTGGCGGATCTCGCTCATGGCGCTGGCCACCGTGTCATTCAACTCGCTGGCGCGCGTGCCGAGCGGGATCAGGTACGGTCCCAGCGAGTATTTGCGCGTGTCCGGATCATACTTGACAAAATCCTCTTTCTCGAGGGTGCGCAACACCCGCAGGCAGGTGGTCTTGTTGACCTCCAGCTTCTCGGCGATCTCTTTTAACGAGCAGCTCCTGTACTTGTAGCGGCTGAGCATCTTGAGAATGCGCGCCGCGAGCGCAACCGAAGGCACCTGATAGTCCACAACTCATCCTCATTCCGCGACCAGATTTCACCTTATCCACATCACACAGGCACGCGGAAACGCGCCTGGCCCGCGACGACACGATTGCCGCCGCTCGACTTGGTCGCCCAGATGTCACACTCGACGGTTTGCCAGCCGCCCGCTTCCTCGACGGCCTTGACCTCGCCCTCACAGGTGATGACATCCCCGGGCCGGACCATATCGATGAAACGCACGCCGAACTTTTCCAGTGCGCCCTCGTCCCCGATGGTTTCCGTAAGCATCTGCCCAACGAACGCCATCGTCAACATCCCGTGGGCAATGACGCCTCCCAGCCCCGCTTGGACAGCGAACTCCTCCACCGTGTGGATGGGATTGAAATCGCCCGAGGCTCCGGAGTACATGACAAGCTGCGTCTTCGTTACCGGAGGCTTCACCAACGGTCCTATGCGGTCTCCCACCTGAAAACGCGCCATCACGCACCGCCCTCCTGTCCGCGATAGATGACGACAGAACGGGCTTTCTGCACCAGATCACCAGCTTCGTCCATAACCCGTTGCTCGAAGACGAGAAAGATCATCCGGCCCAGCTTGCCATGCTTCTCGAAGGCATCGACCAGCGTAGTCGTGCAGTACACGACATCTCCTGCGAGCAGGGGCTTCACATATTCAAACGACTGCTCGCCGTGAATCAGCCCGGCATGCGGAAACTCGAGCCCCTCAATGGCACCGTAGTCGAACGTCCGGCTGAACGTGGGCGGCGCCACCAAACGGCCGAAGCGGCTCTGACTCGCCGCCTCCTCGTCGCGGTAGAGCGGGTTGGGGTCGCCGATGGCCTGCGCGAACTTGCGAATGGCACCCTTCTCGACCTCATTCTTCACCGGCTTGGACGACTTGCCGATGAACTGTTGAAAATACGCCAGATCCATGCGAAGCCTCCTTCCCGGGCCGCGGGCGCCGCACCTGAGCGCGGCGCCGGCCCTGGTCTTGCCCGGGGCAGCGTCATTCCCATTCTAGCGGTTTTTCCGCCTGTCGGAAAAGCCCCGGGCGCCGGATTATTCAATC
The DNA here is from genome assembly GCA_023511725.1 of Alicyclobacillus sp. Lineage (GTDB taxonomy): Bacteria > Bacillota > Bacilli > Alicyclobacillales > Alicyclobacillaceae > JAIMAY01. The sequence goes on from JAIMAY010000007.1 coordinate 9,663, forward strand.
GGCGGGATGTCCAGCTTGGTGTACTGGCCGTTGTCGATGTAGGTGGCAATGACAGGACCTGTCAGATGGCCCTGCGGCGTGATGCCCGTCACGCCATATGGCTGATCCTCCGCCGGCACCTGCTTGATGGCATCCGCCATCTTGGCCATGATCTGCTTCGGATCCGTCGAGTTCGCCAGCTTGATGGCCTCCGCGAATACCCACATGGTCTGGTAGTTGAGCGCATTCTCCGAGTTCGGGGTCTTATCCGCGCCCTGCGTCTGGTGCCACAGATTCACGAAGTTTTGGATGCCCGGACCCGGATAGTTGACCGTGGGCATCACCCCGACGGCGCCGTTGAGCTGGTCCATCGTCACGATACCCTGCATGCTCTCAAACTTGGCTTGATCCATGACGACGAACCCGCCCTTGAAGCCCTGCTGCCGCGCCGCCTTAATCACCAGTGCCGTGGGCTGCGACGGACCGCCGATGAACAGCACGTCCGGATGCTCCGACAATGCCTTGCTCACCACGCTCGAGAAGTCGGTCGTGGTGTTGTAGTCGACCGCATTGTTGGACAGCACCGTGCCGCCGAGCTGCTGCCACACCTTGGTGAAGCCCGCCGTCCATTCCTGTCCGTAGGCGGTGTTGGTCGGGATCAGGCCCAGCCGATTGCCGAACTTCTGCATCTCGGTCTTGGCGAACGGCTTGAAGTAGGCGTCGTAGCGCGGCGGGATCATGACCAACAGCGGATCATTCTTGGTCAGGATGGCCGGCTCACTGGTGTACGCCGCCAGGATGAAGTTGGGCTGCTGCGTCGCATTGAACTGCTCGATACCCAGCACACCGCCACTATGCGGGCAGAAGATGATGGGCGTATGATATTGTTGGGCGAGCCGCTTGGCGTTGGTTGCGGCATTCGGCGGCAGGTATTGGTCGTCCAGCGAGACCACCTTGAACGTGACCTGCTTGCCGTCGACCGTGATGTCCCCCGACTTATTGATCTGATCGACGGCCAGCTTGATGCCATTGAGCACGTCCTCGCCGTAGAAAGCCGCACCGCCGCTGAGCGGCCCCGTATACCCAATGTCCACCTCCATCGTGCCTGATCCGCCGCCGGATCCCCCTGTCGCGGTGTTTCCTCCGCCGCCCGACGTACCGCAGGCGACGAGCATCATCGGCGCCGCCACAAGTCCGGCCAGCGCCAGCCACTTCTGGGCGAGCTTCATACAGCACATGCCCCCTTCACACTCTGCATGGATTTGACGTTATGGATTCAGGCTGTACCACAGACCCATCGAGACCTGCGTCTGCCAACGACAACTTTCCCCGCACATCACCCCTTTCTCGCGTCAGACCCCCAGGTACGCTTCCTGAACGCGCGGGCTGCGCAGCAGCTCGTCACGGGTACCCTCCATGACCACCCGCCCGTTCTCAATCACGTAACCCCGGTCAGCTATCTCCAGTGCCGCGCGCGCGTTCTGTTCCGCGAGCAGCACCATGACACCCGTCTCATGGATGCGCCGGATGGCCTCCAGCACCTGCTCCACCACCAGCGGCGCGAGCCCAAGCGACGGTTCATCGAGCAACAGCAGCCGCGGATTCGCCATCAGCGCGCGGCCGATGGCCACCATCTGCTGCTGGCCACCGCTCAGGGAACCGGCCGGCGCGTGCTGCTTGTCGCGCAGCACCGGGAACAACTCGAACACCTGTTCCAACCGTGCCTGCATGGCCCTCTTGTCACGACGCTCGGTGTACGCGCCGAGGAGCAGGTTCTTCTGCACCGAAAGCTGCGGGAACAACATGCGGCCCTCCGGACAATGCGCAATCCCTTCGCGCACCGCGCGGTGCGCGGCAAGCCCCGTCACGTCCTTGCCAAACAGCTCGATCCGTCCCGCCGTCGGCCGCGTCAGTCCGCTGAGGGTGCGGAAGATGGTGCTCTTGCCCGCACCATTGGCGCCGAGCAATACCACGAGTTCGCCGTTATCGACGGTGATGTTCACGCCTTGCACGGCCGGGTTCGGTCCGTAGCGAACCGTCAGCTCACTCACCCGCAGCATGCGCCGCACCTCCCAGATACGCCTCAATCACATCTGGATTCCTCCGGACCTCGTCCGGCGTGCCCTCAGCTATCTTGCGGCCGTGGTGCAGCACAATGATGCGATCCGCCAAGGACATCACCATGTGCATCTTGTGTTCCACGAAGCACACCGTGTAGCCGTGCTCCACCAGCTTGCGGATGAGCCCCATCACGCGCTGAGTCTCCTCCGGGTTGAGGCCGCCCGCAATTTCGTCAAGCAGGAGCAATTTCGGCTGCGTCGCCAGGCCGAGGGCAATGGCCGCACGTTTTTTTGCCTCTTGAGAAATCAGGCGAACCGGCATGTCCGCCAACGACTCGATGCCCACAAAGCGTAGCGCTTCGTACGCCCGCTCTCGGCACTCGCGCTCCTCGGCGCGGTGCCGGCGGGACCTGACCACGGCGTCCCACAGGCCGGATCGGGTACGGAGCCGGTGGCCGATGATCACATTGTCGAGCACCGTATCCTCCTCGAACAGATGCGTGGTTTGGAAGGTACGGGCGATACCCAGCCGCGCCATCTCGTGGGCCGGGGCGTGCGTGACGTCGCGGCCCTCAAACTCAATCCGTCCGGCGGTGGGCGGAAGAGCACCGGCAATCAGGTTGAATAGCGTGGACTTGCCCGCCCCGTTGGGGCCGATGATGGCCGTGATGGTGTTCGGCTCAACATGGAAGGACACATCGTCCACCGCCTTCAGCCCTCCGAACTGCTTGGTGAGCCCCTCCACATTCAGCATCAGGCGCCCTCCTTTGCACTGCCGCTGCCTTCAATCGCTGCCGCCTCCGCCATCGCCACCGCAGCCGCATGATCACGGGCGCGGCGCCGCCGGATCAGGCGAGGCACGCTGGCCAGACCACCTGGGAAGAAGATGATCAGCAGCACCAGCACCGGCCCGAAGATCAGCATCTGATAGTCCTGGAAAATCTGCAGGAACTGTGTGAGAAAGGACACAATCAGCGCCCCAAGCAGTGGTCCGGCGATGGAACCGATGCCGCCGATGAGCAGATAGAGCAGCATGTTGAAGGTCATGTTGATGCTCGTCACATCCGGACCCAGGTAGCCCATGTAGCCGGCGAACAGCGCCCCCGCCACCCCGGCGAACGCCGTGGACAGCACGAACGCCAGGCGTTTGAAGCGCATCACCGGCGTGCCGATGGCCTCGGCCAGGTCCTCACTGTTGCGGATGGCCAGCAGGGCCCGCCCGGGCAGCGAGTGCCGGAGGCTCCACGCTATCCACACGGCCACCACCAGGAACACGTAGACCACGTAGTACTTCCCGAGGTCGGAATCGAGTGACACCGGGCCGATGGAACCCGGCCCTGGCACGCCAACCAGGCCGACCTCGCCGTTGGTCAGTCCATTCCACCGGTCGATCACGAGATTCAAGATGACACCGACGGCCATCGTGAAGATGGCGAAGTAATGGCCGCGCGTGCGCAGAGAGACGATGGCCACCAGATACCCAAGCACAAGGCTGACCACCAGCGCCGCGAGCAGCGCCGGCCAGAAATTCCAATTCAGCTTCAGCATCAGCAGCGCCGCGGTGTACGCGCCGACGCCGAAAAAGCCCGCCTGACCGAGCGACAACAGACCCGTGTAGCCGAGGATGATGTTCATCCCGTAAGTGGCGATGGCCCAGATGTACGCGAGCACAATCACCTGCTGATAGTAGCCGTTGCTGACCACCAGCGGCAGCGCAAGACCGAGCACCAACAGCAGCGACACGCCTGCGCGGCGCCAGACCTGTGGCTTCATGCGTCACGCCCTCCTCGCGAACAGGCCGGCGGGCCGAATCGACAGGATCAGGACCAGGACGGCGAACGCAATCAGGTCCTGATAGTTGGTGGAGATGTACGCGCCGCCGATGCTCTCCGCCAGCGCCAGGATGTAGCCGCCGAGAATAGCGCCTGGGATGCTGCCCATCCCTCCGAGGACGATGATGACAAACGCCTTCATGATCACCATCGTGCCCATGGCCGGGAATAGCAGGTTGATGGGGGTCACCAGCACCGCCGCCAGCGCCGCCAAACCCGATGCGATGGCGAACGTCAGCATGGCGATCCGGCCGCTGGGGATACCCACCAGCAGTGCCCCCTCCCGGTGCTGAGCCACGGCCTCAATGGCGGCGCCTATCATGGTTCGCTTCAAGAACAGGTTGAGCAGGACCATCATCACGATGGCCGCCACCACCACCAAGAGCTGCTGCTGGGTAACGGATAACGCGCCAATGTGCAGCACGTTGCCGTAAGGCGTAGGCATCTGCAGATAGTTGGGTCCCCAGATGGCCTGCGCCAAGGCTTCCAGGAACAACATGACGCCGACCGAGGCAATCATGGCATTGACCTGGGGCGCCTTCCGCAGCGGATTGAACACCAGCCGCTCGACCAGCAACCCCACCACCACAAGCACGACCACGGCCCCCAGGAGCGCTGGCCAGTAGGAGAAGTGCGCTGAGGTGAGCAGGAAGAACGCGATGTAAGCCCCGAGCATATAGAGATGACCGTGCGCGAAATTGGGGATCTCCATCACGCCGTAGACCAGCGTGAGTCCCAGCGCCACCAGGCTGTAGATGCTCCCCACCACAATACCGTTGAGGATCTCCTGCAACAGAAGGGTCATGGCGACACCCCACTCGTCCATCCAGAGTATGGGAATTAAACTTCAATTGTTGCTATTCGGAAATCACCAATTACAGGCAGGCCGCCGTCCGATGCCCCGGACGGCACCGCCCCTGCGGATATCAGCGCTTGAACGATGCTGCACCGTCATCGACGAAGATGACGCTGCCATTGACGAACGACGCCTCGTCACTGGCCAGGAACGTCACCACATCCGCGACCTCCTCCGGCGTCCCCGCCCGTCTCCGCATCTGCGCACTTTGCACCGTCGCCCAGACCTCGGGGTGCGCCTTCCAACCGGTGACAATCCCGGTATCAATCAATCCCGGCGCGATGGCGACCACGCGGATGTTGTAGCGCGCCAACTCCAGCGCCGCAGCCTTCGTCATCATCACCACCGCCGCTTTGCTGGCGTGGTACGGGATGTGTCGCCGATCCGCCACAAACCCGTACACGGAAGCCGTGTTGACGATGACCCCACCGCTGTCTCGCATCGCCTGCGCCGCGGCACGGATCCCGTAGAACACCCCGTGCTGGTTGACCGCGATGGTGCGGTGATACGCCTCCAGCGACAGCTCGAGCAAACTCTGCGGCGGATTGCCGATGCCCGCGTTGTTGAACATGACGTCCAATCGGCCCCAGCGGCTCACCGTGTCCTGCACCAGCGCCTCCACCTGCGACCACTCGGACACATCCACCGGATGCGCGATGGCTGTGCCGCCCTCGGCTTCAATCTGCCGCACCGTTTCCTGTGCCGCCGCCTCGTTCACGTCCGCCACGGTGACCCGCGCGCCTTCGCGGGCAAAGCGGAGGGCGCTGGCCCTGCCAATGCCACTGCCCGCCCCCGTGACAATAACCACCTTGTTTTCAAACCTCACGGTTTCCTCTCCTTTGCTCCCGCCGTCTCCCGAGCATGCCCGCTTACCAGCCTGAGCTGGCGGCCCTCCACCGCCACCACCGCGTCGCTCGCTCCGACGTCAGCGGCGAAAGCCACGAGATCCGCCTGATCATGTCGCGTGAGCCAACGTCCTACGCGCCCCTGCTTCAGCCAGACCAGCGGGGACTGCTGTTCCGCCAGCGCCATCGCCGCCAGCGCGGCGTCATTGTAGGACTCCGCCGCGGGTAACAGGCGTGCCAACACGCCCGCACACACGAAATCCTCCAACGAGAGATGGCCGCCGGATCCGGCACAGATCAGGTACACGTCGTCGACCCCGAGCGATGCCACGTGCTCGGCCGTTGCGGGGGCGTTCCGCAAGGACGCGATGAACAGTTCCCCCGCATTCTCCGCCCGAACGATGGCCCGCGTGCCGTTGGTGGTGACGAACACCACATCCCGCCCGCCGACGGCCTCTGGCGTGTAGAGGGTGGGGAGAGGGCCGAGATCGAACCCTGGAATCTCGCGACCTCCCTCCTCACCGCCCTTGATCACGGGCGCATCGAGGAGACTGGCGAGACGCAGCGCGTCTTCCACGCTGCCGACCGGGAACACGCGCCTGGCGCCGCTCTCCATCATCGTCACCAGCGTCGTGGTGGCCATCAACACGTCCATGACCACCGCCGCCGAATCCTGCAGACGCGACACCTCGATTTCATCCTTGGTGGTCCAGACGTGCACCCGCTTCATGGCGCGCCTCCTTCGCCCTCAGGACGTCAGCCGGCCCTGCTCCCACTGCTCGCGCAGCGTTTTCTTGGAGAACTTGCCCACGCTCGTCTTCGGGATCTCGTCGATGAACACAACCTCATCCGGGATCCACCACTTCGCGACCTTATCCTGAAGGAACGTCAGGATATCCTCCTTGGTCACCCTGCCGCGCGCTTCGGGTCGGAGCACCACGCAGGCGAGCGGACGCTCCTGCCACTTCTCGTTGGGAATGGGGATGACGGCCGCCTCCAGCACATCCGGGTGACCCATGATGGCGTTCTCCAAGTCGACGGACGAGATCCATTCGCCGCCGCTCTTGATCAGGTCCTTGGTCCGATCAACGACCTGCAGATACCCATGCTCGTCGATAGTGGCAATGTCCCCGGTGCGGAACCAGCCATCGATGAACGCTTCCTTGGTCTTCTCCGGGTCCTTGTAATAGGAATCGATGATCCACGGACCGCGCAGCAACAGCTCGCCCATCTCCTTGCCGTCGTGGGCCACCTCGCGGCCGTCGCTACCCACAATCTTCATCTCCAACCCAGGCAGCAGCAGACCCGTCTTGGTGCGCAGCCGATACTTGTCGGGCTCCGGTAGATCCTGCAGATAAGACTTGGGATAGCAGACAAACGTCACCGGACTCGTCTCCGTCTGGCCATAGCCCTGATACAGTTTGACGCCGAGCTCTTTCTCAAACGCCTCGGTCAGCGACTGTGGCAGCGCCGACCCGCCCGACATGAAGAAACGCACGCAGCTGAAATCGTACTTGCCCGGATTCGCACGCACGTGATTGAGAATGCCCATCCAGATGGTCGGCACGCCCGCACTGTAGGTAACGCGCTCGTTGTGGATCAACTCGCAAAAGTCCTGCGGCTGCGGACGCGCGCCAGGATAGACCTGCTTGGCGCCAACCCAGGTATCGGAGAACGGGCGACCCCACGCATTGACGTGGAACATGGGGACGATGGGCATCGTGACGTCGCTCTCATCGGTGCCCAGTTCACCCACCAGTGTGGTCAGGCAGTGCAGATAGAGGCCGCGATGGGTGTACACAACGCCCTTCGGATTGCCGGTGGTGGCGGAGGTATAGGCGATGATGGCCGGCGTGTTCTCGTCGAAGGTCGGGAATTCGTAGAAGGGCTCCTCGTCCGCCAGGAGTTCTTCGTACAGGTACACGGGGCTGAGTTTGGTCTGCGGAAGCGCCTTCTTGTCGGTCATGATCACGTAGGCCCGGACCGTCGTCAACTGATCCGCCACGGCCTCAATCAGCGGCACCAGGTCCTCGTCGATGAACAGCACCTGATCTTCCGCGTGGTTGATGGTGTACACAATCTGCTCCTGGAAGAGGCGAATATTCACGGTGTGCAGAACGCGTTGCGAGCACGGCACCGCATAATACAGTTCCAGATGACGGTGGTTGTTCCATGCGAACGAACCGATGTGTTCGCCGGGCGCGACGCCGAGCTTGTGCTCCAGCGCGTTCGCCAAGCGGCACACGCGCTCGTACATGTCCTTGTACGTGTAGCGGAAGATGCCCGAGTAGTCGCGCGACACAATCTCCTTCTCCGGGAATACCGTGCGCGCCCGGTAGAGGATGGTTTTGAGCAACAGCGGATAGTCCATCATGGTTTCTCGTCTCCTTTGTCGAAATCGTGCGTATGAAGATAGCGTGGACCGGCTCATCCGGCTCGCCCTCACTCACCCTAGCGCCGGTGATAAAAGGTACCGCTCGCGGAGGCAATCAGCGTGCCGTGCTCGTCACGCACCTCGCACCGCGCCGAGTTCAGCAGAGATCCGGCATGCACCAGCTCTCCGGTGGCAATCAGCCTTTCACCGCGGCCAGGCTTGTGGTAGCGCACGCTCATCTCCAGCGTCACACCCGGCCGCCCTTTTTCCAGCGCACTCGCCATGCCCATGGCGTTGTCGCAGAGGAACGCCGTGACCCCGCCGTGTACCATCCCGCCCGGGTTCATCAGCCACGGCGTGACGGGCAAGGTGACCACCGGTCGGCGCGGATCCGATAGGTCACGGCCCTCCTCAAAAAAGTGGTGGAGAAAGTAGAATCCGTGACGCGTCTGCTGTACCGCCCGCGCCGCCTGTACCGCCAGACGCAGCGCCTCGTCATCCGCCTCGCTCAGTTCCGCCAGTAGCGCTGCGCGGTCGAGCGTTTCCACGGGAGCCGGCCGGTTCACAGCGGATACCCCCCGGCCTCCATCACCCAGCGCGCCGCTTGACGCCTGTGGGCGATGGCCTGCGGATCATAGAGCCGGGCGAGATCGCGGAGTGCATCCAACGCCTGCTCCCGAACCCCGCGGTGATCTCCGACCGCCGCCAGGACCGCCAGGGCTGCGCGCTGCCCCGCCGCAATGGCGTCGTCGGCGCAGATACCCGCGAGCACCGTCAGCCGCTCGCGACGAGCCGCATCCTCGCCGGCCAGGTGTGCGCGCACCGCGCGAAGGACAGCACTCTCCGCCGCGTACAGGGGAATGGCGAGATCGGCCAGGTGCATGGCGAGCTCCTGCTCATCGTCCAACCGGCCCGAGAAACGGTCCGCCACAAGCGCGCTGCCGGCCAGGAACAGTCTGCGCAGCGCCTCCACCACCGTGCGTTCGCGGCGCAGTGGACCGTCCTCCACATCCAACGGCCGGCCCAATGCATCGACCGCCGCGGACAGCCTGGCGAGCGCCTCAGGCTCCTTGCTGATCCGCCGCAGGAAGTGCGTCGGGATGAGCAGCCGGTTGATCTCATTGGTCCCCTCGAAGATGCGCTGAATGCGCGCGTCGCGCAGCATCTGTTCCACGTGGTACTCCTTGATGTAGCCGTACCCGCCGTGGATCTGCACGGCCTCGTCCGCGACGGACCACAGCGTCTCCGATCCAAACACCTTGCACACCGCGCACTCGATGGCGTGCTCGCGAAGCCTCGCCTCGGTCTCGCGCAGCCCCGGTTCCTCGTACAGCGGGCCCAGCGCCGCCTCGAGCAGCGCCGCCGTCCGATACTGCAGCGATTCGCCAGTGTAGATGCGCGCCGCCATGCTCGCCAGCTTCTCCTGCGTCGCCGGGAACTCGGCGATGGCTCGGCCGAACTGTCGCCGCTCCAGCGCGTAGCGCGCCGCCACCTGCAGAGCGCGCTTGGCACCGCCGATGTTGCCGCTGCCGAGATTGAAGCGGCCGAGATTCAGCACGCCGAGCGCCACCGCGTGACCGCGTCCAACCTCGCCAATGACGTTCTCTACCGGTACCGGGCAGTCTTCAAAGTAGACCTGACGCGTGGATGAACCCTTGATGCCCATCTTGTTCTCCTCAGGACCGAGCGACACACCGGGGAAGTTGCGCTCGACCAGGAACGCGGTGAAGCGCTCACCGTCGACCTTGGCGTAGACAATGAACGTATCCGCGAAGGCCGCATTGGTGATGAACTGCTTCGTCCCATTCAGCAGATAGTGGGTGCCCGCGTCGTTGAGACGCGCCGTGGTTTTGGCGTTCAGCGCATCGGATCCCGCCGCCGGCTCCGTCAGGCAATACGCGCCCAGAAACTCGCCGCTCGCCATCTTGGGCAGGACACGCCGCTTCACCTCGGGCGTCGCAAAATAGGTGATGGGCAGCGTCGCGATGCACGTATGATTGGAATGTGCCACGCCGTAGCTGCCGGTCATGCCCACCGCCTCACCGACGATGGCCTTGCTGACCTTATCCAGCCCCAGCCCGCCGTATTGCTCCGGTACGCTGTGCGCAAGCAACCCCAGTTCGCCGGCCTGCTTCAGCAACCGCACCACCACATCGAAATCCTGCGCCTCAATGGCTTCGTTTTGCGGCAACACTTCCTTCTCCACGAAGTCCAGTGCCGTTTTGCGGATCAGGCGGTGCTCCTCGGTGAACTGCTCCGGCGTGAACACCGCCTCCGGCTCCGTCGCCTGCAGCAGGAACTCTCCCCCGCGTGGATACGCTGTGGACTCCACCGGTCATCCTCCTCGCTCTCTGTCTCATTCACGATGTCCGCGCCTGACCGGGCACCGCGGGGATCTCGGGCTGTAAGCCCTTTCAGTTTCACATGCGAAACAACATTTCTGGATTCCTGATAGTGTTTAAGATAATATACTGAAGAGTCTTCGTCAACTCGAATCTCGCACGGCTCGCAGGTTTTCATATTTCCTCGGAAAGGACGGATACGGATGCTGCCGAAAGAGACACTCGCGGGGCAAACGGTTTTGATCACAGGCGGAGGGACCGGCATCGGCAAGGGTATTGCGGTGGAGGCGGCCCGGCTGGGGGCGAATATCGTGATCGCCAGCCGGAAGCGGGAGCACCTGGACCCCGCTGCGCAGGAACTCCAGGATCTCGGCGCGAAGGTCCTGGCGCTGACGCTGGACGTTCGCGACCCCGACGCGGTGGCGCAGGTGTTCGACACGGCGGTGCAGCACTTCGGCCGGGTCGATCACGTGGTCAACAACGCCGCCGGCAACTTCATCTGCCCGGCCGAGAAGCTGTCCGTCAACGGGTGGCGCGCGGTGGTCGGGATTGTGCTCGACGGTACGTTTTACATGAGCCAGACGGCGGGCAAGTACTGGATCCGCGAAGGACTGCGCGGCACCATTACGAATATCGTCGCCACCTATGCCTGGGGGGCCGGACCCGGCGTGGTGCACTCCGCGTCCGCGAAAGCCGGTGTGCTCGCCATGACACGCACACTCGCCGTAGAGTGGGGGCCGCTGGGTATCCGTGTCAACGCCATCGCGCCCGGACCCATCGAGGGTACCGGCGCGGCGCCACAGCTGTGGCCGACGGAGGAAGACAGGCAGCGCGTCTTGCGCGGTGTGCCGCTCGGCCGGTTTGGCAGGGTCGAGGAAATCGCCCACGCCGCTTGCTATCTGATGTCACCTTACGCCGATTACATCAGCGGCGAATGCCTCACCATCGACGGTGCCGCCTGGCTCAATAACCGGCGGTTTGCACGCGATTGAACCCTTGGGAGGATGACGGCATGTACGTATTTTGAATGACAGATTTGATCACCGCGTAACGGAGAGATAAGCCGCGGAGGCCGGCCATCCCGGATGAACACCGTGACCATCCGGCCTCCGGCCGTGTACGACCTGCGCTTGCCGCTGCTCAGCACCTCGCCACCGTATCCCTCACGAGCCCTTCACGGCCGCATCCCTCACGGCCGCATGCCGTGTAAGGAGGGTCCCAACTGCGTAGGCAAGAGGCGGTATGCATCGTATACCCATTCGCACAGCAGCGGCCGGGTGTCGCGCGGATCAATGATCTCCTCGATTCCGAACGCTTCCGCCGTGCGGAAGGGCGACCGGACCGCCTCCAGCCGCTGCAGGATCTGCTCGAATAGTGCCTTCGGGTCCTCGGCGGCCTCGAGTTCGCGGCGATACGCCACCTGCAGTCCCCCCTCTATCGGCAGGGAACCCCAGTCCCCCGACGGCCACGCATACCGGAAGTGCAGCCCATGCCCGTTGATCATTCCAGCGCCACCCACACCGTACACTCGCCGCAGGATGATCTCTATCATCGGCACCGTCGCCTGATAGACCGCCGCGATGGCGCGTACGCCGCGGCGGACGGTGCCGCGCAATTCCGCCTGCAAGCCGATGGCGAGCCCAGGCTGGTCCACCAGGTTGACGATGGGCAGATGGAACGTCTGGCAAAGGTCGACGAACCGCTCCAGCTTCTCGCACGCCTCCGCCGTCAGCGCGCCGCCCGACACAAACGGATCCGGCGCAATCACGCCCACCGGGTGGCCGTCGAGACGCGCCAACAACGTCACGATGGACCCGCCGAACGTGCGGCCCAGCTCAAACAGAGAATCATGATCAAAGATGAGCGGCAGGATCTCGCGAATCCGGTACGGCTGGCGGCGGTTGCGAGGAATGGCGTGGATCAGCTTGTCCTCGCGCCGCTGCGGATCATCCTGAGAAGGCTGCACGGGCGGCACCTCCCACACGTTCTGCGGCAGGTAGGACAGGAAGCGCCGGATCTGTTGAAACGCATCGTCCTCCGATTCGGCAATGTTGTCGATCACGCCGCTCTGCCGATGCACCTGCACCCCGCCCAACTCTTCCTTGCTCAGGTCCTGGCCAATGCCGGCCTTCACCACCGCGGGGCCCGCGACGAACAACTGGGACGTACCCGCCACCATCACCGAGAAATGTGATGCTGCCACGCGGGCCGCACCTAGCCCCGCCACGGATCCGAGGCAAGCCGCCACCACCGGCACGCGGGAAAGGTTCGCCACGACCAGGTCCCACGCGGGGTTCACCGGTACATACGTGTATCCCCAATCCTCCAGGGTCTTGACGGACCCGCCACCGCCCGTGCCGTCCACCAAACGGATGATGGGGATGCGAAAATCGTGCGCCATGCGCTCCGCGTATTCCTGCTTCCCGCGGATGGCGCCGTCCGCCGCGCCACCGCGCACGGTGAAATCGTCGCCCGCCACCACCACCTTGCGGCCGTTGATACGCCCCGTACCGAAGATGAAGTTGGCCGGGCGAAAATCCTGAAGACGCCCGTCCTCGTCGTACACGGCCTTGCCCGCCAAGGCGCCCGTCTCATGGAAGCTGCCGGGATCCAGAAGTCGCTCGATCCGCTCTCGCACCGTCAGCCGCCCGGCGGCATGTTGGCGCGCCACTCGCTCAGGCCCACCCATCTGCTGAGCCAACGCCATCCGGCGGTGAAGTTCCTCCACTTCCGGTTGCCAACTCACGCTGTCTCCTCCTTCACCGCATCTGCATCGTCAAGATGGAAGCCACTCGCGCAGCTTCTCCTTTTGCACCTTCCCCGTCGTGGTCAACGGTAGAGCGTCCACCACCCGGACCTCCGGCACTTTGTGCGGCGACATCTCCGCCCGGCACCACGCCGCGATGGAAGCCTCGTCCCACTGGTGTCGCAGCACAGGGTCGAGTTCGACAAACGCCACCGGGACCTCGCCCTTGTCCGCGTCCGACCGTCCAATGACTGCGCACTTGCGCACGGCGGGATGGCGGCTGAGGAGCACCTCAATCTCCGCCGGAAATACGCTCACGCCTTTCACCTTCAGCATCTCTTTGCGTCTCCCGAGGTAGTGCAGGCAGCCCCGTTCATCGAGCCGACCGATGTCCCCCGTGTGCATCCACCCGTCGACGATGGCCGCCGCCGTCTCCTCTGGACGCCGCCAGTAGCCCTTGCACAAGGAGGGCGTGCGGATGACGATCTCGCCCGCCTCCCCGAGCGGCAGCGGCTGCCGCGTTTCAAAGTCGACAATCACGATATCCGTGCCTGGCATCGGCAAACCGACAAACACCGGCTCGCCGGTCAGATCCCCATCATTCTCCTGGAACCCGAGCGTGATAGTATCCCCGGTGTGCGTCTCGGTCATACCGTAGGCGGCCTCGCGCAGCATCACATGCGCACCCACGAGCGCCTGCCAGCGCCGCCGCTCCGCTACGCTGACCTTCTTGATAAACGACATGCCGAGGACGGATCGGATGCTGGCGAGGTCCTCCACGCGCCCCGCGCGCTCAGCCAGGTCCAGCAGTTCCACCAGATTGTCCATGACACCCAGCAGATGCGTGACACGGTGATGCCGGATGGCGGTCAGAACCGCCTCCGCGTCCCAGCGCGTCAACAGCACCGTCGGCCGGCCGCTGAACACCGGGTGCAGCAACCCGTTGTTCTCCCCAGCGATCCAAAATATCGGCACGTAGGTGAGCCCCACCGCGTCGTCCGCGCGGCCCGTCATGAACGTGGCGGCGCATGCGGCGGTGTAGACCATATCGCGCTGGGTGTGGATGCAGCCCTTGGGCAACCCCGTGGTGCCGCCGGTGTAGTTGAGTGCCGCCGGCGCATCGAGATCGTCCGCCATCGGAAACGGCGTCGCCGGCATCGCATGCAGGACCCGCAGCAGATCAGCCTCCTGGGGGGATGGTGGTTCATCGCGTAGCGCCGCCGGAACGGGGATGGCCGGGTCCGCCGGGAGAAAATCCGCGACGCGTGTCCATATGAGCTGCGGATCGCCCTTCTCAACGACCGCCTGCAGCAGCGATTGCAGCGAGGTCATCGCCACCATCAGCCTCGGTTCGCTATCCGCCAGCACGTGCTCCAGCTCCAGCGCCCTGTACATGGGATTGACGGGAACATGGACGCACCCCGCCTTGAGAATGCCGTAGAACGCGATGTGGAACTGCGGGCAGTTGGGCAGCATCACCGCGACCCGATCCCCCGGCATCAGCCCGCGCTCCCGCAGGAGATGTGCAAACCGGTCGCTGAGGGCATCAAGCTCGGCGAACGTGAGCGGTCTGCCGTAAAACCACACCGCGGGCACGTTCGGCGCGTGCTGGGCCCAGTGCCGGAGGTACTGCGTGAGCGGCACCATCCCCAGGGGGTATTCGGGTTCGCGCGGCAGGCCGCTCGGCCAGTGGCGCTGTTGCAGCGCGCGCCACTGTGCGGCCGCCGCTTCATATGCAGTCGTCCACGCTGACATGCCGCGCCTCCCTCAGCCGCCAAAGATGCGGCGTGGGTTGTCGACGAAGATACGCTCAATCTGCTCCTCGGAGATCCCGGCCTTCCGCAGCACCGGGATGACGTGGTCGAAGATGTGGGTCGGGTGCCAGTTCTCCATCAGCGCGGCGGCCTGCGGCGGCGGACTCAGCGGCCGTCCGCACCAGCAGTTCACCGTGTCGTGCGAGAGCACGATGCGGTCGCCATAGCCCATGCCGATGAGGCCGATGAGGACCGTCTCGCGGTGGAAATCCATCGGGCAGCCGGCGATGACCTGCAGGCCGAACCGGTCGAAGGCGATGTTCACACCCTTCTCCAGCGTCGCATAGTGGTAGCGTACGTCGGTGTTGCCGTCCATATGGCCAATGACGACCCGCGTCGGGTCGGCCCCCTCCGACACGAGAAGCTCGGCCTGTTCCGGTCCCATCGTCCCCTCCTGGGTGTGGGTGACGATGGTGATGCCCGTCTCCCGCTGGACACGCGCAGCCTGCCGGAAGAACATCTGTTCATACGGCGTGATCTCACCCCGGCTGGAACCGAGCTTGATGATCCCCGGTTTGATCCCGGTCCGGCCGATGCCCTCGGTGATCTCCGTCATGAACATCTCGTAGATCTCTTTCTCCGCATCGCCGAACGATGCCCGGAACTTGAAGTAGGCTGGAGCACCCTCGCCCTCGTAGTAGTAGCCGGTGGCGCAGATGATCTGCAGCCCGGTGCGCTCGGAGATCTCCCGCAACAGCTCCGGGTTGCGGCCGCAGTCGTTGGGGGTCGGATCGACCACCGTCTTCACACCGTGCGCCAAAAGCCTTTTGGCAACGCCAATCCCGATGTCCAGGGACGCCCTGTGGTCAAACGCACCCAGCGTGATATCCCCCTGATAACCCGGGTAGCCGAAGACGAAGTGCTCGTGCATGAGCGTTTTCCCCAGTTGATCCACAGGGACCGGACCCGTTACCGTGTTCACCATCCGCGTCATGGCAAACCCTCCTCGTGCGACGTGGTTGCTGAGGCGTCCGCCTTCAAAGCAGACGGACCATTCTGACATGCGGACGTGCAGAAGCGGGGCCGGGAGGATGACTCCCCGCCCCGTGTTGGATCGTCACTCGCCGCGCAGCTCGAGCCTGGCCACCTGCCGCTTGTGCACCTCGTCCGGCCCGTCGGCGATGCGGATGGTGCGCGCATGCGCCCACATCGACGCGAGCGGGAAATCCTGGCTGACGCCCGCGGCGCCATGCGCCTGGATGGCCCGATCGATCACGCGCAGGGCCACGTTCGGCGCCACCACCTTGATCATGGCAATCTCCTTCTGCGCCACCTTGTTGCCGACCGTATCCATCATGTAGGCGGCCTTGAGCACCAGCAGCCGCGCCTGCTCAATCTCAATCCGAGACTCGGCAATCCACTCGCGGATCACGCCCTGTTCCGCCAGGGGACGACCAAAGGCCACACGCTCCTTGACGCGCTTGACCATGAGCTCCAGCGCGCGTTCGGCCATGCCGATCTGGCGCATGCAGTGATGGATCCGGCCCGGACCCAGGCGACCCTGCGCGATGGCAAAGCCCTTGCCCTCGCCCCAGATGAGGTTGGACGCCGGAACCCGCACGTTGTCGAAGGTGATCTCGGCGTGGCCATGCGGCGCATCGTCGTATCCGAAGACCGACAGCATCCGCTCAATCTTCACGCCCGGCGTGTCGAGCGGGACGATGATCATCGACTGCTGCTCATGACGCGGCGCATCCGGGTTGGTCTTCCCCATGACGATGGCGAACTTGCAGCGCGGGTCCCCGGCGCCGGACGACCACCACTTGCGCCCGTTGATGACGTACTCGTCACCATCGCGCACGATGCTGGCCTGAATGTTGGTGGCGTCCGAAGAAGCGACGTCGGGTTCCGTCATGGAGAAGCACGACCTGATCTCACCGTTCAGCAGCGGAATCAGCCACTTCTCCTGTTGCTCCTTGCTGCCGTAGCGCACGAGCACCTCCATGTTTCCGGTGTCCGGCGCGCTGCAGTTGAACACCTCCGGTGCAATCGGAGAACGGCCCATGATCTCGGCCAGCGGCGCGTATTCCAGATTGGTCAGCCCGGCGCCCCACTCGCTGTCTGGGAGAAACAGGTTCCACAGGCCGGCCGCCTTCGCCTTGGCCTTCATCTCCTCCATCACCGGCGGGATGTACCAGCGCGTTGGTGCACTTGCCAACTGCTCGGCATACACGCGCTCGCCTGGGTAAACGACCTCTTCCATGAACTCCAACAGTTGCGCTCGCAGCCGTTTCACTTTGTCGGAGTACTCGAAATCCACCTTTCACCCTCCTCACGCGAGCCCGCGCTTTTTTCGTTCCTCTTCCTGCAACACGCGCCACAGGATCTTGCCGCTGCCCGACATCGGCAGGCTGTCCACGAACTCCACCTCGCGCGGATATTTGTAGGCCGCCATCTGCTCCTTCGCCCAGTCGATGATCTCCTGCGGCGTGACCTTGCCCTTGGCGTCCGCGCGCAGAATGATGAATGCCTTCACCGTCTCCCCGCGCCGCGGGTCTGGCACGCCGATGACGCACGCCTGCTCCACCGCCGGGTGTTTGTACAGGATGGATTCCACTTCCGTCGGCCAAACCTTGAAGCCGGAGGCGTTGATCATGCGTTTGACCCTATCGACGATGAAGAAATAGCCTTCCTCGTCGTACTTGCCGATGTCACCCGTTCGGAAGAAACGTTTGCCGTCGATCTCGACAAAAGCCTTGTCATTCTCCTCCGGCCGATTCCAGTAGCCCCGGAACACCTGCGGCCCGCTGACGATGATCTCGCCTTCTTCGCCCGGCCCGAGTTCCCGCAGCGTCTCCGGATCCACCACGCGCGCATCGACGTCAAACGACGGTACGCCTGCGCACTGCAACTTCGGCCGGTCCGGCGGATTCATGTGCGTCTGCGAAATGGTCTCGGACAGGCCGTAGCCTTCCGCGTAGCGCACCCCGGTCAACTCGTACAGCCGCTCGCCCACCGCGGCTGGCAGCGGCGCACCACCGCCTCCCACTAGCATCAACGAGGAGATATCGTACTTCGACAGATCCGGATTCGCGAGAAAATCAACCACCATCGTCGAAATGTTGGTCCAGTGGGTGATGCGCAGGTCCTGGATCAACTGCGCCGCCGTGGTCCGGTCCCAGCGCGTCATCAGAGCGAAGGTGTTGCCCGCATAGATGGGTGCGTTCATGCTGTGCTGCATCCCGGTCACATGGAACAGCGGCAGGGCCGTCAGTCCCACGGCATCCGGGGTCACTCCGTTCCACACGACGGCGCCGACGATGTTGGCCTGCACCGTGCGGTGGGTGTGCACACAGCCCTTCGGCTTGCCCGTGGTACCGGACGTGTACGGCATCACTGCCACGTCATCCGCCTTGGCGTGGCTGGGCGCGGGCGTGCAGCCCGCCGCCAGCGCATCCTGCCACCACACGAGGTGTGGCGCGGAATCCAGCGCCCGCCTCGGCTGGGCCACCACGTCCGGCAGCGCGTACGGCGAGGAGGATGGGGCGTAAGCGGAGTAATTACAGACCACCACGTGCCGAAGCAGACCTTTCTCCACCAGCGGGAGCACTCGGTCGTACAACTCCTGCCCGACGACGGCACAGGTGGCACCGGAGTCCTGCACGTAGAATTCGAGCTCACTCGTCACGTGCATGGGATTCATGGGCACCACCATGGCGTCTGCCCGAAGCACCCCGTAGAACGCCACCACGAATTGCGGAGAATTCTGCAGGTAGAGGATCACCCGCTCCCCGGGCTGCACACCCAGGCGCTGCTGCAGATAGCCCGCAAACGCTTCCGCCTCGTCGTACAAGCGCCGATAGGAAATCTCCGTTCCGTAATAGAAAATGGCCGTCTTGTTCGGATAGCGGCGGGCGGAGACCGCCAGGTTGTCATGGATGGGCGTCTCCGGCACCGTCAGTGTCCGCGGGACCCGTTTCGGCCAGAAACGGAAATGGAGGTCGGTCATGATCTCACGACCTTTTCGGTGATTTCGCGAGCGTCAGGAGAACATCGGCAGCGCGGATCTCAGCCTGTATGAACGCAGGTGATGACAACTCAGCGCGCGGTCGATCCACCGTCCACCGCGAGCACTTGCCCCGTGACGAAATCCGAGGCTGCGGACGCAAAGTACAGCGCAGCGCCCTGCAGGTCCCGCTCGCCGCCGACGCGGTGCAATGGCGTCGCCCGGAGAATGAGATCCCCGCCGCGCTCCAGCACGACTTTCGTCATTTTCGTCGGGAAGAAGCCCGGCGCGATAGCGTTTACATAAATGTTGTAGCGAGCCCACTTGACGGCCAGGTCCTTCGTCAGCGTGATCACGCCGCCCTTGCTGGCGTTGTAGCCAACCGCGTCCAGCGCTTCCGGTTCCGAGCCGCGCAGCCCTGCGACCGAAGCGATGTTGATGATCTTCCCGCCGCCGTGATCCTTCATGAAGCGCGCCACGGCCTGCGACATCAAGAACGTGCCCGTGAGATTGGTCTGGATCACCTTCATCCATGCGTCATACGGCATCTCCAGCGCCGGCGCGCCCCACGACGTCCCCGAATTGTTGACGAGGATGTCGATCTTGCCGAAGTGCTCCAGCGTCTTATCGACCACCTCCTGCACCGACGTGGGATTCGTCACGTCGAGCGGCAGCGCCAGCGCCTCGCCACCCTGCGCCTCCAGCTCCTGCTTCACCTGCTCGCAGTTCTCCACGCGCCGCGAGCAAAGCACCACCTTGGCACCGGCCTCCACGTAGGCCTGCGCAATCTGTTGACCCAGTCCACGTCCTCCGCCCGTGACGATGGCCACCTTGCCATCCAAACGGAACAGATCAAAGACCGTCACTTCACATCTCCCCCTTGTTGCCCCGCCTCTCCCTGCGCGGGCGCAATCTCCTCCGGCTTGCGCGAGATCACGGCCACCGTGCAGCGCGAGACGCAGATCAGCCGGCCCTCCTCATCCTGAATCCGGATGTCCCACACCATCGTCGTGCGTCCTCGGTGCAGCGGCACGCCGATGGCGGTGACCACACCGTCGCGCTTGGCGCGAATGTGATTGGCGTTGATCTCCAGCCCCACCGCGGCCTGCGTTTCTCGATCAATCAGGTTGGCCGTACCCACGCTCGCCACGGTCTCCGCGAGCACCACCGAGGCGCCGCCGTGAAGAATACCGTACGGTTGGCGTGTGGCGTCGTGCACTGGCATGGTGGCCACCACGCGTTCTGGTGTGACCTCCACCAGGCGAATCCCCAGCGCGTCCACGATGGTTCCCCGGGTGCTTACCTGTAGCTCGCTCATCCTGCACCTCCGCCGGACTGCCGTGGACCGGTACGCACCGGCCACGAGCCCCACTGCTTTGATTCAAATATGAAACCTCATTACAATGTGGCTAGCTACACAATAACACACCGCTGCCTCGGCATGTCAAGGGAAGCCGCGACAGGGTTGCGACTCTTCTCAGAGTTCGAGCATCAAACGCTCTGGATGCTCCAATCGCTCCACCACATGGCGCATGAAGCGTGCCGTGTATCCCCCGTCGAGCACGCGATGATCAAAGGTGAGCGACAGAGCCATCAACCAGCGCGGTACCACCTCGTCATTCGGGCCGAACATCGGCCTTCGGGCGATGCGCCCCATCGCCAAAATGGCCACCTCCGGCGGGTTGATGATGGGGGTGGCGAAGGTGCCGCCGAACGAACCCACGTTGGAGATGGTGAAGGTGCTGCCCTGTACGTCCTCGAGCGCGATGGTGCGTGATCGGGCAGCCTCGGACAGGCGCTGAACCTCCTGCGCCAAGTCCAACAGACTCTTCTGGTCCGCGTCGCGGATCACCGGCACCATCAGACCATCGGGTGTGTCCACGGCGATGCCGATGTGGTACCGCTTCTTCAACAGGATCTCGCCATGCTCCGCATCCATGCTGGCGTTCAGATACGGGAATCTCCGCAGACCGGACACGACGGCGCGGATCACGAACGGGAGATAGGTCAACTTGATCCCTTGCTCGCGCGCCCAGGGATCCAGCTTCTCCCGCAACGCCACCAGTTCCGTGACGTCCGCTTCGTCCATCCCTGTCACGTGAGGCGCGGTGAACTTGGAGGCCACCATACGCCCAGCGATGACCCGCCGCAGTCCGGCGAGAGGCACACGCTCCACATCAGCTTCCGACGACATCGACCCGGCCACCGCCTTCGCACCAGGTGGCTGTCCCTGCCGTACCGTGCCCATCCCGGCCTCCACCGCAGCGGACGGCGCCACGGACATGCCGACAGTCTGCCCGGTCGCGGCCTGCCCAATCGCAGTCTGCCCGGTCGCAGCCTGCCGAGCGGCCTCCTCCACATCCCGCATGGTGATGCGGCCGCCGCGCCCCGTGCCACGCACATCCGCCAGGTCCACGCCGAGTTCGCGTGCGCGACGGCGCACTGCAGGAGCCGCGAGCGGGCGCGGGATGGCGCTAGGCGAATTCGTCATCGCCGTGTCAATCTCAATCAGCACCGTCCCGACAGGCACCACCTGACCCGGAACACCGTACAGGTGCAGGACCCGTCCGGCCACGGGCGACGGGATCTCCGTCAATGCTTTGTCCGTCTGCACCTCCAACAGCGGTTGATCCGGGGCGACCACGTCCCCTTCCTGCACCAACCAGCGGACGATCTCGGCCTCGTGCATGCCCTCTCCCAAATCCGGCAGCGCCCACCGATACGTCGTCACTCCTCCATCACCTCCGCGATGGCGCGCAGGATCCGCGGAACGCTCGGCAGCCAGGCATCCTCCACCAGCGGCGGCGGATACGGCGTGTCGTAGCCCGTCACGCGTTGAATGGGCGCGAGCAGCGAATAGAACACCGCGTCGTTCAGCGAAGCCACAATCTCCGCGCCGACACCCGCCGTCCGCACCGCTTCGTGAATCACCACCGCACGGCCTGTCTTTTGCACGGAGGCCGCCAGTGTATCCAGATCCAACGGCGCCAGTGTGCGCACATCGATGACCTCGCAGGAGACATCGGTGGACGCTGCCTGTTCCGCCGCCTGAAGTGCGAGCGGCACCGTCGGTCCCCAGGCCAGGAGCGTCACGTCACGCCCGTCCCGAACCACCTGCGCCGTACCGATGGGCACCGTGTAGCGTTCGTCGGGCACCTCCATGCGCTGGGCGCGATACAAGCGCATCGGTTCCAGGAACAGGACCGGGTCTTCGCTGTCGATGGCCGCGAGCAGCAGGCCCTTCGCGTCGTATGGGTTGCTGGGCATCACCACCTGCAGCCCCGGGGTGTGCACGAACAGCGCTTCCAGACTGTCGGAATGCAACTCCGGTGTGCGTACGCCGCCGCCGAAGGGTGATCGGATCACCAGCGGCACATGAAACCGCCCCTGGGTTCGAAAGCGGATGCGTGCAGCCTGTGAAGCAATCTGGTCCATCGTTTCATAGATAAAGCCGAGGAACTGGATCTCGGCGACAGGCCGCATGCCTGCGACGGCGAGGCCGATGGCCGTGCCGACGATTCCCGACTCGGCCAGCGGCGTATCCACCACCCGGTGCTCTCCGAACTCTGCCTGCAAGCCCTCGGTCGCGCGGAAGACGCCGCCGTTTTTCCCCACGTCCTCACCCAGGATGATGACGCGCGGGTCTTCGGCCAAGGCGGTCCACAGCGCGTGCTGGATGGCCGCAATCATCGTTCGCTCCGCCATCTCACACCCTCCCCCGCAGGTCCGTCAACTCCTGCTTCTGTCTCCGTAACGCTGGTGGCATCTGCGCGTACACGTGATCGAATACGCTCGCAGGATCGGGCATGGGTGTCTGCTCCATGCGCTCCGTGGCCTCCGCCAAGCGGGTATCCACCTCGGCAGTCCATGCGCGCTCCTGGTCCTCGTCCCACAGCCCCTGTCGCTCCAACCAGCGGCGAAGGCGAAGCAGCGGATCCTTGGCCCGAGCCCACGCATCGTGCACCTCCGGGTCGCGGTAACGGGTCGGATCGTCCGAGGTTGTGTGCGGACCCAGGCGATACGTGACCGCCTCAATCAGCACCGGACCTCCTCCGGACCGGGCGTGCTCCACCGCGTAGCGCATGGCGTCGTACACCGCAAAGATATCGTTGCCGTCGACGCGGATACCCTCGATTTGATAAGCGATGGCCTTTTGCGCCACGGTGGGCGTGGCCATCTGACGCGTGACGGGAACACTGATGGCGTACTGGTTGTTCTGGCAGAAGAACACCACCGGCAACTGGAACACCGATGCGAAGTTGAGCGCTTCGTGAAAGTCCCCCTGCGACGTGGCGCCGTCGCCGAAGAAGGCGGCGGCCACCCGGTCCTCGCCGCGGAGTTTGCACGCCCAGGCCGCCCCGGTCGCGTGCAGCAACTGCGCACCGATGATGATCTGCCCCGGAAACATCGCCAGTTCCTTGGGCATGTATCCCGCCGCCGGATGCCCGCGGCTGAACAGGAGGGCATGCGCCGGATCCAAGCCATGGTACATCATCCCCGCCAATTCGCGGTAGCTGGGAAACACCCAGTCATCCCGGCGCAAGGCGGCAAAGCTGCCAATCTGCGCCGCCTCCTGGCCGCTGAACGGGGCATACGTGCCCAGCCGCCCCTGCCGCTGCAGGTTCAACGCCTTCTGGTCAAAACGCCGGCAGAACACCATGAATCGGTACCATGCCTGCGCCTGATCCTGCACACCCGGCGGTTCCTCTCGTGCCAATGTGCCGTCCTCGCGCAGGATCTGATGCAGTGTGGGCTCTCCCGGCCAACGATAGATCTCCACCGCGTGCCCTCCTTTCACTCCAAGTACGGCTTGACCTCCCGCTCAATCCTGACGTCCACCACGACGGGTCCCCTCGACGCGAACGCCGCCTCCAGCGCAGGCCGCACCTGCGCCGGCTCGTCGACGCGCAGCCCTTCCGCGCCGAACGCCCGCGCGATGGCGGCGAAATCCGGTTCCGGCACGAGGTCCATGCCCGGATACACACCGCGTGCCGCCGCCGGTCCCTGCATGCGCAACAGACCGCCTTTGAGGATCATGTAGCTGGCATTGTTGAAGATGACGAAGATCACCGGCAGCCCGTACTTCACCGCGGTCCAGAGCGCCTGGATGTAATACAGTGCGGAGCCGTCGCCGATACAGGCCACCACCCGCCGGTGCGGTGCGGCCAACTGAGCCCCGAGAGCCGCCGGGAAGCCGAAGCCGAGACCGCCGCCCTTGAGCGCTATCAGGCCGTGCGGGTCGCGCAGCGGCAGATGGCCGTGCACGAATCGCCCGGATGTCACCGACTCGTCCACGACGATGGCGTCATCCGGCAGCAACTCCGCCAGCACCGACGCCAGATACGCGCCCGACACCGGTGTCTGCGCCCTGCCGGCCTCCACCTCCTGCAGCCTCCGCTCGGCGCGCCTGCGCTGCCGCTCGGCCAGCGCCCCCCGCCTGTCTGCCACCCGCTCCATGAGTTCGGAATCCGCAGCCAGCCGCTGTCGCACGCGCTCCAACAGCGCCTTGGCCACACCCGCCAGGTCGGCCTGGATGGCCAGGTCCACCGGCATGTTCTTGCCGATCTCCCAGGCGTCGCAGTCGATGTGCACCACGCGCGCTCCGCAGGGAACCACGGAGTCCGGGAAATAAAGCAGCGGCGCCTGGCTGGTCACACCGAACCACAGGATGAGGTCCTTGCCCTCGAGAATCTTTTTCAGATAGGGGCCATTGGGCAGACAGCGCCCGAAACAGAGGGGGTGGTCATAAGGGAAGCCGAGACCAGCGCTCTGATGCTCGATGTACACGGGGATGGCGAGTTGCTCGACGAGGCGCGCCAGCGCCGGGATGGCACCGGTTCTCCCCGCGCGGTCACCGACAAGGATGACCGGCTGCTTCGCTTCGGCGAGCCATGCCGTCAACCGGTCGAGCACTTGTGCTTCCGGAAGTCCAGCCTGGACGATCTCGGTGAGCGGCCACGGCCTGGCGTCCATCTCCGCCATCATCACGTCCGACGGCAGCGACAGGAACACCGGACCGCACGGCTCGGTTTGCGCGGTCTTGAACGCGCGGTGCAGCACCAGCGGAAGTTCGTCCACGTGCCGAACTTCGTGCGCCCACTTGGTGAAAGGCCTGGCCATCTGGACGAGATCGCCCATCAAAGCCGGCTCCTGCACCGCCAGCCGGCTGTCGTGCTGGCCTGCCGTCACCACCAGCGGGATTCCGGCCCGCCAAGCGTCGTACAAGTTGCCCAGTCCATGCGCGAGGCCCGGTGTGATATGCAGGTTAACCACGGCCGGCCGGCCGGTCACCTGCGCATAGCCCGCGGCCATTGCCACGGAGATATCCTCGTGCAGAGCGAGGATGTACTCGATGTCCTCGCGCGCTGCCAGCCCGTCCATCAGGGGCAGCTCCGTCGTGCCGGGATTGCCGAACAGATGCCTCACGCCGTACTGATGCAACGCCTCCAACACGAAATCGCGACCCTTCACCGGCATCCCTCTTTCCACTCGTGCCTGTCCGAAGACTGGTACAAGTTATACTCATCTTATCGGTTCCGGATGATAGAGACAACTGGACGAAAAAAGACCCTCCGCATGGGCGGGCCTGCACATCGCGTTGCTCAACCTTCCGCACCGGCCGATGGGGCCACAGGCGCGCGCGGCAAACGCCGCCGGAACCACGGGATGCTGCGCATGAATAGAAGCACCAAGCCGTAGACGAAGACTCCAAACCAACAGAACGAAAACCATCCCTGAAACCCTGCCTGCGCAACAACGACGAAGGTGGCGATGGCAAAGCCCCCCGCCAGCACGTACGCGGCACAGGAATAGACGGCCCAGCCCGAAGCCTGCAAGGTAGGATGGATGTCCTCCAAGAATTCCGAGAACATCGCCATCCACGGGCCGTAACCGATGGCCAGGAAGAACCCAAGCAGAGACGCATAGACTTCCATCATCCCGATGGACACCGGCCGGCCAATCAGACCAATCCAGAAGTACATGTAGCAAAACAATCCGATTACGCCGACAAACGAGCAGATCTTGCGGAGCTGTAGCCGATCCGACACCCAACCCACGGCGAGCAGCGTGCCGAGATTCACCAGCCAGAAATAGCTGGACACGCTGGCGGCGGTGGCAGGATCGTAATGGAACGCCATCGTGAAATACAGCGGTCCGAACGCTTGCACAAAGAAGTAGATGGCAAGAAACAGGACGATGCCAACGGCGAGCGACCATACCCGACCCGACCTGTACACCAGTCGCGTGGGCGCAATCTCGCCATCACGCCCGGCACCTGCGGTGTTGAGCCGGTTCGCTGCCTGTTCGTCGTGCACAATTTCCGCACGCAGTTCAGGTGCAAGATCCCGGATGAAGAGGGCCACCAGGATGGTGACCACGAGGCAAAAGATACCCATGATGACGAACTGCGACTGCCACGCGTTGTGGAACATGGGAAGTGTCCAACCTGCCACCCAGGCGGCCAGATAGTTGGCGCCAACGGGACCGAACGTCCACAGTCCATAGCCGAAGGCGCGCCCTACGCGAGGCGTGAAATCGCGAACCAAACCGGTCGTCGCGGGCAGGGTCATGGCAAGAATCATGGACATGACAAAACGCACCAGGATGAATTCACCCACGGTGTGGACCAGAGCCATGCACAAGACCATCAGCGCCGTGATTCCGGTGCCCACGACGACGAAGAAGACGCGGCCAATCCGGTCCACCAACGGGCCCAGGAAGATGGCCGCAAACCCGGTGACCATGGCCGTAAGACCGCCTATCAATCCGTACACCTGCGTCGACATGTGCAGATAGGGCAAGAGCAACGGCGCCACTGGAGCAATCTGCCCCTCGTAATTAGCAACGATGTTGGCGATGACAACGAGCGTCAGTAACCCGGCCCGGAGCCAGCGCTGAGGATACACGCGAATCACGCGTGATCTGTACCAACTCACCATCTCGTACCCCTCCTTTCATCGCGCGAGAACCAAGACGACTCGCTTGCTCTGCCGGAGTGCTCCTGCCTGCCCGTCCATCCCCCCCTTTCACGCCGCGAGCACGGGAGGTCATACCCGCCAGCGGATGAGCGCGTCGAGGACCTCCACCTGCGTTCCCGACACCCACAGCGGGTTGACCTCCAGCGCGGCGAGACCCGGACCCGCTTCCACGGCGATCTCGCCCAACCGCCGCACCACACCAGCCACCCGGCCCAAGTCCGCCGGTTCGCGACCGCGGGCGCCCAACAGCAGCGGTGCTCCGCGCAGCGATCTCAACATGCCGACGATCTCATCCTCGGTCACCGGCCATACGGCCAAGCGCGTGTCCCGCAGCACCTCGACGAAAATGCCGCCCGTGCCGACAGCCAATACCCAGCCCCAGACTGGATCGGGCATCATTCCGACCATCAGTTCCACGCCACCCGCTCGCTGAGGACTCACCAACACGCCCTCGAGCCGCACGTGCGGATGCATCTGTCGGATGCGCGTCCACATGTCCTGCCACGCTGCTCGCGCCGCGTCCGGCCCTTGCACGCCCAGGACCACGCCACCGACGTCACTCTTGTGCGGCAGGTCTGGAGACTGAATTTTAAGAACCAACGGACCACAAAATTCCTCCGCCGCCTGTGCCGCGTCCTCCGGTGTTCGCGCCAAGCGCCCGGGGACGAGCGGGATCCCTCGCTCGGCCAAGTACGCACGCGCACGCCATTCGCTCCAGTCATCCGGCCTGGGGACGGCATCATCACCGCTGCGGCCCCTCGCCAACGTCCGAACCAGCGCGGGGCGCCACGGGCGACCTCCCTCCGCGTGGGCGCGCAGCCACTGCTCCCGCCGCTCGCGCCAGCGAACAGCGTGGCCGAGCGCGGTTAGGGCATGCTCCATCCCTCCCGCAAAGTGCAATCCCAGCTCCGCCACCAGCGCTCGCGCCGGCTCGGGAATATCCGTCATGGCGTTGGACATCAGCAGCACGGGGTGGGCAGATGCGCGACTCAGCGCCGACCACGCGGCCAGCGAGGCCCGCACGGTCTCGGCGTCCGGCAGCAGCGCCCGCGGGGGCTCCAGCACCACCGCCAGAAAATCGCAGGCCGTATCCTCTGCCACAATCTCCGCCGCACGGCGCTGCAGCGTCCGGTCCATCAACACGTAGCCGGTCACGTCCAGCGGATTCTGCGGTGTGGCGAAGGCGGGCAGCTCCTGCCTCAGCCGCTCGACCGTGGCCGGGGTAAACGGCGGGAGTTCGAGCCCTTCGTCCGCAGCCCGATCCGCAATCACATCGCAAGCGCCGCCGGACGCGGTGACGACCGCCATCCGCCGGCCCGGCGGCGGACCCACGGCGTCCAACAGGGCAGCGGTCGTGATCAGATCCTCGAGCGAGCGAACGCGGATCACCCCTAATCTCTGCAGCGCCGCATCATGCACCGCATCGTCGCCGACGAGTGCACCTGTGTGCGCCAGGGCGGATTTTGCCCCCGCCGCACTTCGACCCGTCTTCAGGACCACCAGCGGCTTCCCTGCCTGCAGCGCTCGCTGCGCCACCTCCGCGAAGGCATCCGCATCCCGGATCCCCTCGAGAAAGCAGGCGATGACGCGTGTGGCCGGATCGGCCACAAGATAGTCCATCACGTCTGTCGCACGCACCTGCCCCTCATTGCCCATCGACACAAGCAGCGAGATCCCCGCCATCCGCGCCTGCGCCAACGCCAGCACGGCACTGGCGAGGGCGCCGCTCTGCAGCACCACGCCGATGCCGCCGCGCACCAGGGGCAACGGCAGCGGCAGGCCGTACGGCATGATGCCGTCGGCCGCGTTCACAAAGCCGTTGCCGTTGGGCCCGAGCACCGTGATCCCCGCCGCTCGCACACGCTCCTCCAGCGCACGTTCCAAAGCGCGGCCCGCGTCGCCCGTCTCGGAGAAGCCCGCGGTGAGCACCACCATCTGGCGGACGCCCGCCGCGGCTGCGTCGTCCACCACATCGAGGATGTGATCAGGTCCCACCATCACATAGGCCAGGTCCACCGGCGAATCCAGCGAGCGGAGCGAGGGGACGGCCGGCTCCCCATGCACCACACGGCGCCGCGGATTCACCATCACCATCCGGCCCGTGAACCCTCCCGCCCGCAAATTCATGTAGGTGTTCAAAGACCAGCGGGAGTCGTCGCTGGCACCGACCAGGGCAATGCTGCTGGGACGAAACAACTCCCTCAGCGCCTGCAGCCGCGGTGTTCTCTCCATGCACATCCCGCCTTCCCGCCGTGTTCACGATGCGGTAGCCTCGTCCATCACCCGAAAGTACGGCAACACCAGCCCCTCATCCGCCTCGACGAACTCGACGCGGACGCGCGCGCCTATGCGCACCGAGGATCTGTCGCCGAGGATGCGCGTCATCATGCGCACGCCCTCGTCCAGGTCCACCAGCGCCACCACGTACGGCACGTCGGCCTGAAACGGACCAAACGCCCGATGGACGACGGTGTAGGTGTGGATGCGGCCTGCGCCGCTGGCCTCCACCCATGAGAGCTGATCCGAGAAGCAGTGAGGACAGAGAAGCCGCGGGTAGAAGACGTGACGGCCGCATGACGCACAGCGCTGAATACGAAGCACCCCTTCGCGGCAACCCTCCCAAAACGGACGAGAGTCCGCATCCTCGACCGGTCGCGGTATCCCATGTGCCATCTCAATCCCTCCCCAGGATGACGGTGGCGGTGGACGAGAGCACGCCGCCTGTGCCGTGCACCAGCGCCAGGCGCGCGTCCGGCACCTGTCTTGAGCCACACTCACCGCGGAGTTGGCGCACCGCCTCAATCAGCAGAAAGATCCCGTACATGCCAGGATGGCAATAGGACAATCCGCCGCCGTTGGTGTTCATCGGGAACGGCCCCCCTGGAGCCGTGCGCTGACCGCTCACAAACGGCCCGCCCTCACCCGGTTTGCAGAAGCCCAGTGCCTCCAGCGTGAGCAGGACGGTGATGGTGAACGAATCGTAGATCTCCACCACGTCAATCTCGTCATGCCGCACGCCCGCCATCTCCATCGCTCGCCGGCCAGACACCGCCGCGCCGGTTGTGGTGAGATCCGGCATGTTCGCGATGGTGTGGTGCGTGTGCGTTTCGCCATGACCAAGCACCCACACCGGCCGCGTCCGGCAGCGCTGCGCCACCCGCTCCGAGACCACCACCACCGCGCCACCGCCGTCGGTCACGAGGCAGCAGTCCAAAAGATGCAGCGGTTCGCAGATCAGGCGAGAGTTCAGCACATCCTCGATGGTGATGGGCTCGCGCATGAACGCCTTGTCATTGAGCGTCGCCCACTTGCGCGTCGCGACCGCAATCTCCGCCAACTGCTCGGACGTCGTCCCATACTCATGCATGTGCCGCATCGCCGCCAGAGCATAGGCGCCGACCGGCGTCGGAAGTCCAAACGGCCGCTCGAACTGCTCCGTGAGCGGCGCATCCGGCGGCACGTGCCCGCGCAGCCGTTGCGAACGTTGGGTGCTCCCGTAGCAGATGAGCGCCACATCGAACAGCCCCGCCTGAATCCCCGCCACGGCGTGACCCACGTGGGCTTCGAACGAGGAGCCGCCGATGTTGGTGGTATCCGTGTACCGCGGCGTGATCCCCAGATACTCG
Source organism: Alicyclobacillus sp. (assembly GCA_023511725.1). Lineage (GTDB taxonomy): Bacteria > Bacillota > Bacilli > Alicyclobacillales > Alicyclobacillaceae > JAIMAY01. The sequence goes on from JAIMAY010000007.1 coordinate 40,062, forward strand.
GCCAGCATCAGATTGGTTGACCACGCCCAGTTGCCGGCGCAGAACAGTGCGTCGACGTCGCCCTTCTCGAGCCCCGCCTCCGCGAGCGCCGCCTTCGCCGCCTGCGCCTGGAGTTGCAGGACTGTCCGGTGCGGCGTTTCCCCCAGCTCCGACTCCGCCACGCCGACAATCGCCGCCAGCCGATCCCGCCTCATGACGCCTCCCCCTGTCCTGCCGGCCGCAGTTCCACATCCTTGGCCATCTCCCGCAGCACCGTCTTCAGCACCTTGCCCACGCCGTTGCGCGGCAAATCGTCCAGGAACAGCACGCGGCGCGGCGTTTTGTACTTGGCGAGCCGATCCTGACAGAAGGTGATGAGTTCCTGCTCGGTCACCTCCGCGCCGGGTCTGCGAACCACGTACGCGACCACCTCTTCGCCCATCCGCTCGTCCGGCACGCCAATCACGGCGGCCTCCGCCACTGCGGGATGCTCCGTCAGCAATTCTTCGATGTCCCGCGGATAGATGTTGAAGCCGCCGCGGATGATCAAATCCTTCTTACGGCCGACGATGTACAGGTATCCGTCTTCGTCGAGCTTGGCAAGATCGCCCGTATGAAGCCAACCGCCGCGCAGCGCTCGGCGCGTCTCCTCCTCATTCTGGAAGTAACCCGGCGTGACGTTTTCCCCCCGCACAATCAACTCGCCCACCTCGCCCGGCGGGAGTTCGCGGTCCTCGTCGTCGACAATGCGAACCTCGACGCTGGGAATCGGCTTGCCGACGGAACCGGGTCGATACTCCATATCCTTCCGGTAGGAGGCGACAATCGGCGCCGCCTCCGACAGGCCGTAGCCGTCGTACACATCCGCACCAAATTTCTGCTTGAACGCCTCCACCAGGGTGAGCGGCAGCGGTGCGGATCCCGATCCCACGCGCTCGAGGCTGGACAGGTCAAACTGATCTGCCTGCGGATGCGTCACCATGGCATGGAGCATTGCCGGGACGGCCGAAAAGAAACGCACGCGGTGGCGTTCGATGGCGCGGAACACCTCCACCGGGTCAAACTTCGGAAAGACCACGATGCTGCTGCCGGTCAGAAGCAGCACGTTGGAGACGGTGAGGCCGTAGACATGCGCCAACGGGAGCACTCCGATGGTGGTGTCGCGCTCACCATCGTTCTCGGCGGCGGTGGTGGCGGCGTTGGAATAGAGATTGCGATGCGTGAGGATCACGCCCTTGGGGCGACCGGTGGTGCCGGAGGTGTAAAGGATCACGGCGGTATCGTCCGGCTGAATCGAGATCTCGGGTTCGGGTGGGTCCGCTGGCACATCCGCCAGCCAGTCGCTGATGCTCACCGCCCCGTCACCGGTGGGCGCATCCACGACCACGACCAGCGGCGGGTTCGGCAGGTCCTGAATGGCCTCGCGGATCTTGGGCAACACCAGGGAACCGGTGAAGATCAGCTTGGTCCCCGAGTTGCGGGCGATGTATGCGATTTCATGCGCGTGCAGCAAAAACAGGATGGGCACGATCACGGCACCCGTACGGCTGATCCCGTGATATGCGAAGATCACCTCAGGGCTGTTCGGCATACAGACCATCACGCGATCTCCCGGTTGCACGCCCGTCTTGCGCAGTGCCGCCGCGATGCGACGCGCCTGGCGCAGGGTTTCGACGTTGGTGTACTCCCGGCCCTGGTAGTACAGCAGTGTGTATTCCCCAAACGTTTCGATATTTTGTTGCAGAATCGCCGGCAGGATCACGGTGTCATCCCATCCCTTCCCCAGGGACCTCTCCTCGGCCCCGCATCGAGATTCGTGATCACACCCGGGCGTGGGCTCTGGCCCGCGCCCGGGATAGGATCAGGCCAACAGGTCTCCGACCTTGACGTGACCCTTGAGCAGGTTGCGGGAGATGATGTACCGCTGGATCTCGTCCGTGCCCTCGAAGATCCGCCAGACGCGCATCTCGCGGTACCAGCGCTCAATCGGCAACTCCTTCGTGTAGCCCATACCGCCATGGATCTGCAGGACGCGGTCGACGACGCGGTTGGCCATGTTGGCACCGAACAGCTTGGATACCGACGCATAGTGCCGCGTGTCCTGACCGGTTTCCGCGAGCCATGCCGCATAGAGCACCAACCAGCGGGTTGCCTCAATCTCAACATGCGAGTCGGCGATCATCCACTGGATGGCCTGCCGCTCGGCGATGGGTTTGCCGAAGGTGACGCGCTGCTTGGCGTGATCGATGGCCATCTGCAGCAGGCGCTCGGCTGCACCGACAGCGCGTGCGGCAATCATCCAGCGCCCTTGGCCAATCCACTTCATGCCGAGCTTGAAGCCGCCGCCGACCTCACCGAGCACGTTCTCCTCCGGCACGCGCACATCCTCGAAGATGAGCGAGGCCGGGCCCCACTCTCCCATGGTATGAATGTACTCGGATCGCCAACCCATCTCCCGGTCCACCAGGAAGCAGGTGATACCGCCGTTGGCGCCCTTCTCTTTATCCGTCACGGCGAACACCATCGCGAAATCGGCCTCGTTGCCATTGGTGATGAAGATCTTCTCGCCATTGAGCACCCAGTACTTGCCGTCCTTCACCGCGCTCATGCGGATGTTGGCGGCGTCGGAACCCGCGCCGGGCTCGGTGAGGGCAAAGCAGGAAATGCGCTCGCCGTTGATCACCGGGATGAGGTACTTCTTCTTCTGCTCCTCATTGCAGTAGTAGAGGATGTTGTCCGCACTGCCGCCGAAGCTGAACGGCACGAACGTCCGTGCCAGCTCCATCTGGATCAGCGCCGTCATGATGGGCCCGAGATTCGCACCCCCATACTCCTCCGGCGTGTTGATTCCCCAAAACCCGAGCTCCTTGGCCTTCAACTGCAGCGCCCGGATCTCCTCACGCGTCATGCCCCGCTTGCCCTCACGCTCGCGCCGGAGCACCTCGGGTTCCAAGGGCATCAGTTCATTTTTCACGAACTCGCGCACCGTGCGCTGAATCATCTTTTGCTCTTCTGTCAGCCGAAAATCCAAACGGCATCCTCCTCTGGCCCCTTGTGGGGAGGTATCGCAGGCGGCCGGGCATCGCCGGCCACCGAATGCGCGGATGGGATGGTCACTCGGCCGCGCGGCCGCCGTGCACGTAGATCACCTGGCCGGACACATAACTGGCGTCATCGCTGACGAGGAACGCAATGACGTTGGCAATATCCTCGGGCCGGCCCACGCGCCGCAGCGGGATGCGTTCGGCCGCCGCCTTCTGGAACGCCTCGAAGTCGACGCCGATGCGCTCGGCCGTCTGACGCGTCATCTCCGTCACGATGAAACCCGGTGCCACCGCGTTGACGTTGATGTTGAACGGCCCAAGCTCGATGGCCAGCGTCTTCGTGAAGCCCTGCAGCCCCGCCTTGGCCGCCGAGTAGTTGGCCTGCCCGCGGTTGCCCAGCGCCGATGTGCTGGAGAGATTGACAATCTTGCCGTACTTCTGCTGCACCATGTAGCGCTGCGCCGCCCTGCTGCACAGGAAGGCGCCCTTCAGGTGCACGTTCATCACCATGTCCCAATCGTCTTCCGTCATCTTGAACAGGAGGTTGTCACGGATGATGCCGGCATTGTTGACGAGGATGTCGAGCCGCCCGAAGCGCTCCGCCACACTCGAGATGGCCTGTTCCACCTGGTCCGCGTTGGAGACATCGCAACCGTAGCCCACGGCCTCGCCGCCGGCGGCGCGGATGGCCTCCACCGTGTCGCGGGTGAATTCTTCCTTGAGGTCAAATACCGCCACCTTGGCCCCATCCGCGGCCAGGCGCTTGGCCGTCGCAGCGCCGATACCCCGCGCCGCACCCGTCACCACTGCCACACGTCCATCCAATCGACCCACACGTCATTCCTCCTTGTACATTCCCATCCGTTGTTCACTCGGCCGCGTCCTGTGCCGGCGCCTGCGGCAGGTCCTGGCGACCGTCCTGTCGATGTGCGGCGGCCTCCTGCCAGTACCGAACGCCGCCTCGCAGCACCGACGTCACTTCACCGCGGCTCTCCATCAGGTCGAGGTGCCCTTGAACCTCTGACAAGCCCAGGAACACCGCGCCATCTGCCAACCTCGGGAAGAGCTGGCGGCTGATCTCATACACCGTCTGCGCACCGGCGCGCAGCGCATCGCGGATCTGCTGGCAGCGTGCCTCTTGCTCGGCGAGACGCCGATCAATGAGCGCACGGTGATCCTGAAACGACGCACCATGGCCCGGATGAACCACCGTCCACGGCAGCTCACGCGTGCGCCGCATCGACTCGCGATACTCGAGCAGCGGCCGTGGTCGCGGTGCCCTGGCACGGACCGGCGGTTCCACAAAAGCGTTGGCGGAGATGTCCGGCAACAGGTGGTCCCCCACCAGCGCTTCGCCGGACGCCGCGTCCCACAGGCAGATGTCGGTTCGGCTGTGACCCGGCGTGTACAGTACCTGCCACTCGCGGCCGCCGGCCAGGATCCTGTCGCCGTCGCGGAGATAGTTCACATCGCGCCATCCCCACGGCCGAAATGGCCGATCCCGGTGCCACACCGTCCCAGCCCCGGCCTCGATGGCGAACGCGCGGTAAAACGCCTCCATCCTCTCCCACTCGCGGGGGTCATCGGACAGCACCGAGCGCGCCGCTTCCGACACCCAAACGCGGGCGTTCGTCCGCTTTTGCAGCTCCGCCACACCGCCGGAGTGATCCGTGTGCATATGCGTCACCACAATCTGCTCGATGTCCGCGATGGACAGCCCCAGATCCGCCAACCCCGCTTCCAACTGCGCCACCGACTCAGGCCGGCGCAAACCGGCGTCAATCAGTGTCACCGGTGGCTCCGGCAAGACGTAAACGTTTACACTGCCCTCCGGATACGGTGTCCGGATGCGGATTTGCGCTGTCGGCGTGATGTGCGGCCTCCCCTCCAGCAAAAACTTTGGCGTTTTAATATTTAGATACTAGCATACCGGCACGTCCATGACCAGCGTTTGTCTCACTTGTGAAACAAAATTTTTTTCTTGAACCGAAAGGCATGCGCCTCTCCAGGGAGGTCCATCCGCGGTAGCCGGCGACGACGTCTCCCCAAACAAAAGGGGTGGCGCAGGCCCACACGCCCGCCCCACCCCGGACAGGGAATGGGATGAATCCTCAACCGATCTGGATCATGCGCTCAATCGCCACACGCGCCCGCGCCGCAATCTCCTCCGGCACCTGGATCACGTGACGCCCGTCGCGCAAAGCCTCGTACACCTTCTCCAAGGTGATGCGCTTCATGAAGGGACACACCGCATCCGGATTGGCGGGAATGAAGCGTTTGTCCGGGTGCCGCCGCTGCATCTGATGCAGAATCCCCGTCTCCGTGGCAACGACAAACTCCTTCGCCGGCGATTCATCCGCGTGTTTGAGCATCCCGCCCGTCGAGAGGATCCGCGTACGCTCCTGCGGCAGCATCCCTTCCGCTGCCAGGTACAGATTGGACGTGGAGCAGCCGCACTCCGGGTGTACCAGCAGTTCCGCGTCGGGGTGGCTGCGCAAAACGGACTGGACGTCGGTCGGCCGGATACCCGCGTGGACATGACACTCCCCCATCCAGATGTGCATGCGCCGCCCCGTCACCCGCTGCACATAGGAGCCCAGAAACATGTCCGGCAAAAACAAAATCTCTCGGTCCTCAGGGATGGACGCCACGACCTCCACCGCGTTGGACGAGGTGCAGCAGTAATCACTCTCCGCCTTGACCTCCGCCGAGGTATTGACGTAGGCCACCACCACCGCGCCGGGGTGCTCGGCCTTCCACGCGCGGAGCTGCTCCGCCGTGATGCTGTCCGCCAGCGAACACCCCGCCTCGAGGTCCGGGAGCAGCACGGTCTTGCCGGGATTCAGCAGCGCGGCCGTCTCGGCCATGAAGTGCACGCCGCAGAACACAATCACCTGTGCGTCCGTGCGCGCCGCCGCCCGCGCGAGGGCCAGCGAATCGCCGAGCACGTCGGCCACATCCTGCACCTCTGGACGCTGATAGTTATGCGCCAGGATGACCGCGTTACGCTCCCGCTTCAGTTCCATGATCCGTTCGGTGAGTTCCATCACCGACGCCGGTACCGCCATCGATATTCCCTCCTTCGGGGCCCGTGCCCCTTCTCATGCCCTTGTCGCCACCTGAAACCGAGGCCGAGCCGCCACCGGCACAAAACTGGCGTCCGCGCCCGGCCATACCTCCGTCGCCATCCCGTCCAGCGCCGCGTCCCGCTGCGGTGCGTCCGCTCGCCAATGGGCGCCGCGGCTCTCGCGGCGCGCCAGCGCACAGCGGATGATCAGCAGCGCCACGTCGATCTCGCCCGCACCCGGAAACTTCTCCGCCCACGCCTCCAGCTGGGCCTCGGCCGCCTTCAGCCGATCCGCCTCGCGCACGACCCCCGCGCTCTCCCACAGCAGGCTGCCCAGCGCGCGCCGCACCTCCGCTGGTAGCGGCTGCAGCGAGCGGTCCTGCGCCTGTGCAATGTCGGCCGCGCCAGGGCCGGACACGGGGTCCAGCGCGGCGGCCGCCATGGCGGCGCGACGCGCACCGACCACGCATTCCAGCAGCGAGTTACTGGCGAGGCGGTTGCCGCCGTGCACGCCCGTGCACGCCGTCTCACCAATGGCCAGCAGGTGGGGGATGGCCGTTTGACCGGACAGATCCGCCGCCACACCGCCCATGACGAAGTGCGCCGCGGGCGCCACCGGCAGCGGCTGACGCGCAGGGTCCAGACCCGCCTGCTTCAGCTGCGCCCAGATACTCGGGAAGCGCCGCGCAAAGTCGCGAACCTCTCGCGCATCCAGAAACACCTGATGCCCCTGTTGCCACGCCGCGTACACCGCGCGAGCGACCACATCGCGCGGCGCCAACTCGCCCAACGGATGAGGGATGGGCAGCCGCAGGCCGTGTTCATCGATGAGCACGGCACCCGCGCCGCGCACCGCTTCCGAGATGAGGAACATGGTTCCGTCCGGCCGCAGCCACACCGTGGGGTGAAACTGGACAAACTCCATGTTTCGCACCGGCGCGCCGGCCCGCCACGCGAGCGCTATCCCGTCCCCGGTGGCCCCCGGCGGATTCGTGGTCCGCGCGTACAATGCGCCGGCGCCCCCGCACGCGACGATTACGGCCCGGCGCGCCCGCACCACCAGCGCCTCGCTCGCCGCGGTGGTGAAGTCCGCCGTGACGCGGACGGCGTACACGCCACAGCCGTCACCGTGGTCATTCACCAGCAGCGCCCCCGCCCGGTACGGGAGTAAAACCCTGATCTCCGGCGCCCTCTGCACGCGCTCCCACAGTGCGCGGACCACGGCGCGGCCGCTGGCGTCGCCCTCCGCGTGGACGATGCGCGGCCGGCTGTGCGCCGCTTCCAGGCCGAGCCTGGGGCGACCCGACGAGTCGTGATCGAAATGGACACCGTGAGCCCCGAGCCAACGGATGGCGTCGGGTGCGTCCGCCACCAACGCCGCCACGGCCGCTTCATCGCACAGGCCCGCACCCGCGGCCTCGGTGTCGGCCGCGTGCAGCGCGGGCGCGTCATCCTCACCGATGGCCGCCGCGATGCCGCCCTGCGCATGCGCGGAATTGCTGGCTTCGGGCGGAGCCTTGGCAATCAGCGCCACGCGACCCGCCCCCGCGAGTTCCAACGCCGCCACGAGCCCCGCCAACCCGGCCCCGACGACCACGTAATCGAACGCCAGCCCCGCATCTCCCCTCATGGCGCGACCTCCTCCACATCGAGGCCGACGTCCACGCTTACGGCGCTGTGCGTGAGCGCCCCCATGGAGATGTAGTCGACGCCTGTCTCAGCGATGGCGCGCAGCCGCTCCAGCGTGACACCCCCCGACGCCTCCAGCGGTACGCGCCCTGCGGTTCGCTCGACAGCAGCCGCCATGGCAGGGAGGGACATGTTGTCGAGCAGGATCATGTCCGCACCTGCGGCGAGCGCTTCGTCCAGCTGCGCCAACGTCTCCACCTCCACCTCAATGCGGTACGCCGGACCCACCGCCGCGCGCGCCCGCTCAACGGCCTGGGCGACACCCCCGCAGATGGCGATGTGGTTGTCCTTGATCAGCACGAGATGGTCCAATCCGTACCGATGGTTGAGGCCACCCCCCACGCGCACGGCGTACTTCTCAAGCCAGCGCCAACCGGGCGTGGTTTTGCGGGTGTCGAGCAGACGGGCGCGCGTCCCTGCCAGTTCCGCCACCGCGCGCCGGGTGAGCGTTGCAACGCCCGTGAGCCGGGCCAGTACGTTCAGCGCCGTACGTTCTGCGCTCAGCACAGCGCGCGCCGGACCCTCCACGCGCATGACGGCGCTGGGGCCGTCCACATCGGCGCCCTCCTGCACCAACCGCTGGCATTCCACTTCGCGGTCCATCATGCGGAAGACAGCCTCCGCCATCGGGAGGCCGCAGACGCGAGCCGCCTCCTTCACCCGGACCACGGCCGCCGCCCGCAGGTGCGGTGGGATGACGGCCTCGCTGGTGATATCGCCACGGCCGACGTCCTCCTCCAGTGCCCATTGCAACAACCGGTCGACCGCCGCCGGCCACATCATCGACATCATCTCCTGACTGCTGTATATACACCTGATTCTACTACCGATTCTGCCCGGAAGCTATGGTGGAGGCAAGAGGGAATGGACGGCACAAGGGGCGTGGGATGAATGGGCTATAATGAGAAACGTGTGAGCACGACGGTTGGAGGTTCTCGGACGGATGCTGACCCAATTCTCTCGTACGGAACTCGTGTTTGGCCCCGAGGCCATCCGCCGGCTAGGGCAGTCGACGGTGGCGGTGCTGGGTGCGGGCGGTGTCGGATCCTACGCCATGGAAGCGCTGGCGCGCATGGGTGTGGGCACGCTGGTGCTGATCGACAAGGATGTCGTGGATGTGACCAACATCAACCGGCAGATTCCCGCGCTGCACAGCACCATCGGCCGGCCGAAGGTGGAGGTGATGCGCGAGCGCATCCTCCAGATCAACCCGGACTGCGACGTTCGGGCGATGCAGATGTTCTTTTTGGAGGAGACCAAGGAGGCGCTGTTTGAGGAAAAACCGGATTACGTGATCGACGCGATGGATACCGTGACGGCCAAAATCCTGCTGATCCGCGAGTGTGTGACGCGCGGGATCCCCATCGTGTCGAGCATGGCGGCGGCCAACAAGATTGACCCCACGCGCTTTCGCGTCATGGATCTGAGCGAGACGCGCATGGATCCCATCGCCAAGGTGCTGCGCCGCGAACTCCGCAAGTACGGCATCACGCGCGGCGTAAAGACGGTGTGCTCCACCGAGCGGCCTCGCCGGCCGTTGGAGGCGGTGCGTCAGACCATTGTCGATCCGGAGGTGGAAGCCACCTCCCGCGTTCGCAAGGCCAAGATGCCGCCGGGGAGCACGCCGTACGTGCCCCCGGTGGTCGGCATGATCCTGGCGAGCGTCGCCATCCATGACCTCCTGGGCGTCAACTGGCAAGGCGAGTAAGCGTCAGACCCGCGCCGCGAGAAAGTCGAAACGCCAGCCTGCATCCAGGCTGGCGTTTCGCGTCATGTCGGCCACACGATGGACACCGCGCGGCGCTCCGACGCCAGGTGCTCGCGCAGGCGCGCGTTCGCTTCCTCCAGCGTGATCGACTCCAGTGCTGTGACGGTGTCGAGCAGATCCGCGCCCTTGAACGCGTAGCTGAGGATGCCGCGCCCAATGAACGGGGCGCTGTCGAGGGAAGTGATGAAGCGCCCGACGGCCTTGCGACGGCAGCGTTCGAACGCTTCACCGTCGAGGCCGCGCTCGCACGCTGTCGTCACCACGGCCTCCAGCTCCTGCTCCCAGCGCGCCGGATCTGGGATGGTCCCGCCGATCACGGTGTGCCCGTAGCCGGGCGTCACCTCGTACTCCCAAGAGAAGTGTTCATCCATCAACCCTTCATCGATCCACCGTTGATACGCCTCGCTGCTTCGCCCAAACAGGGTGTCGAGGATGACGCCCGTGAGCACCTCCTGGCGGAGCAGATCCGGTCCGGTCAGACCGGTACGGGCATCCTTCCAGCCGACGAGAACGTACGGCTGGCTGAGCGCGAGCCGCACCTCCGCCCGGTCGCGCGCCACGGTGGGGGGTTCCGCTGGGTACTGGCGCTCGACGTCGGGGGCGGGATCGAACGATTTCGCCGCCTGATTGGCGCGCACCACGTCCAACACCTGGTCGGCGTCGAAGCCCCCGACCACCACCAGCATCATCTGCGCGGGATGATAGAACGTGCCGTAGCACAGGTACAGGAGATCCGCCGTGATCTTCTGGATGCTCTCCACCGTCCCGGCGATCTCGATCCGCACCGGGTGCGCGTGGTACAGACTGCGCAACAACTCGAAGAAACCGCGCCGCTCCGGGCTGTCATCGTACATGCGGATCTCCTGCGCGATGATCCCCTTCTCCTTCTCCACACTCTCCGGCGTGAAATACGGAGATTGCACAAAGTCGAGCAGCGTCTGCAGGTTCTCGGTCACCGCGTCGGTGCAGGAGAACAGATACGTGGTCTGGTCAAACGTCGTGAAGGCGTTCGCCGAGGCGCCGCGCCGCGCGAACTCTGAGAAGACGTCCCCCTCCGGAGACTCGAACATCTTGTGCTCCAGGAAATGCGCAATGCCGTCCGGCACCACATGGAAGTCGCTCTCTCCGCGGCGGCGAAAGCTGTTGTCAATGGAGCCGTAGGGCGTGCCGAACGCCGCAAACACCTGCTGAAAACCCGGTTTGGGGACCAGGCACACGCGCAGCCCATTCGGCAGCTTCTCGAGGATCACGCGATGACCGAGCTTCTCCGCGGTATCAGCCATGACCTTGTCCCCCTTCCATAGCATCACCATGAAGGAAGTAGATGGTATCCACACGCATGGCTGCCGCGGCTGCCACCACCTCGTCGCGCGTGACCGCATCCAGCGCCTCTATCCAGTCCTCCGGCTCTTTGTCCACACCGGCGAGTTGTCCAGAGAAGTGCAGGTCCGCCAGCGACAGCGGCTGGTCCAGCGTCTGCAGATACTGATGACGCAGCCCCTTGCGGGTGAACTCGAACTCATCGTCCGTGATCTCGCCCGCCTGCAGCGCGCGGATCTGCGCCTCGATGATCTCCAGCGCGCGATCCTTGTTGCGTGGGTCAATGCCGGTCTGCACATGGATCAGACCAGTCAGCGCATCCAGGCGGGCGGAGGCGTAATACGCGAGGCTATTCTTCTCGCGCACGTTGATGAACAGTTTGGAATGCGGGAAGCCGCCGAGAATGCCGGTCGCCATGAGCAGAGCGGGATAGGTGGGATCCGCCATACCGATCCCGGTTTTCAGCACCACGTTCAGCTTCCCCTGGTGGATGGGCTGCGTCTCCTCATGGCTACGCGCCTCGCCGGCGCGGACCGGTACGGGCTGAACCTGCCGGCGCGTCTCCGCGTTCACCGCGCCTTGGGGCAGACCGGTGAACCAACGCTCCACCTCGCGTTCCGCGGCCTCCATCGGTCCAATCCAGTAGACGTGAATATCGGCGTCCTCAAACAGACGGGTCTGTGCCTGCCACAACCCCTCCGGTGTGACGCTATCCAAGTCGTCTGTGAACCCGAGCCGCGGCAGTCCCTCCGGACAGCCTTCCAGGGCCAGGGCGGCACAGCGCTCGAACGCGTACGCCATCTTATCGTCGTACACACTCTCCAGCCGCCGCTCGTGCAGGGTCCGCTGACGATGCACATGTCCCGGCACAAACGCGTTGCCCTCGTGGGCCGGCGACGTGAGCACCTCAAGCGCGAGTTCCGCCACCCGTTGCGCCAGCTGAGGCTCGCGGGTGTGGGCGGGATCGGGAAATAGCGCGTACAATTCCGCGATGTGCTGATCCGCGCGTTTGCTGATGCCGCTGCGCAGCACCGTACCGTACAGCGCGTCCGCCCGCCGCATCAAGGCGGCGGCATCCGGATAGCGCGTGGTCCCTTCCAACCACAGATAGGGAAGGATGGCGGTCGCGGTCAGCCCATCGCGCTGCAGGGTGTGATGACACTTCACATGGAGGTAGCGCGTGTGAAACTGGGAGGTCGGCCAGATGTGCACATGGCGACGTCCGTCGTGCCAACTTTGGAATCGAGTCATGCGTCACCTCTTCTCTTCGTTCGCCGGGGACTCGAGCGTCGGCTGACATCGGTTTCATTATGAACCAAACCGCGGGCACGATTGCACGTGCGCCGCGGTTTTGGGAACGTTTCGAGAATTTATGCCAGATTTAACGCTTGCTGCGGCCCGGGTGACGGGCGGCCAGCTGCGGGGTATCGAAATCGGAACTCCTGATCATGACCTGCACCTCCCGCAGCCATCGCTGAACCTCGCGATTGATCACCGGCGCGACGTATTTGGGCGGCCCGTACCGTTCGATGACCTCCCGCTTGGTGGCCTGGTGCAGCGTCATGCAGTGGACATTCGTCAAAGCCTCCAACAACTGGCCGCATACCGGGCATTGGAACAACGAGATCCCTTCCTTCCGGGCGTTTTTGTTTCCATAAATATGGGCGTGGGTCGAACCATATGCCCCGGCCCGGTTTCACAGGTCTGGCGCGGTAAGCAAAAAGGGGCGCATACGCGCCCCTCACGCGCGGGCGAACAGCCCGCCAATCTTCGACAGATAACGGATGTTGCTGGCTTCCTTCAACCAAGCGGCCGGCTTGCCCTTGACGTGCCACTTGCGCTCGCCAACCATCCCGATGGCATCCTTGCGTCCCAGCGATGCCAGCGTGCCCGCCATGTGCGGTACGAACCGCTCCATCTTGGCACCCTTGAGCAGCGCGTAGATCTGACGGCCCGCATGCACGCCCATCTGCCAGGAGATCTGCGCCGTCGGCGGATAGGGACGGCCTTCCCCGTTCATCACGACCGCGCTGTCGCCGACCACGAACACGTTCGGGTGGCTCTGCGACTGCAGGAACTCGTTGACCAGCGCCCGACCGCGCCGCTCCACGGCCAGACCGCTGGCCGCCACGACAGCGTTGCCGCGCACGCCGCCGGTCCAGATCATCGTGCGCGTCGGGATCACGCGTCCATCCTTGAGATGCACCGCGCCCGGCTCCATCTGCGTCACGGCCACACCCGTGATGAACTGCACGCCGCGTGACTCCAGGCTGGTTCGAGCGCGCTGGATCAGATCCTCCGGGAATCCGGGCAGGATGGAGGGCATGGCCTCCACCGAGTACAGGCGAATCGCCGATGGATCAATGCCGCGCGCTCGACACTGCGCTGGCATCATGTCGGCCAGCTCGCCTATCAGCTCGATCCCGGTCAACCCCGCACCCCCGACGACGAACGTCGCCGCGGCCTCATCCTTGGTCTTGGCGTATTCATCCAGGCAGGCGTGTACGTGCTCGCGGATTCGCCGCGCGTCGTCCACCGATTTGAGCACGAAGCTGTGCTCCGCCAATCCAGGAATACCGAAGAACTCGGTCTCACTGCCAAGCCCGACGACCAACACGTCGTAGCCCAGCCGTGCGCCATCCGCCATCTCGACCTCGTTCTGGTCGGGATGAATGGCCTTCACTTCGCCGACGTACACATCGATCTTCTTCCCGCCCACCAGCTTGTCGAGCGGGATGCGCACATGCCGCTCATCGGCGCTCCCCGCCGCCGGCAGATGCAACTCGGTCACCAGTTGATGAAATGGATACCGATTCACCAAAGTGATGCGCGCCTGATCAGCGGTCAACAGCTTGCGCGTCTCCAGCGCCGCGCAGATGCCGCCGTAACCGGCGCCCAGGATCAAAACGTGCTTTGCCATACGATGTCTCTCCCTGCTCCCAGACCGTGGAATATCTTTTGCAGGATTGCCCCACACTGGATCACAGCCCCGGTTCCGAGCTGCATTTGATCCGGCAAGAACGTGAGCCGTTACACACATTTCATCTTAGCGAATGATGACGCCAAGTCAATCAAACCCGCGCTATGATCATAGAAAACGGGCAGGCGAAACCGGAGACGGAGGGGGCATCGATGGAACACGGACGAAACCACCGCCGGCACTGGACAGGCTGGGTGTACCGTCTCGAACTCTACGAACTGGTCGGTGCATGCGCATCCGTGGCTGCGGTCATCGTCTTCTTCGCCTTCGCCAACCGATTGGATGCCCGCATGGGGATCACCGGCTATCACTGGCGCGTCGTCGCGAACCTCGTCGCTCTCGGTCGCAGCCCGCTGACGTGGGCGTTCGTGGTCGTCATGGGCGCACTTCTTGTCGCGATGCACCACCTGCGGGCTTCATCCCGTCCGGGCGCGGAGAATGCCGCCTACGTCCTGCGCGTGCTGGCCTCGTTCTGCGTGTTGATGGGCATCTACCGCATCGTGAATGCATACATCACCGTGTTCGATCCGTTCGACCGCGATACCATCCTGTGGAACCTGGACCGTGCGTGGTTCGGCCAGACACCGGCAGCCTGGTTCGACCAGATGGCCCCCCTGCCCTGGTTGACCTGGCTGATGAACGCGGCCTATCTGTCGTGGTACATCATGACCTGCGCCACCATCCTATGCATGCTCGCACACAGCCGAGGCGCAGCCATGGCGTACGTGTTCACGGCCATCCTCACGTTCTACCTCGGGTATATCGGCTATGTCCTGGTCCCAGCGGTCGGCCCGCTGTACACGGTGCCGTTCCGGCACGCGCTGGGTGGATTGACCGAGTGGTTTTTGCAGCAACGGTGGTTGGCACTGCACGATTGCTTCCCCAGCCTGCACACCGCCATCTCGGTGGTGATGTGGACGTTCGTCTGGCGCTACCGGAGACGCCTCGTCTGGTTGTACACCCCCCTCTGCTCGCTGATCATCCTATCGACCATGTACCTGCGTTTCCATTACGGCGTTGACGTGATCGCCGGTTTGGCACTGGCGGGCGTCACCACGCAGGTCGGACCATTGGCCGTCGCGGCCTGGGAACGGCGGCGGCAGCAGGCGGCCTCCGCGACCTTCAGCAGACGGCTCTCCCGCGCGCTGCATCCATGGATCCGCTACAATCGTGGTTGAAATAGGATGGGACGCTGGTATATGATGTGGATAGCATCTACGCCCTGGTGCTCAACCTGCCTTGAGGAGGAATCCGCGTGGCTTTCGTCATCACGTCGCCGTGCATCGGAGAAAAGGCCGCCGACTGCGTGGAGACCTGCCCAGTCGACGCCATCCACGAAGGTCCTGATCAGTACTACATCGACCCGGATACGTGCATTGACTGTGGTGCTTGCGAGCCGGTTTGCCCGGTGAGCGCCATCTATCAAGAGGACTTCGTTCCCGACGAGGAAAAGGAGTTCATCGAAAAGAACCGCGCATTCTTCCAGAACCGCTGAGTTCGGCCGAGCGGCTGACGAGCATGAGCAGGCGGGAGGCATGTCCACCTCCCGCCTGTGCTGTTTTTCGTTCCTCTACACCCATCCGCCTTCGGGTGGCCATTTGCAACCCCTCACGCTTCCGACGCCACCTTCCTCCGCCATGCGCGCGCAATGCCGTCCCCGACCCGGCCGGCCGTGAGCAGACCACACACCATCAGCTGAACCATGCCGAGGCCGAGGGCAAGTCTGGGGATGCCCGCGGTGCCGCTGGTCACCAACACCGCGAGAAAGAGCGCGATGCCTGCGACCCTGCCGAGGTTCGCGAAAGCCTCTCGGACGACGAAGGCAGCACCCGATTCATCGGCGGACCCGATGTGCACAATGCTGTCAAACACCAGGCTCTGCAGGGGAATGAGAAACATCGGAAGCGACACCGCAATGACCACACCGTACACGAACAGCGAAGAGGCGCGCAACGGCAGGGTGAACAACAGGGCCGCGGCCGCCATGCACAGCGCCCCCAGCCACTGCACGGTCCGGCGGTTGTCCGGACGCACCATCCGGCCCACGCCGTAGAACGAGATCGACGACAGGACGCTCTGCACGAACGTGAACGCGCCGAGACGCCACTCGCTCCCAGCCTGGATGTAGAAGAGGATGGCGATGAGAAACAGAAAGACGCCCTCGCGCAACCCGTAGGTGGCGCAGGCCACGAGCAACAGCCGCCAACGCGGGCGGCGCAGGGAAGATAAAGCCCTGCGCAGGTTCACCGGACCGAGCGGCTGCGCGGGAATCCCGGCCGATACCCAGCCAGCCGCAAGAAACAGGAGCAGCGACAAACCGAACACCCAATGATAACCGCCCAGACCGCCCCAGCGGTCGAATCCTGAGATGAGAAACCCTGCGACGGGCGGAGCCACCATGCCGGCGACGGCGCCGAGTGTGCCGTTCCAACCGAAGAAACGGGCGCGCGTATCGGCGTCGGTGAGCGCCAGGCTCAGCACATTGTACGAATACCAGTACCAGCCGCCAGCGAGCCCCAGGATGACGCCAAGCAGCGCGGGATGATGGGCCACGCGCGTGCCCCCGAACAGCGTCAGCGCATAGAAGGCCGCGTGCCCGGCCAGGCCGCCGCAAAGCGTCCACGTCCCACCGTGCCTAGCGGCCATTCGCGCGGCCCACCAAAATCCGACCGGCATCAGCAGGTAATTCAGGAGATTGAACCAACCGATGGCCGCAAACGCCCTGTCCACCTTCCAAAGGTACACGTTGACGAAGGTCCCCGACAGTCCGACCGACAACGCGAAGAGGCCACTGATGGCCAGCAGGCGCCGAGCCGCCGGCGAGAGGCCGCGTTGGGATGCGGACACTGCCCCACCTCCTCACAACCACTGTTTCAACCATGCGGCGAGCGCACTGCCGCCGTCCAGCCAAGCCGTGCCCGTCCGGCATCGCCCGTCGTCGCTGCACGTGATCCGATCCACAATGCGACCAGCGTCGTCGTACAGCACGAGGGTGAAGGGCATCGCGACAGCGCTGGCTTCGGCCGGACGCGCCGCACGTAGTGCCTGCATGGCGGCCTCGATCCGACCGTCGGTACCCGGTGTCAGCACAGCCACCTGTCGATCCGTCCCGGCTCTCCGCAGCCACACGGCGAGCACAGCGGGCCGGGGCAGGGACGTCAGCCCCCCGGCGGTCGCCGCCCGCTGCCCGGACGAGCCGAGGGTGGTGGCTCCGCCATGCAGATGCAGTGTGGCGAACGGAAGCGCGGAGGACAGGCACAGCATCAAGCCGGCGAGCGCCACCGCGGTCTGCTTGTGATCCAGTCGTTGCATGGACATGCCTCCCGACATCGGGTAGTTTGACCCGCATCGTAAAAAACACGCGCCCCGCATGAAACGGAGCGCGTGTGTCTCAGCATGGTTTGGGCACTGGCGAGCAGATCCTCACATGTTGCGCCGGTACTGGCCGCCCACCTCATAGAGCGCGTGCGTGATCTGCCCGAGGCTCGCCACCTTGACCGTCTCCATGAGCTCCGCGAAGATGTTCCCGCCGCTGCGTGCCACCTGCTTCAAACGCGCAAGCGCAGCCGGCGCCTCCTCCGCGTGGCGCGCCTGGAACGCCTTGAGGTTGGCAATCTGCTGCTCCTTCTCCTCCTTCGACGCCCGGGCCAACTCAATCTTCGGCGGGCGATAGCCCGGCTCCAGCGTCTTCGGATTGACGAACGTGTTGACGCCGATGATGGGCAACTGACCCGAATGCTTCAGTTGCTCGTAATACATCGATTCCTCCTGGATCTTGCTCCGCTGATACTGCAACTCCATCGCACCGAGCACGCCGCCGCGGTCATTCAGGCGCAGGAACTCCTGCAGCACCGCCTCTTCCACGAGGTCCGTGAGCTCCTCAATGATGAACGCCCCCTGCAGCGGGTTCTCGTTCTTCGCCAGCCCAAACTCGCGGTTGATGATCATTTGAATCGCCATCGCCCGCCGTACCGACTCCTCCGTGGGCGTTGTGATGGCCTCATCATAGGCGTTGGTATGCAGCGAATTGCAGTTGTCATAGATGGCCAGCAGCGCCTGCAGCGTCGTCCGGATGTCGTTGAAGTCAATCTCCTGCGCGTGCAGCGAGCGGCCCGACGTCTGAATGTGATACTTCAACTTCTGGCTTCGCTCGTTGCCGCCGTAGAGCCGCCGGATCACCGTCGCCCAGATGCGGCGTGCCACCCGGCCAATCACGCTGTACTCTGGATCCATGCCGTTGCTGAAGAAGAACGACAGGTTCGGCGCAAACTCGTCGATCTTCATGCCCCGCGCCAGGTAATACTCGACGTAGGTGAAGGCGTTGGCCAGCGTGAAGGCGAGTTGCGTGATGGGATTCGCCCCCGCCTCGGCGATGTGATAGCCGCTGATGCTGACCGAATAGTAATTCCGCACCCTGTTCTCGATGAAGTAAGCCTGGATGTCCCCCATCATCTTCAGCGCGAACTCGGTGGAGAAGATGCAGGTGTTCTGTCCCTGATCCTCCTTGAGGATGTCCGCCTGCACCGTGCCGCGCACGGTTTGCAGGGTGTGCGCTTTGATCCGCTGGTACTCTTCCGCATCCGGCTGCCGCCCGTGCTCCGCCACAAACTTTTCCACCTGCTGGTCGATGGCCGTGTTCATGAACATCGCAAGCAGAATGGGTGCCGGACCGTTGATGGTCATCGACACGCTGGTGTTGGGTGCGCACAGGTCAAATCCAGCGTAGAGCGTCTTCATGTCATCCAGCGTGCACACGCTGACGCCGCTTTCGCCAATCTTGCCATAGATGTCTGGACGATAATCCGGGTCCTCACCGTAAAGGGTCACGCTGTCGAAGGCGGTGGACAGCCGCTTTGCCGAATCGTTGCGGCTCAGGTAGTGGAAGCGCCGGTTGGTTCGCTCCGGTGTGCCTTCGCCCGCAAACTGGCGGCGCGGCTCCTCCTCGGTCCGTTTAAACGGGAACACCCCCGCCGTGAAAGGAAACTCTCCCGGCACATTCTCCAGCATCGACCAACGGACAATTTCGCCCCAGTCCCGGAATTTGGGCAGACACACCTTGGGGATGCGCGTGCCCGACAGCGAGGTGGTGTACAACTGCGTACGGACCTCCTTGTCCCGCACGCGCGCGACCAACTCATCCTGCTGATAGCGCTGTTTTTTCTCCTCCCAGCCGTCGAGGATCCGGCGGGTTTCCGGGTCCAGGTCCGCCACCGCTCGCTCCTGCAGCGTGCGCAGCTTCTCGACGAGGGCGGGATCCGTATCGGGATCGGCCGTGACGCTCTCCAATGCCCCCGTCAAGCGGTATGCCTTGCGCGCCTTCTCCGATTGCTCCTCCACAAACCGCCGGTAGTCGCGGACGGTGTTCACGATGTCGAGCAGATACTGCGAACGTTCGGGCGGGATGATGGGTTGCCGGCGGTCCTCCATCGCGCCCACCTCGAGGCTGCTCGCCCAAGCCGTTCCGCACTTGCGATTGATGGCGTCGATGACGGCGCGATACAGGCGATGCGTGCCGGGGTCGTTGAACTGGCTGGCCACCGTGCCGTACACCGGCATCTGATCCACCGGCACATCGAACGCATTCCGGTTGCGCTGGATCTGCTTGCGAACGTGGCGCAGCGCATCCTCCGCTCCGCGCCGGTCGAATTTGTTGATGGCAACGAGATCGGCATAGTCCAGCATGTCAATCTTCTCCAGCTGCGACGGTGCGCCGAACTCCGCCGTCATGACATACAGGGAGACATCCGCCACCGAGGCAATCTCGGCATCCCCTTGGCCGATGCCGCTCGTCTCGACGATGATCAGGTCGAAGCCCGCGGCCTTCAGCACCGCCAACACTTCGTGGATGGCCGCGGAGAGCTCGCTGCGAGACTGGCGGGTCGCCAAGCTACGCATGTAGGCACGCGGATGATGAATGGCGTTCATGCGGATCCGATCTCCCAGCAGAGCGCCACCCGTGCGCTGCTTCGACGGATCCACCGACACGACCGCAACCGTCTTGTCCGCGAAGTCCTCCAGGTAACGGCGCACAAGCTCATCGGTGAGCGACGACTTACCGGCGCCGCCGGTGCCCGTGATGCCCAGCACCGGCACCTGCTTAGCGCGCGCCCGCAACTGCCCCAGCACGCGGTCATATTCCTCTTGATCCGCGTTGGCCGGCGACTCCACATAGGAGATCAGCTGTGCGATACCAAGCCAGTTATCCGGCCGCAGGTCCGCTAGGGCCTGTTCCACCTGTTTCGGGGTGGGCCAGTCGCAGCGGCGGAGCATGTGGTTGATCATGCCCTGCAGACCCAGCCGACGGCCGTCGTCTGGAGAAAAGATCTTGGCGATACCGTACCGCTCCAGTTCCTCAATCTCCTCGGGAATGATGACGCCCCCGCCGCCACCGAAGATCTGGATGTGGCCGGCACCCAGTTCATGGACCAGGTCGTACATGTATTTGAAGAATTCCATATGCCCGCCCTGATACGAACTGACGGCGATGCCCTGCGCATCCTCCTGAATGGCGGCGTGAACAATCTCCTGAACTGACCTGTTGTGTCCGAGGTGAATGACCTCGGCCCCCGACCGTTGCAGGATGCGGCGCATGATGTTGATGGACGCGTCATGACCATCGAACAGGCTGGAGGCCGTGACGAAGCGCACCGGGTGCTTCGGCCGGTAGGGCTCCTTCTCCTGTCCCTCCAAGATGGCTCGCTCGGCCTCGCGGGGATCAACAAGCGCGTCAGCGTTCGCCGTATCCTTCATCTCAACCGCCATGGTGAACCGCTCCTCCCCCTGATTCCAGGCTGCATCCGCACGCCTGGAGCAACATCTGCGTTTGCACGCGCATGAACTGTTCCAGATCCATCCCGCGCAGCGCCCAGCGCCGGAAGGCCCACATCTCGCCGCAGACGACAATGTCGTGAGCCAAAAGCGGAATGGCCTCCGGATCCGGTGAGAGAGACCCGTCCGCTAGCCCAGCCCGCAGGATCTGTTCGAAGATCCCCGTGATGCGCACTTCGTCGGCCAGCACAGCGCGCAGTTGTTCCGGCGGCAACGCCTTCGACTGCTGGTAGATGAGCAAGATATCCTCCTGCATGGTATCGATCACGCGGAAAAATGCTTCCACGGCGTTCCGCAGGCGGTCCGCCGCGCGCCCGCTCTGGGCGAGGCTGTCCATCAGCTTGCGCTCCATCTCGGCGTGGATGGCTTGGCAGACGAGGTAGAGGATGTCTTCCTTGGACGCCACGTACTCGTAGACGGCCCCTGTCGAAAGGCCGCTCGCCTGGGCAATCTCCCGCGTGGTGGTCTTGTGAAATCCCTTCTCGGCAAACAATTGCACCGCGGCTCGGATGATCTGAGCCCGCCTTTGCCGCACCTTATCCGGATCCTTCACATTGGACGGCACCTGAATGGTCATGGTCCCCTCCCATCGGATACCCTTCCGACTGAGCGCTCGTTCAGTTTCAGTGTAGTGTAAGCGCATTCAGACGTCAATAGAAAACAGGCCCGTTCCCGGGCCTGTGCAGGGTACGCTCAGGGCTGGCGCTTCGGCACGGCATCCTCGACCGAGGTGTAAGCGGTCATCTGCTTCCAGTTGGACGGAATCGCGGTGGATGTCCATTCGTTGGGCGGGAAGAACTCGTGGTGCTCCTTGAAGTACTCGTCCAGCACCTGCCGTGCTAACGGCACGGCCGCCTCACTACTCTCGCCGCCTCCCGGAACGCGTACCGCAATGGCCACCTGCGGGTTGTCGGCCGGCGCGTACCCGATGAACATGGAGATGTTCTGCATCTGACCATTCACCAGATACTGCGCGGTACCAGTTTTACCCGCCGCCTTGTACGGCGCGTCGTGGAAGCTTCCATACGCCGTCCCACCTGGCGCATTGCACACGTCGTACATGCCCTGTTTGACGACCTGCCAATACTGCGGTTTGACGTTGATGGTGTCAAGCACCACCGGTTGGACCTGTTGCTTCACGGAGCCGTCGGGATTCAGAATGGCGTCCAACACGTGTGGTTGTAGACGTTTCCCATTTGTGGCAAGTGTGAGCGCGTACTGCGCCAACTCAATCGGCGTGACGTACTGCTGCTGGCCAATCCCCGCGAGCGGCAGCACGGTAAGCTTGTAATCGGTGGGATTCACCACCCGGTCGTTGAACTTTCCTGTCTTTGCCATGCTCTGCATCGCCGTGAGCAACGGGTAGTCGTAGGAGATGACCTTTTTTGGATCCCTTTTGTCAATATTATCGTCGAAGAAATACCCGGCTTCCTCCCCCGGCAGGTCGATGCCGGTGAACTGCCCGAGGCCAAACAGCCATTCCCAGTAGAACAGCGTGTTGAGCCCCTTCACGCGGTCGGTATCGGACCATTCGGCGAGGGACTCTCCCGCAGGAACACCGCCATGCCACTTGCCGAGCCAAAGCCCAAGATAGTAAAAGAACGTGTCGCACGACTCCTGAATGGCCTTGACAGGGTTGACCAGGCCGTGACCACCGGGTTGCCAGTCATGCCTGACATCATTCCCGATGCGCACATAACCCGGATCCGAAATGGTCGTGTCCGGCGTGATCACACCGCTCATCAGGCCCGCGATGGTGTTGACAGGCTTGACCGTGGACCCAAGTTGCAGCTTCCCCATGATCGCGTAGTTGTAAAATGCATGGGTTTGGTTCATGTATTTATCCCGCTGCGCCTGATCCACCTGCGCGCCACCCGTGGGGACGAACCAATTCGGGTCGTAGTATGGGTAGCTCGCCATCGCCAGCACACCGCCCGTCTTCACATCCAGCACAACGACCTCGACGTCCTGCGGGACGTATCCGTATTTCTCGCGAACCGTCTTGAGTTCATCGACGATGTACTGCTGCACCATGGCCTGCAGATGGCCGTCCACCGTGAGCCGGATGGAGGAGCCGCTCTGCGGCGCCGGATCATACCCGAGGTAACGAAGTGGCACTCCGAGGCTGTTGGTCTCCACCACCTGCTCTCCGAGCGTCCCCTGAAGGATCGACTCGTACTCGGCTTCGACGCCGGCCTTGCCAATCTTCTGCACCTGCGGATTGTACCCCTGGTACTGCGGCAGCTTCATGTCATCGGGTGAAGGGGAACCCAAATAGCCAAGGATGTGGCAGGCGAGATCACCATAAGGATAGACCCGCTCAGGTGTCGGCACGACCTCCAACCCCGGCAGTTCGGTTTGGTGCTCCTCGATGAACGAAATCTGCTCCGGCGTGGCCCCCTCCAGCAGTGTGATCTGTGTGAGGTAGCCCAGTTTGTTCGCCATCGTGTTCTCGAGATCCGACGCCTTCATGTGAAACACGGGCGCCAGCAGTTGCGCCATCGCGTGATAGTCCTGCTGCTTGGAGCGAAGACGCGTCAAAATGACATCAAATGATGGTTGGTCATACGCCAACAATTGCCCGTTGGCATCGTAGATCCACCCGCGCGCCGGAGCCACCGGCAGCTTGGCCAGCATCGTGTTCTGCGCCTCCTGCCGGAGTTCCGCTCCCTGCCCGATTTGGACGTAGGCGAGGCGCAGGATCAGCGATGCGAGCGAGGCAAAGATCATCCCATACATCCACTGCACACGTCGCAGCCGCGGGTTCTGATCCTTGTCGTCCATCCCCGTCCCTCCCCCACCAGATTCTCGTCAATCCTCACCACAGGCATTGTACCACCCGGACGTAACGAAACCCACCGCGGAGGTGAGACTGTCAACATTTGTCCCGCCGCTGTCACGCGCGGGGAGCGCTTCGTCCCGGTTTCGGCACCGGTGAAAAATTGCTATGCTAGTCCCGAAGCCCTAAACGGGAGGTACGCGCATGTCCCCAGTGAACGCCGTCCGTCCGAACACCATCCTGCTCGGCGCCAACGTATCGGTGGCCAAAACGGGACTGGTGGCGGCGGTGGAGGAAACCATTCGTTACGATGCGAACACCTTCATGATCTATACCCGCAGCAATCGCGGCGGCAAAGCCCGGCCCATTACCGAGTTCAACCGCGACGAGGGTCTGCGCAGGATGGCGGAGCACGGCATCGTGGACCCCGTCGTGCATCTGTCCTATCTCGTCAATCTCGCCAGTCCCAAGGAGAGCACCTGGGAATACGGCATCATGGTCCTCAAAGAAGAGATTGAGCGTGTGGAGTATCTGGGGTTTCGCTACATCGTCATGCATCCGGGCAGTCACGTGGGAGAAGGTCCGGCGTACGCCATTCGCAGGATTGTCGAGGCGCTGGACAGCATCCTCACCGGGGAGGAAAAGCTGTGGCTGTGCTTGGAGACAATGGCTGGCGACGGCTCCAAGGTGGGCAACTCGCTGGAGGAAATTGCCGAGATCATCGCCCTCGCCAAGCACCCAGAGAAGCTGGCGGTCTGCATCGACACCTGCCACAACTTCAGTTACGGCTATGACATCGTGGGAGACTTTGATGGGTTCCTGCAGCACTTTGATGACGTGATTGGTCTGGACCGGCTCAAGGTGGCGCATATCAATGACTCCAAACACCCGTTCGGCGCTCGCAAAGACAGGCATGCCAACATCGGCGAGGGCGCCATCGGGCTGGAGGCGCTGCATCGCATCGTCCATCACGAAGTGTTGCGCGGCATTCCGCTGATCCTGGAGACGCCGGACGGCAAGTACCGCGCGGAAATCGACATGCTCCTCGACCGCGAACCGGGACCGCCGGAGTTGTACGTCCCGGTGGGCGGCGCCCCAGAAGGATGAGTCCCGCCCGCGACCGCGGACGTCTATGGGGATGCCCCCTGGGGGACGCATCCCCACTTCAACCGGCCCCATCTGTCGAGGCCGGGTTCTCCGCAATGTACCCTTTTTGTCGCAGTTTTTCTACGTGCCGCTCAATCTCCTCATCCATGTTGATCCCATAAAGCTCCTCAATCACAAACATCATCGAGGTCGCCGTCTGCGCCACGTCCAACAGTTCCGTCACGATGGCGCGCACGACCTCCGCCTCATCGCGCACCTCACGTTCCCCGGACAACCCCCGAAACTTGCCGATGGCCTGCGCCAGCTCCCCAACCTCTTCCGTGATCTTGAGCATCGTCGATTCCAGCGTCGGTCGCAATCCCGTGAGCCGCGGCAGCGAGATGGTTTTCCTCTCCATTCCGCGGTCAGGCACTTGTACCGCTTGACGATCCCGCGTCAACCCCGTCACCCCCGCTCGTCCCGGTTGCCTCTAGTATACCCCTGCACGGATGAACGTACGGTTTAGATTCTCTCACTTCTGTCAACACTATGAAAGCCAGCAACTCTCACAAGAAAGGATGAGGAGAGTGGCCAGAAACCGACGATGGTTCCTTCTCGCCGCCGCTGTGTTTACGCTGACACCCGTCGTGGCGTGGGCGGCCGTGCCGGTTCCCGCAGGTCTCTGGAGTGGCGGAGACCGGATCAACACGTGGCAGATGGCCAGTTACACCGTGCAGCCGGGGGACACGTTGTGGGATCTGTCGAAGAAGCTGGGCGTACCGCTGGAGCTTTTGATTGCCGACAACGATATCACGGACCCGCATTTCCTGCAGCCCGGTCAGGTGCTGCACTATCCCGCCTGGCTGGCGAACGCGCCGTCCGCTCAGGCGCCGGCGCCGAGCACGACATCGCGCGACGGCATGGCGCTTTTGCCTACAGATCTGGGCAACGGTACCGTGATGTTCTGTACACTCACCGCTTACACCGCGGGCTATGAGTCCACCGGCAAGCGTCCGGGCGATCCGGACTACGGCATCACCTCAACTGGCGCCGTGGCCCGGCAGGGCGTCACCATCGCCGTCGACCCGCGGGTCATCCCGTATGGCTCGCGCGTCTTCATACCCGGCCTCGGTTGGCGCGTGGCGCAGGATACCGGCGGCGCCATCGTGGGCCACCGCATCGACGTGTTCTTCACGAACCTGAGCGATGCGCTGCAATTCGGTGTCCGGCGCGACGTGCCCGTGTACGTGATCCCGCCGAGCGGAGACTGACGACATGCGCAAGGGCCGCCGGGCGCGGTTGATCCGCCTCCGGCGGCCCTTCCACGTAAGCCGTAGCAGGTCCGGTGTTAGGACACGTACTTCTCCGCTTCAATCACGCGCTGCGCAATCCGGCGCTTGATCACCTTGCTGTTGACAGGCTCAAACGCGGTCAGCTTGCGCAACACGCCGAGGTGCGTGCGCAGGGTCTCGCCGTCCTCCATGGCGGCAAGAATCTCACGCGCCCAGCCCTCGATACGGCCGACGGCCTCGCGGGTGTAGACGGTCACCATGTCCACCTTGTTCTCGGCGTCATCGCCGCGGGCCAGCGCTTTCGCCGCACGCAGCAGGGCACTTTCGACCGCATAGATCTCAATCGCGATGTTGGCGAGGTTCGCAAGAATCTCCTGCTCGTCCTTCAGCGCCTGCATGTACTTCTGAACCGCGAGGCCGCCCACGAACAGGAACACCTTCTTCGCGAGCGCAAGCAGGTGCTTCTCCGCCGCGAGCGGTGCATCTGTCTGCGGCGCCGGGATGTCGCCGCCCAGTTCGGCCTGCACCGCCTGCACAGCCGGCAACAGCGCCAACTCACCCTTCATCGCCTTGCGCAACAGCATGTCGGGGATGAGCAGACGGTTGATCTCATTCGTCCCCTCGAAGATCCGGTTGATACGGGCGTCGCGGTACGCCGTTTCAATCGGGTAGTCCTGGATGAAGCCGTAGCCGCCGTGGATCTGGACGCCCTCATCCACCACGTAACCGAGCGCTTCGGAGGCGTACACCTTGTTGATGGAGCACTCCAGCGCGTACTCCTCAATCGCCTTGGCCACCGCGCGGCCGTCGTTCAGGTCTTCGACGAGATCGAGCCGCTTGTCGATGTCACCGGTGAGCCGGTACGCCATGGATTCGGTCACATACGTGCGGATGTTCATGTCCGCCAGCTTCTGCTGGATCAGCGGGAAGTTCGCGATAGCCGTCTTGAACTGCTTGCGCTCCTTCGCGTACTTCACCGACATCTCGAGCGCGGACTTCATACCGCCCGTGGAACCCACCGCCAGTTTGTAGCGGCCGATGTTGAGGATATTGAAGGCGATCACGTGGCCGCGGCCGGGTTCACCGAGCAGGTTCTCCACCGGCACCTTCACGTCTTCGAGGATGAGCGGACGCGTGGATGACGCCTTGATGCCCATCTTCTTCTCCTCGGGACCCGTCGACACACCCGGGAAGTCGCGCTCCACGATGAACGCCGAGAACTTCTCGCCATCAATCTTCGCGTACACGATGAAAATGTCCGCGAAGCCCGCGTTGGTGATGAACTGCTTTTGCCCGTTCAGGATGTAGTACTTGCCATCCTCGGACAGACGCGCCGTCGTCTTCGCACCCAGCGCGTCCGATCCGCTCCCCGGCTCGGTCAGGGCATACGCCGCAATCTTCTCTCCGCTGGCCAGTGCCGGCAGGTACTTGCGCTTTTGCTCCTCGTTGCCGAAGAACACAATCGGCAGTGAGCCGATGCCCACATGCGCTCCGTGGCTCAGCGCGAATGATCCGCCGCGCGTGATGTACTCGGTGATCAGCGCGGACGAGACCTTGTCCAGCCCGAGACCCTCATAGGCTTCCGGTACATCGGCGGCGAGCAGCCCGAGTTCACCCGCCTTGCGCAGCAACTCCACAGTCAGCGCCCAATCCTGGTGCTCCAGGCGCTCGCGGTTCGGCAGCACTTCACCTTCGACGAACTGCCGCGTGGTCTCGGCAATCATCAGATGCTCCTGCGTGAACTCCTCAGGCGTGAACACCTGCTCCGGCCGCGTATCCTCAATCAGGAATGCGGCGCCTTTGACGATGTTGTCCAGTTTCTGCTCCGTTGCCATCGTATGCCAACCTCCCGTTCTCCTCTTCCAGTCTGGGTGCAGCCAAAGGTGGCCTCAGGCCAGCCGCTCGAAGACGCCGGCCGCACCCATGCCGCCGCCGATGCACATCGTGACCAGGCCATAGCGCCCGCCGCGCCGGCGCAGTTCGTTGAGCAGCGACACCGTCAGGCGCGCACCGGTGCACCCCAGCGGATGACCGAGCGCGATGGCCCCGCCGTTGACGTTCACCTTCTCCATGTCCATGCCGAGGTGCCGGATGACGTACAGCGCCTGCGAGGCAAACGCTTCGTTGAGTTCAATCAGGTCGATGTCATCCAGGCTCAGGCCCGCCAGCTTCAGCGCCTTCGGCACCGCCGCGATGGGACCGATGCCCATGACATCGGGATCGACACCGCCCACGGCGAACGAACGGAAGGCAGCCAGCGGCGTGAGGCCGAGTTCACGCGCCCGGTCCGCTGACATGATCAACACGGCCGCCGCGCCATCGCTGGTCTGCGAGGAGTTGCCTGCCGTCACCGTGCCGTTCAGGCTGAACACAGGACGCAGCTTTGCCAGGGCCTCCAGCGATGTATCGTAGCGAACGCCTTCATCCGTATCGAACAGGCGTTCCCGGGTGTGGACTCGATGATCCTCACCCACCACCGTCTCCTTCACCGGGACGGGGACAATTTCGTCCTTGAACTTCCCTTCGCGGATGGCCGCCGCGGCGCGCTGGTGGCTGCGGAGCGCGAAGGCGTCCTGGTCCTCGCGCGAGATGCCGAAGCGCCGCGCCACTTCTTCCGCTGTGTGGCCCATCGACATGTAGACCTCCGGGAAGTGATCCGCCAGGTGCGGATTGGGCGAGATGTTGTAGCCCCCCATCGGCAGCATGCTCATGGACTCCACGCCGCCGGCAATCAGAACCTCCGCCATCCCCGACATGATCTGCTGCGCTGCCATCGCAATCGTCTGCAGACCCGAAGAGCAAAAACGGTTCACGGTGACGCCGCACACAGACGTCGGCAGGCCCGCGCGCATCGCGATGATGCGTGCCATATTCATGCCCTGCTCCGCCTCCGGCGTGGCACAGCCGATGATCACATCTTCGATCTCGCCCTTATCTACCTGCGGCACGCGCCGCAGGAGTTCCTCCACGACCAGCGCGCCGAGGTCATCCGGGCGCGTGTTGCGCAGCGAGCCTTTCGGTGCCTTGCCGATGGGCGTGCGCACGCCCGCGACGATGACTGCTTCTCTCACGGTCTTCCCTCCTGTCATGGCGGGGCCGACAGCCCCGCCCTCCGCCGTTCAGTTGCGCAGCGGCTTGCCCGTCATGAGCATGTGCTGCATGCGTTCCTGCGTCTTGGGCTCGCCGACGAGGCTGAGGAACGCCTCGCGTTCCAGGTCCAACAGGTATTGCTCGGTGACGAGCGTTCCCCGCGGTACCGCACCGCCGGTGAGCACCCGGATCAGGTGATGTGCAATCTTCTCGTCGTGCTCGGAGATGTAGCCGGCCTTCTTCATGCCAAACACGCCGATCTTCAGCATGGCGGCACCCGACTCGCCGACGACCGGGATCTTCCGCGGCACCTGGGGCTGATAGCCGGCCTTCGCCAGGCTGAGCGCCACCGTCTTGGCATCGTGGATCTGGTAATCCCGATTCACGCTGATGCCGTCCGAGTCTCGCAGGAAACCGAGCTTCCGAGCCTCCTTGGCGCTCGTCGAAACCTTCGCGGTCGCAATCGTTTCAAATGCGCGGCGCACGAACTGATCCAACCGCTCGTCGATGTTC
The DNA here is from genome assembly GCA_023511725.1 of Alicyclobacillus sp. Classification (GTDB taxonomy): domain Bacteria; phylum Bacillota; class Bacilli; order Alicyclobacillales; family Alicyclobacillaceae; genus JAIMAY01. The sequence continues at coordinate 69,497 of JAIMAY010000007.1, forward strand.
TGCGGCACGTTCTCGACGGCACGGATCAGCAGCTCCTTGTTGCCACCGCCACCGGGGATGAGACCCACACCGACCTCCACCAGGCCGATGTACGTTTCTGCCGCCGCCTGGATGCGGTCCGCAGGGAAGCACACCTCCGCGCCGCCACCCAGCGCCATCGCGTGCGGGGCCGCCACCACCGGCTTGCGCATGTACTTCAGCCGCAGCAGGGTCTGCTGGAACTCGTTGACCGTCTGGTCCAGGGCATCCCAGTGACCCGCCTGCGCTTCCATCAGCATCATCAGCAGGTTCGCGCCGACGCAGAAGTTGGGTGCCTGGTTGGCGATGACGAGCGCATCCCAGTTCTGCTCCACCTCATCCACCGCGATGTTGATCATCTCGACCACATCTGGACCGATGGCCTGCTTGAGCGAGTGGAACTCCAGGCAGACGACGCCGTCACCGATGTCGATCAAGCTGGCCCCCGTGTTCCGGCGCACCACGCGACCGGCCTCCTTGAGGCGTCCCAGCGAGATGATCTCCTTCGGCTCGTCGATCTCGCGATATTCTCCCTTGCCGACGTAGAACCGCGGCGTCTCGCCAGGCTTCCGCTCGTAGAACGAGGTGCGTCCTGAAGCCAGCAGTTCCTCGACGAACGGGGGGATCTCGTCGCCCTCCTCGCGCATCCGAGCCACCGAACGCTCCAAGCCAATGGCATCCCACGTCTCGTACGGACCGAGTTCCCAGTTGAAGCCCCATTTCATCGCGTTGTCCACCGCCACGATGTCGTCGGCAATCTCGCCCTGTTTCCGGGCGGTGTACAGCAGGGTCTCCTTCAGCACGGTCCAGATGAAACGGCTCGCATCATCGTCGCCGTAGACCAGCGCCTGCAGCTTGCGTTCGAGCGTCGTCTGCGCTTTCGCCTTCTCCAGCGAGGCGGATTGGAGTTTCTTGCGCGGCCTGTATTCGAACGTGTTCAGGTCCAGCGCCAGGATCTCCTTGCCGGATGCGGTGCGCTCACGCTTGAAGAAGCCCTGGCCGGTCTTCTCGCCCAGCCAACGGTTCTCCACCATCTTCAGGATGTAATCCGGCAGTTCGAACGCCTTCTTCTCCCAGCTCTCGGACACCGAGTCGCGCACGTTGTTGGCCACATGCACAAAGGTGTCAAGCCCCACCAGATCCAGCGTGCGGAAGGTGGCGCTTTTCGGCCGGCCCATGACCGGCCCCGTCAGTGCGTCGACCTCGTCCACGCCCAGGCCGAAGCGCTGCATCGCGTCCAGCGTGCGCAGCAGACCGTAGGTACCAATCCGGTTGGCGATGAAGTTGGGCGTATCCTTGGCAAGCACCACACCCTTGCCCAGTTCGCGCTCACCGAAGCGCTGCATGAAAGCCACGATGTCCGGATCCGTGTCGGGGCCGGGGATGATCTCCAGCAGCTTCATGTAGCGCGGCGGGTTGAAAAAGTGCGTGCCCAGAAAACGCTTGCGAAATGCTTCCGAGCGTCCCTCGACCATCGCCGCGATGGAGATGCCGGATGTGTTGGAACTCACGATGGCATCCGGCCGGGCGTGCTGCTCCACCTTGGCCAGCACGTCGCGCTTGACGGCCAGGTTCTCCACGACGGCCTCGATGATCCAGTCGCACTCGGCCAGACGCGGCAGGTCGTCGACTAGGTTGCCGGGTTCCACCAGCGCCGCGTCGTCGCTGTCATAGAACGCGGCGGGCCGTGCCTTGCGCGCATTCTCCAGACCGCGCAAGGAGAAACGATTGCGGACCTGGCGCGATTCCAGCGTCAGGCCCTTCTTTTTTTCCTCTTCCGTCAATTCGTTGGGCACAATGTCCAGCAGCAGCACCGGAATGCCGACGTTGGCGAGATGGGCCGCAATGGCCGCTCCCATCACACCGGCGCCGAGCACTGCCGCCTTCCGAATCTGGCGCGTCACTTCATCCAGCCTCCCCGGAAACACATCGCAATCTTTACCGACCAGTCGGTAGATTTGCAAGTCCATCTTAGCAGAGATACATCCCAAACGCCAGCCCCGAAACGCTGGGAAAACGCCGTGCGCCCCCCGCGAAAGGCAGGGGGCCGGCGAGCCAACGCGAAGAAATGATACACTCAGCCGACGACAGGCTGTTGATGGCGGAAGCGGGCGACGCGGTCCGCAAAAGCTTCCCGCAGTCGATCCGTCACCGGTTGCGCGCCTCGCGCCTGCCACACGGTGCGGATCTCGCCCACCTCCGGCAGCAGCGAGACGGGCCGGTCCGCCGGCCATGTGTCGAGCGATCCGACGAGGCCCGCGGACACCGCCACACGCACGATGGGCTGTACCTCCACCGCCGTGCTGGTCATGAACACCTCGTCGACGGTCTCCAGTTCATGCCAGCTCAGCGGTTCTTCGTGCACGGGGATGCCCAGATCCCGCGCCAGGTCAAGCACGAAGCGGCGGGTGATGCCACCGAGGATGTATCGGTTCGCGGGATGGGTCCAGATCTCGCCGCCGCGAACGAACCAGGCGTTGCTGGAGGAACCTTCGGTGATCAGGCCGGATCGGACCAGCAGGGCTTCCACAGCCCCCGCCCGGTGGGCGGCCTCTTTGGCCAAGACGTTGGGCAACAGGTTGAGGGTCTTCACCCACGGGTTCGCCCACCGCTCGTCCGGCAGCAGCAACACCCACGGTTCCACAGCCGCCTCTCCGGCGAACGGACGAACCGTCAGGCTGACGGAGGGTTTGGCGACGGGAAACAGGTGCGCGCGCGGAGCGATGCCACGCGTCACTTGCCAGTAGACCAGCGATTCCGGCTCCCCGCTCCGGCGCACCGCCTCGTTGATGAGCTCGACCCACTCCTCGCGTGTGTGCGGATTCTCAATACCGATGGCCGCAAGGCTGCGCTCCAATCGCTCGATGTGCCACTCCAGCAGGAACGGACGCCCGGAATACACGCGCACAACCTCGTACACACCGTCGCCAAACTGGTGACCGCGCTCGTCGATGGGGATGCGGGCCGCATCCGGATCCAAGAACTGCCCATTCAGGTACGCCACAACCGCCACGGGACTTCCCCTCCCCAGAACCGATATGTATGCTATAGATGATAACAAACTTTTGAAGCGTGCGAACCAGGAGTGGATGGAATGGACGATTGCATTTTTTGCCGGATCGTCAGGGGCGAGCTGCCTAGCGACAAAGTGTTGGAGACGGATGAGGTGCTGGCGTTCAAGGATATTCGCCCCCAGGCGCCGGTGCATGTGTTGCTGATTCCGAAGAAGCACATTCCCTCCGCGCACCATGTGACGGAGGAAGATGCGGCGCTGGTCGGTCAGCTGCATCTGGCCGCGCAACGCGTGGCGGAACAACTCGGGATTGCCGGGACCGGGTATCGGCTCGTGACGAACATCGGAACGCACGGCCAGCAGACGGTGCATCACCTGCATTACCACCTGATTGGCGGCCGTCAGCTGCAGTGGCCGCCCGGCTGATGAGGGTAAAAAAGGCGCCGCGACATCTACGTGCGGCGCCTGTTTGCTTCCTTCTCACGTTCAGAGCTCGGGGTCCGCGGTTGCCTCCTCCACACGGTCGTCCTCCGGGACCTCCTCGCCATTCAGGACCAGGTGCGGAATGATCCGGGCCTTCAGCGATGCGGAGGCCGAGCAATACTTCTGTTCGCTCAGATGGATGGCCCGCCACACCTTGGCCGGCGGAATCTCTCCGTCCACATGATAGGTGACGTGGATCTCCGTGAACGCTTGGGGATGCTCCTCTCTGCGCGTGCCGGCCGCCTCGATATCGAGCCTGTCCAGCGGCAGCCGCATTTTTTCCAGGATCATGGCGATGTCGATCCCGGTACAACCGACGAGACCCATCAGCAGGAGTTCCATCGGCCGATGCCCCTGACCTTCACCGCCGACATCCGCCTTGGCATCCATCGGCACGGGTTGTCCCCACGAACCCATCGCTTCGAACCGGCGGCGTCCGCGCCAACGGGCCGTGACCTTCATTTCCACTCGGCCCACCTCCTCTGTGCTACGCCTGTCGGCCTCTATTGTACCGCGACGCCCCCGCATCCCGCGAGTGCAACGACCGCCCTTCTCACGCACACCTCTCGCTAAGGCGAGACCACCAGCGTTCCGCGCATGCCGGGTTCAGGCCGTCCTCCCGTGTCTGAGTAATAGGGGAATCTGCCGGCCCTATCCGGCACAAACCCGATGCGCGTCCGTTCTCCTGGCGCCAGATTGGGCCCGAACACGTAGAAGTCGCGCAGAACGAAGTTGTGTGTGCGCGATCCCGCATTCACCACCTCCAGCTCCACCCGCTGCCCCACCTTGGCAGAAAGCGTGGCGGGCACAATGCTGCCATCCCGAAGGGTTACGGTTCGTGGAGCCTGAGCGTCGGCGGTCGCCATGCTCGCGACCACAGATAAGGCGAACGCCATGATGAAAAGTGAAGGGGGCTTGGCCCGCCGCAATTCCATCCACCGCCGCACGCGCATCGTCCTCCCGCCTCTACCATGTCCCTCCACGCCGACGGCTATGCTTCCTGCAGATCCCGAGCCGGTGTGGCAAAGTGGAATACGACGGCATAGGCTGGGAGCGGAACACTGGGCGAATGCCGGGGACCGCGTCAAACCCGGCCCGCCGCAGGAGGCGACCCAGATGAATCGATCGCGATGGGCGCTGATCTTCCTTGTTATCTTCGCGCTGATCTTTCTGTTGGTCCCGTACGGCCCGCGGCCGTCTTCGCAGTAGGCCCGCCCTCGGCGGGATCTCCTAAGCCGCTGCGGCAGGGCTGCGTGGCCACACTACATGCAGCACAAGCCCGCTACGCTGCCGAAGAGCGCGCCGTGCAGGGCACCCGCAACAACGTCCGTGACGTGATGCAAACCACCGTAGATGCGCGCCATACTCACCAGCACCGCCAACAGGCAGAGGATGGGCCCGTACACAGGCACCGCCGCCATCGCCATCGCCAGGGCGAACGCGCCGGACGCATGGTTGCTCGGAAACGACCCACCCCTACCGTGCCCGACGAGCGGCAGTACCGCGAGTTCCTCAAACGGACGCGGGCGTGCGAAGCGCCGCGTCACAGGTTCGTTGACCATGCGCACAGCGATGGCGGCCAGCACGGCGGCGATGGCATGGCGGACGGCTTGTACATGCCACGTTCCAGACAGCCCAATGCCGGCGGCCGCCATGGCCATGAACCCCAGCATCCACACCGGCGTCCATGTGGCGAACACCACCGCCGCGGCATCGACCATGGGATGCCGGTGCCACTGCCGCACACACCAGCGACTGACCCGCCTGTCCAGGACAAATCCTTCCCACACGTTTCACGCCGCCCCCTCGTCGTCACTGTAGCTGCGATGCACAGGCTGCGTCGTACCACGCGCGAGCTCCGCCGACAGATTCTGCATCAACGCCTGATGAAACGCGGGGACCTGGTGCAGGACGAGATCTCCCTCGTGGTTGTAGGTGTACGCTTGATGCGTGAAGTTGGCGCTGCCGATGATGAACGTGGAGCCGCCGTCCACATCGAGGATCTTGGCATGCATCCACTCATTGCCATACGGCTTGTAGAAGCGAACGGTGGCACCCGCAGCGCGGAGCTCGGAAGCGGCTTTGCGGTTCTGGCTCTGACCCGGGTCCAGCAGCACCTGCACCGCCACCCCTCGCTTGGCGGCCGCCGTGAGAGCGTCGAGCACGTCCCACTCGGAGAGGTCAAACGCCTCCATGTCGATCTCGCTGTGCGCCCCCTCGATGGCCCGAACCACCTGGCGTTCGATAGCTCCATCGACGTATACCGGGTCGTGCAGCGCAGGTTTTCCTCCGGCCCCACCACGCGCGCGCGACCAGTCCCACAGGAACACGGTGCGATAAGACGGATTGGGATGATCAACGCGCACAGAGGCGTCGTTGTTGTCCCAACTGTGCGCGCCGAAGTTCATGCCGCCCATCAGCGCACCCGCATCGGTGACCAGCAGCTTGATGTGGCTGATCCCGTGCGAGATCCGCAGCGACGCCACAGGCACGCCCGCCTTTTGTAGCGCAGGCACGCCGGTTTGCTGCGAGTGGCTTTCCGTGGCGTCCACCACCACGCGCGTGTCGACACCACGCCGACGTGCATCCGCGAGCGCCGAGAGAATGTCGGGATCGGACAACTCGTACATATCGAGCCAGCAGTACTGGCGGCTTGCTCGAATGAGGTCCAGCGCCGCCTGCTTGACATCCTTGCCCCACACCAGCGTCATGTCGCCCTCTTGCACCGGAGCCGGGAGCGGCCTGGTGCTGGTGGTGCCGGAGCGTGGCACTCCGCATCCCGCTAGCGCGCATAGCATGACCACAGCAACCGCCGAGGAGAGGATGCCGCGCCAACACGTCGTCAGCCGAACCTTCATGCGTCTCATGAGGACACCCCCGTTTTCATGCCTCACCTTTCCACACAGACGGGGCGGCCTCCTGTTTTCCATTGGATCAGTGGCAAAACGATATCACCGTTCACCTTCGGGAATGATCAGGCGCTGCGGCCTGCGAAGCAGCCGAGGCAGCCAAAAACCCACAAACCACGTAAACGCCAGCCATGACAGAAGGCCACCGGCGGCGAACAAACCCGCGGTATCTCCGCCATGAAGCTGCATCGTGAAAGCGAGCACCATCAAGAGCGCGCCGCCTGCTGCACACCCCACCTGCGTGACGGCACAACCCACACACGGTTCGCCCACCGCAAGCAGGTCCGGAAACACGCTGTGCGCCACCCCGTATACCAGCAGAGTGATCCAACCGAGAAACAGAAGATGCCTGGCAGGTAACTGCAGCGGGTCCGCACCCGCCAGCAGCGCGATACCCAGCACAGCGGCGAACGCCCAGCCCAAGAGCCACCCCATCCGCCCCGCCAGACGACGGGGGGCGGCGGGAAGGGTGTCGGATCGGCCGAGCATGGTGGTGACCAAGACGGTCAGGGCCATGCCCAGGATAGCTGCGCCGAGGATCTTGTCTCCTGCGATCTGGCCCCAGGGACGGTGAGCGTCCGGCGCGCGTCCCGCCACGGCCAGCACCAGACCCAGAAACCAAAGGAATTGCACAGCCCGATAGGCGGCTGGAGGGACGCGGCACCCCATCAACCGTCCGTGCAGATGCATGGCGACCGCCAGCACCGTGCCCACCAGCCAGCCGTCATCCACAAGCACGGCGATGTAGGGAGGCTCCCCCATGACCGGATGCCGCAGCGCGTTGACGGCCATCCACCAGGCCGCCAATATCCAAAGCATGAGGGCAAGGTCCGTTCCACGTTGGCCAATCCGGTCCGTCGCCGTCCAGTGCTCCGCACGCGCAAGATACGCGACGCGTGCCGACGGCATGAGCGGGTTCTCGCCGGCGGCCCTCGCTCGGCGTCCGGCCCGCACAGCGGAGAGGATGTTGTAGAGGAACAGTGTCGGCGCCACAGCCTGCAGTACGACCCCGGCCCGCCACAGACCTAAGCCGTCTCCGAGGACGCCGATGATTTGGAGGATCACCCCCGCCTCCGCCACCGCGAGTTGCAGCCAACCAGGCCATGCCCGCGGCGGACGAAGGCCGGCGGAGGTGGCGAGGACTGCATAGGTCATGCCATAGATCATCATCGTCAACCAGCCAAAACGATTCACCACGGCGTGCACGTCGCCCATCGTCCCCCACCACGCGGGATGCAGCGCCATCAGCATGCCAAGCGTGGTGCCGACGAGAAAGTTGATCATGGCAAAGAGGATGAAGGCGATGGATAGCGCGCTCATCGCACGCTGGGATGTGCTCACCTATGATCACCCCGGCTTCACAGCGTGATCGGGCGCTTCCGGCGTAACAGAGCCTCCGCGGCGCACCACCATTCGCCCCTCAGTGTACAGGATGATCACGATACACGCACGCCGTGGAATCTGCAGAACTGCGTCCACGACCACACGCGCTCCACGCGCAGTTGCGGATAATCCCCGGCGCGGCGGTCGATCACGCCATCCATCACCACCCATCGCCCGCTCGGCGTGAACAGCACCGCCCCGCTGGCGCGGTAGACCTGCTCAAACACCACCGCATCCAACAGCGCGGTCTCATCCTCCAGCGTCACGAACACCACCGTCCGCCCACTGCGCGTCGGCGGCCGGTGCGGTCGAACCGCAATCCCGGCCACCCGCACGCGCTCACCATCCGCCGCTCGCAGTGCTTCCCGGAGGGTCCGGCACCCCGCCTGCGCCAGCGCGGGCCGCCACAAGGACAGGAGATGGCCAGAGAGCCCAACGCCCAACAGGGCGTATTCATCCGCCAGTTTGACGTTCAGCGGGAGGTCCGCGTCCGTCCAGGGCGACGGTGCATCCGCCGCCTCCGCCAGGGCCGGGAGGCCCGCTGTCAGCCGCGGCCCGTCCGCCGCGGTGATTCCCCCCCTCTGCCGATCCGCCAGCCACACCGGCAGCGACCACAGGAGCGCGCGGCGAGCGTGGGGATGCAGAGCGTCGGCGGCGCCGGATCGGACCAAGCGTTCCGCCGTCAACGCATCCACCTCCGGCACGCGCTGCAGCAAATCGTGCAGGCTGCTGAACGGCACCCGCGCGCGCTCGCGCTCGATGGCCCGCGCCACCGGCTCCCGCATGCCTTTCAGCAGACGAAAACCGAGCCGGATGGCCCCATTCTCCACCGTGCAATCCCATTCGCTGCACGTCACATCCAGCCTGCGCACCTCCACGCCGCGGCGACGCGCCTCGGCGCACAGGACGTGCACCGGATAGTAGCCCATCGGATACTGGTTGAGGATGGCCGCAAAGAACTCCGCCGGGTGGTGCCGCACAAGATAGGCCGTCTTGTAGGCCGTGCTGGCGAAAGCGGCGGCGTGCGCCTCGCAGAAGCCGTAACCGGCATACGCACGAATGCAGGCGAACACCGCCTGCGCCACGTCGGGCGCCACACCGGCCTCTTCCGCTTTACGCAAAAACTCTCGGCCAATCTCGTCCATCTCCCGCAGTGATCGCACCCGGCTCATCACCCGCCGCAACCGGTCCGCCTCCCCCGGCGTAAAATTCGCAATGGCCGTGGCAATTTCAATCACCTGCTCCTGAAACAGCACCACCCCGTATGTCTTTTCGAGAATGGGCGCCAGCTTCGGATGCAGGTAGGTCACCGGCTGCTCGCCGCGACGGCGGGCCAGAAACGGCTCGACCATGTTGCCCTGCACCGGTCCGGGCCGAATCAGGGCCACACTCGCCACCAGGTCCTCCAATTTGTCCGGTTTGAGCCGGCTCTGCAGCACTCGCTGCGCCGGGCTCTCGAGCTGGAACACGCCGACGCTCTCCCCGCGCCCGAGCATGCGATAGGTTTCCGGATCCTCCGCCGGAATCCGGTCCAGATCCAGCCTTCGCCCAGCGCGCTCCGCCAACCGCACGGCGTCCTCCATCGCACCCAGCGTGCGCAGGGAGAGAAGATCCAGCTTCACACAGCCGACACGCTCCACGTCCTCTTTGTCAAACGGCGTCATCCAATCGCCTTTGGCGGAAGGCTGGAGGCAGGTGATTTCAAACAGCGGCCGGCGGCTGACTACCACACCGCCCACGTGCATCCCGAGATGGCGCGGGAAGCCGGCGATGTCTGCGGCGATTTTCCACAGCAGCCGCAGTCGATCCCGGTATGACGCATAGACCCGCAGTTCCGGCACGCGGTCCAGCAACTCCTCCAACCCGTCGGCGTGTGCCGACCAGGGGATGCGCTTGGCCAGGCCGTCGAGCAGCGCATCCGGCAGCCCGAGCGCAGCCCCCACCTCCCGCACCGCTGATCTGCCCCGAAACGTCTGGTAGGTGGCAATGCGCGCCACGTGACGTTCCCCGTAGCGGCGGTAAACGTAAGCCATCACCTCGTCGCGCCGCCGGTGATCAAAATCGATGTCGATGTCGGGCATCTCCGCGCGCTCCAGGCTCATGAAGCGTTCGAACAGCAGACCGCGGCCGGCGGCATCCACATCCGTCAGATACAGGCAGTAGGCCACCGCGGAATCCGCCGCGGACCCGCGCCCCGCACAGCGAATGCCGCGGCGGCGAGCGAACTGCACGATATCCCACACCATGAGGAAATAATCCGCATAGCCGAGTGCCTCAATCACGGCCAGTTCGTGCTCCAGCCGAGCGGTCAGCGCGGGCGTCAACCGGCCATACCGTTCCCGCGCCCCGGCAAACGTCAGTTCGCGCAGATACGCCGCGGCGTCCGTCACACCCGGTGGCAGCTCGAACGCGGGAAACTGCGGCCGCCCGAGATCCAACACCACCTCGCAGCGCTCCGCGATGCGCGCAGTGTTTTCGAGCGCCTGCGGCCAGGCGCCCCATCGCTGTTCCGCCTCCTCCACACCGTGCAGCCAACGCGCCGCGTTGAGCGGGCGCTCCGGGTGAGGCGTGTGCACATCGCAGCGCAGGCGAATGCAGGAGAGGATATCGTGGACCGCGGCCTGCTCCGGCCTGGCATAATGGACATCGCTGGTGGCCACCAGCGGAATGCCAAGCGTTTGCCCCAACTCCGCGAGCTTCGCATTGATGGACAGCCAGCCGGGATAAGCATCCCCCTGCAGTTCGAGATAAAAGGCGCCGGGAAAAGCATCGCGCAAGCGCTCCGCCCATTCCCGAGCCCATGCCCATTCGCGGCGGCGCAGGTGCTGCACCAGCCGCCCCCGCCGACAGCCGGAGAGCACCACCAACCCAGGACCCGCCCGCCACAGCTCCGCCCATGGCAATTTCGGCTGCCTGCGGCCGTCCGGACCAGCGCGCGCCTTCGTCAACAGTTCGCACAGCGTTCGGTAGCCCATTCGCGTCTCGGCCAGGATGGTCAGATGCGAGCCATCCTCCATCGTCACCTCCGCCCCGGAGAGGGGCTTGATCCCATACACCGTCGCCCAGTGGTGGAGTTGTGGCAAAGCCGCCACCGTATCGTGATCCGTGATGGCCAGTGCCGGCATCTCCAACGCCGCCGCCTGAGCGACCAGCGTCTCCACCGAAGAAGCGCCGTCCAGAAACGAGAACGGCGAGTGACAGTGAAGATGGACAAACGGATGCCTCACCGCAATCCCCCCGTCAATCCCAAACCCTGTACACCCGCCAGGCACCTTCCGCGCATTCGAGATCAAACACACCGGCGTCGGTCTCCACGCGCCACAACTGAAATTCCGTCTCGCCTTCCCACCAGGCGCCCAGTTCCCGCCAGTGATCTATCACCGTGCGCACGGTGTGCACCGCTTTGCCATCGACAATGCACACCGGGGCCCCGTGCGCATCGGTTCGAACGGTGACCGGACGGCGCACCACCCGTGTCATGGCATCGCCATCCGTTCATGACGCTCATTCCCGCTCCCCACCGCCAGCCGCGCCTCCATCACGCGAGCCAGTCGCAGCTCACGAAAACCAGGGCGGAGCCCTTTCTGCAGGCGTCCCGGAAAGCGGCGCTCCACCTGCGCCAACACCTCCGCAAGCGCATGCGCGGCGGGATCCGCCGAGATAACCCGACCATCCTCCGCCAGCAACCGCAGCTGCTCAGCCGGCAGTGATGTAAAGTCTCGGACAAACAGCGACACTCGCTCCACCGGCTGTCGTATGTGGGCCGCCAGCCGCAGCGTTTGCGCGCGGAGCACCTGCAGGTCCGCCGTCGGCTGTTTGAGCACCATCTCCATCCGCTCCCTGCCGCCTTCACCGCGCCAGCACAGCCCCAGCCGACGTGTGCCGCAACCCGCTGCGAGCAATTCCCTTCCAACTCCCTGAATCAAAGGTTCCAACCATTCCGTCAACTGTTCGGGCGGGCAGACCTCGCCCGCTGCTGCAGCCCACGTTCGGCAGTACACCGGCGGCGGATAATTGACCCGCAACCTGCCCACGCAAACCTGATGCCGCAGCTGCGTCCAGGAGAGACCCGGCAGCATCCGCCGCCAGAATGTCTCCCCCACCTTCTCCAGTTCGCCGAAGGTCAACACGCCCATGCGCAGGAGCATCTCACGAACCTCTGCGGGCAACACCCAAAGTGCCTCCACCGGCAGCGGATCCCACCAGCTCTCAGCCGCCTCGTGCGCACCCGTACACCGGTTCCGCGCAGCGGAGGATGGCTTCAGGCGTGGGGAAACCAGCCACCGCCCGTGGCGCCCGAGCGACTGTTCCCAGGACGCGGGAAGTTCCCCGCACTTCCGCCATTCCACCAGTGCGCGCGCCAGTCCGGGCGTTTCCGCCACGCCCACAAGCAGCCCTCGCACCCCCGGTCGCTCCTCCAACCAGCGCCGCGCAGCCGCACGCAAAGCGTGGAGCGCCGTTTCACTTGTGCGACCCGAACCCGCTGCGCAAAAACCGTCCTCGCCCATGGTCTCCAGCCGCGGCGTCACATCGTTCACCATCCGCCATAGCCGCCGCATGGCTCGGGAAGGGCCCTCGGTAGCCGGTTGCACCGTGATCCCTGGGACCAAGGCGGCTGCGGTATGCACCGATTGGCCTGGCTCCACGCCGCACGCGCGCGCTGACACCGAGGCGTCCATCACTCGTTCGTTTGAAATCGTCATCCACAAGGTGTCATCGCCATCCCAACCCACGCCGACGGCGCGACCAAACGCGAACCAGCGCATGCTAAATCCCTCCGGCCGAAATACGAACATATGTTCGTCAACAACACCTATTATATTCCCCTGAACGCACGGATACAAACATATGTTCGCATTCCGGAGCAGAAAAATGGAGGGGCGATTGACACATGTATCCATGCCCCTCCCTCACCTTCAACGCTCCGCCCGCTCACCGTCCAAAGGGGGAAGCCACGTCCGCAGCGCCTCTTGATCCAAGCTCAGTTGCGGACCGCCGGAAGGCGCCTTGGCCGGGAGCAAGGCCCGCAACGCGCGTTCCTCCAACACCCGTTCATCCTCCGTCACCCCATCGCCAGCCCAAGGTCGCTGTGGATGCTCTTCCTGCAGCTGCGTTCTCCACGCCCGGTGCACCTGCGCCAGCCACACCTCCCGAGGAATCCCGGCGTACTCCAGCGCCATCGGTGGGTCTCGCTCAATATCCTCCGCCATCCGAACCACCACCGCCAGCACGTGCTTGCACGGGAAGCCCCAATCCGGACATGTGCAGGCCGAAGCGTACAGCCACAGCGGCCACGGCTCCGACGGTGCCGCGGGATAGCCGGCCGCGGTCATCATCCCCAGCAAATCCTCGGGCCATTCCCCCGCCAGCCATGCAGCAAACCAATCCGGACGGTGTACGAACCACGTCGCCACCTCGTCCGCCATCGGTGCCCACCAGGCCGGGCACGGCACGGTCACCTGATACGTTTGCCGGCTGCGGCTGCTGCTCAGCACACGTGCCTCCACAGATCCCTCCACCACCCGCAGCCGCACGATGCTCCCGTTGTGCGCCAGCGTTCGTCCGCGGCGCATGCGCGCCGCATCCACGCCCGCCAGCACTCGTTCCCATTGCTCCTTGACCGGCTGCGTCTGCCGCCGTCTCGGCATCAATCCACCACCTCGGCCGCCTGCTTATCCAGCTCGAACAACTCCCGCAGCGTTTCATCGTCCAGCTCCGTCAGCCACGCCTCCGACGTGCCCACGATGGCCGCCGACAACCGCCGCTTGGCCGTGATCAACTCGTCGATCCGCTCCTCCAACGTCCCCGCGCACACCAGCTTGTGCACCTGCACATTGCGCGTCTGCCCAATCCTGTACACCCGGTCCGTCGCCTGATCCTCCACCGCCGGGTTCCACCATCGGTCGTAGTGAAAGACGTGCGTCGCCTCGGTCAGGTTGAGCCCCACGCCCCCCGCCTTCAGTGACAGGATCAGCACTGGGGAGGGATCCATGCGCGTCTGAAACGCCTCGACAATCTGGCCGCGCTCCGCCGAACTCTGTCCGCCATGCAGAAACCGCGGCCGAAAACCGAATCGGGCCGCCAACGCGTCGCAGAGCAGGTCCCCCATGTCGCGGAACTGCGTGAACACCAGCGCCCGCTCTCCCTCGCTGATCACTTCCTCCAGGCGCTCCAGGAGCAGACGCAGCTTGGCCGACCGATCCGGATCCGCACGCCCGCCGACGACCAGACACGGGTGATCGCACACCTGCTTCAGCCGCACCAGGGCCGCCAGGATCTGGCCGCGCCGCGCCATCCCCGTGCGGGATTGGACCCCCTGGAACAGTTCATCGACGATACCCTGATAGAGTGCCGCCTGCTCCGGGGTCAGGCCGGCGTACTCCCGTACCTCCCACTTCTCAGGCAATTCCAGCTGGATATGGGGATCTGTCTTGGTTCGCCGCAGCAGCACGGGCCGCAGCATCTGCTGCAGGCGCCGCGCCGTTTGAGTGTCGGATTGGACCGTGATGGGCTGGGCAATGTGCTTGCGGAACCACGCGAGGGAACCCAGATAGCCCGGATTGACGAAGTGCATGATGCTCCACAGCTCTTCCAGGCGATTCTCCATCGGCGTCCCGGTCAGCGCCAGCCGCTGCCGTGCGGGCAGGGCGCGCATCGCTCGCGCCTGCTTCGTCTCACCGTTTTTGATGTTCTGCGCTTCGTCGGCAATCACCACGTCCCACGCGACGCCGCGCAGCACGTCCACATCGCGGGCCGCCGTCGCGTAGGTCGTGATCACCACGTCCGCGTCGCGGATGGCCGTATCCAAAGCCGTCTCACCGGCATCACCAAGTTCCAGCCGGCCTGCGCCATGGTGCACGTGCACGCGCAGTTCCGGTGCGAATCGTCGGATCTCGCTGCGCCAATTGGGAATCAGCGAAGTCGGACAGACGAGCAGATGCGGTCCCTCCGCCCACCCCCGCTCGCGCAGATGGAGGAGATAGGCAATCACCTGCACCGTTTTGCCCAGGCCCATATCGTCAGCCAGGCAACCGCCCAGTCCGAGCTGCCGCAGGTGAATGAACCAGCCGAGCCCTGTGCGCTGGTAATCACGCAACTGGCCGCGAAACCCGGACGGCTCTGCCACGGGCTCCGGCCGCGGTGCACGCCGGAGTTGCTCCACCAGTTCACGCACCGGGGCCGCATCCGCGGCATAGGTCCACTCCACCTCGATATCCGACGTCTCCTTCTCCGCATCCTCCCGCGCGTTCTCATCGTCGGATCCAGTCAGCAGCATCGGCAGCGGCACGCTGCCCGCCTGCGCACCCCCCAGCCACTCGTTCAATCCCTCCAGCACGGCCTGCACCGGCACCAACTTCCACGTCCCGCCCAACTGCAGCAACGGCCGCTTCTGTTCCACCAAGCGCTCGAACGCCTCGCGGCTGATCTCCTCACCGTCGATGACCACCGACCAATCGAAGTCCACCAAGCCATCCCTGTGAAAGAAACCGGTGCCGGACTGCCCCCGGCTGCGGCCGCCGCGCCCATGCCAGCGCTCGACACGCACGCGGATCCGAACATCCGCTGCCGCCTGCGGGACCATCGCCGACCGGACGAGCACCCCGTGCTCGGCCAGCCACGGCAGCTGCTCGACGAGCAGATCCACCGCCTCCGCTTCCGACAGCTCCGCCTCACCCGGGTGCAGCCTGTTCACGGTACGGCGCAGCACCGGCACCGATTCGCCCAGCTGCCAGAGCAGCGGGATGGCCCATTCGTCGACACCCTCCACCCGCTCCAGACCCAGCTGAAGCCGCCGATCCCGCTCCATCCACAACGCCATCAGCGGTGCGCGCGTCTTCCACACCTCGTGCACCACGTCCACGCGCAGCCACCACGTCCCGCCCGATGTCCCGGCATCCGGCGGCATCAGCACCAACTCCAGGTGGCACACGTCCGCTGGCCGGGCATATGCCTCACCCGCGGCAGACCAGCCAGAGCCTGGCCACCAGTTACGCAGCAGCCGCCACACCAGCCAAGCGTCACCGCTGAAGGCCGCGTCGTCTCCTGTCAACGCGGTCTGCCATGCGGTCACCAGCGCTTCCTCGCCTCTGTACCGAATCCGCCAGGCGTTGGTATTCTCCGGCTCCAGGCGCACCTCACGCAGCGTCCGCCGAATGATCTGGTCCACGCACAGCAACAGCCACGCGTCCAAAACGATCCGGGCGTGATGCTGCTTCTGCCAGCCAATGCCACGGTACCATCCGCCCAGCGCATCCCGCTCCGCGGCCTGCAGCAGCGCTGACCGCAGGGCGCGCGCCGGCCGTTGGCTGAGCCTTGGTGCCCAGACGGCCCTGTATCTCCAGCCGAGACGCGTCCACGCGCTCCATCCGTCCTCCTGGTCCCCATCCAATGCTGACCACGACTGCAGCACGTCGCGCCATTTGGCCTCCATGGGCGCGGCGAAAGGCAGCACCTCACCCATCTCGACCAAGCGCGCGGCCAGCCGATAGGCGCGCATCAACAGGCGAAACCCCGGGGACACGTGCGCCTCCGCCTCGGCCCGCACCAGCGCGGCCGTCAGCGCCACCGCCTCCGCCGCGGACAACTCCACCCGGCCTCCGTCGCGAACGGTGTCCGGATACCACGGCCGTGCTGCGTCCGGCCATGCGGCCAGGGGGCCGTCCAGGTGGAGCACGCCGGGATCGCCAAAACATGGGCCTGGTTCGTACACGGCATGTAGCGTCAACTCGCCGGGCGCCGCGGCCACGGCCCCTCCGGACCGTCTCGTGCTGCCGTTTCTCGCCATGCTGCCTGATCTTCCTCCATCATGTCTCCGGGTCTTGAAATTCTCATTCTATTTATCATACCCGATCTCGCTATCAGACACACCCCACGGCGCATATTTGCCCCGGCCGACCCGTATGCTCTGGTGGAGGGACAAACCGATGTCATCCTCGTTTGCTTCGAACCTCATCATCGACTTCTTCGTCGCACTCGGCATGGTGGTGGGCGGCGCATTGCTGGGTGGCGTGGCCGCGGTCCTCACGCACAGCCTGTCCCCTCTCCAGACCATGGTCAAACTCGCGGACCAACTGAAGATCTGGGCGCTGGTGGCGACACTCGGCGGCACCATGGACACGCTCCGCGTGATTGAGACAGGTGTGCTGAAGGCCCAACTGTATCCCGTTGGCCGTCAGTTCGCGTTGCTCGTATCCGCGTTCCTGGGCAGCCAGATGGGCTTCCAGATCATCGCCTGGCTTGCGGGCGTGGCCAGCAGTGACAACGGATGAACGGGACCGAGGTTCGGCGTACGGCGGCCGCGCTGATGCTGGGCACCCTGGTGGGCGGCGTGGCCATGTTTGTGTGGCAAGGCCGGGAGATTGACCGTTTGTCGCGCGAGGTATCCCACTATACAATGGAGAAGGAGGACCTGCTGCGGCAGATCGACCAGCTCACCACGCGTCTGCAGCAGCCTGACCAAGAGCAGACCATTCAGGTGGTTCGCGTGGACGCGCTGGCGCCGGACGATATGTCGCAGCTGCAGGCCGTGCAGTTCGTCAAACAGACCCTGCAGTGGCTGATGGGCAAACCGTTGCAGGTGCTGACGCGCTTCCCGGAGATCCCGGCGCAGCTCGTCGAGGGACGGACCTTCACCGTGGATAACGAGGTGTATGTGATTCACGTGAACACGGTCGTGATCGGCCCCACGCTGTATGTCAAGGTCACCGTCCAGGAGGCGAACGGACACTGATGCTGCTGAGTGAAATGACCCCGGATCAGCTCCGGCGGGAAATGGATAAGCTTCGTGATCAGGGGCAGAAGGCGTTTGACGAGAAGAACTGGAGCGAGTACCAGACGCTGATGACCCGCTGGTACCTCGCCAAATCGTATCTCATCCAGGACAGCGTGCGGCTGGAGAAAGGAAGAACCTACCGACTCACCGAAGCCGATGACACCCTCACGGTCACGCACCGCAAGGGCGTGATGGCGTGGGGCATCCGCGGCTCGGACGGTCAGGAGATGGCGGTGCCCATCGCCATGCTGGCAGACCTGGATCCCAAGTCTTGATTGTGCGCACCTCGAAAAACGGCAGCCTCCCGGCGCGGGAGGCCGCCGTTTTTAGTTGAACAGGCCCTTCAGCACAAACGCGACGTTGGCTGGCCTCTCCGCCAAGCGCCGCATGAAATAACCATACCAGTCCGTTCCGTACGGCACATACAGGCGCAGCGGATAACCCTCCTCCACGAGGCGCGCCTGAAGCTGTGGCTTGATGCCATACAACATCTGAAACTCGTACCTATCCTTCGGGATGCGCTGCGCGGCGATGAAGCGCTTGGCATGATCGATGATGTTCTCATCGTGCGTCGCGATGGCCGTGAAGCCCGAACTTTTCAACTGCGTCTCCATCAGCCGCAGGTAGTTGGCGTCCACATCCTTCTTGTCGGGATACGCCACCTCCGGGGACTCCTTGTACGCCCCCTTGACAATCCTCAGGTGACACCCCTGTGCTGAGAGCCTCGCCAGGTCTTCCAGACTGCGGTAGAGATACGCCTGGATCACCGTACCGACGTGCGAGAACTCTCGGTGCAGCGTCTCGAACAGATCCAACGTCACGGCGCAATGACCGTAGTCCTCCATGTCGATGGTCACCCAGATGCCGTGTTCCTCCGCCACCGACAAGATCCGCCGCATGTTTTCCAAGCACAGTTTCGGATCAATGTCCAGTCCTAACTGCGTGAGCTTCACCGATAGCGTGGCGTGGACGCCTGACTCGCGAATAGCGTTCAGGACTTGAACACACTCCTCTGCAGAGGCGCGCGCCTCGTCCGCGTCGCGCACGAACTCACCCAGGTGGTCCAGGGTCGCGGCGATACCCGCTGCATTCAACGCGGAGACAGCCTGAATGGCGTCTTCCAGCGTCTCACCGGCGACGAACCGGCTCGCACCGAACCGCAACCCGTAGCGGCGCGCCAGCCTCCCGAGCCGCTCGCTGCGCGCCATCGAGAGCAGGACGGAACGCATCAGTGCTTCCATCGTGCAGCCTCCTCCGCCTTCTCCCCCGTGGCGATCACGATGATCGACGCGCCACCGGCAGGATTTTCTCCGGTTTCACCGTCCGCACCGGCGTCCATGTGGACGGGTCACTCTCGTCGAAGTTCTCCAGGTACTGAATGACCTCCGTCGTGATGGCCGTCGGCGTACTGGCTCCGGAGGTGACGGCCACCGTTTGCACGCCGCGCAGCCACTCGGGCCGGATCTCCGTCACATCCGCGACGCGGTACGCCTTCGTCCCCGCAATCTCTTCGGCCACCTGCGCCAGGCGGTTGGAATTGTTGCTGCGCGGATCCCCGACCACGATGCACAGATCCGCATCCTTGGCCTGCTCCGCCACCGCCTGCTGACGCATCTGTGTGGCCATGCAGATCTCGTTGTAGATCTCCGCCTGCGGATATTTGCGCTTGACGGCCTGCATCAATTCCGCCGTATCCCACTGGCTCATGGTGGTCTGATTGGTGACGGCGATTTTGTCGTTCTTCAGATCCAGCCGCTCGATGTCCTCCAGATTCTCCACCAGGTGCACCCGCCCCGGTGCCACACCGCACGCCCCCTCCGGCTCCGGGTGCCCCTTGCGGCCGATATAGACGATGTCGTACCCCTGCGCCGCTTTGTCGCGGATCAGGTCGTGCGTGCGCGTCACATCCGGACACGTGGCGTCAATCACGTGAAGGCCACGTTCGGCCGCCCGCCGCTTCACCTCCGGCGACACGCCGTGCGCGGTGAAGATCACCGTGCCCTCCTTGATCTGCTCGAGCAATGCCAGCCGATCCGCCCCGTCCAAGGTGATCACGCCCTCCTGCTCGAACGCCTCGACCACGTGCCGGTTATGCACAATCATCCCCAGAATGTAGATGGGTCGCGGCAGCGTCGGATCATCCGCCGCCTGCTTCGCCATCACCATCGCCCCCACCACGCCATAACAGTAGCCGCGCGGTGTGATGCGTATCACCTTCATCCGGTTTCCCTTCTTCCCCCGCCCCGGCTGATCAGCGCGCCGCTTTGCCGGGGCGCATTTCGTGCAGCAGACGCTGCTTCAAATCCCACAAGCGCTGCGACAGGTCGACGTGGTACTCATGAGGATTCACCGGCCGCCGGATCTCCGAAGGGAAGCGTTCGAGACATGCCGCCAAGCGCGCCCGGATCTCGGGCAGCGCGGGAAGTTCATAGACCAGTTCCCCATCCAGGATCACCGGCACCAGGAGCTCCTCCACCTCGTAGTTCTGGATCACCTTCCGCTTATACGTATGAACCGGATGGAACAACTCCAGCGGTTGCTCCGGATCCAGGGTTTCGTCATCGAGCGCTATCAGGTCCGCCGAGGCCATCCCGTCGACGTACAGCCGGAACACCTTTTTCTTGCCTGGGTTCGTAACTTTGTTGGCGTTCTCCGACACCTTGATGCGCGGCACCCAGCGTCCGTCCTCCTCCTGCGCGACCAGCTTGTAGACGCCGCCGAGGGACGGGCAATCGTGGCTGGTGATGAGATTCGTGCCCACACCCCAGGTGTCGATGCGCGCGTTCTGGAGGACGAGATCGCGAATCGTCCATTCATTCAAATCGGACGACGCGATGATCTCCACATCCTGCAACCCAGCCTCGTCCAGCATCTGCCGCGCACGCTTGGAGAGGTAGGCCAAGTCGCCGCTGTCGATCCGGATGGCCCGCAGCCGCTTCCCCTTCTCCGCCAGCTCGCGCGCCACGCGGATGGCGTTGGGCACGCCGCTGCGCAACACGTCGTAGGTGTCGACGAGCAACACCACATTGTCAGGGAACGTCTCCGCATACGCGCGAAACGCCTCCAGCTCGCTGCCGAAACTCTGGATCCAGCTGTGTGCCTGCGTGCCTATCACGGGGATCCCAAAACACTGCCCCGCCAACACGTTGCTGGTACCTGTACAACCGCCGATGTAGGCGGCACGCGCCCCGAACACGGAAGCGTCCAGGTTCTGCGCTCGGCGCAGCCCCATCTCCAGCACCCGCGGCGACGGATGACCCGCCGCACGCGCGGATTCCACGATGCGCACCGCCTTTGTCGCAATCAGCGTCTGGTGGTTCACGAACGACAGCAGCGCCGATTCAATCAGCTGAACCTCGAAGATGGGGCCCTCCACGCGCAGCAGCGGCTCGTTCGGAAACACCACCGTGCCCTCCGGAATCGCCCACACATCGCCCGTGAAGCGAAAACGCCGAAGCTCGTCCAAGAAGTCCTCAGAAAACAGGTGCAGACTCCGGAGATACGCGATGTCCTCCTCCGTGAACCGGAGCTCGTGCAGGTACCACACCACCTGCTCCAGCCCCGCCGCCACGGCAAAGCCATTCCCGCACGGGTTGTTACGATAAAAAAGATCAAACACGACCCGCTGCCCGCTGCGCCCCGTCTTGTAATAACCATACATCATCGTCAGTTGATACAGATCCGTCAGCAGCGCCACCGGCCTGTTTCGGTACACCGGCAACTGACAGATTTCCTCGACGCGCTCCCGCGCGCGCCGGCGACGTGCTTCATCCACCGCGTTCACCATCGCCATCCTCTCCCGTTATCTGTGACGCACACGCGCATCACGGTACCCGCAGGAGCTCGCGGATGTGCTCCGCCAGCCCCCGCTGTCCCGCGGCCAGCACGTCGCGCACCTGCAGGCGGTATGCACCGCCGCCCAGGTCCTCGACCACGCCGCCCGCCTCCTCCACGAGCAGCGCACCGGCGGCCAGGTCCCAGGCGTTGAGGTCATATTCCCAGAAAGCGTCGAGTCTTCCACAGGCCACATAGGCCATGTGCAGCGCGGCCGATCCGAGCGCACGCAGATTCTTCGCACGCCCCGCAATCCGCATGCCCGCGGCTGTCGACTGGTCACGGGCAGGCAACCTCGACGGAAAGCCCGTGGCCACCACGCTGTCCTCGACGCGCGCCGCTGTGGAGACCGTCATCCGCACACCCGGCAGCGGATCTGACGGGTGGCGGCTGAAGGCCAGGGCGGTGTCGAGATCGCACCGCCACGCACCCAGCCCGCGCGCGCCCAGAAAGACCTCGCCCCGATAGGGATCGACGATGACCCCCGCCATCACCTGCCCGCGCTCGGCGTAGGCGACCGACACGGTGGACAGCGGCATGCCACAGACAAAGTTGGTGGTCCCGTCGAGCGGGTCCACGACCCACAGATGATCCGCCTGGGCGCCTCGCTCGGCGGCCTCCATGGATGCCGCCTGTCCGATGCCGGTGCTCTCCTCACCCAGCCACGCGTGATCAGGAAAGCTCTGCCGCACCCTGTCGCGGATCAACGCCTCACACGCCGGATCCACATCCGTCACCAGGTCGGAGGGCGATGACTTGGTCTTCACCTGCTTCTCCTCATCGACGCGCGCGCGAATGTAGGAACCGGCGGCAGCCGCGGCCTCCGCCGCCACCGCCAGGATTTTTCGAAGCTCTGCTTCCGTCATGTCGGCAACATCCATTCCGCATCTTTGATCACGAGCACGAAACTGTCCGGTGAACCCAGCGCCAACGCTCGCTCCGGGAACAGCAGCACCATGCGGCCCTCGCCGTCGGGGCGTAGGGTCACATCTCCGCTGACGAGCGTCGTGCTACCCGGCCACGATACGCCGACCGGTTCAATCAGGTGCCGGGCCAAGACCGACGGCCGCTGGTGCGGTTCTGTTCCCAGCCAGGCCAGGAACACGTCGTTGTGTGCCGGGCTGCCCACCGCCAGGCGCACCGTGTCCCCCTCATCCCGCCGGCCATCGTGCTCCGAGTGCCGCTGCCGTGCGGGGCGCTGTCCACCGGCAGGCGCTGGGCGAAACGCCACCGTCACCGCCAGCACGCGTGCATAGTCTTCCCCGTGACGCACAAACGCTGTCGTCTCGGCCGCCTGCTCGACGCACCACTCGACGCCGCTGTCCGGGATGACCTGCCACGTTCCGGGCGCCGCAGGTCGTCGCTCCCGCCCGGCGGGCAACCAGTGAGCGAACCAGCGCGCAATCCGCCGCAGTTCATCCTCCCGGTGACGCGGCTCGGACAGGCCGTGGCCCTCGCGTGGGTAGTGGACGAATTCGACCGTTTTGCCCGCTTCCAGCAGAGCGTTGTACATCTCCTTCGAATTGCTGATGAACGTGTTGTCGTCCGCGTCACCGTGGATGATCAGGACGGGCGTCTGGATGTTCTGCACGTAGCGCGCGGGTGACCGCTCGAGATACAGCGCCTCGCGCTCCCAGTAACGCCCCAGATACATCACTTCCCAGCCGCGGCTCGACGAACAACCAAAGTCGGTCATCAGGTTCCAGATGCCGAACTCGGACACCGCCGCACGGAAGCGGGTGTCATGGCCGATGATCCAGTTGGTCATGTACCCGCCATAGCTTCCGCCGGTGATACCGAGCCGCCCGCCGTCCACTTCACCGGTGCCGATCACGGCCTCCAGCCCCGCCATGATGTCCCGGAAGTCACCGCCGCCCAGGTCCAGGTGGTTGGCGCGCACGAAATCGTGCCCATAGCCGATGCTGCCGCGATAGTTCGGCGCAAACACGGCATAGCCGAGGCCCGCCAGCCAGTGCCAGTTGAGATACTGCGAGAAACCGAGCGTGGTGTGCCACGCGGGCCCACCGTGGATGACCAGCAGCAGCGGCGGCTTGGCCCCTTCCGCTCGGACCTCCGGCGGTGGAAGCACCAGTGCGCCCTCCACCTCGCGCCCGTCAAACGTTTGCCACCGGAAGGCACGAACGTCGCCGCGCAGCCTGTCCGCCCACTCCTCCTGCAGCCGCGTGATGGGCCGCGGGGATGCCGGAGTTGACGGAGATGTACCAGGATCGGCAGAGTGGACGTCGAATGCGTACAGCTCGTAGGGCGTGCGCGCGTCTTCCGCGCGGACCACGAGCAGACTGCGCCGGGCATCCACGTCCATGCCCCGGACCAGCAGCGCATCCGGTGTGAGTTGCCGTGCCGCGGCACGGCCACCCTTGAGCGCGTCACCGATACCGGAGAACACCCAGATGGGTGCGTACAACCCCTTCTCCACCTGCACGGCCAGGGTGTCCTCATCCAACCACGCGAGTTCCTCCGCGTCGCCGATGAAGTCGAGCGCCGCAGTCAAATTGTACGGCCGGGCATCGGCGTCCAGTGTGATGATCCACACGTCGCTCTGCGATAGCTCTGTGACCTCCTCGCGGGGCGCGATGAAGGCCACGCGGCGGCCATCCGGCGAAAAGCGGGCACCTCGGCATGCCCCTTGGCGCTGGACCAACGGCCGTGCCGTCCAACGCCCTTCGGATCCATCCGCCGGTGCCTCCAGCAGCCACAGGTCGAGCTTGTCCACGTCGTTGTTGAGCCCCGTGTAGTTGGTGCTGAATACCATGCGCGAACCATCTGGAGCCACATCCAATTCCGTCAGGCCATAGTCCCTGTCATACAGGGTCTGCACCTTGCCGCCGTCCAGCGGCACCCTGCAGATGCGACGTGGCCACTGCGCACGTTCCTCATGGACCTCGTCGCGGCGCGCCTCCGCCAAAGCCTTTGCCCGATCTTTCTCAAATGCCGAGGGTTCCGTGTCGGCGATGGCGAACACCGCCTCCCCGGATGGATCCCAGACGAAGTCGTACACCTTCTCCAGGCTCTCGGCCAGGCACCGTGCCTCGCCACCCGTGAGCGGGAGCCAGAACAGGCGCGTCGGCTTATCCTCGTCGTCCTCGTCGGCACCGCCATCCAGCGGCCTGTCGCTGAGAAACGCCACCCCCGTGCCCTGAGGGTGGAACCGCGGCGCCGTATCCTGCCCAGGGCCATGCGTCAGCTGCACGGGCTGTCCGGACTCGGATCCAGGCGCCGGCACCTCAGCTCGCCACAGCTTCGTTCGGTACTCTCCCTTGTCTTCATCCAATACTCGCAGCGAATAAACCACCGAGCGCCCCTGCGGCTCCACGGAGAGATCAAGCGGAATGCGAATGCTCAGCAGGTCCTGGATGCTGAATGGCCGGCTCACGCCTGGGCGCCCTCCTCCCGCACGCTGACCAGGTCATACCCAGCTTCCTCCACTGCCGCACGCAGATCTGCTTCACTCACGGTGTCATCCGCCGTGATCCGCGCACCGCCGCGCTCCAGCGACACCTCTGCCTCGTGAACGCCGGGCAGGTCCCGCAGCGCCTGCGTCACCGCCCGCACACAGTGCTCGCACGACATGCCCTTGATCTCCAGCCACACACGCTGCAACGCAGCATCCCTCCTCAACCGCCTTCAGTATAGCTGCTTCGCAGCTGGCTTGCACCTGATCATCGTATGATCAGGAAGAGCACGGCCATAATGGAAAGGTAAGGCTGTCTCCACCCGTTCTACACCGATGGTGTGACGCGGGTGCGGAGGGAGGATGCGAGGATGAACGGATCGATGAGAACCGTGCGGGATTCTCTGGGAGAGCTGCAGATCCCCGCCGACGCATATTACGGCGCGCAAACCGCGCGCGCCATGGCCAACTTCCCCATCAGTGGACTGCGCTTGCCGCGAGCATTCATCCGTGCGCAGGGGATCATCAAGTGGGCGGCGGCGAAAGCGCATGTGGAACTGGGCGCGCTCGATCCGCGCAAGGGCGATGCCATCTGCCGCGCGGCGGAAGAGGTGATTGACGGACGCTTCGACGACTGGTTCGTCGTCGACGTGTACCAGGCCGGTGCCGGCACGTCGCAGAACATGAACGCGAATGAGGTGATTGCCAGCCGCGCTGCCGAGCTTCTGGGCGGATCGCGCGGAGATACATCGTTGGTCCACCCCAACGACGACGTCAACAGGTCGCAGTCGACCAATGACACCATCCATGTCGCCATGAACATCGCGGGCATGGAACTGCTTGCGCATGCCCTGGATCCGGCGTTGCGCAAGCTGGAACAGGCGCTCGACGATAAGGCGCGCGAGTTCGAACCGATTGTCAAAGCCGGACGCACGCACCTCCAAGACGCGGTACCGCTGCGGCTGGGCCACGTGTTCGGGGCGTGGGCAGAGAATATCCGGCGGCATCGCCGCTGGCTGGAGCAGGCCGCCGCGCAACTCCTCTACCTCGGACTTGGCGGCAACGCCGTCGGCACAGGGATCAACACGCCGCCCGGCTTCGCTGAGCGGGCCGTACAGCACATCGCCAGTTTCACGGGCCTCGGCTTCCGGCTGGCGCCAGATCCATTCACCTTCAACCAGAATCCGGACGAGGTGGTCCTGGTCAGCGGCGTCCTGCGCAATGTGGCGCTCGCGCTCCAACGGATTGCCAACGACCTGCGCCTGCTCGCCTCGGGACCGCGCACGGGCCTCGCCGAGCTGGAGTTGCCCGCGGTTCAGCCGGGATCGTCCATCATGCCGGGCAAGGTGAATCCGGTGATGGCCGAGATGCTCAACATGGTCGCCTATCAGGTACAGGGCTGCGACCAGACCGTGGCCCTCGCCGGCGGTGCGGGCCAGTTGGAACTCAACGTCATGATGCCGGTGATGGCCGCCAACTTCCTGCACGAGATCATGATCCTGTCCACGGCGGTCGAGCAGTTCACCGAGCGCTGCGTTCGCGGCATTCGGGCGAACACGGACCGCTGCCGAGCGTACGCGGAGCAATCGCTGGCCTTGGCGACGGCACTGAACACAGCCATTGGCTACGACCGCGCGGCGCAGGTGGTGAAGCGGGCCCTCGCGGACAACTCCAGCCTTCGCGATGCGGCGCGGGCACTCGGCATTCCCGATGAGGCGGTGGCACATGCGCTGGACGTGGACCGCCTGTCGCAGGTGACGCCGCGTACAGCGGCGGAGGCGACCAGTGGCGTCATGCCGCTTCACCACTCATCCGTACCCACGACTGGGGAGAAGGGCGACTGAACGAGCCGCGCAGCGCGCTGGTCTTCGGGCCAATCACGATACCCAGGGGGCAATAGGCGACCACCAGCGTGGTCGCCTCTCATATCCCAACTCACTTGAGCGACTTCCGGTCCAACTGGCATTGGTTCGGGAATTCAAAGCTCTTGCTTGCGCTTCAGCCATTCTCCAAACATGGGCTCGACCAACTTGTATTCCCCCCGGCCTTCGCCCCTTTCAATCACCGACAACCGCATCAGATATTCCAATCCCTGCGCAACTTGGCTGCGGCTCAGAGGCAGAGTGTAGGGCCTTGTGCCGTTCACCAAGGCCATGAGAACAGCATCCGCATGTTTGAAACGATGGAGTTCCTGCCACTGGACATCGTAAATGGCCTGCAGCTGCGACAGCGCCTGTTCATACGCAAAGTCCATCACATCGGCGGTCACATGTTGAAGCCCCTGGAGGTTGGCGTAGACGAGCGCGTTGTATGCCACGGCCATCATGCAGTAGGGGTGCCCTCCGGTTCTTTCGTACAGTAGGCGAAAGCCCGTTTCGGTGAGCCGCATGCCGTTTTCCATAAACCTTTTAAAGACATAATCCCGCCACGCGTTTTCGGGAATGGGCGGCATGACCATCATCGCCGCAAAGCGATAAAACGCCTGTCTGCGGTCCGCAAAGATCGTTTGCATGAGCGTGGTCTGGCTTCCGAGAAACAAGTACACCGTATGCGACTGCTCCTGAAACAACGCCCGCAATCGTTTGAGCAGTGGTTCTCCTCCCAGCCGGTCAATTTCTTGAAACTCGTCCAGAAGGACGACCATCCGCCGCCCGTCACGCGCGGCCAATCTCTCCGCGGTCATCACGGCCGTTTCGAGCAGTTCCAACGGATCAGCATCGCGATTGCCAAGGGTGATGCCAAGTTCCAAGTCATGTAACTTCGCCCGGATTTCCGCACGCGACAAAAGTTTTCTTACCCCTTCCATCGCCCTGGTCGCTTGCGCGATGACACCGACTCGATTTTCCAAAATGGACTGAAGAAACTTGGAAGCGAACTCTTCGACACTCGTCACATAGAAGAGGTCCACTTTCGCCGTGTACGCGCCCGCTTCGCGGACCTGCCTCAACACCTCTCGCGCCAAACTCGATTTCCCGATGCGGCGAGGTCCCGCAATCATCAGACTCTGGCCGTCGAGCAAGCGCTGCCTGAGTTCCCCAACGAACTCCGACCGATCCACAAGATCCGGTGGTTCGACGATGCGCCCCACGGGAAACACGCTCGCCATTCGCCATCGCTCCCGTACACTATGTACAGATGTATTATACACGAAATTATTGTGTATGATGCATGAGACAAAGAAACCCCCGCTCTTCACGGGGGCTCCTGACTACTTGAACGCCTTCCAATCCAGCTTGGACTGGTTCAACAGTTCCTCGAACGATGCCTCGTCATCCTTAGGATTGAACAGTTCCTCGAATGACTCGTCCCCGTCCTGCGCGGTGAGTGCCGAGGCCTTCGGCCTTCGCCGCGACGGCTGCGCCCGTACCTTCGCCGGCGCCTGCGGCTGTGCTTCTGCCTCCAGCTCGGCACGCAGCGCCGACAGTCTCGCGGCGACATCGGAACTCACCGTGTCCGCGAGCGGTGCCGCAAAATCACCCTCGGCTGACGGTCGGCGCGCTCCCCGTGCCTGACCCCGCGCCTGAGCCTGGGCCGGCGTGCGCCGCGGGCGTTCGTGACGAAGGTCGGGATCGACCGCCCATGCCGGCTTGTCGTCGGCCTCGTGCTCCGCCGCACGCTGAGCGAACTTGCTGCGTTTGCCCATCCGCTGCAACTCCTTTCTCACCGCTCCGGCTGCGGATCACCCGCGGGCAGATGGCTGTCGATGAAACCGAAGATCCGCTCCAGCCGCGCCAAGCGCAGACTGGGCTTGCCGTTGCGGGACAGGTCGTGGCTGGCTTGCGGCACCCGCACCAGTTCGACGTCGCCGCCGTTCCGCCGGATCACGGTGTAGAACTGCTCCGCCTGCTCAATCGGACAGCGGTCGTCGTTCTCGCCGTGGATCAGCAGCAGCGGCGTCTTGACATTGCCCGCGTACGCCAGGGGTGAGTGCCGCCAGAGCTTCTCCATATCATGGATCACATCGCCGCCGATCTCGCTCTCCGTGAACCGCGGCCCAATATCGCTCACGCCGTAGAATGAGATCCAGTTGGAGATGGAGCGCTGCGATACGGCCGCAAAGAACCGATCCGTGTGCCCCACCAGCCAGTTGGTCATGAATCCGCCGTAGCTGCCCCCGGTGACGGCCACACGACTGCCGTCCAGGTCCGGGAACTGCTTCAGCGCGGCATTCAGCCCGTTCAGGATGTCCGCCGCATCCTTGCCGCCGTAATCCCCGCGACAGGCGTCGGCGAACGCCTGCCCATAGCCCATGCTCCCACGCGGGTTGGTGTACACGATGGCGTATCCCTGCGCTGCGAACCACTGTAGTTCATGGAAGTACGCCCAGCCGTACTGGGTGTGGGGACCGCCGTGGATTTCCAGGATCACGGGTACCTTGCGGCCGGGTTGGTGATTGGGCGGGAACAGCACCCACCCCTGCACCTGCCAGCCGTCCTCGGAGGTGTACCAGAACGGCTGCGGGCGCGGCGTCTCCAACTCCGCCAGCAGTGCATCACTGCAATCGTCCACGCGGATCTCCGTCGCCGGGAAAAGCGGCACCGGCGCCTGATCCATGGGCTCCTCCGGCGCACGCGGCGCACGCAACCGCACCAGGCTGTCATCCACATCCACCCAGGCAATGCGCCCCGGATGATCCACCGTGGAATAGGCAATGGCGAACCGACGCTCACCATCGAACGAGAGACCGTAGATCTCCCTATCTCCGCCGATCACGACCTCCGCGCGCACCCGGTCCGCATCCCGAGTGAAGCGCACGACCTCGCAGCGTCCCTCGCGGGATGAGAGCGCGTAGATGCTGCGTCCATCGCGAGACCACAGCGGCCCCGGCGTGTGCTCGTGGTTGCGCATGTCCGTCACCATGTAGTTGCCGAGCGTGTCCGGGAACTCGCGCGTCCAGTGCTGCGGCTCGCCCCCGTCCGCCGGAAGGGTGTACAGGTGGATGTGGCTGGCCGTGTCGAACTTTCCTTCGTAGCCGAACACGGCAAGTTCGCGG
>JAIMAY010000067.1 GCA_023511725.1 Alicyclobacillus sp.
GACTACGTGGTGTGCCTCGTCCCGCTCACCAAGGAGACCCACCACTGGTTTGACGACGCGGCCTTCGCCGCCATGAAACCCAGCGCTGTGTTTCTCAATTTCGCACGCGGCGCCGTCGTGGATGAAAATGCGCTCATCCAGGCGCTGAGGGCGGGCCGCATCCGCGGTGCGGGGCTGGACGTGTTTGAAACGGAACCGTTGCCCGCGGACAGCCCGCTGTGGCGCATGGAGAACGTGCTGATCACGCCGCACAACGCCGGCCAATCGCCGCACTACAACGCTCGCGCAATCGACCAGTTCCTGCGCAACTACCGCGCGTTCCGCAGCGGTCAGCCGATGGAGAGCGTAGTGGACCTCAGCGCGGGCTATTGATACGAGGGGACATGGGGTTCTGGCAGCGAGGTGACGTCTCGGTCGAGGCACATCCTGCCGCACCCCGTGTCCTACCGCCCATGCTCCCGTGTCTCCTTAAAGTTGCTCCTTGAGGTGGTTCCCAAGGGCGCGGTAGATGTCCACCATCTCGTCCAGGCGCATGCGCACCAGCCCACTGGTGGATGGGCCGACAAAGTCGAGTACGCCGGGCACCACAGAGGCGCCCTCTCGGAACCCCCACGGTACCGGCCTCGTGGATTGCGCAACCTTTTGGTACACCCCTTTCCCCACGTAGCACGCGATGTGCGGCTGAAGCTCGCGCAGCAGAAGACGGATGCGGTGGGCACCGGATCGCATCTCTTCAGCGGTGAGTTCGTCGGCTCTCGCCGTGGGGCGCGGCGACAGATTGGTGAAACCGAAACGGTAGAGTTCCACGAAGCGGCGGCTATCCTCCGGGACATGCAGCACGGGGGTGATGCCCGCCAAATACAGTACGCGGTAGAACCGGTTGTTGCGCCCCGCGTAATTGGCCTGCCTGGCATACGAAGCCGGCGAGGGGTTGAAGCCGATGAACAGGACGCGTAGTCCAGGGGCAAGCACGTCGGTGCGCCACGCGAGAGGCTCGGATGTCAACGGTTGATCCCTCCTTGACTGCCCCTACCGCCATCGCCGCTGGAGTCCCAAAAGTTCCTGCACATAACCCCACACCGACACGGGCGACATGATCATCTGGTAGAACAGCACGTACGCCACAAAGCCCAGGCGGTTGCGACGTACGCGCAGCCCGAGGTGCTTGAACACGCGGCGCTGACGCATGTACATCAACCGTTGGTGAGCAGCGTGAGCGGCAGCACCAGTACCGTCAGTGGACCCACCACCCAGTAGTGACCGAACAGGGCGCATACGAGCCCAGGGATCCAGCAGAATGTGTAGATGGTGTCCGTGTATGGCAATAGCAGGTCCAGACCGGTGAGGAACCGCGCGAAGGGACGGGGCTGCTGCCACGGCCACACAGCGCGCATCCCTTCAATCATACCGCGTGCCCAGCGGCTGCGCTGGCGGGCAAAGTGGCGTGCTTGCCCGCGACGGGTTCCTCCACCACGCGCAGGGGAAGTCCGAGATGATCCGCCGTTTCCTGGGCCACCTGGACTGTGTCGTCGGTCGATCCGTTATCGACCATGGTGGAGTGCGGAAAGGTTAACAGAAAATGAGGTCATGAGACGGAAGAACACGGCCTCTCTTCACGGGGCTCTCTTCACGGGGATTCATCGGAGGTGTCGTTGTGGGCGCCTACTTCGCGGAGTGGGTATGGCCGTCGTTTTCCGTCCACCACGGGCCGATGTGCCGCCACCCTAGGGCGCTTGTCACGGGGAGCGGCTTCTGCTGACCGATGGGTAACCCCGGTTCTACGCGAAGCCATGGTGACTTCGCGCAGGTCAACACTTGATCTGGATACACACTCCGGTATCCCACCATCAGATACGCCGCAGCGCAGGCCACGGCGGCGCACGCGCCAGTGGAAGGCCCGAACAGTTCGAACCCCAGCGCCATCGCGGTGAGCGGTGTGTTGGATGCGGACGCCATCACCGAGATGGTACCCACAGCGGCGCCAAGCGGCAGCGGGAGGTGAAGGAACTCCGCCAACGCGGACCCCGCCGCTGCACCGATGACCAGTTGCGGCGTGGCGATCCCGCCGTAGAACCCGGAGCCGAGGGTGACACCGACGAGCATCAACTTCCACAGGAACGTGAGGTGCGGCACGGGCTGACCCGCCAGCGCGCGATTCATCAGGGGCAGGCTGACACCGAGATCGTCCGCCGGCAACACGAAAAGGGACGCTGCGAGCAAGATTCCGCCGATGGCGGGGACCAGCGGCGGCCACAACCGGAGGCGCTGCCGAATCCATACGAATGCGGCGTGCATCCATCCATGCCACGCAACCAACAGCCACGCCACCCATCCGCATGCCAGCCCAATACTCAGCACCTTGGCCCACACCCACGCGGACGGTGTACCGGATAGAAGAGGGTAGGTAGCATATGAAACGCCCCACCATCGGCTGGTCTGATAGGCTACCACCGATGCCGCCAGGGCGGGCATGAGCGCGTCGTAGCGGAGACTGCCCACGCGGCTCATCTCCATCCCGTACATCCCCCCGGCCACCGGCGCCCCGAACACGCTGGCGAACGCCGCGCCCGCCGCAGACATCACGAGTCGCCGGCGCACCGCTGGGGAGAGGCCCACCAGCCGGGCGAGTCCCGAGATCAGGGACGCACCGAGGTGTACACAGGGACCTTCGCGGCCGGCGGAACCGCCACAGGCGAGGGTGATGAGCGCCGCGATGGGCTTGACCCACGCTGTGCGCAGCGGCATCCATCCCGCGCGCGCATGGATGGCGGTGACCACCGAATCGTCGGCAGGTCCTCGCCCGTAGCCGTAGTACAGGAGCAGTCCGTTCGCCCAGCCCGCCAGCGGCAATAGTATCATGCGACCCCACAGCGGAAGCAGATCCACGGCCGCCGAAAGCGCCGAAAGACTGAGCAGGAACGCGCTGGACGCGCTGCCCACGAGGATGCCCGTGAGGCCACCGAGAATCACCCATGTCGCCAGGGTGAGCAGCATCCACAACCCCTCTGTGCCACGACCCGGTCGCAAAGCCACCCCTCCTAGGGGATAGCATACCATCTCTCGTGAACCCACCGTTCTTTGCGCAATCATGACAAAAAGCAGGCGGGCATTCACCCGCCTGCTTCCACACATGTATCCACTTTGCGTCACTCGCGCCGGGGCCGTACGCCTCACAGGTCCAGGTACAGCTGGAACTCGTACGGATGCGGCCGCAGCTGCACCGGCGCAATCTCCGTGGAGTGCTTGAACTCAATCCAGTTGTAGATGAAATCCTTCGTGAAGACGCCGCCTTCCAGGAGGAATTCGTGATCGTCCGCGAGTGCCTCGAGAGCTTCCTGAAGCGAACCCGGGACGCTGCGAATGCTCGCCTTCTCCGCGCCGGCCAACTCGTAGATGTTCTTGTCGACAGGGCCGTAGCCGAGCTGTGTCGGGTCCAGTTGCCGCTTGATGCCGTCAATGCCGGCCATCAGCATGGCGGCAAACGC
>JAIMAY010000032.1 GCA_023511725.1 Alicyclobacillus sp.
AAAGACCTGATGCGCAAGCTGCCCGGCCGCATTGTCGGCGAAACCACGGACGCCCAGGGTCGGCGCGGCTTCGTGCTGACGCTGCAGGCGCGCGAGCAGCACATCCGGCGCGAGAAGGCGACCTCCAACATCTGCTCCAACCAGGCGCTGAACGCGCTCGCAGCGACGGTCTTCCTCGCTTACATGGGCCCGCACGGGATGCGGGAGCTGGCGCTGCAGAACTATCACAAGGCGCATTACCTGGCGAACCGGCTGACTGCCCTGCCGGGCGTGACGCGCGTGTTCGATGCGCCGTTCTTCAACGAATTCGTGGTGCGGCTGCCGCGGCCCGTCGCCGAGGTTCAGGATGCGCTGCTGGAGAAGGGCTACCTGTTCGGCTACGCGCTGGGCCGCGACTACCCGGAACTCGCGGATGCGGTGCTGCTGAATGTGACGGAGATGCGCACGCGCGAGGAGATGGACGCGCTGTGCGAGGAACTGGAGGCGATGGTATGAGCCTGAATCCGGTGGAGACGAAGGAGCCGCAGGCGGTGGCCGGATCCTTGGAGGACCAGGACCTGCCGCTGGTGTTCGAGCGCAGCCGGCCGGGGCGGCGTGCGTACACGTTGCCGGAGTTGGACGTGCCGGAGGCATCGCTGGATGAACTGGGTTCCTACGTGCGCCAGACGCCGCCACACCTGCCGGAGTTGTCCGAGGTCGACGTGATCCGCCACTTCACGGCGCTGTCGCGGCGCAACCACGGTGTCGACTCGGGCTTCTATCCGCTCGGCTCATGCACGATGAAGTACAATCCCAAGCGCAACGAACGCGCGGCGAAGCTGCCGGGGTTTGCCAGCATTCACCCGTACCAGCCGGAGGAGACGGTGCAGGGTGCGCTGGCGCTCATGTACCGCCTGCAGCAGGACCTCGCCGAGATTACGGGGATGGACGCCGTCAGCCTGCAGCCGGCGGCCGGCGCGCAGGGCGAGTGGACGGGGCTGATGATGATTGCGGCGTATCACCGCGATCGGGGCGAGCAGCGGGACAAGGTGATTGTGCCCGATTCGTCGCACGGCACCAACCCCGCCAGCGTCACAATGGCGGGGCTCAAGGCGGTGACCATCCCGTCCAACGAGGATGGCAGCGTCGATCTGGAGGCGCTGCGCGCGGCGGTTGGGCCCGACACGGCGGCGCTGATGCTGACCAACCCCAGCACGCTCGGGCTGTTTGAGACGCAGATCCTCGAGATCGCCCGGATTGTGCACGAGGCGGGCGGGTTGCTTTACTACGACGGTGCCAATGCCAACGCGATTCTCGGCTACGCGCGGCCGGGCGACATGGGCTTCGATGTGGTGCACCTCAACCTGCACAAAACGTTCTCGACGCCGCACGGCGGCGGCGGGCCGGGGGCCGGGCCGGTGGGCGTGAAGAAGTTCCTCGAGCCGTACCTGCCAAAGCCGACGGTGGAGCAGCGGGAGGACGGCACGTACTTCCTGAACCACGACCGACCGAAGTCCATCGGCAAGGTGAAGGGCTTCTACGGCAACTTCGGCATCCTCGTGCGGGCGTACAGCTACATCCGCACGATGGGGCCGGATGGTTTGAAGCGCGTGGCGGAATCGGCGGTGCTGTCGGCCAACTACCTGATGCGGCGACTGGCGGTCGCCTATGACCTGCCGTACGATCGCATCTGCAAGCACGAGTTTGTGCTCTCCGGCCGGCGCCAGAAGCAGCACGGGGTGCGCACCCTCGACATTGCGAAGCGGCTGCTCGATTTTGGCGTGCATCCGCCGACCATCTACTTCCCGCTGATTGTCGAGGAGTGCCTGATGATTGAGCCGACCGATACGGAGAGCCTGGAGACGCTCGACCGGTTTGCGGAAATCATGCTGCAGATTGCGCGCGAGGCTGAGGAGAATCCCGAGTACGTGCGGAGTGCGCCGCACCGCACGGTCGTCAGCCGGCTCGACGAGGTGAAAGCGGCGCGTTGTCCGGTCCTGTGCTACGCCTTTGCGGACGACGATGCACGCGAGTGAGGACGCGGGACTGGACAATTATGCCAGAAGCCACCTGGAGGTGGCGGGGAGGGTTTGAAGATGGCGTTCGCACAGCTGCATGCGTTGATTCAGCAGGCGCAGGCACGGGGCACGACGATTGCCCAGCTGATGCTGGAGACGGAGCAGCAGCAGACGGGGCGTTCGCCGGAGGAGATCTTGGCGCGCATGCGCCAGCACTTCGACGTGATGGAGGAGGCTGTGCGGCGCGGCATTTCGGAGCCGGTGCGGTCGCGCACCGGGCTGACGGGCGGCGACGCGTACCGGATGTTCCAGTACGTGCAAAACGGTGCTGCCTTTGCCGATCCCGCCACGCTCCGCGTCGTCGCCTACGCCCTGGCGGTCTCGGAGGTCAACGCCAGCATGGGCCGCATCGTGGCGACGCCCACGGCCGGGGCAGCGGGCATCCTGCCCGCCGTGCTGGTGTATGCGCTCGACACGGGGCGCTACGCGCGTGAGCAGGTGGTGCAGGCGCTGCTGACGGCGGCGGCGATTGGGCTCGTGATCGCCAATTCCGCGTCGATTTCCGGCGCTGCTGGAGGCTGCCAGGCGGAGGTCGGCTCCGCGACGGCGATGGCGGCGGGTGCGCTCGTGGAGCTGGCGGGTGGCACGCCGGAGCAGGTCGGCCACGCGGTGGGGCTGGCGCTGAAGAACGTGCTCGGGCTCGTCTGCGATCCGGTCGGTGGCCTGGTCGAGATCCCCTGCATCATCCGCAACGGCCTGCACGCCTGGACGGCCATCGCGGCGGCGGAGATGGCGCTGGCCGGTGTGCGCAGCGTCATCCCGGCGGACGAGGTCATCCAGGTGATGCACGAGATTGGCAAGGAGATGCCGGTTTCGCTGCGCGAGACGGGCCTCGGCGGATTGGCGGCGACACCGACGGGCAAGCGGTTGCGGGAGCAGGTGTTTGGCCGCGCTGCGACGGCGGCGCCTCAGGCCGTCACCGAAGCGGGGGCGGGTGATGCGGTCACGGCGGAGGCGACGGAGGGGGCGTCGTGAAGTACCAGAGCGCGCTCGAGATCATTGGCCCCGTCATGGTGGGACCTTCGAGTTCGCACACGGCGGGCGCAGCCCGTATCGGTCGCATCGCCCGCCAGGTGCTGGGGGAGACGCCGAAGAAGGCCGTATTTCACCTGATGGGATCCTTCGCGGAGACGTATCAGGGTCACGGAACGGACGTGGCGTTGCTGGCCGGCGTGCTCGGCTACGGCCCGGATTCGGAACAGGTGCCCTTCGCCAAGGAGCGGGCGGTGGAGGCAGGGCTGGACTACGCGTTCCGGCGGGCCAACCTGGGTTATTTTCATCCCAACACTGTGGCCGTGGAACTGACAGGGGAGTCGCGTTCCCTGCATATGATTGCCAGCTCCATCGGCGGCGGTAAGGTGGAAGTGCAGGAACTCGACGGCCTGCCGCTGAAATTTGGTGCGGAGAGGCCGACGCTGATCCTGTATCATACGGATGTGCGCGGTTTTCTCGCGCAGGTTTCGCACGAACTCGACAGCCACGGTTACAACATCGCACGCCTGGCCTTGGAGCGTTGGCGGAAGGACGGTCCGGCGGTGACGGTGTGCGAGGTGGACGAACCCGTGGATGACGCGCTGTTGAACCTGCTGCGCGAGCGGATCCCCGCGCTCCGCGAAATCCGTTTGGTGCAGCCGGATTGAGGGCTGCGTCGGCGCCAGCGAGCAAGGCACAGGAGCGGTCACGGCGATGCATCCCGGCAGCGAATGATGCAGTGGATGGAAGGGAGAGATGGGCGTGGACGCGCTGAAGCGACAGGATCCGCAGATTGCCGCGGCCATTCAGGCGGAACTGGATCGGCAGCGGCACAAGATTGAGCTCATTGCATCGGAGAACTTCGTCAGCCCGGCCGTGCTGGAGGCGATGGGGACGGTGCTGACGAACAAGTACGCGGAGGGTTATCCTGGGCGTCGCTACTACGGTGGCTGCGAGCACGTGGACGTCGTGGAACAGCTCGCCATCGACCGGGCCAAGCAGCTGTTCGGCGCGGATCACGCCAACGTCCAGCCGCACTCCGGCGCGCAGGCCAACACGGCCGTGTACTACGCCTGCCTCGAGCCTGGGGACACGGTGCTGGGCATGAACCTCGCGCACGGCGGGCATCTGACGCATGGCAGCCCGGTCAACTTCTCGGGGCGCACGTATCGGTTTGTCGCCTACGGGGTGGACCCGAAGACGCACCGCATTGACTACGATGCCGTCGAGGCGCTCGCGCGCGAGCATCGGCCGAAGCTGATTGTCGCCGGCGCCAGCGCGTACCCGCGCATCATCGACTTCGCCAGGCTGCGTGAGATTGCCGATGCCGTCGGCGCACTGCTGATGGTGGACATGGCGCACATCGCGGGTCTCGTCGCGGCCGGCCTGCATCCGTCGCCGGTGCCGTACGCGGACTTCGTCACCACCACGACGCACAAAACGCTGCGCGGCCCGCGCGGTGGCATGATCCTGTGCAAGGCTGAGCACGCCAAGGCCATCGACAAGGCCGTCTTCCCCGGCATCCAGGGCGGACCGCTGATGCACATCATCGCCGCCAAGGCGGTGGCGTTCGGCGAGGCGCTGCAACCGTCGTTCCGCGAGTACTCCGAGCGCATTGTGGCCAATGCCAAGGCGCTGGCGCAGGCGCTCATGGACAGGGGCTTCAAGCTGGTTTCGGACGGCACGGACAACCACCTGATGCTCGTGGATGTGCGCAGCGTGGGGCTCACCGGTAAGGAGGCCGAGCGCCGGCTGGACGATGTGGGCATCACGGTCAACAAGAACGCCATTCCCTTCGATCCGGAGAAACCCACGGTCACCAGCGGCATCCGCCTCGGCACACCCGCCGTCACGACGCGCGGCATGGACACGGCGGCGATGGTGGAGATTGCCGACATCATCCGCCTCGTGCTGACCGACGACTCGGAGGCTGCCCGCGCCGAAGCCCGGGATAGAGTGCGGAAACTCTGTGAGCAGTACCCGCTCTATGAAGGCTTAGTGTACGCCTGATCCACAGAGGGAGGCCCGCGCCGAGAGGCGTGGGGCCTCCGCTTTTGTGCATGCAGGTCTACCCGGTCCGACACCGCTCCGGTGCAAGCACGTTCATCGGAACATTGGCTCGATTGGGAGTAGAATGATAGTGGCAAGTTTCACCCTGCATCCTTCGTGAGCCTGGGGGGCGACGGTGATGGTTCCGCCGGATATTCGGCAGGCGTTTGGAGAAGCCGCGGGTTTGTTGGTTCAGTTTGCGCGGCGGACGGTGGCGGACGGCTTAACGGTCGGGACATCCGGCAATCTCAGTTGCCGCGTCGGTGAGTACGTCGCCATCACGCCCTCGCGTATTCCCTATGACCGCATGCGCCCGGAAGATTGCTGTTTGCTTCGCTTGGACGGCTCGGTGGTGTTGGGCGATCACGCCCCATCTTCGGAGACACCTCTGCACCTCGCCATCTACGCCTCGACCCGCGCCGGGGCCGTCGTGCACACGCACTCCCCGGAAGTGGTGGCGCTATCCGCGGCCTGCTCCGAGCTTCCAGCCATTCACTACGCCATCGTGGCGCTGGGCGGTCCGGTCCCGGTGGTGCCGTACACCCTCTTCGGCACCCAGGAATTGGCGAGCCGTGTCGTGGCGGCGCTGGAGGGACGCCGCGCGGCTGTGATGCAGAATCACGGCGCGGTGACCTACGGGAGGTCACTGCCGGACGCGTACGAGCGAGCGGTGCTTTTGGAGTGGCTGGCGGGGGTGTATCGGCGAGCGCTGCAATTCGGACCGCCGAGGATCCTGTCCGACGCCGAGCTGGCCGATGTGCGCGATGCGATGCGACGGCTGGCCATGGGTCCAGACGCCAGCCCGGAGGAAGCACCATGACGCGTCCACACCTTCCCGACCTGGGGACGGTGGTGAGCCTGGGGGCACATATCCTCGACATCCTGGGCCGCCCCGTTTCCAGCATTCCAGAGGGGCAGGGCGCTATGCTGCTCGATGAGATCCGCGTCACGGCAGCGGGTACCGCCGCTGCGACGAGTGTCGATTTGGCACGCCTCGGCGTTCATGTCCAGAGCATGGGCGTGGTTGGCGACGACGCCATGGGGCGCCTGCTGCTGATGCTGATGGAGGAGGCCGGTGTCGATATCTCACTCATGGTGACACGCGCGGGGGCGCGCACCTCGGCCACCCTCCTGCCGATCCGCCCCAACGGCGAACGGCCGGCGCTGCACGCGCCGGGGGCATCTGCGACGCTGTCTTCGGCCGACTTGACGGAGGCGCATCGCGCGGCCATCCAGGGCGCCCGCGTGCTTCACATCGGTGGCCCGGATGCCCTCGCAACGCTGGAGGATGGATGGTTGGCGGAGACCATGAAGCAGGCTCGGCGGCGGGGGACCTGCGTCACCGTGGATCTGCTGCAGCCTGGGAGCACGCGCACGCTTCAACGGTTGGCCGGGCTCGCCGACGGGATGGACTGGCTGCTGCCGAATGCGGAACAACTGCAGCGTCTCACTGCAAAGCCGCGGCTCGATGCTGCGCTGACAGCCGTGCAGGCCACCCTGGGTTCGTCCATCGTGGTCACGCTGGACGCGGGTGGCTGCGTGATCGCGCACCAGGCGCAGCGATGGTGGCTGCCCGCGCTGCGCACCCGGGTTGTGGACACGACGGGTTGCGGTGATGCCTTCAATGCCGGGTTCATCGTGGGCCTTCT
Organism: Alicyclobacillus sp.; assembly: GCA_023511725.1. Taxonomy (GTDB): domain Bacteria; phylum Bacillota; class Bacilli; order Alicyclobacillales; family Alicyclobacillaceae; genus JAIMAY01. The sequence goes on from JAIMAY010000032.1 coordinate 6,728, forward strand.
GCTGGGCTGCGAGGCGCCCATCTCCGCCTGGCTGGCCAACGCCTGCGGCGCGCTGGTGGCGACCGGGCTCGGATCGGATGCGGGTATTCAGGATATGGCGCAGGTGTTGGACTATCTGGCGGGGGCCGAGCCCGTGCTGGAGGCCCGGGCCGATGCGAGTGAGCTGTCGGCGTGGCCCGTGATCGACATCTCGCCTCGCGAAGCGGCGCTGGAGATCTCGAGTAGGTTGCGGCGGCTGAGCGCCATGGGAGGAGACGGTCCAGCTGCGCGAGGCGCGTGGAAGGGGGAATGAGGGTGAACGGAGATCAACAACCGGGCAAGGCGCTCACCGCTGATCTCGAGTGGCGGGAGAGGGCGAAGCGTGTCATCCCCGGTGGGATGTACGGCCACCAAAACGTACGGATGCTGGCGCCGGGCTACCCGCAGTTTTTTGCGGGGGGCCAGGGTGCGCGGGTGTGGGATGTGGATGGGCATACGTATGTGGACTTCATGTGCAGCTACGGTCCGGTCGTCTTGGGCCATCACCATCCCGAGGTGGTTGCGGCGGCGGCTGCCCAGGCCGCCCGCGGCGATTGTTTGAATGGGCCGGCGCCGGTGATGGTCGAGTTGGCCGAAGCGCTGGTCAGCACCGTGTCCTACGCGGACTGGGCGATGTTTCAAAAGAACGGCACCGACGCCACCACGGTGTGCTGCATGATTGCGCGCGCGGCTACGGGTCGGCACAAGATCCTGGTAGCGGAGCGTGCCTATCACGGATCAGCACCGTGGTGCACGCCTGTCCTGCGAGGTGTTACGCCGGAGGAGCGGGCCAACGTGGTGCTCTACCGCTACAATGACCTCGCCAGCGTCGAAGAGGCTGCTGCTCGCGCCGGCGACGATGTGGCGGGCGTGCTGGTGACGCCGTTCCGACATGATGCGGGCTATGATCAGGAGTTCGTGGATCCCGCGTTCGCCGCGGGGGTGCGGAGGCTCTGTGATAAGCTGGGCGCTGTGCTCATCCTCGACGAGGTGCGGTGCGGCTTCCGCCTGGCCCTCGGGTCCAGTTGGGATGCGCTGGGTGTGCGGCCGGACCTCTCGGCGTGGAGTAAGGCCATCGGCAACGGCTACCCCATCGCGGCCGTGCTGGGCATCGACGCGCTGCGCGACGCCGCCCGATCCATCTTCGTCACCGGCTCCTTCTGGTTTTCGGCTGTCCCGATGGCCGCGGCCCTGGCCACGCTTCATGTGCTGCGCCGCGATCAAGCCGTTGAACGGATGGCCGAGGTGGGGCGCCGGTTCTGCGCCGCGCTCACAGACCAGGCGCAGGCGGCGGGATTCAGCGTGCGGGTCACCGGTCCGGCGCAAATGCCGTACATGACCTTCGCCGATGATCCCGATGGCGCGCTGATCAGCGAGTTCTGTCTCCATGCCCTGCGCGCCGGGGTTTATCTGCATCCTCGTCACAATTGGTTTGTATCCGCGGCCATCACCGACGAGGAACTGGAACAGGCGCTGCAGGCCACAGCGAAGGCGTTTGACATGTTGAGACACCGGCGTGCGTGAAACGGTATCCTCATCCCACCGCAATCAGGAGCGGCAGGTAGAGAAAACTGAGCACCGTCGTCACGGCAACCACCATCGATACCCAGTCCGACGCGAGGCCGTATTTTTCCGCCAATGCGACGGCGTTCACGGCGGCGGGCATGCTGGATTCAATGAACAGCACCGATGCCAGCAGGCCGTGGATACCAAGCAGCCAAAGGATCAGCTTGGTCAGCAGCGGAACCACCACGATGCGCAGCCCCACCCCGAGCCAGATGTCGGCGCGGCGGAGTTGAGACCATCGGGTGCGTCCCAATTGAACGCCGAGGATCAGCAGGACGACAGCCGCATAGGCGTCACCCAGCAGCTTCGCCGTGGTGCCCAGACCCCCGGGGAGCGGCGTGTGTATGGCGGCAAGGATGACGGCCAGGGCGCAGGCGTACAGGAGGGGGGAGCGCAGCACCTCGCGGGCGCCACTGCGACCGCCCCCGTTGGCGCTGGATGCGATGTACACGCCAAGCACGTTGACCAGGATGATCTGGCCGACCACGTACATGGTGCCCAGAGCGAAGCCCTGTGCGCCGAAAGCCAGGAGCAGCACCGGCAATCCGTAATTGTTGCAGTTGCTGAAGATAGTGGTCAGTGTGAGGGCCCGCCCGGTGGCCGCATCCAAACGAAACAAGCGCCCGGCCAGCGTGCCGAGTCCCCAACAGAGGGCGGTCATGATCAGAGTGAATTCGACAATTTGAAGGACATGGCTGCCTTGAATCTGAGCGCCCGGCAAGGTCGCCAGGACCAGTGCAGGCGCGAGGATGTAGAGGCTGACGTTCGCCAGCGACTTGGTGTCCACCGACTGGAAACGGGCGAGCAACGCGCCACATACACACACGACCAGGATGGGCACGGTGGTGGTCCAAAGCAGATGCAGGTAACCTGACATGCCCGGCCTCCCGGGGTACGCCGTCCGCAGGTGCAGGGCGCACCGCTTTGCTTTCTCTTCCGTGTATCGCGAGCATTGGAAGAGTGTTCAAGGCCATCATACACCACGACCTGGGCGAACGAACAAGCCCCGCGATCCGGTTCCAGCCCGACACCGGACCGCGGGGCCAGACGGCGGCGCTCGCTCGACTCCTTCGGCACCGGCCCACGCTTATGTGGCGGAGGTCACAAGAGAAGGCGCGGGTGCGTGGGTTGGGTCAGGTTGGGCCACCGCCTGCCCGAGGGATTTGAGCACTTCCAGCATCCAGGCGAGTCCTGTGCCGACAGCGGGATCGCGCAACGCGGCGAGCAGCGGGAAGATGCCTGCCACGGGTTGAATCTGTCCGCTGGTCACGCGGGTTTTCGCTTCGCGGGCCGCAACCGCGACACTGCGCAGCATTTCCACATCGACTTGGCCGAGCAGCGCCGTCAGGCCGATGAGGTTCTTGAGCCCCGTGGCGTACTCGGGTTCGTTGGCCTGCCGGACGAGGATCTTCATGATGTCCTCGCCCTGCTCAAGTATGGCAATCATCGCCTGCAGCCAGCCCTTCTCGTGCATCAACTGGATCCAGCGGATGAACGCGGTCAGCGCATCCGCTGCGTCCGCCGCTTCGTCCGCCACCTTGGCCAACCGCCGAACCGTTTGTTCCTGCGCCGAAGGTTGCTCCCACTCGATGGTGGTGATGGCTTTGGCCAAATCGGGTACCCCCTTTCTCGGCAAAGACATCCCAGTCCTTCTGGGTTGCCGCGCGGCCCATCGATGAGGCTGCGCGGTACGCGCCATGCGCCCATCAGGTGGGCACCGGTGCGCGCGGTTTCAACCTTTTGGCCTGTTCTGCGGACGGCGCCGCCTCGTCCGTCAACGGCTGGTAATCCGTCCTCCGCCACTTCTGCTCGACCATCACACCGGGAAGCGCCCGGGGATGTCCAAGGCGGAAGTTGCCGCGCTTCATCGGCGACGGCCCCTTGGCTTCCAGCACCTCCATGCGCACCGAGATCTCTTTGTACGCAGGGGTGTGCGTGATGTCGTCATGGTAGCTGCTCGTCAGGTAGTTGACGGCCTCGTGATCCCGAGGTGAGTTCATGGGCAGGTAGAGTTCATTCCCCTGCACCCTGTCGGTCACAACGGCCCGCACCTTTACGGCACCGTATGGAGACACGAGTCTGACCAAGGCACCGGTTTCGATCCCGCGCTTCTTCGCCAACTCGGGCGAGACCTCCACGTACGTCATCGGCACCTTCTCCCGGATGCCGGGCACGCGGTACGTGAGGTTCCCCTCATGGAAGTGTTCCAGCATGCGGCCGTTGTTGAGATGCAGATCATACTCCTCGTTCGGCTCGAGTACCGGCGGCCGCCAGGCGGGTACGTGAAGGCGCGCCTTGCCGTCGGGGAAAGGGAAGCCTTCGGTGTACAGCAGCGGTGTGTCCGTACCATCTTCCTGCACCGGCCACTGCAGGCTTTGATACCCTTCGAGCCGGTCCCACTTCACACCCTTCAGAAGTTCCGCGAGACCACAGGCTTCTTCGAGGATCTCACCCGGGTGCGTGTAGTTCCAATGCGCACCGAGGCGCCTGGCCAACTCTTGTGTGATCCACCAGTCGGGTTTGGCCTCGCCCAGCGGCTCCAACACACGGTACAGGCGCTGAATCCGGCGCTCGGTGTTGGTAAACGTGCCTTCCTTCTCCAAGCTCGGACACGCCGGCAAAACCACATCGGCGAACTGTGCCGTCTTGCTGAAAAAGACATCCTGCACAACCATGAACTCCAGCTTTTCAAAGGCCGCCTGCACATGGTTGGAGTTGGAATCGACGAGGGCCATCTCTTCGCCCTGGATGTACATGGCCTTCAGATTGCCCTGATGGATCTCCTCCACCATACGGTGGTTGTCCATGCCGGGGGTTTCCGGGAGTTTGACGCCCCATGCCCGCTCGTACTTGGCGCGCACGTTGGGGTCATCGACGCGCTCGTAACCAGGTAGATACACCGGTGCACAGCCGAAATCGCCGGCGCCCTGCACATTGTTGTGGCCGCGCAGCGGATACGCACCCGTACCCGGTCGACCGACATTTCCGGTGATCAGCAGCAGATTACAGATCAGCGTGCTCGTTTCACTGCCCATCACATGCTGCGTGACACCCATCGCCCAGCAGATACACACCTTGGTGGCCTCATGGATCATTTCCGCGCAGCGGATCAGGTCCTTGCGGGCGATCCCGGTTTGCTGCTCGGCAAACTCCAGCGTGTATGGCGACAGCCACGCGCGGAATTCGTCGAAGCGATTGACCTTCTCTCGGATGAACGCCTCATTGTGCCAGCCCTGATCAATGATGTACTTGGTTACGGCGGCCAGCCAGATGAAGTCCGTGCCCGCGCGCGGATGCAGCCAGAGGTCCGCCCGAGCTGCCATGTCGTTCCTGCGCAAGTCCGCGACAATCAATTTTTGGCCGAAGTGTTTGTGCGCACGGCGGATCCGAGTCGAAAGCACAGGGTGAGACTCTGCGGGATTGGCGCCGATGATGATGACGAGATCGGCATGGGCAATATCCTGAATCGACCCCGTGTCTCCGCCATAACCCATCGTCCGCCGCAGTCCCTCCGTGGCCGGGGTCTGGCAGTAACGTGAGCAGTTGTCAATATTGTTGGTCCCAATCACAGCCCGTGCGAACTTCTGCATGAGGTAATTCTCTTCGTTGGTGCACTTCGACGAAGAGATCACACCGATGGCGTCTGGCCCGTAGTTGTCTCGGATCTCGCGCAGGCGGGTCGCCGTGTAGTCCAACGCCTCGTCCCAGCTCACCTGCACGAACCGATCTCCCTTGCGGATCAGCGGGTGCAGCAGGCGTTCCGGGCTGTTGACGAATTCCCAACCGAATTTGCCTTTCACGCACGTGGAGATTTGGTTCGCCGGCGCTTCCATGCGCGGCTCCACCTTGAGGATCTTCCCGCCCTTCGTCCACACATCGAAGCTGCAGCCCACACCGCAGTATGTGCACACGGTCTTGGTCTGACGAATGCGGGACTGCCGCATCTGCGCTTCCACTTCGGACACAGTGAAGATGGGCCCGTAGCCGGGTTCCACCGCCTTGGTGAGGTGGATCATCGCCTCCCACAGCGCGGGGTCCAACCCGGTCATGTACCCGGCTTCACCCAGCATGGATTTCTCCATCAGGGCGTTGCACGGGCACACGGTCACGCAATGTCCGCACGACACGCAGGACGACTCGTTGATGGGTACATCGTTGTCCCAGATGACGCGCGGCCGATCCCGGTTCCAGTCGATGGAAAGCACTTCGCTGACCTGAAGGTTCTGGCAGGCTTCGACGCAGCGTCCGCACAGGATGCACTGATCGGGGTCATACCGGTAAAACGGGTGGGAGTTGTCCTGTTGATACGGCTTGGGTTGAAACGGGTACTTCTGATGGTTGATCTTCATGTGCATCGTCGTGTTGTGGACGATGCAGTTACCGTTGTTGTTGTCGCACACCGTGCAGTACAACTCATGGTGGACCAGAATTCGCTGCATGGCCTCCATGCGGGCTTCCTGCGCGCGCACAGTCTGTGTCCGCACCTGCATCCCTTCGGCTGCGGGTACGGCGCACGCCCTCACCAGTTTACCGTCGACCTCAGCGATGCAGGTATCGCAGGTCTGAATGGGACCCAAAGCAGGGTGATAACAGATGTGGGGAAAACGCTCATCTTTCCGCAGGATGGCCTCGACGACAGGCCCATCCGGCTCCACGTCGACCGGTTGATCATCCACCCAGACGCGCACTGTGGGTGGGGCGCCCACGCCGGATGCGGACATGTTTGCCACCTCCTGTTGCACGAATCGGCCGCTCAGATGGGCAGCAACAGTTGCACACTCTTACTGTGCTTATCTTCGGTGGCCATCATCCGCTCCTGCGGTGCGTGCTCGTGGTGTTCGTAACTCCGCGTGTTCAGACCGTATTGCGCCAGGATTCTCTCCGCCCGCGCGAGCACCTGATCCACCCACGCGGCAGGCGGATATTGCCGCCCCCGGTAAAGCGCTTCATACAACGGGACGACGCGCGGGAATGCCTGCCGCAAAACATGCAGAAACCACGGTTTCACTTCATCCGCAAGTCTCAGCATGGACGGGACGGCGAAGCGGGCGCCAGCCTCCGCCAACGCTTGGCCCAAGTGGTGCAGCGTGGCATCGTCATCCGTCAGCTTCGGCAGCATCGGCGCAACGAACGCTCCGGCGGGCAAGCCGTGCTGCACCAGTCCGCGAATCGTCTCCAGCCGTCGGTGGGGTGGTGGACTCCCCGGTTCCAGGCTACGCCAGATGTGCGGATCCAGCGTGTGCACGCTGATGTGAATGGCCACCGGGCGCAGCCGCGCGAGCACATCTAAATCGCGAAGAATCAAGGGCGATCTCGTGGTGATGGTGACACGCACCGGGTAGTCGGCCAGCACCTCCAGACACCGCCGCGTTAACTGGCGTTTGCCTTCCACCGGCTGGTAGGGGTCTGTCGCCGTACCGACTGCAATCAAGCCCGTCTTTCGCTGGAACACGGCCACATCTCCCCGAGACCGATGCCAGAGCCGCTCAAGTTGGTCTCGCAGCGCGCGCGGAGCGTCATCCTTGGTGTGGATCTGATGTTGAAAACTATCGTCCGCCGTCAGGCCGAGGAAGGTGTGGGTGGCGCGCGCGTAGCAGAACGCACAGCCGTGCCAACACCCTCGGTACGGGTTCAGCGACCATTCAAAGGGCATGCCGGGGGCCGATACGCGGTTCATGGCTTGTTTCACCGGCAGGGTTCTGTACACAGGCGCGGCCATTCCCTTACCACCTCGAACACATGTTCGTATTCAGCGTAGCACATGGCCTTGCGCTCTTCAAGGTGGTTTCCAGCTTGTTCGATTACACTTTCCTTCGTCAAGCGAAGCTTGAACGTTCGTCAAACGAACCTCGTAGGGCTAGTCGGCGAAGGGAGTGTTTGAACTGGCGGATTCGCGTCGAAAAGCTCACCTCTACGAGATTGATCTGATGCGAGCGTGCATCATCCTCGGTGTCGTGTGTGTGCACATCTGTGCGTGGTTCGACACCCAAACAGTCCCGTACTCGACGGGGAACATCCTGCTCGATCTCGCGACCATGGCTTTCCATTTCACACGCGAGTCGTTCATGTTCATCACGGGATGCGTGCTGTTCTACACCTACTACGACCATCGTCCGCTGAATGTTTGGTCGTTTTGGAAGCGGCGTCTTACTCTGATTGCCATCCCCTACCTCGTGTGGTCGGCCATCTACATCCTTTACACCGGAACGTATCTCGCGGGATTTGACTGGCACCTGCAGGCGCTGCTGGGACGCTATGCAAAAGCGATTGCAACCGGCAATCAATTCTTCCTCTACTACATCCTCGTGTCCCTTCAGCTGTACGTTGTGTTCCCGGCGATGGTGTGGTTGATGCGCCGCGTGCGCCGACATGGGTTGTTGTTCACCGTGGCGGCTGTGATGGAGTTGGTGCTCCTGGCCCTCAACGCGTACGTGCTGCCACATACCCCGTTGACGGGGTGGCCGGGCTGGCTGCAGACCCTGCTCCTGTACCGGGATCGCTGGGTGATCACGTACGAGTTCTGGTTCTTTGCGGGAGGCATTGTCGCGGTTCACTACAGCACGCTACGCCAGTTCCTGCTGCGGCATACCCGTTGGCTGTACGCCGCGTTCGCCTTGTCCACCGTGTTGATGTGGCTGGTGTACGCCATCGAGCGCTGGCCCGGCGGAATACAGGAGGCCGATGCTGTACAGGTCCTGCAGCCGGTCATGGTGCCGTACGCCTTCATGATGACGCTGGTTCTGTGGCGGCTGGGTGTGGCCTGGGCCGGGCTCGGCGTGCGTGGGCGAACAACGTCCTGGGGCCGCGTCATTGCATTCTTTGGCCGGGTGTCGTTTGGCATCTTCCTGGTGCATCCGCTGTTTCTCCATCTGGTGGAGGTGTATCTGGTCCCTCACCACGTGCGTGAACGCTGGTGGTTGATCGAATTTCCGGCCGCGGTCCTGTTTGTCTACGTCATGTCGGGACTGGTCGCCGAGGGCATCGGCCGCGTGCCATGGCTCGGTTACATCGTGGGGCGAAAAGCCATCCCGCGCGGGAGGCGGATGAGGTTGTCCGAGGCTACGTCCACACCACAGGAGGGATGAACATGTCGGCTACGGATGGTGCAAGGCAGGCCGTGAATCTGCTGTCACGCCTCGAACGGTTGCCAATCACGCCCCGCAGAGTAGGGCTGATCATACTTCTATCGCTCGTCTGGCTGGCGGAGGCGTTCGACATCGGTGTGGTGGGCCCGGTGCTCACGACGTTGCGGGATACCTGGGACATGAGCGACGGTCAGATGGGGCTGCTGGCGATTGCTTCCACGCTGGGCGTCGTGATCGGCATGATCCCCGCCGGTTGGCTGGCGGACCGCATCGGGCGGCGACGCGTCATTCTCGGCGGGATAGTATGGTTTTCGGTTCTGACGCTGTGCGGCGCCTGGGCACGAGGGATGCCGGATCTGTTCCTCATCCGCTTTGCCGCCGGTTTGGGCGAGGGGGCCGTGCTGCCCATGCCCTACCTGCTGCTGGCCGAATTCATGGGGAGCGACAGGCGTGGTGCCATGGTGGGGTATGCGAATGGCATCCTCACTGCCGCATACGTGGTACCGAGCTTGGCCTCGCTGTGGGCACTTCACGCCTTTCCGTCGGAGTGGGCCTGGCGGGTCCCGTTCATTCTGGGTGGTGTCCCGCTTGTCCTGCTGATTCCGCTGGCCCTCTGGCTGCCGGAGTCTCCCCGCTACCTGCTTCATCGCGGAAAATACGACGAGGTCGAAAGGCTTGTGGAAAGCCTGGAACGCGAGGCGGGCGTCGCGCCGGACCCGGCCTACACGGATCACACGGTGGCGCTGGCCTGGTCGTTGGAGCGGCAGGTGCCACCTCCGTGGCGCACCTTGCTCAGACGACCTTTGGCTGGTCGAACGCTTCTGGTCACCGCGCAGCTCACCGCGGCCCTCATCCTGTTCTACGTGCTTCAGGTGTATGGGCCCGCACTTCTGCGGGATAGAGGCGCGGGAACAGGCACAGCCATTCTGTACAGTGGCTTGATGATGCTTGTCGCCGGATTTGGGTCCGTTGTGCAGGGTTACCTGTCGGATCGGTTCGGGCGGAAGGGTGTACTCGCCCTATATGTGGTGTTGGCCAGTGGTGGGTGTCTACTGTTTGCTTGGACTGACGACAGCATCAGCGCCGCCGCGGCAGGGCTGCTGACGTCTTTCTTCGGACTCGGGATTTTTCCGGTGTCCAAACTGTGCGTGGCGGAACAGTACCCGACCCAGGTCCGCGGGCGCGGGGTGTACCTGGATGAACTTGTCGCGCGTGCCCTTAGCGGGATCGCCACGACCTTTTTCATCCCGTTTGTGCTCGATGCACGCGGCAACCAGACCATCTTTTTCGGCATCGCCGTGGTCCTGCTCCTGTTCAGCCTACCGTTCCTTCGCTTCGGCCGGGAAACGGCTCATCTCAAGCTGGAACAGGCGGCGGCCGTCGGTCAGGGCACATCTGCGCTGTGAAGGAGGCGTGGAGCGTGAAGACGTTCAACCTACAGCGTCTCGGGTGGCGCGCATTGACCGATGGCACCGAGTCGCTGCTGCAGTGGGATGACGCTTGGTACACGCGCACACAGGTTCGAGCGGACGCCGCGGCGTTCTCGGAGCAACTTGCCGCCGCGGGTGTGGCTACCGGGGACGTGGTGATGCTTGTCCTTCCCAATGGCCCCGCGTTCATCATGGCATACCTGGCCGTATTGGAACTGGGCGCAGTGGCCGCACCGGTGTATCCCCACGCGTCCCAGCAGGAGTTGCTGTCCCTAGCGGAGCGGCTGCGCCCGGATTGGATAGTTGCACCCGCGCCTGATTCAGGCCACGCCACGGATCTCGCGTGGTCCTGCCTGTTCCGCGGTGATGGGTTCATGTTTGAGCCGCAGGTGCTTCCGCAGGTGGTCCGCTGGGCCCAATGCAGGCTGGCTCCCGACGGCGCCGTTCGCCGCGGGAGACTGTCCGCACAGCGCGCGGCCGTGCTGATGCTCACCTCGGGAACCACCGGCGCACCGAAGGGTGTGCTGCTCTCGCATCAACAATTAATCACGGCTGCAACGCACGTGGTACGCAGTCACCGGCTTGGTGGGGATGACGTCGCCTACGGCATCCTGCCGCTGTTTCACATCAACGCGCAGGTGATTGTGATGCTGGCGACGCTGTTGTCCGGCGGCCGCCTTGTCCTCCGCGACAAGTTCCACGCCTCACGCTTTGCAGCCGATGTGGTCGATCACGGTGTGACATGGGTGTCGGCGGTGCCTGCGATTCTGGGCATTCTCAGCCGCATCGCGCCAGCGGATGTGCCCGCGCATACCCTGCGCTTCGTCCGATCCGCATCCGCACCACTGCCTCCCGCCGTCGGCGCCCGCTTCGAGGAGGTATGGGGTGTGCCGGTGATTGAGTCTTACGGCATGACGGAAGCCGCTGGCCCTATCTGCGTCAACGCTCTTCCGCCCGCTCCCCGCAAGCCGGGATCCGTGGGCCGCCCGTTCGGCGTTCAGTTGCGCGTCATCCGGGCCGACGGCCGAGAGGCGGCGGTGGGCGAGACAGGCGAAATCCTGATCCGCGGTGCTTCGGTGATTCGCCATTATGTGGACCCGGCCACGGGTATCCCGATGCTTTCGGCGCCAGGGGGGTGGCTCGCGACGGGCGATTTGGGTTACGTGGACGACGACGGAGATGTGTTTCTCACCGGGCGCCTGAAGGAGTTGATCAACCGCGGTGGAGAGAAGTTCAGTCCGCGCGAGGTCGAGGACGTGCTGCACCGGCATCCGGGGGTAGCGAGGGCGGCCGTGATTGGCGTGCCGGATGAGGTGTACGGCGAGCGCGTCGTGGCCTATGTGATCCCGGCGCACAAGGACACGGCGGATCTTAAGGCGTCGCTGGCGCAGTTTTGTGAACGCGAACTCGCCAAATTTAAGCGGCCGAGTGAGATCTACATCGTGGACGCACTGCCGCTCGGTCCCACCGGCAAGGTGCAGAAGTATCGTCTCAGGCAACTGAATCTGGAGCAGGGCAGGGCGAGCGCGCAGCGGTGAACGCGCTCGCCGCGGTGCCCGCGCTAACGGCGTGAGTCAGCGCCCCGCCGACCGCCGAAGATAAGCCAGGCGCACAGCGCCAGCACAATCACCACGCCGATGACCATGCCGGCGCGCGTGGCTCCGGCGCCCCAATTGTAGACACCCTCCAAGATGATGGGCAGCTCCAGCAGAACGAACAGGATCAGCGGGATGCAAAGCACGGCCGCCACCGCCACCCTGGCGCGACGCTGATCCCGCCGATTCTCCTCTCGTGCAGTCTCCTCGGCGCGCCTGCGCCCGACACCTTCCGAATGGGAACCCATGCATGCTCACCTCGAGTGGGCGGAACTGGAGCCGCCGCCCTCTGTTTCCGGATCAGTGTACCACACGGCGCATGGCGTGGATGTGACGGAATTCGCGCAAGCTAGGAAGGAAGTTTGGACAGGAGGCGATGCGTATGCCCACCGGCGGACAGACGCAGACCGTCGAGACGCCGCTGGAGGATGTGTTGTTGGAACCGCAAACACAGGCCGCGCTCACCGCGCTGCTGAAAGAACTCCCGAGGCTTGCCGGCACGTTGCAGGTGATGAGCCGGCTGTGCCAGGCCGCCGAGGATGCACTGACGGATCCCGAGTTTATGGGCGGCGTCGAGGACATGCTGCGCGTCAAGCTGCGGCCCTGGCGTGAACGGGCGCGCGAGTGGCGCGAGGCGGTGGAGGCGGCGAAAGACCGGGCCGAGCGCAGTACGGAACGCATCGGTGTGTTTGGCTTGCTGCGCCTTCTGCGCGATCCGGCCGTTCAACGCGCCTTGCGCTTCGCCGCCGCACTGGCGGACGAACTCGAACAGCGCCGTGCCGAACGCACGGACGGTCTGCGGACGCAGCCGTCGCCTGCACCGGCGGATCCGGGTGGCGAACGCCGCTAACCGTGCACTCGCTTCCAGCGCGGTGAAGTCGTACAATAGTCTGGACGGCTTGCCAGGCTGGAAGGGGGATGACGCATGGAAGCCATTCGCAAAGAGGCGGTGCAGGAGATGCTGGACCGGTTTCGCGGTCAGGAGGTCTATCTGCATCTGGAGACCACCAACGGCGCATACGCGGCACACCGCGGCGAAAACCCGCTCGCGGTGTGCGCTTACATACGCAACGGACGGATCCGCTATCACCGCGGACTGATCACCGGCCAAGGACCGTACCGCGTGGGTCTTCGGACGGAGGACGGCTGGGTGTATGCGGAGGGTTTGACGGACTACGAGATCGACAAAGAAGGTCGTCTGCTGCTCGCCGGGCACGATCCCGAAGGGCGCCTGGCCATCGCGTTGGAGCTGAGCGCTACGCCGTTCCGCGTGTGAAGGCGTATGGGGGCCACCCCACGAAGGCCGTCGCATAGAGAACGTGAGGAGGGAGACCGGGTGGAGATTCGCTATGACGAGCGTCACGTGCTTGTGATATTTCCCCATCCCGACGACGAAACGTTTGCCACCGGCGGCACCATCGCGCGCTACACGCGCCACGGCGTACCGGTGACGGTGGTCTGCGGCACGCTCGGCGAGATGGGTCGGAACATGGGCAAACCAGCCTTTGCCACGCGCGAAAGCCTGCCCGAGATCCGCGAGCGCGAACTTCGCGAGGCCTGCCGCGTGCTGGGTGTGAAGGAGCTGCGCCTGCTTGGCCTGCGCGATAAAACCGTGGAGTTTGAAGACCGGGAGGCGCTGGCGGACAGGCTGCTGGCCATCATCCGGGAGGTGCAGCCGTCGCTCATCCTGACGTACTACCCGGGCTACGCAGTGCATCCGGACCACGACGCGCTGGCGTTCGCAGCGGTGCGGGCGGTGGAAAAGCTGCCCGCCGCGGAGCGGCCGCGCGTGAACTGCGTCGCCATCGCGAATGACCGTGACAAGCTGGGCCCGCCGGACTTCGAGGTGGATGTCAGCGACGTGATGGACATCAAGATTGCGGCGATGCGCGCCCATCGCTCCCAATCGGAGGCCATGCTGTCTCGGCTCGACGAGATCCTGCGGGATCCTGCGCAGCGCAGCCGTTGGGAACAGCAGCGCCGCTACGAGCGATTCTGGGTGTACCGGTTCTCGGACACCGCGGAAGGTGCGTGATGCGATGCCGGTGCGTGTGCTGTTTGTGTGTCTGGGCAACATCTGGAACGGCGACAGGCGATGATCCGCGCTGTGTGTGTCGGCGGTGCCAACATCGACCGCAAGATCCGCGCACGCGGTCCCATCCTTCGCGGGACGTCCAACCCGGCGGATGTGTTCACGACTTTCGGCGGCGTGGCGCGCAACATTGCAGAGAACCTGGGGCGCATGGAGGTCGTCACGTCGCTGCTCACACTGGTTGGCGATGATGCGTCGGCGGACCTGCTGCTCACCCACTGCGCCGCGAGCGGGGTCATCGTCAGCGATGTTCGCCGTCTCCCCGGCGAGCGGACGGCTTCGTACACCGCCATCCTGTCAACCGAAGGCGAGCTGCTCGCGGCGTTTGCCGACATGGACCTGTACGAGCGTTTCCGGTGGGATTACCTGCGCGAGCACTGGCCCATGATCCGGTCTGCCGAAGCCCTGGTGCTCGACACCAACCTGCCGGCGTCGGTGCTCGCCCGAGCCCTCACGGAGTTACGCGAGGTATCTCGTCCGTACGTCGCCGTCGTCTGTGCCTCGGTGCCTAAGGTGGAGCGCTTGCCTCAACGCCTGGATCGTGTGGACCTGCTTGTGATGAATCGGGACGAGGCAGAGGCTGCTACAGGCGTAAGGTCCCATTCCTTGGAGCACGTATGGATGGCTGCGGAAGAGCTGCGACAGCGTGGGGCACGGCGCGTCGTGGTCACGCTCGGGAAGGAGGGCGTGATTGGCGTGGACGAGCAGGGCAGCGTGGTGCTTCCGCCGGAGTGGGTGGAGGTGCACGACGTGACGGGCGCCGGCGACGCGCTGGCGGCGGGCCTCGTCTACACATGGTTGGCCGGGGCGGTGCGACTTGACGTGGCCTTGCGGTTTGGCCTGCGGATAGCGGCGTTCACGTGCCAGACGCCGCACTCCGTGCATCCCATGCTGTCCGAGATCCATGCGCGCGCTTGGCTTGAGGCATTGAACCAGCACCCGCCCACAGAAGGAGCGTGACATGTGATGGATTCCAAACTGAGCCCCTGGCTGCGCCTGACCCCCGAGGTGGGTGAGGCGCTGCGAGCGGGGCGGCCGGTGGTGGCCCTGGAGTCTACGGTGATCACGCACGGGTTGCCGCGACCGGTGAACCTGGAGACCGCGAGGGAACTGGAGGCCGAGGTGCGGGCGCAGGGTGCGGTCCCGGCGACCATCGCCATCCTGGAGGGCACCATCCGTGTGGGGCTGACCGACGAGGACCTCGAGCGCCTCGCGGTCGCCGCGGACGCCGTGAAGGTGAGTCGGCGCGATCTCGCCGCCGTCCTCATCTCCGGCCGCACGGGCGCAACGACCGTGGCCGCGACGATGATCTGCGCCCACCTTGCGGGCATCGCGGTGTTTGCCACAGGCGGGATTGGCGGTGTGCATCGGGGAGCGCAGCAGACCATGGACATCTCGGCGGACTTGCAGGAGTTGGCACGCACGCCGGTCGCCGTGGTGTGTGCGGGGGCCAAGGCCATTCTCGACCTCGGGTTGACGCTGGAGGTGCTGGAGACGCTGGGGGTACCCGTGATTGGCTATGGCACAGACGAGTTCCCGGCATTCTACACGCGCGCGAGCGGCCACAGGTTGGACCACCGCGTGGACAGCCCTGAGCAGGCGGCGCAGTTGATCCGGTTGCATCAGACCCTTACGCCCGGCGGTGTGTTGATTGCCAACCCGATTCCGCCCGAAGACGCGCTGCCGCCGGATCTGGTGCAGGATGCGGTGGAGCGGGCGTTGCGTGAGGCGGAGCGGCAAGGGATTCGCGGCAAAGCGGTGACGCCCTTCCTGCTGGAGGCCGTGCGTCAGGCGACGGGCGGCCGCAGCCTCACGGCCAACGTGGCGCTGCTTCGTCACAACGCCGCGCTGGCCGCACGGATTGCCGCGGCGCTTGCGGCCACGTCCTAACGGCCGTGCGCCGGTGCCGCGCCGTGGCTCACGTGACCTACATGCGCGGCGCGGATGGGGGAACTTGCGTGTCCGCTGTGGCTCGGCGCGCCGCCTCCACGCGCTGCTCCACGCCTTCGAAATCGTGGGCCAACTGGGCGAGCGCAGCCTTGTTGTCATCACCAGCCGCTTGGGCCACAGCGCGTTCCGCTTTCGCCAACGCCTGTTCGGCCTGGTGCAGCATGGTCGGGGTCGGATGGCTCTGCGCCTGAGCGGCCGCGTGACGAGCTTTCTCGACGGCGTCCTGCGCTTCCGACAGCGGGCTCTGCTTCTGCAGGCTGGTCGGTTCATGCGTCATGGGGTATCCCTCCCGGCTGCCATCTCCGCGCGAACCGCGGATGCGGGACGCGGGTACGGGTGTAGTGTGTCGCGACGGTGCTGCGGTATGCAATGCAAAGGAGGTGTGGCACTTCATGAAAGCGCCTTCGAAGTCCATCCGTTGGCATCACAGCACGGTATCCCTGTGGCAGGGTGACATCACCGAGCACGATGTGGACGCGATTGTGAATGCTGCGAACGCCGCGTTGGCTGGAGGCGGTGGCGTGGACGGAGCCATCCACCGGGCCGCCGGCCCACAGCTCGCGGAGGCGTGCCGCAAAGTGCGGGAATCGCTCGGCGGTCGCCTGCTGGACACTGCCGAGCCGGTGATCACCCTCGGTTATCGGTTGCCTGCTCGCCATGTCATTCATGTGGTGGGGCCCATCTGGGGCAAGGACATCCCGGAGGATCACTACCTGGCCGAGGCGTATCGGCGCTGCATACGCCTGGCGGCCCAGCACGGACTACGCACCGTGGCGTTTCCATCCATCTCGACCGGCGCGTTCGGTTGCCCGGTGACGTGGGCGGCACCTATCGCCGTGGAAGCCATCCTCGATGAATTGCAGCAAACGTCGCTCGAGGAGGTCAGGCTGGTGTTATTTTCTGCCGGGGATCTGGCGGTATATACGCAGGCGCTGGATGAGGCGCTGATGGCGAGGGGCTGGCGCGAGTCCTAAGCATCATGCTACTCTGACAGTACGGACGGTACGGGGAGGGAGACGAGTGGCGTCCAATGAGCAAGCACCGGTGGTTCTCCACACGCAGGACGGCGTGGCCGAGGTGGTGTTGAACCGACCGGATGCGATGAATGCACTGAATTACGACCTGCTCACGGCGCTCGAGCGAACGGTGGATGAACTGGCGTCTCGCAGGGATGTCCGGGTGGTGCTGTTTCGCGGCGAGGGACGCGGCTTCTGCGCTGGTGCGGATCTGAAGGAACGGCGGGGCCTGGGGCCGGACGAGGTACGGCGCAATGTGCGCAAAACGCGGCTCGTCTTTCAAAAGGTGGCTGAGCTGCCGCAGCCGACGCTGGCCGTGTTGCACGGTTTTGCGTTCGGTGGAGGATTGGAGCTGGCCCTGGCCTGCGATCTGCGCATCGCCACGGCCGATGCGCGAATGGGGTTGACCGAGACGTCGCTGGCCATCGTCCCCGGCGCAGGTGGCACGCAGCGTCTGCCCCGATTGGTTGGCCCGATGTGGGCGAAGCGCCTTATCTTCACCGCCGCGAGGCTGGATGCGACGAAGGCGCTGGAGATTGGGTTGTTGACCGAGATCGGCCAGGACCTGGACGACGCTCTGCGTATCGCGCGCGAGATGGCAGCGGCCATCGCGGCCAACGGCCCTGTGGCGGTACGGGCGGCCAAGTGGGCCATTAACAAGGGGCTTGAAGTGGATTTGCACACCGGACTGGCGCTTGAGGATCAGGCGTATGAGATGGTGCTGCCGACGCAGGATCGATTGGAAGCGCTGGCGGCCTTCGCGGAAAAGCGGAAACCGGTGTTTCGCGGCGAGTGACATGGAATCTGGAGAGGAGACGATGACATGTACGAAACCATCCTAGCCGAGCGGCGCGGCGCCGTGCTGGTGCTGAAGCTGAATCGGCCGGAGAAGCTGAACGCATTGACGGCGGGGATGCTGGGCGAGCTCCGCGAAGCCGTCGAAGCAGCGGCCCAGGATGACGAGATCCGCGCCGTCCTGCTCACGGGCGAAGGACGGGGCTTCTGCGCAGGCCAGGATCTCGCCATGGGCGGCGGCCCTGGTGCGGATTACGGAGAGATCATCCGTCAGACCTACAATCCCCTGATCAAGGCGATGACGGGCCTCGAAAAGCCCATCGTATGCGCCGTCAACGGCGTCGCGGCGGGCGCCGGGGTGAGTCTGGCGCTGGCGTGTGACCTTCGCATCGCCGCGGACACGGCTTGGTTCGTGCAGGCGTTTGTCAACATCGGCCTCATCCCCGACTCCGGCGGCACCTGGTTTCTGCCGCGGCTGGTGGGGCTTGGCAAGGCGATGGAGCTCGCCATGCTGGGCGAGCGCGTGACGGCCCAGGAGGCGGAGCGCATCGGGCTCGTGAACCGCGTGGTGCCAGCGGATCAACTGCAGACGGAGGCGCTCGCCGTCGCTGAGAAATTGGCATCGCTGCCCACGCGCGCCATCGGCTTGATCAAACGCGCTCATTACGCGGGCCTCAACCTCCCCCTGTCAGATGCTCTGGAGCTGGAGGCACGGCTCCAGGCGGAAGCGGGGAGGACGGATGACCACCGCGAGGGCGTGCAGGCATTCCTCGAAAAGCGCGCGCCGCAGTTCCGCGGCCGCTGAGCTTGCGGCGAGGCGTGCGGCAGGGAGGCGCGGGCGATGTCGCACACCGATCTGATCAAACTGCTGGTGGCCGCCCTGCTGGGCATCCTGCTCGGGCTCGAGCGAGAGATGAAGCGGAAACCGCTCGGGCTCAAGACGTGCCTGGTGATCTCCGTCACCAGTTGCCTGCTCACCATCGTGTCCATCGACTCGGCGCTGGTGTCCGGGCCTGTGACGGGATCGCTCCGCTATGACCCGATGCGCCTGGCCGCGCAGATTGTGAGCGGTATCGGCTTTCTGGGTGCGGGCGTGATCCTGCGGAAAAACAACGAGGTCATCTCCGGGCTCACCACCGCGGCGATGGTGTGGGCATCTGCGGGTCTTGGGATTGCCGTGGGCGCGGGTTTCTACGCGGACGCGGTGGTGGGACTGTTCATCATCATCGTCTGCGTCGAGGGTGTGCCGCGGCTTTTGAAACGCATGGGCCCGCAGGTGCTGCGTGAGAAGGAACTGGAGATCACGCTGGTTGTGCGCGG